>NZ_JAFRSC010000058.1 GCF_017427765.1 Methanobrevibacter sp. | reverse complement strand
TTCTTTAGTCGGTGATGAATTGCACAATAGTGGAGTATGGATTATTTTTCAATATGCTTCTGATAATGATTTAAATAACAAAATGAATATAATAATATATGACAATAAAAAAAGTTTAATTCAAAATTTTTTAACAAAAACCAAGTTAAAAAATAAATTAAACTATAAAATGTCTTAACCTTTGGGACGAGAGGATATCACGGAATCCTATGCTCAAAAGAGTGCACAACCGTGAAGTAAGAATCCTCAACTTCCATAAATTGAGGTAGTTAAATAGATAGCTTACCTTTTATTAGATTGTTTAAGAGATGATTTTAAATGAAAATGTATTACGATGCAGATGTAAATACTGATGCTTTACAAGGAAAAACTATTGCTGTAATCGGTTATGGTTCCCAAGGTAGAGCACAATCCAGAAACATGGCTGATAGTGGAGCTAACGTTATTGTTGGTTTAAGAGAAAATGGTAGCTCTTGGAATGTAGCAAAAGAAGATGGTATGACTGTAAAAACCATCGAAGACGCAGCTAAAGAAGCTGATATTATTCACATTTTACTTCCAGATGAAATCCAGCAAAGAGTATACAACGAACAAATCGCTCCTTATGTTGAAGATGGAAACACCATTTCATTCTCTCACGGTTACAACATTCACTTTGAATTAATCAAACCTGATGAAACCGTAAACATTGTAATGTTTGCACCAAAAGGACCTGGATCCATGGTAAGAAGAACTTACGAAGAAGGATTCGGTATCCCTGGACTTGTAGCAGTACAGCAAGATGCAACAGGAGATGCAATGCAACTTGCATTAGGAATGGCAAAAGCATGCGGTTTAACCAAAGCAGGTGTTTTGGAAACTACTTTCCAGGAAGAAACTGAAACTGACCTTTTCGGTGAACAGACTGTTTTATGCGGCGGTATCACAGAATTAATCAATGCAGGATTCACCACTTTGGTTGAAGCAGGATACCAACCTGAAATCGCTTACTTTGAAACCTGTCACGAAGTAAAACTCATTGTAGATTTAATCTATGAAAAAGGTTTTGCCGGAATGTGGACTGATGTAAGTAACACTGCTGAATATGGTGGTTTAACCAGAGGAAACAGAATCATTACCCAGGAAGCAAAAGACGGTATGAAAGCTGTTTTAAAAGAAATCCAAGATGGAACCTTTAAAAAACAATGGGGCGATGAAAACGCAACCAACGGCGCTAACCTCAAAGAAATGAGAGCTGCTGAAGGTCAAAAAGAAATTGAAATCGTAGGTGAAAGATTAAGAAAAGCTTGCGGATTACAAAAAGACGAATAAGTCTTTTTGTTCTTTTTTTATTTTATTTTTATTTATTTTGTGATAATCATGGTATTTATTGGAATGGACCATGGAACTACCGGAATCTCCTTTTGTATAATGTCTGATGAGGGCAACGTCATTGATGTTTTTAAAATCGGAAGAGAGGAAAGTAAGAAAGGTCTGGTTTCTGCAACTGAAGAGCTTGAAAAGCGCGTTGATTTTAGTGATGTAAAACTTATGGCAATCACCTATGCGATGGGTGACGGCATAAGCAAAATCCTGCCCACAGAAAAGGTTGAAAACAGAGGGATTTTATCCATTAACGGTGCAGGTAAGGTCACCGGTGGGGGAACATCCGTATTTTCAGAATTAGAAAAGTTAGACATTGATTCTGTAATGATTCCAGGTCTTCACAAAGACTCCACTTCCTTAAATGAATTGTTTAGGGCAGCCTATTCTCACCAGGCAAGCCCCGAAAAGGTAAGCATTTCATATAATGCATTAAAGGAAACCGGGTGGTCCAATTTTATTGTAGCCGACATTTCATCAAACAGCGTGGACATTCTAATCGAGGACGGCAAAATCAAGGGAGCAATTGATGCGTGTCTTGGAGCGATGGGCGTTGTTCACGGACCTCTTGATTTGGAGATGATTAGAGACATTGACGAGAACAATGCATCTGCAAACGGGTGCTTTTCACATGCCGGAGCTATTAAAATTGCCGGTATTGACGGTAAAGTGGCCAACATGAAAGACCAGCTTTTGAAAAATTACGAAAATGGTGACGGGAAGGCAAAACTTGCTATCGATACTCTAATCATGACTGTAGCGATGGAAATAGCGGGCCTTGATGTGGTATGTGAAAATGAAATTGAAGGCATAGTGCTTACAGGTTCAATCGGTTCTGCAAGAGAACCTTTCAGCTTTGAAGATGAAATCAATAAGTATTTCAATGACAAATATGAACTGAAAGTTATTTCAAAAGAATCCGGAGCTATCGGTGCAGCTCAAATAGCGATGGATGTTTTCAATGGTAAAAAGGAAATTTTAGGTATAGAAGTTGATATCTAAACTTCTATTTATCTTCTTTTAGGCTGACAAATACAACGTTTCCGCCTTTTATTGTTTCTAAACCGTTTTCATTTTCAAGGACAATATTCAAATAGTTGTCAATAGCGACTACTTTTCCTTCGCTTTGATTGTTATCTCTCAAATCAACACTAACATACTTATTTTTAAATTGTGCAAAAAGTTTGTTTACATTATCTTTATCAAAACTCATTATTTCAAATCCTTGAATATTCTACATTAATATTGATGTTTCAACTTTAAATACTTTAATGTTCAAAATAATATCATGGCAATTAATCAATTAGAAAGTAATTTAGAAGCTATTACACGTACAATAGCACAGTTAAAAAAAGACGGATGCACAGATGAAAAAATCTTAAATGAGTTAAGAGAAGAAAGGGAAAAAATACTTAAGGATTTAAACTTGTAAGTATTTCACTCCAACCATTCTTTCAATAAACTCAGATCTCCGGTCAAATCTATTTTCAGTGGTGTTACTGTAGTTTTTTGAGCTTTACGTAATTCATAACCATCGCTTCCGGGTTCATCAAGTTCGTATGGTTCACCGCCAATCCAGTAATATGGCTTTCCGCGAGGATCCGTGCGTGTATCAATTACTGGAGTATACATTCTTTCACCTAATCTGACTACTTCAAACTCCTCATAAACAGGGTTTTCGGGAATATTGACATTTATCAAGTCGATTCCTTCAGGTAAACCTTTTTTCAGTATTATTTTAGCTATTTTATTGAGCATTTTTCCTGCAAAGTCAAAGTCTATTTCTACAGCCCCGTTTTCGAACTTGACATGGTCCTGTGTCACTTCCTTTGAAATTGCAATTGTAGGAATTCCGAATGTTGCAGCTTCAATTGCGGCTCCAAGGGTTCCTGATGTTGTAAGTTCTGCCTTTCCTATATTGTAGCCGGTATTTATTCCTGAAATCATCAAATCAGGTTTTTCATCTATAATTTCAAATAATCCGATAGTTACAGCATCGGTTGGAGTCCCGCTTACTCCATAGCCTTTACTGCCGTCCCTTAAGGTATACTCATTGACTCTTAACGGTTCATATAATGTTAATGCATGGCCTATTCCACTTTGCTGCACTTCAGGAGCCACCACATATGTTTCACATATCTCTTCAACTGCCTTTTTTGCAGCAAGTATTCCTGAAGCTGTTATTCCATCATCATTACATATTAATGCTTTCATATAATTAATAAGGCAGTTCTTTTTTTAAATAATTTTAGGTTTGAAGAAAATATAAAAAACTTTAATAATAATTTAAATTATAAAATATAATAGGAATTTACATTAACAACACATTAGGGTGGAATCTTGGAAAAACCACAATTGATTAATTTTATCGCAAAAGTAATGGAGGACTCCGGTTTCAAGGTCTATAAAAATTTCAAGACCTCTCAAAAAGTTATAGACATATATGCCATATTACCGACTACCATTGGTGATTTTGGTGTTGTTGTGGCATGTAAAAACTATGACAAAGACTTTGAAATCGGGGTCGATGTCCTTAAGGAAATGGAAGATGTTCAGCAAAGCATTAAAGCATCTAAGGTAACAATCGTTTCTTCATCCTATTTTTCTAACCAGGCAAAAAACTATGCTCTTAGAAAAAACATAAAACTGGTTGACAGGGACGATTTGCTTGAACTTGCAAAGCGCTATCAGGATAGGACCTCACAAACTACTTTGGATAATACTCCGTATGATGGTGGGGCTTCCGCTTACATTGAAGAGGAGTATCCGGGTTATGAAGGTTATGACGCTTCGGATATGGAGTATATTATGCGCAGAAGGGATGCAAATCCCAATGTATATAAAAGTTCCCTGTACAGGCAAATTGATGAGCCTAGGGGAAGTTCTGTTTTATCATCATTGTTAAATAGAAAAAAGAGATCAGGAGGACTCACATCTTCTCAAACCAATTTATATAACTATAATTCCTTTTCAAATTCATCCAATTACGGACCTTTGATATTTAAATTAATCAATAATCCTATAATCCTAATCATTTTGGTTGTTGTTCTTTCTTATGCTCTTGCATTCATATTCGGTAATCTTTTAGGTATGAATCCGGGAATGGCAGGTTTAATAGAGATGATTGTAGCATTGCTATTGTCTTATGGTTTATCCCTCTACACAGAAAGAAACAGTGACTTTATTATTAAAGGAACATTCATATTCTTTATTTCATTAGTTATTTTGATTATATTAATTTTTGTTTAATTTAATATAATTAAAATTAATTAATATCAAAATGAATCCTATCAGATATAAAAACCAAATCATAATGTCTGTTGGACCGGTTTCTATCCAGATTAATGTGTGTGTTAATATTATAGAATAGATGCCCACACCAACTCCTTTTTTTAATTTATCCATCAGACCTAAAAATATTCCCATAAAAAGCATCTGAACTGTCAGGCCTGTTAATCCGAAATCAAGATAGACGGGTCCGAATAATGTGGATGTCAGGCAGACATTGTCTGAAAGCACGTATTGGCCAACAAATGTTCTGGGACTTCCGGGCGAAAATATCAGGCTTAGGATATGTCCGTGTGTTGTTGCGCCCAATGGCAGAATTCTTTCAAAGACTTCCAGAGTAAAACCTGCCCTGTAAAAGATTAACTCAACAGGATTCAGTGTCCAGTGCTGGGTTGCAATGGACTGGGATGCGATATATCCCATTGCCGTAATTGCGATAACCATAACTGCAATAAATAAGATTCCTGTTTTTCCTGAGATTTTGTTTAGATAATATAGAGTAATAAATGAACTGGCAAGAATTCCCAAAACGGAGGTTCTATAGCCGTTCAATCCAAAAATAAATGCTCCCAGAAGAACAAGAATCAGGTATTTTCTCTCATAATGTTTTGCAAGCAGAACGTTTATCATTATCAAAAATAGTGGATAGGCAACTCTCCAGATATCTGTAGTTGCATTTGATTTTAAAACGCTGTTGAAAAGGGGAATTCCACCAATAAAAACCAAATTAAGTGTCTGAAGAACTAAAGCTATTAAAACAAGAATGAGAAGTAATTTTTCAGATAAAAAATCTGTTTTCTTTATATTTTCAACTTTGATTTTATATTTTATGATTAAATCGCCTGCCGTAAAGACTATACAGGCGAATATTACTGTTAAAATCACTTCCAAATCAAGAGGGTCTTCAAACCTGTAGTTAAATGATCCGATATAACCCATTGCTAAAAAAGCAAGAATTGCAACCACTAAAATTAATGGCTGAAAAAAGTCAATCTTTTTAAAATCCATGTTCTATCCTTCAAGTTCCCGAGATGAAATTGCAAGGTTTCCTCCAAAGTCAGGCATTGCTGCCACATGGGTGTGGACATAGCTTGCAAGTGTATTCCTCTCCATAAAACCATCCTGTAAATTGTATGATCCTTTTCCCCTTAGGATATTGAATGCCATATCATGCTTTAAGTCATTAACAATTACTTTTGAGTAATGAAACTCATGGCCGTTGAACTTTTCACCCTTTTTGGAAATTATGTTGTCCTGAGTTACTTCGGCAATGGTATATTTCAGTGCCTGAACCCTATCTGTTAAAACTGACTTGTAAGGATATACATTTACTACTGCATCTTCATGGATAGATTTCATAAGATACATTAAACCACCACATTCGGCAAATATAGGTCTATCTTCAAGGTGGAACTGCTTGATTTCTTGAAGCATATTCTTATTTTCTGATAGTTGTTTTGAAAACAGTTCAGGATATCCGCCGCCGATGTAGAGACCTTCAACATCCGGCAAGTTTTCATCCTTTAGAGGTGAGAAATATTCAATTTTAGCGTTGTTTGCCTCTAAAGATTCAATATTTTCCTTGTAGTAAAAATTGAAAACCTCATCAAATGCCACACCGATTTTAACAGGCTGCTTGTTCAGTTTGTTCCATATTGGGATAAGCTCTGAGGTGATTTTCGGTGCGCTTTTAGCAATTTCAACCAATCTGTCCAAATCAATTGATTGTTTTATGGTTTCAGACCAGATGTCAATGAACTTTAGGGAGTTTTCCCTCTCCACAGCAGGAACAAGACCCAAATGCCTCTGCTCTATTGAGATATTGTCATCACGTATGATTCCGCCGATTACCTCGGTTTTTGTGAGCTCTTCAATTGATCTTTTGGTTTTCTCATAATGCGCCTTGTTTTTTACTTTGTTTAGGATTACTCCTGCAATGTTTATTTCAGGGTCCAGAGCTTTAAAGCCCATAACCAAAGCGGCTGCACTTTTAACCAGACTTCTTGAATTGATGATTAGGATGACAGGAGATTTAAGTGATTTTGCAACAGAAGAGGTGCTTCCGATATCGTTTATTGAGTCAATTCCTTCATAAAGGCCTCTGACACCTTCAATAACTGCAATGTCTTTGCCTTTCACGCCTTTGAGAAATGAATCTCTCACCTGACCCTCCTTCATGAAAAATGAATCCAGGTTTCTGGATGTGTTTCCGGTTGCTAGTGTGTGGTAGGACGGGTCGATATAGTCCGGTCCGACCTTGAATGGCTGTACATTATATTTTTCGCTCAGTGCTTTCATGATTCCGGTAGCTATTGTTGTCTTTCCAACTGCACTACCGGTTCCCGCTAAAATAATTCTCATAATAATACATTGTAATTATATTATATTAAATTTTAACTTTAGCTATTTTTATATAATATTAAAAATAAAATTTAAATCATAATATATGGTGGTTAAATGAGAATTTTATTAATTCATTCTGATTATTTAAATTACAATGTAAAGAATAAAACACCTGTAGCTGAAGAAATTGAAGAGGCTAAAAAAGAAGGCTCCTTTGATGATTCTTTAGTAGTATTTACAGCTGTTGAAAAAGAAGATGAAAATAATCCTGAAGGCATTGTTAAAAATTTAGTCAGTGAAATCAAAAAGGCTAATGATCAGGTCAAAGCTGAAAATATCGTATTGTATCCATATGCTCACTTGTCTTCATCATTAAGCTCTCCAAAAGTAGCTGTTGAAATATTAAAAAAAGCAGAAGGGGCTTTACTTGCTGAGGATTTAACTGTTAAAAGAGTACCTTTCGGATGGTACAAGGCATTTGAGATTTCCTGTAAAGGACATCCTCTAAGTGAGCTTTCAAGAACTATTACTGCTGATAAAGAGGAAACAAAGGCAGAAAGAAAACCTTCCAAATGGCAAATTCTTGAAGGAGATGAAATAACTCAAATTGAGGACTTTAAGTTTGACAATCATGCGTTCAAACAGCTTGTTGACTATGAACTCGGCCGGGGTGCTTCTGATGAAGGAGAACCTCCTCACGTTAAACTGATGAGGGAAAAGGAAATTTGTGATTATGAGCCTGCTTCCGATGTCGGAAACCTAAGATGGTATCCTAAAGGACGTTTAATAAGAGACCTTTTGGCTGATTACGTTTACAATTTAACTGTAGATCGTGGAGCAATGCCTGTTGAAACTCCAATTTTCTATGATTTGGATAATGAGGCTATATATCAGCACGCATACAAATTCGGTGAAAGACAGTACAGAACCGACACCAAAAAGAATCTGATGCTCAGATTTGCATGCTGTTTTGGTGCATTCAGATTAATGGCAGATTCATATCTTACATGGAAAAACCTGCCTGCAAAAATATATGAATTATCCACCTACAGTTTCCGTTTTGAGAAAAAAGGAGAAGTTGTAGGTCTTAAAAGGCTAAGAGCATTCACCATGCCTGATTGCCATTCATTCTGTGCAGATGTACCTTCATCATTAGATGAATTTGAAAGACAAACTGAAATGTGTATGCAAACCGGTAAGGATTTGGATTTGGACTTTGAAGTAATTTTCAGAGCCACTCAGGACTTCTTTGATGAAAATGAAGAGTGGATGTATCATATTGCATCAAAATTCGAAAAACCGATTCTTTTAGAAATCTTGCCTGAAAGACATCACTACTGGGTATGTAAAATAGATCTGGCTAACATTGACGCATTAGGCAGGCCGATTGAAAATCCAACTGTTCAAATCGATGTTGAAAGCGGTAAAAGGTTTGACATCACCTATCTCGGTGAAGATGGCCAGCAGCACAATCCTACAATCCTGCACACATCCCCAACCGGAAGTATTGAAAGGGTTTTATGTGCAATGCTTGAAAAAACCGCACTGGAAATTAATGAACGCTCTCCAATGCTGCCGACCTGGTTAAGCCCTATTCAGGCTAGAATCATTACTGTTGGAGATGCTCATGAGGAATTTGCAAATGAACTGTATGACAAAATCAACGCTTCAAACATCCGTGTGGACATTGACGACAGGGATGAAAGTGTAGGTAAAAAAATCAGAAATGCAGCCAAAGAATGGATTCCATACATTTTTGTCATTGGAGACAAGGAAATGGAAACCGGTAAATTCCAGGTAACTGTACGTGAAACCGGCGAGAAGGTCGACATGACAGCTGATGAGCTTATAGCTGAAATCAATCATAAATGTGAAGGAAAACCTTTCAGAAAACTGCCTTTACCTAAGGATATTTCAAGAAGGATTAACTTCCAATAATTTTATTTATCAATAAAAATAAATTATTAAATGTTATTATATAACGGAGGAAATTTAATGGACCCAATGTATAGAATAGGAGAAGCTCTTATTGGAGATGGCCCTGAATTAGCACACGTTGATTTATTAATCGGTGATAAATTCGGACCTGTCGGTCAAGCATTCGCTAACGGTTTATCTAACCTTTCCGTAGGCCACACTCCTTTAACAAGTGTAATTAGACCTAATTTAATGACCAAACCAGCTACTTTAATCATTCCTAAAGTAACTGTTGGTGATTTAGAAGATGCAAGTAAAATATTTGGACCTGCACAAACCGCTGTTGCAAGAGCAGTCGCTGATGCAGTAGAAGAAGGTTACATTCCAAAAGACATAGTCGAAGATATTGTCATTAACGTAAGTGTATTTATCGATCCGTCCGCAAAGGATTTCAGAAAAATATACCAATACAACTACGGAGCAACCAAATTGGCTATCAGAAGAGCAATGGAAGGATACCCATCCATCGAAAAAGTACTTGCAGAAAAAGACCGTGGAACTCACCCAATTATGGGATTCAGAGTACAAAGACTTTGGGCTCCACCTTACTTACAGGTTGCACTTGACTTAGACAATTTAGATGCTGTAGAAAGAATTCTTGCAGACTTGCCTAATAAAGAAAGAGTCCTTATTGAAGCAGGAACTCCTCTTGTTAAAAAATTCGGTGTTGGCGTTGTTGGAAAAATCAGAGAATTACGCCCAGACGCATTCATCATTGCTGATTTGAAAACTTTAGACGTTGGTCGTGTTGAAGTTAAAATGGCAGCAGATGAAACTGCAGATGCAGTAGCTATTTCAGGTCTCGGTACTTTAGAATCTATTCAAAAGGCTATTCATGAAACTCAAAAACAAGGTATTTACTCAATCCTTGATATGATGAATGTAAAAGACTTTGAAGATAAATTATCCGCATTGCCTGATGATTTAAAACCTGATATTGTATTATTACACAGAAATGTCGATTTAGAAACCTGGATTAAAGAACATGGTGGAGACACTAGTGAAATGACTGAATGGGGTAACATCAAGAAAATCAAAGAAATTACCGGCAGTTTAGTTGCTGTAGCTGGTGGAATCACTCCTGAAAATGTTGAAGAAGCTATCGACAAAGGTGCAGACATCATTATTGCAGGCAGATACATCATAGGTTCAAGAGATGTAAGAAGATCCGCTCAAGACTTCTTGGCTCATTTTGCACCTGATCCGGATAATATGAGACTTGCAATGGATGAAGACGAAAACATATCCGAAAAATAGATTAGATTAATTTCTAATTTATTTTACTATTTTTTTTAAAAAAGGAGTTTTTATTATGGGATTTTGCAATTCATGTGGCAGACCGATTGTAAAAGAAGATTACGGAACAAATAAGGATGGAAGCTTAAATCCGGAATTCTGTAAAGATTGTTTTCAGGACGGCGAGTACACAGAACCAGATATAACTCTAAATGAAATGATTGTCAGAAAAACAAAAGAGATGATGGAAAAAAATCCAAGACTGGCAGAAACTCAGGCTACAGGCATTACTGCAATGTTCATTCCTGGATTGAAAAGATGGAATCCTGAATTTCAGGATGACTACAAAACTCTCTAACTTCTACTTTTTAAAATAAATTCTCTAACTTTATTTGCTATATATTCGTCGTGAGTTTTGCTGTTTTTAATGTTATATAACTCTTCTTCTAAAGCGTTGTATTTGTCAACCAAATCATTGTATTCAATGCGAAGTGAATCGTAGTCTTTTTCTAAATCTTCGTTAAGTTCAAACATTTCAGCATAACTGGTTTTGGTATTGAGATTTTCCTGTTTCAGCTGATCGTATTTGCTGCTTACCTGGTTATAGCTTTCTTTAATTGAGGAATGTTCTTCTCTTAAAGTGGAGCATTTTGTTTTAAGATTTTTATTTTCTTCTTTAATGCTTGAATATTTGGTTTTGAGGTTTTCGTTTTCGGTTTTTATGTTAACGAATTTGGTTTTGAGGTTTTCATTTTCAATGATTAATTTGGAATGCTTGTCTCTGATAAGAGTATTTTCATGTTTTAAATCATTGATGTTATCTTCATGTAAGGAATTAAATCTGTTTTCCATTTCAGCTAAATCATTATTTTTTTGAGCAAGTTCAGCTTTCAGCTGTTCAATCTCGTTTTGAAACTCCAAAGTAGACGGGTTTATGTTTTCCTGCAATTGTTTTTCCAATTTTTTCACTTCCTCGACATGTAAATAATTAGCTATTTTCAATACCTGATTTTCTTCCTCTCTACTTTTAAAATTTTCAATTTCGGATTGGGGAATAATTAATACTTCCTCTTTGTTTTGGTAAATGTCTTCATGTTTTGGTACTGTGATTTGAATCTGTTCGGTTGTATATTTTTTCCTTTCCCCATTTTTTAGAGTTCTGTTATATTCTCTGGAATATTTCTTTACAATACCTCTACCAACTTTCATATTTAAATCCTCAATTTATGATTTGTATCTTTATTATTATAAATCTTACTTATAATTGGCTTAATTTCAATATTTTGTGCTATTTTAATTTTTCATGATTTTGTCAATGTGTATATTATATTAACTTAAACATTCAAAATTATATATTGTATAAATTTTTGTATGGCAGTGATAATTGCTAGAAATATTGTTGCTGTATAAATTTTTATGGTGGTGATAAGTCTAGTTAAAAAATTCGATGCTGTATAAATTTTTATATATTAATTGTGGGGGTAAAAATATATTAAAAAACTATTAGCTTCACTTTTATTTATTAGCATTCTGCTTATAACTATAAGTGGGGTTTCTGCAGAAGAAATTGATGTTACCTCATCAGTTGTGACTGAAAGTCCTGTTTCTGCTGATTTTGATAATAGTTTATCTTCATGCGATGCTTCGAATAACGAATTGTCAAGCTACACGTCCAGTGGTTTATCAGATGGTGATGATTTATCACAATCTAGTGATTCATCAAAAGAGCATCAAAGCTCTTACGGATACGCAAATTCATATGAATCCTCTTATTGTCAGGTCTCATACGGATCAGTATCCCAAGATACCTTTGATGAATGCATATATTCTGGTTCATTGGATATCTGCAATAGTATCGATTCTCCTGATTCATTCATTACTGGTGAATCTGGAAAATTGTCTCAGATAAATGTAGAATTTAATAATGATTTGGATGCTGGTGAAAATCCGGTATCCGATGTGGTTGATAATGATGTTATTTTAAAAAATTGTAATAGTTATTCTAAAGAATTTGACAGTGAAATAATTTCAGTAAATGATTTAGACGATTTTAATTCTGTTTCGGTTCCAGAATCTTTAACCTTGGAGGTTATTGATTTAGGCTCCGATTCGATTAATGATGTAACTAGTATAGAAGCTTTCGAAAATTATGAATTTGACGGAAAAACAACTCCTAAAAATGATAATATAGTTGAATTTGAATATGACGATGTGGTTTTAACCGATGTTTTAATTGGTTTAGCAATAATTTGTGATTCTGGTGAGCCGGTATTCGAGAGTATTTTAATGGCTTCAGGATATATTTCTGATGAAGAGGTATATTTTGGAACAATATCTTATTCGGATTGGAACGTGCTGTTAAAATATATTGGTACTGAAAATGCATGCATGTTCGCAAGTTTTGCGGATAATTGGGAAATTGATGAAACATTTAACATTTTAAACGATGTAGCATTAAATAATCAGTTTAACGACTTTGAAATGGAAGGTTATAAATTTACAAAAGCATTGCTTAAATATTATCCTTCAACCGAAGAGATAGCTATCGGCGTTGAGGATAATAATGAAGATGAATGTGGTCATATATTTAATGACACTAACTCTCATGGTTTGGATTATGCATATATTAAACACGTAAATGTGATCTATAAAGATATGCCTAATTTAATGGTCTTAACTTCCTCTGGTTGTATTGAAAGTTCAACCGCAGGTTCTTGGGACGGTTTAAATGATATTCTAGGCGTTGGAATATCTAGCGAAACTTTATTGCCGGATCATAAAGCAATATGGACTCCATTATTGTTGTTAACACAACAGGATTTAGAAAAATCTAGTGTAGAAAGTCACGCTGATGATAACGGGAATAAAAACATAAGTAATAGTATTGCTAACAATACCAAAAACAACTGCAAATGTAACAAGTGCAATCATACAAACTGCACCTGTAAAAACTGCGATTGTAAGAATTCCAAATGCAAATGTCACAAAAAGCACCATCCAGGTGGTGGAGGACATCATCATTGGAGGCCTAGCGGTTATAATGGAGGTTACTCTTATTCAGCCAGTGCGGGTATGGTAACAACTGCTGATTTAAATAAAAGCGATAATTCAACTGACGATAAAAATAAATCCAGCAACGTTACTGCTACCAGTAAAAAAGTGAAATCCAGCGGATCTCCTAATGCTGAAAAAGTAGAACCGACTTATACACTCGTTTATGCAATTCTGGGTATTGTGGCTGTAAGCCTATTATTTAATTCAAGTTATATGAAACGTGATGATTAGATTGAAAGATTATTAGCTTTTTTAAGTTATTAATCTTATTTTTATTTTTTTTTTTAAATTTTTTTAAATATTAAACAATTCATTAATTTTACAATAATCTTTAAAAATATTGTTCTCTAAACTATATTTAAAGAAGTGGAAACTATATGATAATTTGCATATAATTCAATGATAATTTGGAGAAATAATGATATGCTGATTAATCCATAACAATTCAGCTTCTAGATTTGAAGGAGATATGATTCTATGAGTAACGAAAAAGATATTTTTATATTGAGCCTGCCAAAACTGTCATTCACACAGTATATGCAAGAATATTATGCTGCTATCCAAAGTAAGGATTTTTACTCTGCTTTCTTTTTTTTGACATTAGCTAAAAAATATTATCCTAACAGTGACCATCAACTTATGAGCCTTGAAGACATGATTAGGCGTCAATTAACTGAAGATGAAATTGCAAGGATTGAAAGTGAAGTTAGACGTAAATAATAGATGGAATAATCTTTTGTAAAAATCAAATAGGATTTTTACAAAGCCTATTTTTTTTTAAAAGTATTTAATGATTGTTTTACAAACTAATTTTATGAAAATATTTGGAATTTGCGCAAGTCCAAGAAACAATACAACAGAGCATGTTTTATCAAAGGCTTTAGGCCATCTTGAAGATAACGGGTTTGAATGCGAGATGTTTACATGCCAGGCAAAGGATATAAAGCCCTGCATGCACTGCGATTACTGTTTGGAAAACAAAAAATGTATCATTGATGACGATATGGGCGATGTATACAGGGGCCTTCAGGAAGCTGACGGCATTATTTTGGCAACTCCGATTCAAAGCGGAGGAATAAGCAGTAACTTATCAGCCATTATGGACAGAACCAGAGCTTTGGAGGCAATTGACTACAATCTTCTTCGTGGAAAAATCGGCATGAGCATTGCCGTTGGCGGAGACAGAACCGGAGGTCAGGATTTTGCCCATTTAAAAAACATTACCTATTTCATGATACACGGCATTATTCCGGTAAGCGGAGGGCCTTTCGGTTCCAATTTGGGGGCTTCATTTTGGTCCGATGATTCGCTGGACAATATCAAAAATGATGATTACGGCTGGAGTTCTCTAAACAGGACATTGGCTGAATTTGAAAATTTCTTAAATAAGTATATTTAAATATTAAAATTGATTTATATTATTAATAAACTAATTTTTAAGGTTAAATTATGGCAAGCAAGTTAGTGAGAGGTAGTCTTATAATATTTATTGGAAACATAATCTTCCGTATCGGAGGTTATATTTATCGTTTCCTGATGGCGATATTGCTGGGTCCTACCGCTTATGGAATATTGGGAGTTACCTTGCCGTTTCAGGGTATTTTCCAGACACTTGCAGCCGGTGGGCTTCCTCCGGCCATTGCCAAATATGTTGCCGAATATGAGGCCGTTGATGAGCATGACATGGCCCGACAGACAATATTCACGGCTTTAAAGATCATGGTATTTCTGGGGATATTTCTGGGAGTACTGATGATTTTTGTTGTAGCCCCGGTTATTGCTTATGATTTTTTAAAAAAACCTTTGGCATTGGTACCGCTTCAGATTGTGGGTATGATTACTCCGTTCAGTGTTATTGTAGGTGCTTTTAGAGGTGCATTCCAGGGCGTTTACAAGATGGAGTATATTGTCTATACACGTGCTGTAGAGCAGTTGGGTATGATTTTATGTGCAACCGCATTTGTTTTAATAGGTTTTTCAACTGTTGGGGCATTGTGGGGTACAGTAATAGGTTACTCACTTGCTGCAGTTTCTGCAATATACATATTTAAGGTTTATATGCCGAAGTATATTCCAAAACCTAGCGGAAACTTCGAATTCTCAAGAAGGGATGAATTGAGACTTGCCGGAACTTTAGTCAAGTTCTCCATTCCTGTTATCATTACAGCTATTGCTGAAATGCTTATTTATAATATCTGTACTATTATAATGGGTAAATTCTTAACATTCGCCGATGTGGGTTTTTTTGCAGCTGCCGATCCGATTTCAAGGCTGCCTTTAATGATATCCATTTCCGTTGCAACTACAATTCTACCGGCTTCTTCAGAGGCATTTAAGGTTAAGGATACAAATGCTCTTCAAAAATATGTTGGCCAATCCTATAAAATCGCATTATTGTTTGTAGTTCCTATGTGTGTAGGCCTTGCGCTTTTTGCGGTTCCTACCTTAGCGTTGCTTTACTTCAAAAATCCTGCTTATGTAGCCGGGGCTTCCGCTTTGGCTATATTGGCTATTGGAATGACATTTTATTCAATATTTTCAATTTCCACAAGTATTGTTCAGGGAATTGGAAATCCTAAAATCCCGATGTATATCTTAATTGTCGGATCTGTCGTTACAGGAGTTTTAAGCTGGGTTTTAATTCCGGTCATGGGTATTGCAGGCGGTGCGGCAGCAACTACAATTGCCTGTTTTATAATGATGGTACCTTGCGTTTACTTTGTTTTCAAACTGACTAAAACAAAGGCGCCGACAACGCCTGTAATTAAAATATTGGCCGCAACAGCTATTATGGCCGCTGCAGGTTATTTCATTCCAAAAAATACTCTATTTTTATTCCCTGGAATAATTATATGTATGGTTGTATATTTCTTTGCATTGATTTTGGTTAAGTTTTTCACAAAAGAGGATATAGAAACCCTTAGAGATTATTCCTCTAAATTAGGTCCATTATCCAAAATTGTCAATAAATTGTTAAACATTGTTGAAAAAATAGAATTCAGAAATTAATCAAATAGAAAACTTATTTAAATATAAAATACATAAAATTATCATATTATATAATTGGGGGATTATATATATGGCTGATGTAAGTGCAGGTGTTGAATATAAAATCAATGTAGACGGTAATTCTTTCTTGCTGGACAGCAAGAAATACCAGCTTTTAGAATCTATTTTAGATACTGGTTCTCTAACAGAAGCTGCAAAATATATCAATGTTTCTTACAGAACCGCTTTAAACTACATTGAAAAAATAGAATCAACACTTAATGTTAAAATTGTTAGTACTACAAAAGGAGGAAAAGGTGGGGGTGGTGGAACCACTCTGACCGAAGAAGGATATTCTATTCTAAAAGAATGTAAGAAAATTAATGCAATCATGGAACTTCACAAAGATGTAAATGAAATTGAAGCAGAAATTATTGACATTAATGATGTAAAAGGCGTAATGACTATTAAAATGAAAGATTTCCAAATAAATGCTCCTTTAAACAGGAAATATGAAATTGGAGATAAGATATTGGCATTAATCAGTTATGATAACATATTTTTGATGCTGGAGCCACAAACATCAAGTATACGTAATATTCTCAAAGGTAAGATTGTTGAAATGAAACTTATCGGCGAGATTATTCGTGTTAAAATTAATGTTGGCGGTGTTGTCGTATGTTCTGACATTACCGTTTCCGCTGAAAAGGAATTAAATCTCAATATTGGTAAAGATGTATATATCGGATTTAAGGCCATGTCAGTGGCTACTTTAAAATTATAATGGTGATTTTATGTTGCGAATTTTAGTGGATGAAGATAAATGTATCGCATGCGGCAAGTGTGAGGAGATTTGTCCGAAAGCCGCTAAAATTTGGAAGATTACCGACGTTGCACGTATATTGGATTTGAGATATTGCCATGTCTGTACATTATGTGCAATGGAATGCCCTACAAACTGCATTAAAATCATACGTCCGGGCGAAGATGTCTGAATGCTTGAGCGTAAAATCAATTTAATATAGGTTAGATTATGACTAGAAATGCTATTGTTTCAAGGAAAACTTCGGAAACTGAAATTGATATCAAAATGAATCTTGACGGCAGCGGGGATTACAACATTTCCACAGGAGTGAATTTTTTTAATCACATGCTGGAGTCCTTTTCAAAACATAGTATGATTGATTTGGACATTCAGGCGACAGGCGATATTGAAATAGATGATCACCATACTATTGAAGATATCGGAATACTGCTTGGCGAAGCTTTCAGTGAAGCTATCGGTGATAAAAAAGGAATAAAAAGAATGGCTCACGCTATTGTTCCTATGGATGAATCAGTAGCTACCGTTGCAGTTGACATCGGCGGGCGCAGCTATTGCAATATGAATCTTGATTTCAAAAATGAAAAGATTGGGGA
The DNA here is from genome assembly GCF_017427765.1 of Methanobrevibacter sp. Classification (GTDB taxonomy): domain Archaea; phylum Methanobacteriota; class Methanobacteria; order Methanobacteriales; family Methanobacteriaceae; genus Methanocatella. The sequence goes on along the minus strand of NZ_JAFRSC010000058.1, from coordinate 1,294 downwards.
CATGACATCTGATATTGTCATCCACTTTTTTGAATCATTTGCTTCAAGTGCCAAAATAAATATTTACGGTACTGTGGAAGGTGCAAATGACCACCACAAGGCTGAAGCTGTTTTTAAGGCATTCGCCAAATCCTTAAAGGATGCCATTAAAGTAGAGCATGATCAGATTCCTTCTACAAAAGGTGTTTTATAGCTAATACTTTAGCTATCTTTTTTTAATTTTTTTTTCAAAATGAGATTTTAATTTTTCATATTGTAAGAAATATATTACATTATGGTCTTAAAAAAAAGAAAAATAAAAGTAGCGGAATGCTACTTATTCTGGTTTTGAGATTAAGTCTGTTTTAGAACCAGGGTTACCTTCTTTCATGTGAGGGGTTCTTAAAACAGTATCATTTGCTTTTTCGATTTCTCTTGCTTCTTGTGCTAATTTAGCAGCGCATGCAGCAATTTCGTGAGCAGCAGCTACTAATGGGATGAAGTTTTCGAAACCTTTAGTCATGAAACAACCTTTCATGTCTAAGTTAGCAACTGATCCAGCCATTTCGTATGCAGCGATAGCTTTTGCTTTTGCATATGGGTTTGCAAATCCGCCAGCTTCTGCAGCTTTTTCAGCAGTAATAATGAGTTTAGGTAATTCGATTTCACCTGCTTCAGCTTGTGCAATAACATCGTCAATGGTTTTTTGGACTAATCTTAATGCTCCGGTTTCAGCTAATACTTTTAAGATGTCGGAGTTGAAGATAGCCATTTCAGTTGGGTCTAACCATTCTCTTTTAGCACCAATCATTGGGTCAGACATTACGATGATGTATCCTAAGCCTTGTTCATCCATTTCATCTTTTTTACCTTTACCAGGTGCGTCACCAATGATAATAGCAGGAATGTCTTTTTCAGATAATAATTCTCTTGCTTTAGCTGGTCCAGGTGCTCCTGGGTTTGGGCTAATGAAAATTGCGAAATCAGGTTCGAAAGCGTCTATTTTAGGAACAACGTCTTCTACTTGTTCTGGGTTCATTTTTGCTCCAGATCCAAAGGTTCTTACATCGATGTTTGGTCTGTCTGCTCTTTCGTCTAACAATAGGTCAATTACTGGTGAAGTACCAATATTACCACTTTTAATAATAGCAATTTTAACTACCATAATTAAATCTCCTTTTTCGATAGTTATAATTTTAATTCAAAAACTATTTAAATTTTATTATTTATGATTTTTAATCATTGTATTAATTATTTTAATGAATACTATTCATTTTATTATTTTAATTAATAAAATATTATACAATCTACTATA
>NZ_JAFRSC010000057.1 GCF_017427765.1 Methanobrevibacter sp. | reverse complement strand
TTTTAATTTTTTATATTTTTATTAAAAATCATATGAAAAAAACATATATTTTTATATGTTAAAGTATAATATTACATTTAAGCTAACTTTAAGCTTATTTGATAGTATAGTTAATAATTACAAAGAGGTTATTATAATGGCAAAAGAAAAAGAACATCTTAACTTAGCATTTATTGGACACGTTGACCACGGAAAATCCACTTTAGTTGGAAACTTATTAGTAAAAGCTGGTACCATTAACGAACAACAATTAGCTTCCGGAGAAGACAAATTCAGATTCATTATGGACACTACCAAAGAAGAACAAGAAAGAGGAGTAACCATCGACTTAGCTCACCAAAAATTCTCCACTAAAAAATACGACTACACTGTAGTAGACTGCCCAGGACACAGAGACTTCGTTAAAAACATGATCACTGGTGCTTCCCAAGCAGACGCAGGTGTTTTAGTAGTTGCAGCTGACGACGGTGTAATGCCTCAAACCAAAGAACACGTGTTCTTATCCAAAACTTTAGGTATTAACCAATTAATTATTGCAATCAACAAAATGGATTTAGTTGATTACTCTGAAGACAAATACAACGAATTAAAAGAAGAAGTATCAAACTTAATTAAAACTGTAGGTTTCAACCCTGCTGACGTACCTTTCATCCCATTATCTGCATTTGAAGGGGACAACATTGTAGACGCATCAGCAAATACTTCCTGGTACAAAGGACCTACATTAATCGACGCATTAGATGCTTTAACCGCACCTGATAAACCAACTAACTTACCTTTAAGAATCCCTATCCAAGACGTTTACTCCATTACTGGTGTAGGAACTGTTCCTGTAGGAAGAGTTGAAACTGGTGTAATGAAAAAAGGTGAAAACGTTATCTTCGAACCTGCTGGAGCTTCCGGAGAAGTTAAATCTATCGAAATGCACCACGAACAATTCGAAGTAGCTGAACCTGGTGACAACATCGGATTCAACGTAAGAGGTGTAGGTAAAAACGATATCAGAAGAGGAGACGTAGCTGGTCACACCGATAACGCTCCTACTGTAGCTAAAGAATTTGATGCACAAATTGTTGTTTTACAACACCCTGGTGTAATTACCGTTGGATACACTCCGGTATTCCACTGTCACACTTCCCAAGTAGCATGTACTTTCTTAGAATTATCCAAAAAATTAAACCCTGCTACTGGTGCTGTTGACGAAGAAAACCCTGACTTCTTAAAAACCGGTAATGCAGCTATTGTTAAAATTAAACCTACTAAACCAATGTGTCTCGAAAACGCAAAAGAAATCCCACAAATGGGTAGATTTGCTATCAGAGATATGGGTCAAACTGTTGCTGCAGGTTTATGTCTTAACGTTACCCCAGCAAAATAAGTTTGTAAACAATAATTAGAAAGTAATTTTTTACTTTCTTTTCTTTTTGTTTTTTTGGAGGATAATAAATGAATCAAGCAAGAATTAAGCTTACTGGAACAGACCCAGAAAAATTAGCATATGTTTGTGATCAACTTAAAAAAATTGCTGAAAGAACTGGTGTTGACTTGTCCGGTCCTATTCCATTACCTACTAAAAAATTAGTAGTCCCAACTAGAAAATCTCCAGATGGAGAAGGTAAAGCTTCTTGGGAAAAATGGGAACTTAGAATTCACAAACGTTTAATCGGTATTGGAGCTGATGAACGTGCAATGAGACAAGTTATGAAAGTTAATGTTCCTGATAATGTAAGTATTGAAATTGAACTTAAAGGATAAATATTTAGAATCCTTCTAAATATTCCTTTTCACATGCCGAGATAGTCTAGTCTGGTAAGGCGCAGGACTTGAAATCCTGTGAGGTTTCCCTCGCCTGGGTTCAAATCCCAGTCTCGGCGTTTATTTTTATATCTATTTTTTTAAAAAACTTTTAATTTTTGAGTCAAGCTCGTTTAAATCATTGACAACGTCATTTTTATTTAACATTTCTATTTTTGGGCGCTGAATCATTATAACTGCAATATCCTTTTCATTTGCAGCTTCGATTTTTTCAATTACTCCGCCGATTTCACCGCTTTCCTTTGTAATCATGACACTTGCATCATATTTTTCAATCAAATCAAGGTTTTCCTCTTTTGTGGCGGCACCGGTCATTTCAATGATGTGGTCCGGATCAACATTCAGCTGTCTGCATTTTTCAAGGGATGATTCCACCTTCAGTATTCTCGGATAGAATCTTTCGGATGATACATATTTCAAGATGTCTTCCATGGTGTTGGCTCCTGCAAAATGCAGTATATTTCCTTTATCGAATTCGGATTCAATCAGTTTTCCTGCATCGTCAAATGAATTTACGTAATGGATTCTTGATGTATCAATATTTTTGAGGTTTGTGGTAGGTCTCTCGAAGCGGATATATGGCATTTTCAGTTCATTTGCAACCGAAACGCTTGTCTGGGTGATGTGGCTTGCGAAAGGATGTGTTGCATCGATGATAATATCAAATTCATTGGCGTTAAGTATTGATATTATTTCATCTTTCGGAAGCGGTCTTGCGATTGTCTCGTCGCTTCCTCTTTCGCTAGCTAATTTGGCGCCATATTCTGTTGTGGTTGTGGTCAGGATATATGAATCGTAGTTGTCCTTGATATGGCTTATAATATTTGTCGAATCCTTGGTTCCTCCAAGCAGGAAAATGTTTATTTTTCTCATTGTATCAGTTTGTTCATTACTTTGTCTGTTATTATTATTGTAAATGCAACTATGACGATTAAAATCCAGTCGACAATGTCAATGCCTGTTGTTCTGAACACCATCTGCAGTTGCGGGAGATATATAATCAGAAGCTGAAGTATAAATGAAAGTATGATTCCCATATATAGGAATTTGCTTGATTTTTCGGAGTTTGCCTTTCCGTTGTATGCATTGAACAGCTGATAGACTACAAATAATGTGAATGCAACTGTCATCGCTTTTGAAGTGGTTGTATGGCTTGATGTGTAATATGCAAATACTGCAACTGTTCCTATTGCCATTACTACTCCGGTTACGAATATCTTTATTAACGTATTTCTGTTTAATATGTCTCCTGTTTCAGGTTTTCTTTGCATGATGTCTTTTTCAGCACCTTCCATACCTAATGTCTGTGCAGGAGGTCCGTCCATTACAATGTTTATCCATAACAGCTGCACAGGATTGAAAGGTATAGGCAGTGAGAGAAGTGATGCGCCGACAATTGTCAGGATTGCACCAACGTTTGTTGATACCTGGAATTTGACGAATCTTTTGATGTTGTCGTATATCTTTCTTCCTTCCTTGATGGCGGTCACTATTGTTGAAAAGTCATTGTTTTGCAAAATCATGTCTGAAGCTTCTTTTGCAACGTCTGTTCCGTCACCCATGGATATTCCGATTGATGCCTTTTTCAGTGCCGGTGCGTCATTTACTCCATCACCGGTCATTGCAACAATGTCTCCATTATTTTTAAGGGTTTCCACAATCCTCATTTTCTGTTCCGGTCTGACTCTTGCATAAACCTGGATGTCATCTGCAATCTTCATGTATTCTTCGTTGCTTAGTTCATCCAGCTGTTTTCCTGTAATTACTTTTCCGTCTGTCAGGATTCCGATTTCACGGGCGATTGCTTCAGCAGTCTTTTCATGGTCTCCGGTAATCATTTTTACTTTGATTCCAGCATTTATACATTCCTGAACTGATTTTTTGGTGTTTTCCTTTGGAGGGTCAATCAGTCCGACCATACCGACAAAGGTCAGTTCCTCTTCTGGATTTTCACAATCTCCATTTTTGTATGCAAATCCGATTACCCTCAATGCGTTGTCAGTCATTTCACCAATTTTTTTCATTAGTGTTTCCTTTATTTCAGGGGTAATTATTTCGATACTTCCATCATTATCTATGTATTTGGATTTAGCTATAATTATTTCTGGAGCACCTTTTGATAAAACCATATCATTTTCCCCACTTGGTCTATGTATAGTAGTCATCATTTTACGATTACTGTCAAGTGGGATTTCGTCAATTCTTTCAAAATCTTTTTCCAGTTCATTTTTGTTATATTTATTTTCCTGGCAGAATTTTAAAATGGCTCCGTCGGTCTGATCACCAATGACCTCTTCTCCGTTGACTGTTGCATTATTACATAGTGCACCAATCATGAGTGTTTTATCTCTGTTTGAGAAGTAGTATTCCTTGACGGCCATTCTGTTTTTGGTGAGTGTTCCTGTTTTGTCACTGCAGATTATTGTACATGATCCGAGAGTTTCAACCGAAAGCAGTCTTTTTACAATGGCGTCTGATTTTGCCATCTGCTGCATGCCTAAAGCCAAGGTGAGTGTTAAAACTGCAGGCAGGCCTTCCGGAATTGCAGCCACTGCCAGTGAAACTGCAGTCATGAAGGTTTCAACAAGAGGTATTCCCTTGAAAAGTTCCATTATAAATACGAATATACAGACAATGATAGCTATTGCTGATAATGTTTTTCCAAGCTTTTCGACTCTTTTTTGAAGAGGTGTCTCGCCGCTGTCTTCCTGGACCAGTTCAGCAATCTTTCCGATTGTGGTATCCATTCCGATGTGGCTGACCACTCCGATTCCGTTACCGGACAGTATGTTTGAGTCCATATAGACTTCATCTTCAATATCCTTGTCGATAGCTTCGGATTCTCCGGTAAGGTGTGATTCGTCAACGTGCAGATTTTTAGCTTCAATCAACATTAAATCTGCAGGAACCTTATTTCCCTCTTCTAAAATAACAATATCTCCTATTGTTAATTCTCCAGAATCGATTTCTGAAATTACATTTTCTCTTTTTACTACTGCATTTTTAACCATCAAGCTTTTAAGTGTTTCTACAGCTTTCTGTGAACGGTATTCCTGAATGAATCCGATTGTAGCATTCAGCAAAACTGCTATTATGATTACTGCAGCGTCGATTACGTCTCCTATTGCAAATGCTGCGATTGCAGCAACAACCAGAAGTGCAATAAGCGCATCAACGAATTGTGTCAAAAACAGCATAATAAGGGGGGTCGGCTTTTTTTCTTCAAGCTCGTTTCTACCATATTTCTCAAGCCTTTTTTTGGCTTCGCTTATGGTAAGTCCCTCTTTTGAAGTTTGGTATTTTGATAATATGTCCTCCATTCAATCACCTTAATATGTAAAAGCTTGCTTTTTGATAGTTTTTAAGTTTCATTTTAACATTGCCCGTATTCAAATCTTCATTAAATAATGGTTTTATTATTAGTTGTGCATCTGTTTTTAATGCCAATTTGACCAGATACGGTTGGATTTCGCTTGGCGGACGAATTGAATAGATTATGTCAACGTCCTTGTATATATCCATATTCGGTTTTGTTACATCGTCAGCTATAACATCGCTGTCATCGGGGCTTATGTCGGTTTTAAGGATTTCCACGTTGTCCTGGGAGTTCAGATAGTCATAAACTCCGCTGAACTTTCCGACCCCTATTTCAGCAACCTTTGTTGGATTTTTAACGCATTGGGATAATACGTATTCTGCAAAATCGTCCCACATCTTATCGGCCTTAATATTATTCTGAATTTTCGTTTTCGAGTTCTATTGTCTCTTCTTTAATTTCGTGTCTTTTTTCGGCCAGTATTTCCATCAGTGCAAATACAAGTCCTGTTGCCACAAATGTCAGGTGAAGAGCGATTCTCCAAAATTCAACATTCGGATCTATGGTGGAAGACACGTTTAAAAAGTCCTGCAGCAACTCCACAAGAGATATTGCCACGATTGAACCGATGATTTTGAGTTTGAGTCCTGAAAAGTCAAGACGACCCATCCATGACGGACGGTCAACGTGGTCTTCTGCAACATCGATTTTTGAAACGAAGTTTTCATATCCTGAAAATGCCACAATCAAAACAAGATTTGCGAGCAAGGAGAGGTCTAAAAGTTCCAGTACCTGTATAATCCATTCATTGTAACTCAATGTGTTCATGATAAATATAAAGCCGACAACGTTTTTAACAAACTTAAACAAGATCAATACCAAAACTAGTATCAATATAAGATAGATTGGGGATAGAATCCATCTGCTTGCATAAAGCAGCCTTTCTGTGTAGTCTTCAACTTTTTCTTTTAAGCTTTCATCTGAAATTTCAATCACCTTTGTATTTCATCTATGATGTTTAAATAATTATAGATAATATAATGTAGTTTTACATATTATTTATATTCTCATTATACAGATTGCATTTTTGACTGGCCGGAATAGTCACAACCGCTTCTAGAATTTCATCAAAACTGTTAAATAATGAGTTGGCTAAAATTTGATATAGGTTTGTTTTATGAAAGTCAGAAAATTCACACCCGATGATTTAAAAAGAGTTTTTGAAATAGAAAACATGTCATTTGACCAGTCTTACGGAATAAACATGTTTCAGCAGTTATATGAGATGGGTGTCGGATTTCTGGTTGCTGAAGAAAATGGTTATGTAATCGGTTACGTTATTTTTTGGATTAAATATGAAAATCAGGGTCATATCATTTCAATAGCTGTTGATAAAAACTACAGGAGGTTGGGCTGCGGAACCCAGCTTCTGGTAAAGGCCATTTCAATATTGTCACTGCTTAATCTTGATACCATTTATCTGGAAGTAAATGAAAATAATGTCGGCGCCGTTGAGTTTTACAAACAGTTCAGCTTTAGGGTGGACAGGGTTGTTCCGGGATATTACGAAAACGGTGACGGGGCTATAGTATTGTATCTGCCTTTAGATAAAGGTAAAATTACCCGCAAGTAACTGCTGATATTCTCCGACGATGTCAGCAGGCATATTTCCTGTTGCAAACAGTATTGCGATTATGAGTATGTAGAATCCGAATATTGCAAGCTGGATGTGTCCATGTCTTTTTGCAACAGGGTCTTTTCTGGTTGACAGATAAATTGCAATAATAAGTCCGATAAGGCCTCCTAAAAATGAGAAAATGTAACCTAATAATATCAGAAATCTGCTGGTTTTATGGGTAGCAGTATCTGGTGTGCCGTTTTTATTAATCACAATAGGATTTATGACGCTGTTTTTTTGCATCTGATTTTTAAAAAGTAGTGGTGTGCCGCATTTGACACAGTAATCAGCTTCATCAGGATTCTCATATCTGCATAATGGACATTTTTGGGAGTTTGCTTCTATTTTTGGAAATTCGTATCCGCATTTGATACAAAATCCGTAAGCATCATCACTTGTTGAACCGCACTGTGGGCATCTTCTAAAAACCATACTATCACTTACTAATTAATTAATAATAATAAGTTTATAAACTTTTTTAATTAGTATTATGGTTTAATAGGTTAAAAAAAGTATTTGAAGAATAGGCATTAAACCTAATTCTTCCTTTTCATAATGAAAATTCCACAACCAATGCCTATTAAAGCACCTATTATAATTCCAATTATTAATGGCAGTCCAAAGCTATTTTCTTGAGCAATATCTCCTGTTGGCGCATTCATAATGTCTTGAATACCTTTTAGTACTGTGTCATTATTAACATCATCTAAAACAATGATTCTGTTGGATAAATCTTTGTGTTCTTTTAGGAATTCATTAGCTGTGTCTTGATAAGCTACAAATAACATTCTTTTATTGGTATTGTTGATGCTGTGTTCTAGAATGTGTGCAACTTCATCTTCAGAAGTGAATTTATACACGCTTATATTTATGTTGTTGGAGTCCGCAATATCTTTAACAAACACTCCGTTTGTATCATTTGCAACAACCATGGTGTCTGCTGTCACATCCACGCCGTGGGCAGATACTGCAGTTGCTCCAATAATTAAAAATAGCATTATTGATAATATTTTTACATATTTCATTTTATCTCCTTTAAATTTGATTTATTTCTCTTATGTCTGGCTTAATTTTATCTATTGCAGTAATTATTACTACATTTGCAAAGCCTTCAATGATTGAAATGAATAAATAGAATGGCAGTAATGTTGATAGCAATATATCAAAGTTCATGGCTCCGGATATTAGCAGAATAGCTATTTGGCCAAATGTCGCAAACATGATTCCAATAATTGTTGATCCAAATATTGCTGCTTTTTCATTTATGTAGGCGAATAATTTATAAAATCCGTAAGTGGTAATTGACAGTATGAACCCCATTACTATGAAATTTGCACCTAATGATGTTAGTCCACCCATGTTTAAGATAAATACTTGCATGAGTAGTGTGATAAATGAAACAATTGTACTTGATAGAGGACCTAACAAAATAGCTATCAGAGGTATTAAAAAGAAGTGTATCGGAACACCCAAAGGTGATGGGACTGAAACAGAAGTCACAACCATTGTAAACACACTAAAAAGAGCTATTGATATTATTCTTTTTTCTTTATTTTCATCTTTAGAGAATTTATAAAAGAATATTGAAATGATTATCAGAGTTATAATCCAGTATATTGCCGCCTGTTCAAAACTTATGATTCCATCGGGTAAGTGCAATTAATCACCTTATTCTGTTTTCATCTTAAATTTGAAGTAATACCATATAATAGTATTTCGTATTACTTTAGCAATGGATTATCCGTAATTTGTATTACTTTTTGAACAAATCAGTTATATTTCTAAGTATTATTTAATAATTTTCATCAATTTTTTAAGAATAATAATTTTAAATTTTAGCTCAAATTAGTTATTTTCAGTAACGAAAACTGTAAATTTTGTTATTTTATAAAATGAGGTTAGTATTACTTTTTACTTTCGTAATAATCTTTTCAATTAATATAACAATGTTAAGGTAGTCAATTTTAATCAATTATTTGTAATTTTGTTTTATTTTTAAAAGTAGGTGGTGACTTTTAGGGGGTTGTGTTAAACTAGATTTTTAAATCTAATTTAACACATTTTCAAATTTTGGAGGTCAATTTTAGGTACACCTAAAATATTCCTCAAGTAAATATTATCCTTTAAATTATATAAATGTTTGGAAAATTACTCTTAAAAGATTTTCATGAAATATTTTTTTTAAATAGGGATATTGGAGGGATATTTGATTTTTTTTAAATTGATTTCACTTTTGATTAGATATTATTACTTGGGTGGTAATTTGTATAACATTGTTAATTAATACTTTGATAACTGGTTAATAGGCGAAGATTATTATTTGGGAAATAGAGAATATAATGGGGGTTTTAAAGTCAATAAGGGATTTTAATTTTTATTCATGTATTTATATATTGTTCGTGTTGATTAAATTTGTAATACTTTTTTTCAAATTTTTATATATAGAGTAATAATTAACTTTATATATGTATTACTTAATATAGGTAATCTGGATATTCTACAGTATGCGAATATCCTTTTCAAATTTTGGAGGTTGATATTATTAAAAAACAGGTTGTTTTGTTTATCACACTGATTGCTTGTTTAATGCTTGTAATTGGTGCAGTATCTGCAGAAAATACAGATGCCTTTTGTGATTCTCAAAATGGTCTTTCTATAGGTAATGATATCTCAGATATTGTTACTGGAACTGATGATTCAACAGTTGAATCTAATAGTTTGTCTTCCGATGGGGCAAGTTCAGTTTCAGTAAATGTGAAAGTAAATTATGAATATGCTGATGATGCAAACAATTTAGTTCCAGACTTCTATTTGGTCTCAAATGATAAATATCTTAATTTTACTAAAATGTTTGATATAAATACTAAAAATTATGTTTTAAAAATAGATAATTTCAATGGGAACAGTTTAAATATTAGTGCCATGACTGCAGGTTACGGTACTGAAGTGAAAGTCATTGACGGAGCTGATTTGACTAAACTCATTTCATTTGAGTTAAAAGCAAGCGAAGCTTATAAATTAGGAAGAACTGTAACTGAAATTGCTGATTCTAAATTAGATTTTAAAACTGCCGATGATGTTCTTGCAATTACTACTGCAGGAGTTGCAAATTTAAATGGAAAAACTAGTGAAGATGCAATGGAAGCAATTGTTAATTATGGAAAAATCTCTTATAGTAACGTATTAATGTTGCGTCAAAGTGCGGTTGATCCGGTTGACTTTGCTTTTGTAGTTAAAAAAGGAAAAGAATTAAAAGCTATTGTTTTCCAAAATGCATCAACTAAATATTCTTATTTAGGAACTATCTCTGAAGATATGACTAAATCAGAATGGAATAAGTATTATAATGCGGTCATTGGCGAAAATGCTTGGGCATTTGCAAGTTTGGCAAATGGTTGGTCTGCGGGCGTTTCAAGAGAAATACTTCAGGAAGCTGCTTTCCATGGCCATATTTGTGAAGGTACTTTAGGTGGATATAGTATTATTCAAGCTTTATTGAAATATTATCCTCCTGAACAAGAAACTAACCCTGGTGGTGTTGGTTCTCCAGCAGATATTACTGCTTACAAAGTACTTGGTGTTCCGGGCGGATCTGATGATGATGCGGCATTATTCTTCTTAGATGATACAATCGGTAAAACAGGATATGTTGGTATGAATACCACTTACACTGGAGCTACCGAAAATATGCTTGGTTTTATTAAATGGTATTCAAAAACTAAAACTGGTGATTTAATCATCATATCTTTTAATTCAACCAACGTTAAAAAACTTTTCACAAAAGAAACTAAAATTAACCCTGATGCAGGAAGTTTAGAAGAATTAAAATACAATTCATGGTGGATTAAACAAATCAACACCAATCCTGAAAAATTAGTCGACTTCTTATATGAGTTCACTGGATTAAATCAAGAGCAGTATAACTATCTGATGGGAACTACCGATAATGTAACTTACGATGGCGAACCATTCGATTATGGTATGGATGGTCATGGTTTAGATTTAGATTATATATTGTCTTTAAATCTCTCAACTGCTAAAAGAGCAACTGGTAATGCTGTTCAAGGTAAATTAACCGATGATGAAATCAAACAAATAGGTATTGATGCTGCAAATAAAGCTAAAGAAATAATTAAAGAGGAATTGGGTATTGATGTCGGTCGTGACGATGTTGATTTCCTCGCTTTAACTGACGCAGGATATGCATTCTTAAACGGACAAGACACTGTTATAGCACGTGATGGTCTTTATGAAGTTTTAGGTGGAACATTATACAGTCAAAATGTATTAAGTCTTCACCAAGCTGTATGGAAACCATTATGGTTTGCATTTGCATTCCGTTATCCTGATTCTGATGAAGTTAACATGATTTATTTAAGATATAATTCTGATACTAAAGACTTCTTTGTCGGCACACTTGACGGCGATAAAGTTGTTAACATTGGATTTGAAACCTTGAATAACAGTGCTAAGTTAAGAGCTATTGAAAAATCATTTGTCCCTGATGGAAATTGGTTCAATGTACAAACTATTGTGAATGCGTGGAATGAACACCCATTATTTGACCAAATGGCAACTTTCTTATACCATGCACACGTATGTCCTGGTGTACAACCTGGATTCTTTATAACTGACCATATTTTAAATGAATATCCGTTAGGTGAAAATGAATCTTATACTTATATTGCATCCAGTATCTATTGTAAAGATGACAGTTTAACTTATTTATTGGACTTATCTCCAGGTTTAGGTAGTTACTATGTTCAAAAATTACCTAAAAACGAAACTGTATCTGAATATATTGGCGGTGGAACTCAAGAAGGTATAATCGTTGTATGGGATAACAACCTTAATATAGGTAGAGCATCAATTGTAAGTTTCAAATGGGCTACCATTGATCAAAGCATGTACAGTACTTCAGAAGCTAAACGTGCTGCTCAAATTAAAGCATATATTGATATTTATGCAAATAATGAAAATCCTAACATTAAATCACTTCCAGTTGTATCAACTGATAGTGAAAAATGGATTACTGAAGAACAATTCAACATGCTAAAACAAGGTTCTGGCGATGATTATAATGCAATTACTTATTTAAAAAGCTTAAAAGATGTTACTAAGGAAGATTTATTAAAAGCTATGAATGAAAATTCCAATAGTAATTCCAATAGTAATTCTAACTCTAATAGTAACTCAAATACTAATAGTAACTCTAATAGTAACTCTAACTCAAATAGTAATTCAAATAATCCTGCAACCCCAACAAAAACTTATAGTCCTTCTTATTCTAGAAGTATAGGAACTTCCGGAGCAGTAGCAAATAACGCTCCTGCTGTTAGTGATGATTCACTATCTGACAGTGAATCTGATGATTCACAGGACAGTCCTAGTGATGCAAAATCATATGAAGTTTCCAAAACTCCTGCAACAAAAACTGCTGATTCAAACAGTTTAATTTATGCTTTAATTGGTGTTTTGGCCATTGGTGTCGTACTAGGTTTAGGATACATGAAACGTAAAAACTAATTAAATGAAGATTAATAACTCATAGAGTTATTATATCTTTTTTCTTTATTTTTAAAAATTTTATTATTTTGGTGATGGCGATTTTATGAATTATAAACATTTGTCCTTATTGATTTCAATAATTTTTATATTCTCTTTTGTTTCTATGGCTGTATGTGCTCATCCGGGCCATGGCAGTGAATATGTTGAAGAAGTTCCATCTTCACAAGCTCCTGCAACTTCTCAAGTTCAAAGCTCTTCTGGTGAATCTTCCCATTCAAGTTCTTCTGGTGATTCATCATCTGGTTCTTCTGGAGGATCCAGTTCATCTAGTGGAGGTTCGGGATATAGTTCCACTTCAAAGGCTTCTGGAGGTTCTAGCAGTTCGGATTTATCTTCAGATTCTTCATCAGGCATTTCTGAAGTAAAAGATAATTCAACTGCTGAAAACGTTAATGAAACAAATAATGGTACAAACTCATCTGTTAATGAAACTTTAAGTGAAAATAATGGTTTATTCACAGTAAATAATGTAATAATGTTAATTATTGCTTTATTCAGCGGATTTTTCATTGCAGTTATTATATCAAAATTATTATTTGAGAAGTAAATGGTGATACAATGGCTTTTAGTTTAGTATGGTCTTTAGGATATATAATTTCTTTAATAGTTTTTTCAGTAATTGTTGGTTTGATTTTTCATTTCAATGAGACTTCTAAAAAGACTTTGGCTATATATGTTGTTATTTCACTTGTATTTACTTCAGCAGTAGTTTATTTAATTAATCTTTTTAAAAATCAATTATATTCTGCAATTGGTGTTTATAATTACACTTTTCTATTCTTAATTGCATTTGTGTTGATTTTTAGTGGATATTTGTTGTCTAAAGAAAAAAAATTTAAGGACAGTTTCAAAAAGGTGCTTTCGTTATCTTATTTGTGCTTTCTGTTAATAGTTTTTGTATGTATTTTATCAAAAACTGATTTATTAGGTTTAAATTCTTTACAACTTTGTTTGTTTACAGCAATTTTATTTAATTTATTGGTTGCGACAATATTTTTCTTAGTTAAAAAGTTCAGTTTTAATAGGTCCTTTACAGTTTTAAGAGATTTATTTTTTGTTTTTGGATTGTATTTTTTAATAGTTTCATTATTACTTCCGAATATTATCTCTTTAGATATGAATGATATGAGGCCTATAAATATTGCTTCTGTCGAGTCTATGGTTGTTACATTTGTATTTTTAATTGCTGTGGCGGTTTTAGGTTTATGGTATTATAGAAAAAATACTTTATTTAAAAAATGATTGATTAGTATGTGGTGATTTATGTGGTAGGTATTCCTGGAAGTGAGTTTTTAACAGCAGCTTTAAATGTTGTCTCTCAAAGTTTGCAAATTCCAGTAATTATATTTTTGCTTGCATTTGCGATTTTTGCGGTTTTTGCTTTTGGAGGGCTTATTTCCGATTATTCAACTCGAAAAAAACTAACCCGACAATATAAAGAAGAACTAATATTTTCTTTGGTTAATGCAGGTTCTATTGAAGAACTTAAAAATATTGTTAATGATAGCGGGATTTATGATAATCAAAAAGAGGTTTTATTGAAAATAATTGATGCACATTCCCTATCTTCAGATTCCCGTGAAGCTTGGGCATTGAATTTGATTGAAGAGGAAGAGGTCATAATGGCCAAATCGCTTGAGAGGGTTGACATTGTTACTCGTATCGGTCCGACTTTGGGATTAATGGGTACTTTAATTCCTATGGGTCCGGGTCTTGCCGCTTTAGGTAGTGGGGATGTTACAACATTGGCAAATGCAATAATTGTTGCATTTGATACTACCGTCGTAGGTATTGGATCTGGTGCAATTGCGTATGTTATCTCAAAAATTAGGCGCAGATGGTATGAAGAATATTCATCTAATCTTCAGTTGTTTGTAAATGCCGTTTTGGAAAATTTGGGTAAGTAGGTTTTGGTATTATGATTCGCAGAAGAAAGGGGAAATTTCTAAACCAAGGTGAAGAAGACCCGATGGCGGGGACATCTAATCTTGTAGATGCTATGCTGGTTATTGCTGTTGGTCTTTTGGTATTCTTAGTTATTTCATGGAATATGCAAAATATAGTGTTTAATGATAATATGGATGAACAGCAAAGGCAGAAGGTAAAAAATGCAATTCAGGAAGTTTCTCAACTTGACCAAGGTGAAGAATTAAATGAAACTCCAGATATCAGTAAATCTTCTGGAAATGGATTTACTGAGATGGGTAAAGTTTACAGAGATTCGGACACGGGTAAATTGATTATGGTTGAAGGTTAATTATATTAACCTTGCCTTAAACTTTTTTTAGATAATTATATTATACTTGCAGAAGATATAATAAATTAATGATTGAAAAAATTGAAATTACACAAAGATTTAATTTTAAACGCTTAAACAGACATTATGAATGTTTCACTATTGATTTTTTAAACAGTAATGGATATTATAAAATTTCCGAACGAGGAAGCGGGGATAAATTCTTGTCTGAAAGCCCTCTTTGTGACAAATCATGGATTGACATTTTAGTCGACCTTAGAAGTAAAATGACAAGTGAAATCCGCACTTTTGATTTTGAAAATGCCAACCAGTTTCTTCATGACTTCAATGATTTAAATCTATTTGAAAATTTTGAAAGTGAAAAGTTTTTATACTTTGAAAAGCTTGAGTTAATCTATTCATGTATTGTAATAATATATTCTGATGATGGATATTATGAATATAGTTTTAAAAATAATTTTCCAAAAGATTGGGTTAAATTCGGTGAGATTCTACAAAACTTAGTTGGTTTTGACGTATTGCATCTGAATTATCAAAAGCAATTCGCAACACCATTATATCATGAAATTAAATGTGATGGAGTCTATTTTGATGGGGAAAAATTAAAGCTTAAAACAATAGAATTCGGCCATTACAGAACATATCCTTATGATTTGCCTCATCCTAGATTAATAATTGATTTTAAAAATAAAACCGTTGATGGATATATTGAAAAAAAGTTAGATTCAAATGATGAGAATCTCATTTTAAATCTCCTTGAAAAATATCATGTATATGCCTGGATTTTGGGCGATTATCATAGAAAATCTCAAACTCGCGATCCCGATGATCTGGAAGGCTATGACTGGTATCTGGAATTGGTATTTGAAGGTAACGTCATCTGGCATCTTTTCGGATATAATGACTATCCTGACACCTATGTTCATTTGGGCCGTGAAATAATTGGGATTACTGATATGGACCTTCTTGAAATAGGTACGATTTCTCCAAAGGATACTGAGTTATTTAATAAATTTGGAGATAAAATTTTGCTGAAATAGCTGTTTTTCCATTAGTTATTTATATTTAAAAAAAGATACTTATTACTATTATATTAATTTAATTTTTATAGGGATAACATGGCTGAAGTATCATCAAAAGAATTATATGAATTTAAAAAAGCATTAAAAGAATTGGCGCAGAAAAAAGGTAGAGGTACAGAGCTTGTTTCCGTTTATATTCCACCTGATAAGCAATTGAGTGATGTCGGTAAGCACATGAGAGATGAGCTTGGTCAGAGTGCTAACATTAAAAGTAAACAAACAAGGAAAAATGTACAGTCTGCAATCGAAGTAATCTTACAGAGGATCCGTTTATATAAAAAGCCTCCTGAACATGGGCTTGTTTTATTTGTAGGTATGATTCCTAAAGGCGGTCCGGGTACTGAGAAAATGGAAACTTACGTTTTGGAGCCACCTGAACCGGTTACAACCTACTGGTACAAATGTAACAATGAATTCTTCCTGGAACCTCTCGAATACATGATTGAGGAGAGGGATACCTATGGGGTTGCTGTAATTGACAGAAGGGAAGCAACCATTGCATCAATGAAAGGTAAAAAAATCAATATTCTAACTCATATTACCAGTGGAGTTCCAGGAAAACATAAAGCTGGAGGACAATCCCAGCGTAGGTTCGACAGGGTTATCGAACAGGCTGCTCATGAGTTCTTAAAACGTATCGGAGATCACATGAACGATGATTTCCTTCCTTTAAAAGATGACTTGAAAGGCATCATTCTTGGAGGTCCTGGTTTTACCAAATCAGACTTTGCAGAAGGGGATTACCTTAACTATGAACTCAAACAGAAGATTTTGTCAATTGAGGACACATCATATACCGGAGATTTCGGTATTCGTGAAGTCATCGAAAAGTCAGCGCCTGTGTTAAGCGATTTGGACGTAATCCATGAAAAGCAGATGGTTCAGAAATTCTTAAAGGAACTTACCAAAGATCAGGGACTTTCCTCATACGGTGAGGATGAAGTCAGAAACAATCTCACCATCGGGGCTGTCGATACATTGCTTTTATCCGAAGACTTGACTGCAATGCGCAAAAGGTTTGCATGTCCTAACTGCGGTTTTGTTAAAGAGTTCACCGTCAAAACACAGTCCGAAGCGGATAAAATTGAAGAGAGATGTCCTAACTGTAATGAACTTTTAAAAGAAGAGGATTCAACTGATTTGGCTGATTACTTTGTTGAAAAGGCTGAAGAAATGAGTACCAATGTCGAGTTCATATCTACAGAAACTGATGAGGGCATGCAGCTTTTCAGAGCTTTCGGTGGAATAGCTGCGATATTGAGATATCACGTTGAATACTAGTTGTTATAATAGTGTGGAGACTTGTCTCTATTCTTTATAACATTACTTTTTCTTTTTTTCTTTTTTGGAGTGTAGTAGGCGTTCAATCCTTCTTCTATTCTTATTTTGTTTATCAGCCTGAAAAACAGGTGTCTTGAAATTTCACATTCGTCGTATAACTCGATATATAATGAATGCAGGCTTCTGTTTTTGGACAGATAACTGCTTTTTAGCTTTTCGTATTGTGACCTTTTGATTTTTTCGCAAGCCATTGCCTCACCAATTTGTGGTTTTGTATATCAAAAAATAATTTTTACTGTATTTTGTATTCTGATATGTTAATAATGGCATATAAAACAATATGCTTTTTTTATTTGTACCTATTTTTGTTTAATTTTTTGGTTGATATTCTCTTTATTGTTTTGATATTGCTTTGGATGGGAGGTGAATGTTGAAAATTGTATAGGCAGTTTTTGGCTGGCAACCATTTTCCGACTTTGTACATCAATTAATTATTTTCACTAGACATTTTGAATTATTATTTTAAAACGGATATTTAATTTAGCATAAATTTTTGAATATTTTATAATTTGTTTAAGACAAATCTTAATTTCTTTGAATATTATTCTAATATTTTATTAAATATTGAAAAATATTTAAATATAAGAAGTTCCATATAATATATTATATTGTTAAATGTTGCTGCTTGCCAGTAAAAATTTTAAAAATTTAATGATATAATTCTAAATTTTATTTGGAGGAATGTTTTTGTCATACGTAGACGAAGTAATTGAAACTATTATAGAACAAAACCCTTCCGAACCGGAATTCCACCAAGCTGTACGCGAAGTATTGGAATCCTTAAGGGTTGTAATTGAAGAAAATGAAGAAGAATACAGAAAAAATGCACTTCTTGAAAGATTAACTAATCCTGAAAGACAATTAAAATTCCGTGTCCCATGGATTGACGATAATGGACAGGTACAGGTAAACACAGGATACCGTGTACAGTTCAACAGTGCAATCGGACCTTACAAAGGAGGATTACGTTTCCACCCATCTGTAAATGTAGGTATTATTAAATTTTTAGGTTTCGAACAAATTTTCAAAAACTCCTTAACCGGACTTCCAATCGGCGGAGGAAAAGGTGGGTCTGACTTTGATCCTAAAGGAAAATCCGACAGAGAAATCATGGCATTCTGTCAATCTTTTATGACTGAATTATGCAAATACATTGGTGCTGATACCGATGTTCCTGCTGGAGATATTGGAGTAGGTGGTCGTGAAATCGGATTCTTATTCGGTCAATACAAAAGAATCAGAGGATTATATGAAGGAGTATTAACTGGTAAAGGTTTATCATTCGGTGGTTCTCTTGCAAGAACTGAAGCTACTGGATACGGATTATTATACTTCACAAACGCTATGTTAAAAGCAAACGATATTGATATTGCAGGAAAAGACATTATCGTATCAGGTGCAGGTAACGTAGCTATTTATGCAATCGAAAAAGCTCAACAATTAGGCGGAAACCCAGTAACCTGTTCCGATTCAACCGGTTGGATTTATGATCCTGAAGGAATCGATGTAGAGTTATTAAAAGAAGTCAAAGAAGTAAGAAGAGAAAGATTAACCGCATATGCTGAAGCTAGAGAAAGTGCTGAATACCATGAAGGTAAAGGCGTATGGACTGTTAAAGCAGATATTGCTCTTCCATGTGCTACCCAAAACGAATTGCAATTAGAAGATGCAAAAACCTTAGTTGCAAACGGTGTAGTTGCTGTTGCTGAAGGTGCAAACATGCCAACCACAATCGAAGCAACTGAATACTTACAGGAAAACGGCATTTTATTCGCTCCAGGTAAAGCATCCAACGCTGGTGGAGTAGCTACTTCCGCACTTGAAATGTCTCAAAACTCAGAAAGGTTATCATGGACATTTGAAGAAGTTGACGGTAGACTTCAAACCATTATGGAAACTATCTTTGCAAATGTTGCTGAAGCTGCTGCAGAATACGACATGGACAAAAACTATGTTGCAGGAGCAAACATCGCAGGATTCAAGAAAGTTGTTGACGCTATGAACGCACAAGGAATCGTATAGATTTCCTTGTTTATTTTTTCTTTTTTTAGTATAATATTTAGTTGTATAATTATTAGAAGATTTTTAACTTTTTTAATATTATTTTAACTCGTTAAACTTTATTTTTCTTGTTTTTAATTGTTTTTATTCGAGTTTTTTTATTTTCATCGTAGGGTGGTATCATGTGGTTCATTGTGTTTTTTCATATCTGTGATTTTACATACTGTCGCACTTCAAAAGTTAATATGTACTATCTTTTACTAAAGTAATATTAAATTTCTTTTATATTCAATTGAAATTAGTCAAATGTTTTGATTATTAAACAGAGATTGATTTTCTTTTGAAATTTAGAATAAAGTAACTGGAGGCAGTATCATGGATATTGAATATATTAAAGATAATTATAAATTCGAAACATTAACTGAAAAACATGATTTAAGTAATTTTGAATGTGGTTCTGATGATTTAAATGATTTTATAAAAAATGATGCATTAAACCAACAGGAGGATAAAATAAATATCACTAAACTAATAATTTGTGAGGAAGAAATTATTGGATTTGTATCATTGCTGACTGACACTATCCCTTTGAAAAACATTCGGGATGAAAATATCAGGTTAAAATTAAAACCTCATTACAATGAAGATGTTGAAAAGGTTCCGAAAAAGAAACCATTGCCTGCAATAAAAATAGGAAGGTTTGCAATCGATAAAAAATATACGAATAATGGCTTAGGTTCACATATCCTAAGAAATGTCATAAACTCCATTAGGAAATTATCTGAAAATGATGTGGGATTAAGATTTATCATTGTTGAAGGTTATGCCAGTGCTTATAATTTTTATGCGGTCCATAATCACTTTTCAAACTTAAAAAAAGATGATGAATTAATTAAAGATAAGTTAGACAGGATTATTCAACAAAATCCTGAACAAACTTTCTACTTGTATCTTGATCTCAAGAAAAGTTAAAATAGGACTATTCTTTGAGATTCACATTTTTTTCTAAATTCACGGTCTTCTCTGCTAGGAGGTTCATTCATTTTCCTTAAAAAATCCCTAGCTTCTTTACCATTTAATGTTGGAGTTTCACCAATAGGTTTTGCCATGTGCATTCACCTCAGTAATAGTTTAATATTTAATTGTATTTTATCATTTAAATAGTTTACATTTCTCATTAAGGAAGTAAATAATTATTTTTTTTAAGATTATGCAAATATTTATATAGTATGGTTTTTTCAAAGCAATTTTACATATTGAAAGCAATTTTTGAGGTTTATTGGGAAGTTTTTAACAGACTTTTTTTCAAAGTAGGGTGGTTACACCTAATTCCCACACAAGGAATCGTATAGATTTCCTTGTTTATTTTTTCTTTTTTTAGAATATTTGAATTTTATTTTATTTATATATTATTTTTAAGTATATTTATTTAAAATTAAGTTAAATTTGTTAGGTTGGCTTCTTTTAAGGTATTTTTACAAGTTATTTTTTTTATTTTTTTGTGTTTTTGTGCAAAGCCGCACTTCAAAAATTTTTATATTTTTTCAAATAATATTCATTGTTGGAATAACCTTAAGT
>NZ_JAFRSC010000029.1 GCF_017427765.1 Methanobrevibacter sp. | reverse complement strand
GTCATTAGCAAGTGGTAACTCAACAAGCATTGTTATTAAAGCTCAAACCACTGCAAAAGGTAATTACATGAATCGTGTTAATGTGTCTTGTGACCAAAATGATACTGTTAAATCTGCTAATGCTAGTGTCCATGTCTACAATACAGACATTAAGATTAACAAAACATCTTCAGCTGAAAATGTTTCTGTTGGTGATCTTGTTAACTTTACTGTTGTGATTAAAAACCATGGTAAGTCCAATGCTACTAATATTCATATTATTGATGAGTTGGATTCTGCATTTGAATTTGTAAATGCTAGTGGTAATTACAAACGTGACGGTCAAAATATTGTTTGGACTTTAGATAAATTAGCTAATGAGACTTCATACTCTGTATGGATTGTCGTAAAAGCTTTAACTAATGGTACATTTGAAAATGTAGCTCATGTGAACTGCTCTGAAGAAGACACACTCAAAAACAGCACAACAAGTGTAAATGTTGCTCCTGTAGTTAACTTAACAGTTGAAAAGATTGCTGATGTTGCCAATATTACAATTGGTGGCGAAGTTACTTTCACAATTAATGTAACCAATAACGGTCCGTCCAATGCTACAAATGTTGTAGTTGAAGATATTTTACCGGAAGGTTTACAATTAGTTGAAGGTAGTTCAAAAGTCACTATTGATTTATTGGAAAGCGGTAAATCTTACATTGTTACAATTAAAGTCAAAACAAATGCAACTGGTAACTTTACAAATGTGGTATCAGTTTACTGTGATGAGAATGCTACTGTTGTAAAAGATAATGTAACAGTAAAAGTATTCAATCCTCAAATAGCTATTGCTACTGCTGCTAACGATGAGTTTGTATATTCCGGTAATCAAACAAGCTTTACTGTTAAAGTTACAAATGATGGTGATATTGCTCTTACAGATATTGCAATTGAATGCGATATTCCTGAAGGTTTAATTTATGACAGCTTTATCGGCTCTAATTGGACTTATGATGGTGAAAAATTCCATTATAACGGTTCTTTGGATGTTGGTGAATCAATTGAATTGACAATTGTCATGAACTCAACCAAATCAGGTTATTTCATATTTAATGCTACTGTAGGTTCCAATCAGACTAACAAATCCAGCAGTCATGATGGTGTATGGGTTTACACTCCGGATTTATCCATTCGCGTAATATCAAATAATCCGCTTGTGATTGTTGGTCAGCCAGTCAGTTTCACTATTGTTGTAACTAATGTCGGTGATTGTGAACTTGGAGATATTTACACTGTAGATAATTTCCCAGACGGTTTGATTTATACTGGATACGATGGAGGAAGTTGGACTAAATTATCCGCAGGTCTTTTAGGTGCTGCTGCACCAGGATGGACACAAAACGGTGATAAATTTAGTTACTCAGGTACTTTAAAACCAGGTGAATCAAGTGAATATACAGTTTACTTCGATACTACAAGAACTGGTATATTTACTGTTGAATCTATTGCAGATTCCAATTTAACCAGTAACGATTACTCAAGCAACGATACTGTTGTAATTGGACCTGCCATCAACGTAACTAAAGTGGCTGACAAAACTATCGTAAACGTTAGTGACATAATTACATTCACAATAACTGTCATTAACACCGGTGACTGTGAACTTGGAGGTATTTTCGTTATTGAAAATGCTCCAGCTGAATTGACATTTGTCGGTTATTCCGGTGACGGTTGGACAAGAAACGGTAATGAATACACTTACGAAGGTAGTTTGGCTCCAGGTGCTAGTGCAAGCTTTAAAGTACAGTACAATGCTACTAAAGCGGGCAATTATACAAACTATGTGACTGCAGGATCCAATATGACTGGTAACGTAACAGTTGGCCTCAAGTTTGAAGTCGTAAACGAAACCAGTGGCGGTAATGATTCTGATAAGAATCAAAGTCACATATCCAAAGAAAAACAGTCTGTTATCATGCACGAAACCGGAAATCCAATAATGTTATTCTTATTGGTTATTTTCGCACTTATACCAATTAAAAGACGTAAACACTAAAATTAAAAATTTGGGAGTTTTAAACTCCCCCTACTAATTTTTTTAAAATATTTTAAACAAATTCATAAAATCTCTTTTTCAAAACAATCATTATTTATATTATAAAAACTAAAGATACTAATACTCTATATATTTTAACTTTAAAATTGTTAAAATGGGGGAAGATGATTGAACAAATTTAGAATGATTGCACTGTTTTCAATACTGTGTTTGTTTATTGCAATTCCAACAGGATTTGCAATGGATAATGATACGGTAATAATAGCTGACAAGGACACTTCTCACGATTATTATTTCGATTCCAGTGTTGAAAATGATGGGGGAAACGGATCTGTTGATAATCCTTTTAAAAATCTTAAATCTAACAGGATAAAGGACAATTCAAATATATATCTTGCTAATGGAAGATATAACTTGGATTATATATCCTACCCAAGCAATGTAAATATTTATGGAAATGACAGCGAAAAAACTGTCATTTATTATTATGGCTCAGGATTTAGATTGGAAGGACCATTGACTTTAAACAATGTTACATTGCTCTATTGTGGTATTCAAAATCAGGGACATGATTTTACAGCCAATAATGTTATTTTTGATAGTTATTCCTCCTCTTATTCCAGTTCAGTCATGATTTCCGGAGATTCAAATAATGTTTTAAATAATTGTACTTTCAAGAAAACTTCAGGATCTTCCGGTGGTGCTGTCAATATCGATAGAGGCAGTCTAGTTATAAACAGTTCTTCATTTGAAAACTGTAAGGCATCTTCTTCAGGTGGGGCTATTTACATGACTAATAGTAATTTATTTGTACATGACTCTTTATTTGCAAATAACACTGCTACTTTATGGGGCGGTGCAATTTCCTGTGATGATAAAAACGATGTCATAATTACTAACACCAAATTTGTAGGTGATTGTTCCATTAGTGATGCAGGAGGTGCGATTTATGTATTTAATTCCACTTTAAATGCTGCAGATATGGAAATCAGCAATTGTTCAGCGGAGTTTGGTGGAGCTATTACTTCACTTAGTTCAAAGCTGACACTGATTAACTTCACATCCCAAAATAACAATGCAAAATATTATGGAGGATCAATATATGCGTTTTATCGCAATTTTTTAATTCTTAACTCTACATTAACAAACAACTCCGCTCTTATAGGAGGCGCTTTATTTGTCGATGGTGTGGAGGATTTCCAGATTTATCAAAATAGATTCATCAACAATTCAGCCAAAAACGGTGGGGCAATCTATTCCATTTACAGCGATTTTTATTATGATTCATTCTATGATGCTGAATTAAAAAATACGTTTGTAAACAATAATGCAGTTTCAACTGACCTGTTCAATCTGACAGTTTCAAACAATAATTACTTAATATTCAAAACCAATTCCTCATTTAATGGAATTTTGCCTAAAAGCTATGATTTAAGGCAATTGGGTCAGGTCACTTCTGCTAAAGATCAGGGTAATGGTGGTAACTGCTGGGCATTTTCAGCTCTTGCCGCATTGGAATCATCCATTTTAAAATCCACTGGCCAATATTATGACTTTTCTGAAGAAAACATAAAAAATCTGATGTCTCTCTATTCCGCATATGGATGGTCTATGGACACAAACGGAGGAGGTTATGATGATATGGCTATAGGTTATTTCACCGGATGGTTGGGTCCTGTAAATGAAAGTGATGATAAATATAATGCCAAATCAAAATTATCTCCTTTACTTGACAGCATTTTGCATATTCAAAATGTTGTATTTTTAACTAGAGACAGTTACACAGATAATGATGCAATCAAAAAAGCGATAATGGATTATGGGGCTGTTTCAACAAGTGTGTGTTGGGAAAGTACTTATATTAACGGAAAGAACTATTACTGTTATAAGGATAGTGCAAGATTAAATCATGCTGTTGCTATTGTGGGATGGGATGACAATTACAGCAAAGATAACTTTAAGCACACTCCTGAAGGCGATGGGGCCTGGATAATCAAAAACAGTTGGGGTACATCCGGAGATAAAGGATTTTATTATGTTTCATATTATGACACTAAATTTGCATTACCTGGACAATATAATTCATATGTATTCATTTTAAATAATACAATGAGATATGATAAAAATTATCAGTATGACATTCAGGGAAGGACCGATTACTTTTTAAACTCAACAAACACAGTCTGGTATAAAAATAAATTCACTGCAACAGACAAAGAGTACCTGGCTGCAGTTTCAACTTATTTTGATAAAGATACTCATTGGGATTTGTCCGTTTTGGTAAACAATAAATTAAAACTCACTCAAAGCGGATTTTCTACTGTAAGCTATTCCACAATCAATCTTAATGAACTGATTCCGCTAAATGTGGGCGATATTTTTGAAATAATATTTAAGATAACTGTTGATGGGGATGCAGGAGTTCCAATTTCAGAGATTTATTCACTCAATCACAAAACCTATAGTGAAGGAATTTCATTTATCAGTTACGACGGTAAGAATTGGGATGATTTATATGAATTGGAATGGCAATATCCTGACCATATCTATGAATCACAAGTGGCATGCATTAAAGCATTTACTGTTTTAAATAAGGTTGATACAAAAGTTATTCTGGAAGTTGCAGATTCATATAATCCTGTTGAAATCACAGCACATGTTCTTAATCAGTATGGTGGTGCGGTGAACTCAGGAACAGTTACATTCAATTTGGCTAGCGAAAAGATTAACGTTAAAGTTGCAAATGGAATTGCAAAAGTAAGATACGCATTTGCCAATAATTTAAATAACTTAATCACGGCTGTTTTTAATGGTGTTGGCTACAATTCAAATCAGTCAAGCATTGAAGTTAAGGCCAAAGAAGTAAATATCATCGCCAATGACTTAACCACTTATATTGGGGATAATTCATATAATGTAATTCTTTTGGATGGTCATAATAATCCTGTTTCAGGCAAAGAGATTATTTTTAACATCAATAATATGAATTACATAGCAAGCACCAATAATGATGGTGTTGCAGCTATTAATTTCAAACTGAATGATGTCGGAAAATATACTATTAAAATAGGCCTTAATGATGACTCAGCCAATAAAAATTTTATATTGACAAAAGAGATTACAGCAATATCAACTATTACTCTTCCACCTGCTAAGAAGTATACTTTAAATTCAAAATATATTGCAACCCTTTTGGACAATCAGGGAAAACCATTGGAGAATGCTGAGGTTAGCATCATCGTTAATTCAAAGACATATGATTTAACCACTGATGAAAAGGGTATTATAAATTATAATATTAACTTAAAACCTGGATCCTATCAGATATCCATCATCAATAATGTAACTGGTGAGGTTAAAACTCAAACCATTAATGTTGCGGCACGTTTGAATTCAAATAAAGATGTAACAATGTATTTCGGTGCCGGAACCTATTATAAGGTCCGGGCATATGATGATAACGGAAATATTGCAAAAAATGTAAAGGTTGTAATCAACATCAACGGTAAAAACTACTCTAAATACACTGATAAAAACGGTTACGCTTCTCTAAAAATATATGAGGCACCTAAAACCTATACGATTACAGCAACATATAAAGGATTTAAGGTTTCAAACAAAGTTGTTATTAAGCCTACACTGATTTTATCTACAAAGACTGTTAAAAAGTCAAAAACATTCAAATACACAGTTAAACTGCTTGACAGTAAAGGTAAAATATTGAAATATAAAAAAGTGACTGTGAAATTCAGAGGTAAAACCTACACTGCTAAGACAAATTCAAAAGGTATTGCAACATTTTATGTCAAATCTCTATCAAAAACAGGTAAATACACATTAACCGCAATTTATGGCAATGCAAAAATAGGTAAGACAATAACAATTAAAAAATAAGGTTAAAAAACCTTATTTATTTGCTTTTATTAATTTACGGGCTGCTTTTAAATCAGTATTATAAATATGGCCTGAGGTTGAGTGGTAGTGAACTCCACCGAAATTTAGTTTTTCACCCATTATTTCTTTGTTAACTTCTTCTTTCATTTTTAAACCAAGATAAGCGATGAAAAACATATTTGAATAGAATGCGCCGAAGATATCGTTACTTCTGAATATGCAATGTATTGTAAGTTCATTATCACGAACAATGCATTGCAGGAACTGTAGACATGGAATATCTTCCCTGTCTGAATCGAGTTGAGGATCAATTGTCACGGCAACTGCTCTGTTGGAACCTGTTGCAGTTAGAATTCTTTCTTTCATTGTGTTGAACTGGTCAATATCAAAGTGGGCATAGATACGGTTAGGATAAGTGTATACGAATCCTTGATCATCCGGATTTTCAGCTGATTTTACATATTCATATAATGCATCGCTTTTAATTGGGCATCCTTCCATATCGAATTTTCCGGATTTGATATCGCTTAACAACATATCTAGAGTGTAGTGCTGATATTTTGCTCTAAATTTCAAGTTGAACGGGTCATCAATAATATAAAAATTACCTAAACTTTCAATTAAATGGTGATTGGAGTCCTTATAAGTCTCTTTTCCTTGCTTTAAGATTTTATCTACAAAATCTAAATAACACTGATTAATTGTTAACATATTAAAACATCCCTTTAAATTAATTAAAAATATGTTTCGTTAAGTATTTAATATTTTTTTAATGTGGTGGTTTTTGAAGAAAATTTAGAAAACCTATACTGACATATATACTGTACTGATTTATTCTTTGTATAATGTTAAATTAATTTGATTATTTCAATAATTGGCATTATTATTTTGATAGTTTGAAAGTATATTATTATTTTTATTAAAGCTATTTTTAATTTAAATGATGGTTTGAATGGTGGTGATTTTCACAATTAAAAAAATATAATTTTATGCCTTTTTGAATTTTTTCCACAAACCAGTCTGAAGAACACTTTTTTTGCTGACTTCCTCCAATTTTAAAAATAGCTTCCAGGGCATAGCCAATGTAAGATATTCGGAAGGTATGAAATGTTTCATTTTTCTTTTGCCTGCAAAATCAATCGGACCTAAAACAGGTTTAGGATCATCGCTTTCTTCTTGTCTAAACACATAATTTCCAATTGCCTGACAAGCTGATGCCTGCGGTGTTAGAAGATATGCGTCCTTGGTTCTAAATGACGTATTGATTTGAATAAGCGCTGTCAGTTCAACGGGATTGACTATAAAAATGACTGATTTAGGAATTTCACTATCTTCTAAATTTTCAAGACCTTTAAATATTACATATTGGCCTTCATCATAGAGGGGTCTGTTTTTGATGTTTGTTTTGGCAGTTTCAAAATCTGAAAATATTCTCTCGCCTTCTTTAAACATTTCCCTTGTTGGTTTAGATAAGTATTCCAATTTTTTTTCATATTCTTCTCTGTTTGGCGCTGAATCAACACCGCATGAGAGAAATGATGCCTGAAAATCCAGTCTGTCTTCATCTTCAAGACCGCTTCCCCATCCAAAACCGGAAGATATGCCTCCGCAGGTTATGTTTTCACGACCAAAACAGGTTGTTTTTCGCTTGGCTATTGTTTGTGCAACAAAACTCATCACGCATCCGCCTTTTCCATGTTTTGGCCCTATTGCATCATCCGGTTTAACGTCACTTTTCAAAAGTACTATTGGCGGGAACTTGAAGTCCATTTCATTTGCGATATTGCTGATCATATGCTTCTTTAAATGTATATTTTAATTTTTTGTTCTTAATTTTTTATAATGGATTGCAAATAATGTGGATAAAATCAGCATACATACTGAATATAGGGCACTGATTAAATCATTGAATACCAGACCTTTAAAGAGGTAAACTAAAAAGATCACTCCTAATGGAATAAAACACCATTGAGCAATATAAATGTTGTTGATGTTGCTGCTCAATATTGAAAATGCTTTTATGATTTTATCCGGCAGGAATTTGGCCAGATAATAGCAAAGTCCGATATTTCCATGAGCATAAATTATGCAGAATATTGCATCTAATGTGGTCATGAAATAGTATAAGTGAACATCTTTTGAAAATACTCCGCTTCCAAACACCTGTGAGGATACATAAAAGTAAACTATTGCAGCAATTATGAAAAGAGGCCAATATTTAAAGAACTGTCCTTTGTTTTTGGCTCTGATGAAATACTGTCCCCAAATGTATCCTGCTACCGGGAAAATGAACCAATTGAATAATGGAAAAGCACTGAAACCTCCTGCAGAACCTATGAAATTAGCAAAGAATAAATTTAGAATAGGCATGCCAAAATCGGTTCCTCTTAAAAGGGTTCCAATTAATGACATAGATACTGCAATGATTGCCAGCCATTTATTTGAAAGATTGAATTTCTTTAAAATACCCATCAGGACAAATGCCAAACCTGCAAATGCTAAAATGTCAACACAAAAGAGTAATAATCCTCCGGCCATTGGGAAAATGTCCCATCTGCCTAAAAGTGTTCCGCAAATAAAGCCAGGCAAAAAGAATTCAAAAATGTTAACCAAAATACCTAAAAGATATAATGTTATGCCTCTTTTTACCATTATGTCCCATTGGCTGCGTCTTGAATAGACTATTCCAACTCCCATACAGAACATGAAAACCGGAGCTGCACATGGTCTTCCTAAAACATTGCTGATAAGAAAATCGTATGCTGGGCTAAGGGAATAATTAAATCCTTTTACAACCATGAGTGTGTGAAGAAAAATCATGAATATGATGGATAATGCCTTTGCAATATCCAACTCAACCTGTCTGCCTGTATTAACTTTTTCATTTGAAAATAAATCTGTCATGATTATTATAATCAAAAAAATATATAAATGTGTGTATGAGTATGTAAATTGATGAATATGATTTAGACAAATGAAAATATTAGTAAACAGTCTTATTCAACTTAAAATATTCTATGTTTCGAAGGCAAACGTTAAATCTTTTTTTTTTGAATGAACATGTAACTTGAGCTTATATAATTGTAAGATTCTAAAAAATTATATAGTAATATTAAATAAAATTATCATCATGACAGAAAAAATATTGGATTTTATAACTTTTCCAAAAACTTTTGACAACTATAAATGGTATAAACCACTTCTTGTTATAGTAGTTGGTTTTATAATCATGCTTCTCATTCAGGTGGTAATCACATTAGTTTTTTATGGAGCATTTGGAAGTAATTTTATCATGTCCATTGCACATGGAGGATATGAAGTATTGAATACAGAAATGGGACAAATCTTCACAGATTTGGGAGTTATTGCATTGATTCCATCTCTTTATATTGCATCTAGACTAGTTAAAGACAGACCATTTTCATCTTATTCTTCTTCACGGGGAGGATGGAATTATAAACTCTATTTCAAAGCTTTAATAATTCCATTAATATTGCATGTTATCGTTCAAGGGGCAGATGCTGCATTAAAAGGACCTCAGGGTGTGAACCACTTTTCAGTACTATTTTTAATCATATGTCTGATTTTAGTGCCGCTCCAATGTATTGCAGAAGAATATGTATTCCGTGGATTGCTCATGCAGACATTCGGGTCCTGGTTTAATATACCTATTTTGGCATTGGTTATTCAAGCAATAATTTTTGCTGTTGTCCATGGATATAACAGTCTAGGAATTTTCGCAGTATTTATTTCAGGCCTTATTTTTGGATTTTTCGCATGGAAAACAAATGGTATTGAAGTAAGTTCTGCTTTACATACTGCAAATAATCTAATTCTCAGTTTATTTGTCATGTTTGGTATTCATTCATCTACTTCATCACCTGGTTTGAACGATGTTGTTATTTCAATTGTTTTCCAATTAATATTATGTGCAATAATGTATTTCGTTGGAAAGAAAACCAATTGGTTTGGTGAAATCGAAGAGAGTTAAAATTTAGTATGTTAAATATATCTCCGGCTATTGTCGGGGCATTATTTTATTTTTTGATGTCTGAGTTAGACTTTTTTTCTTTAATTACACTATAAATAATACCAATACCCAAAAATTGAGTAACAAACATGAATAAATTTAATAAAACATCCCAAATTAAATCTAAAATGTAATTTGGAATAACAATGTATTTTAAAGCTGCAAAAAGAACAATTGCTAAAACAATGTTTGTATACTCTTTTGCATAATCCCACCATCCAGCAGTATCAATATCTCTTTTAATATTAACTAAATTAAAAGCAGATTTCATACTGCCTGAATCTGCTAGTCTGGCCAATGCTATTTCCATGAAAAATGTAGTGATATAAAATAAAACACTTCCTACAATAATAAATATTAATGTATCCATAGGATTATGTGAAAATAAATGATGGACAGTTTCGGGCAGTTCTATTAACATTTCTTCAAGATTAAATTCTGGAAAAGCCAATGGTGAAGATATTAAATCTAAAATGAATCCTTGAACTGTTAAATAAACGGTAAAATCAATATATGATTTAATTCCCAAAAAGACAATATCTTTTATCATTATTTTTGGTAATCTAATACCATTATTCATTCTATCACGAGCAATTGTCATACCATATCCATATAATACTATACTTACAACTGAAATGATTATAAAAACTTCTATGGTGTTTATTTCATCATATTTTCCCAGAATAAACTCGGATATTAGGAACAAAATTAAGACTAGTATAAAAAATGGTTTATTATATGTCAGGTATTTTTAGACTTATAAACGGGACTGTTTGTATTAATAATCTTAAATTAATTAATAGTGATCGCTCTGCAATAATATTAGACAATTGTGCTTTATATACAAACAATGTGACTTTTGAAAATAATCATGACAGTTCAGAAGGTGCTGCAGTATATGCCTCAGGCAGTAACTATTACCGTGCCAATGATAAATTTATCAACAACTATGCTAAAAACGGTGCTTCAATATATGCATTACGCAGTATACTTGATATTGATGATTCAAAATTTGTTAATGATAAAGAGATTGGATGGGGTTTAATTTATGCTTATAATTCCCATACAAATATTAAAAATACTCTTTTTACAAATATAACATCAAATTATGCTACTGCAATTCATAGTGAGGGAGGCAAACTCAATGTTTTCAATTCAGGATTCATAAATTTATTTGCAAAAAACACCGCAGGAGCAATAGCGCTTAAAAAAACAAATACAGCAACTATCGAAAAGTGTAGTTTTATCAATGCAAGCTCAAGCAGGAATGGTGGGGCAATTTTTGCAGACATCAATGAGGATAACTATAATGCTACCCGTGATGTGGCTGTAAAAAGTTGTGTATTTGAAAACTGTTCTTCAGAATTCGGTGGAGCATATCTCCAGTTAGGCGGACAGGTAAGTATTTCCAATTCTATTTTAGTAAATAATGTAGCTAAATATTCTGGAGGAGCCATTTATATTTCAAATGCAACTGCATTAATTGGTAACAGTAGAATCAACCAAAATTCAGCCGATTATCTTGAAGGCGGAGCTATATTTATCGATGACAGTGTAAGCACAATCGCTTCATGTGACATTGTAAATAATTCTGCAAAAACATTAGGCAGCGGAATCTATTTATATTCCAGCAAATATGAAATCAAGGACTCATATTTTGCAGATAATAATAAGGAAGTTATTGTAAGTTATTTCGATAGAAAAGGATCATCTCTTAAAAACAATGACTTAACCGGTGGAAAAACATTATTGAATTAGGTGGCATACACTTCTGTTGTTGATTATAAAGGTAAAAAAATCATTTTAGACCCAACAATAAAAGTCAAAGAAACTGCAGCAAGTTCCAGTTGATTTACGTGATTATAAGTTGGCGGGAGTTGTAAAAAATCAGGGATCAATGGGGTCATGTTGGGCATTCGCTGCAACCGGCGCACTTGAATCTGCATTCCTGAAATCAACCGGATTATTGCTTGACTTATCTGAAAACAATATTAAAAATACGGCAATGCATTATAGTGTCTATGGTGATGAAGATGTATATGAAAGCGGATATTCAACTGATGGAATGGGACTGTTCCTATCCTGGTTTGGAATAATATCCGTTGATGATGACACATATGATGAGCTTGGTAAAGTAAGTTTAGCACAGTTTACTGATTATTCATACCACATCCAAGATGCAGTGATAATACCTAAACGTACAAATGCTCTTGATAACTCAAAATTAAAACAAGCATTAATCGACTGCGGGGGATTGACAGTTCACCTTTACGGTGCAATATCAAACAATAATTATTACAATAAAAACACTCATGCGCAATATTATAACGGCAAAAATCCAGGAAATCATTTCGTTACATTGGTAGGATGGGATGACAATTATTCAAAAGACAATTTCCTCATAAAACCTGAAGGAAATGGTGCATGGATTTGTAAAAACAGCTGGGGAAGCGAATGGGGTGAAGACGGATACTTCTATGTATCATACTATGACACTTCTTTTGCAATGTATGCCACATCTGTCGGTTATATCCTAAATAACACAGATTCATATGACAGAGCATATCAATATGATATCGGTAGATTTACCAGATACTTCCCGGAACCAGATGACAAAGAATTGCGTTTTGCAAACACTTACACTGCTGTAAACAACGAATTAATATCAGCTGTTGGAACTTACTTTGAAAAAGCCAATGAAAAATACACTATAACAGTTTATGTTGATGGAAAATCAGTTTACACTCAAAGCGGTGCATCAGACCACGGCGGTTTTTCAACAATTAAACTAAATAAAAAAATAGCAGTTAATTATGGTCATGAATTCTCAGTTGAGATAAAAGCAAAATCAATGCCTTTAATGGAAGATACAAGAATTATCTTTGAAAAAGCATCAAGAAGTATTCTTTATAATCCTGACGGCACAGCACAGGATTTAGCGTTAGAAGGTCAGACTGCATGTATTAAAGTATACACCTTTACAAATACAAATCCTCAAAAGACCAAAACACAATATTACTCTAAAAACAAAAAAGTTACAGTAAAATCAAATGCAAACGGCAAAAAGATTTCTATAGCGAAAAATAATAGGGTTGTCGGAAGTGCAACTGTAAAAGATGGTGAAGCAGAATTCGATTTAACATTGGAACCTGGAGTATATAGTATTATTACTCCATATGAAGATGATGAGGATGTTGTGGAATGCTTTGAAATAATAAATACAATCGATGTTGCAGATTCAATTACAATAGGCTATAAAGCTCAAGAATCAATTGATGCGGAATTTGTAGATGAATTCGGTGTTGAATTGTTTGAAACAAACGTAACCTATAAATTAGACGGCAAAACTTACACTGGAAACATTGACGATAATGACGGAATATTGTCCATAGATTTATCTAAATTATCCGTCGGAACCCATACTTTAGTTTTAGAAAATCCGATAACTCTTGAACAGACAACCACCACAATCAAGGTTGTTTCAAGATTCAGCGGAAATTCAAATATAAACATGTATTATGGTGACGGATCCAGTTTCAATGTTCGCGTATATGGTGATGACGGAAAACCTGTAGGTGCTAATCAGGTAGTAACCATTAATCTGAATAAAGTTACTTATAAGGTTAAAACAAACAGTAACGGTTATGTAACATTTAAAATACCTGATTCTGTTAAACCTGGAAGTTACACCTTGACTGCAACATATGCTGGCCAAACAATTAAAAATAGTGTTAAAGTAAAACAAGTTTTAAGTCTTTATAAGGCTACTGTCAAAAAGTCAGCCAAAAAGCTTGTTCTCAAAGCAACTTTGAAAAAAGGAAAAACACCTATTAAAAATCAGAAGGTAACATTCAAGTTCAACGGTAAGACTTACACTGCAAAAACCGACAAAAACGGTATTGCACAAGTAACAATTCCTAAATCCGTACTTAAAAATCTTAAAGTCGGTAAAACACTAACTTACCAGGCAACTTATCTTAAAAATACAGTTAAACAAACCGTGAAAGTTAATAAATAATGTTAACTTTCATTATTATTTTTTTTCAGATTCTATAAAACGAGTCTTCACAAATTTTTGGATGTTTAGTCAAAAGTTAAATTCCAAAATATTTTAATTGAACAATTTTTAGAATATAATATTATATCATTGTTTATTTTTTACATATCTTTTTATATCTAAATATTATTAAAAAATTTTCAAAAAACTGAAACATTTAAATACTACTTTTGATAATCTATGATAGGAATTCAAAAAGAGGTGATAAAAATGCGTAAGATTACTATAGCACTATTAGCTTTAATCCTTATGGGCATGTTAATCCCGGCAGGATTTTCAACTGATTCCAATGTTGTAATAACTTATGGTGAGACTACCTATTCAAATTCAAACTACAAATCAATTGTTGACAGCTTTTTCAAAGATCAGTCACACATTGATATCGCTAATGCAGGTTCAAAAATAATCACTGCAAATCAAGTTAACCAAATATCCGGTGGAATAACTGGAAAAACATACAATTCCAATCAGATATTGTCATCAGCACTTGTAGATTTAAACGACAATGCAAATCTAAAAGTAAGTGTCGACAAATCAAAAATCACAACAATTACTGGGGATATGTACATTTCAGCTTTAAAATCTGCCGGTATTACTAAAGGTCATGTCTATGTAACAAGCCCTGTATCTGCTACAGGAGAATCTGCTCTGGCAGGTATAATGAATTCATATGAAGAAGCAACTGATGTTGAAATCCCTGAAAGCGTAAAACAGGCAGCTTCAGATGAAATCTACACCGAAGCTCAAATCGTAAATAACTCAGGGGTAAATGCCGATGATCTGGCCAAACTGGTTGATGATGTAAAACAGGAAGTGTCAAATGACAATGTCACAGACCGCTCAACTATTGTAAATATCATCAATAACTATGTTCAAAATAACAATATCAACATCTCAAATACTGATATTGAAAACCTGGCCGTTTCAATCGAGCAAGTTCAAAATGTACAAGGTGACGTGAACTACTATAAAGACCAAGTAAGTGACATTATGGGCAATACCACAGCAAACGGTTTTTCCTTTGATGGGCTTTTTGACTGGATTAAATCCTTTGTAAACGGGATTTAATTCTCTTTTTCTTTTTTTTTAAAAATAAGTAAGCAGAGTATTTAAACTCCGCCGTTTGTTAAAATGGTTATATTTTCTGTGTATAATGGTGTTGTGGAACTTGCAGAATCTACAACTTTAATTTCTGCTTTTGCAGGTTGTTTTTGGTCAAAGTAATGGCCTTCAAAAGTATAAGTTTTTTGACTTTCTGGATGTATTTCATTCCAACCTATTGTTGAATGAATTACTTTTCCCTGATTATCATAATAATTAACTGTAACTTCTAAATAATCAAAATTAGCATCAACGCGAATGTCTCCAGACACTTCACCACTATAATAACCATAACCGTCATTAGTAATATTTTGGCTAATATTTCCTACAGTTACGGAATTCGCGGCATTAAATTGATATAGTGCCCCACCAGCTATTAACACTACAAACACTAACACGAATGTTAAAATTGGAATTGCAAATAATTTTTTGTTGTTATAATTCATTCCTTTTACATATAATGCTAAAATTCCAGATACGATAAATAATATTGCTGCAATTTCACCAAAACGACCAATAAACATGAATACAAGAATTCCTGCAACAATAAGTTCTGCAGCTCCAATTAATGGTTCGTCCATTTTTTCCATTAAAAATATTCCAATTAAACCGCCAACAACGCCAAATACCATTGCCAGAATAATATTGTCCCAGCCCATTAGCATTGGGGTTCCTAATCCTTCACCTACACTTGCAATAATTCCTATTATTGCTAAAATTAATGGCAATCTAGTTAAAAATTCATTTTTATTTCCAACAGGTTTATTTTCTGTAGTTTTTTCAGGAACTTGATTTGCAGTTTCTTTTGTTGGATTGTCATTAAGCGCAAATCCGCATTCATTACAAAATTCCGCATCATCATCAAGTTCGTGACCGCATTTTCTACAATACTGAACCATACTTTTCCTCCTTTAATTTTGTTATATAGTTGTGTTAATCGTATATTAATTTATTAAGTTTAAAGTATAAATTTATTATTAAAACATTATTGTAGTTAGCTTGTAATATGTGGGTGTGATTAAAATTTATACTGAAGATTCATATGAGCAATCTTTGATAGAACTATTCCAGAATTTAGGATATAATTATTATTATGGTCCGGATATTGAAAGAAATTATATAAATCCTTTATTTATGTGGGATTTGGAAAATTTATATTCAATTAATTCTGGAGAAAGTAGGATAGCTATAGAAAATGCTATTAATTCTATCCAAGATTTTGGTATTGGTAGTTTAGTTAATAAAAATGAAAAATTTATGGACTATCTACAAAATGGTATTGCTGTAAATTATTGGGAAAATGGTGAAGAAAAATCAACTTTAATTAAACTTGTTGATTGGGAAAATCCAGAAAACAATTCATTTACAATTATCAATCAATGGACAATTGAAGAAAAAGAAATTAAACGTCCTGATATGGTAGTTTTTCTTAATGGTTTTCCAATAGTGGTTATCGAGCTTAAGTCTCCTTCAAGAGAAGATACTGATGTGTCTGAAGCATATAATCAATTACATAGGTATATGTATGTTATTCCGTCATTGTTTAATTATAATGCCTTTTGTGTCATGAGTGATATGGCAGAATCAAGAGCCGGGACAATTACTGCTCCAGAAGATAGATTTATGGAATGGAAATCAACAGATGGAAGTTATGAATCTACTAAATTTGCGGATTTTAACACTTTTTTTAATGGAATATTTGAACAAACCAGATTTTTAGATATCTTAAAATATTTTACATTATTTTCTAGTGATGCAGAAACAAGTATTAAAATTATGGGTGCATACCATCAATATTTTGCAGTTAACAAAGCTGTTCAATCTACTTTGAAAGCTATTGGTTCAAATGGTAAAGCAGGTGTATTCTGGCATACTCAGGGAAGTGGAAAAAGTTTATCAATGGTTTTTTATGTTAAAAAACTCATCAAAGAACTTAAAAGTCCGACTTTTGTTGTTATAACTGATAGAAATGACTTGGATCAGCAATTATATGAACAATTTACAAAATGTTCTGATTTCTTAAGACAAACACCAATACAAGCCACAAGCAGAAAACACTTAACAGAATTATTAAATAATCGTCAAGCTAATGGAATATTTTTCACAACAATGCAAAAATTTGAAGAATCAACAGATATCCTAACAGATAGAAAGGATGTTATTGTAATTTCAGATGAAGCTCATCGTAGCCAATACGGTCTTGAGGAGAAAGTAGATCCAAAAACTGGTGAAATAAAAATAGGTGCTGCTAGAAGAATTAGAAATGCACTTCCGAATGCTACATATATTGGATTTACTGGAACTCCTATATCTAGAATTGATAAAAGTACTAGGGAAGTATTCGGGGATTACATTGATATTTATGATATGACTCAATCTGTAGAAGATGGTGCTACAGTACCATTAAGCTATGAAAGTCGTGTTGCTAAAATACATCTTGATGAATCTGTTTTAAAACAAATTGATGAGGAATATGATAAATTAGCTGAAGAAGCTGAAGATTATGATATTTGGAGAAGTAAACATGAGCTAAGTAAAATGGAAAGTTTGCTTGGAGCTCCAGAAATTATAGATGATATCTGTAGGGATATAATTTATCACTATGAAGAAAACCGCCAATATGAACTTACAGGTAAGGCTATGATTGTAGGTTATTCAAGAGATATTGCAATAAAAATGTATAAAAAGATATTAGAACTTCGCCCTGAATGGGAAGAAAAAGTTAAAGTAGTTATGAGTGGTTCTAATAAAGATCCAAAAGAATGGAATGAAATTATTGGTGATAAATCTTATAAAAAACAACTTGAAAACAAATTCAAAGATGATGAAGACCCAATGAAAATAGCTATTGTTGTTGATATGTGGCTTACTGGATTTGATGTACCTTCCCTTGCTACAATGTATGTATTCAAACCAATGAAAGGCCATAATTTGATGCAGGCCATTGCTCGTGTAAATAGAGTATTTAAAGGAAAAGAGGGAGGTCTTATTGTTGATTATATTGGTATTGCATCCGCTTTAAGAAAAGCAATGAGTGAATACACAGATAGGGATAATAAAAACTATGGAGAAATGGACGTTGAGAAGGTGGCTTATCCAAAATTCAAAGAAAAACTCGAAATCTGTCGTGATTTATTCCATGGTTATGATTACTCCAAATTCTTTGGAGATAGTAATTTAGAAAGATCTAATGTTATAAGTGGTGGTGTTAATTTCTTTGAACATCCAAGAATGGAAGAGGATAAAAAAGAATACATTAAACAATCTTTAATGTTAAAACAAGCATTATCACTTTGTAGAAGTGTTGCAAAAGAAAAAGAAAGATTTGAAGCAGCATTCTTTGAAGCAGTTAGGTCTGTTCTCGTTAAATTAAACTCTGACAGGAAATTATCATTTAAAGAAATTAATGATAGAATTTCGGAATTGTTAAAACAATCAATTAAAAGTGATGGGGTCATCAGCATTATCGATGTTGGTGTTAAAGTATCATTATTTGATCCTGATTTCTTAGATAAGGTAGTAAAAATGAGAGAAAATAATTTAGCTATTAAAATTTTAGAAAAATTGCTAAATGATCAAGTTAATGTTTATAAAAGAACTAATTTGGTCAAATCAGAAGAATTCTCTCAAATGTTG
Organism: Methanobrevibacter sp.; assembly: GCF_017427765.1. Taxonomy (GTDB): domain Archaea; phylum Methanobacteriota; class Methanobacteria; order Methanobacteriales; family Methanobacteriaceae; genus Methanocatella. The sequence continues at coordinate 1,961 of NZ_JAFRSC010000029.1, read as the reverse complement.
AAAAATACTATGGATAAGTATATTAAAGGAAATATAAGTAATGAAGAAGTAATTCAAGAATTAATTAAAATTGCTGAGTTAATTAAAAATGCTCATCATGAGGGTGATGACTTAGGTTTAACAGAAGAAGAATTGGCGTTTTATAATGCAATTGCTCTTCCAGAAAATATTCATGATTTTTATGATGATGAAACTTTAGTTTTAATTACACAGGAATTAACAGAGGCATTAAGAGCAAATAGAACAATTGATTGGCAGAAAAAAGAATCAGCAAGAGCTAAAATGAGGATGATAGTGAAAAAATTGCTTAAAAAATATGATTATCCTCCAAAAGAGATGGCTGGAGCATTAGAAAAAGTTATTGCTCAATGTGAATTATGGGTTGATGAAGTAGCATAGGTGATTTGATGGTAAAAGAAAATAGTAGTGAAATTGGTTTTGAAAAACAAATATGGGATGCTGCAGATGAACTGAGAGGTTCTATGGATGCTGCTGAATACAAACATGTTGTATTAGGTTTGATTTTCTTAAAATATTTGTCAGATAAATTCGAAGAAAGATATCAGGAATTGGTGGATGAAGGGGCAGGTTTTGAAGAAGATATTGATGCATATACCTCTGAAAATGTATTTTTTGTTCCACCAGAAGCACGTTGGGAAAAAATATCAGAAAAAGCCAATACTGCTGAAAATGGTTTAACAATTGATAATGCAATGAAATCTATTGAAGATTCAAACAAATCACTTAAAGGAATTTTACCTAAAAACTTCTCAAGACCAGAATTAGATAAAAATAAACTGGGTGCAGTCATAGATATATTTACAAATGTTCAGATGTCTGAGAAAGGAGATAAAAAAGATATTTTGGGAAGAACTTATGAATATTGTTTAAGTATGTTTGCAGAAACTGAAGGTAAAAAGGCTGGGGAATTTTATACTCCTGCTTGTGTTGTAAAAACACTCGTTTCTGTCCTTAAACCATATAATGGGCGTGTTTACGACCCATGCTGTGGTTCTGGAGGCATGTTTGTTCAATCTAAGCATTTTATAGAAAATCACAGTGGTAATATTGAAAGAATATCTATTTATGGTCAGGAATCTAACCCTACAACTTGGAAAATGGCTAAAATGAATCTAGCTATTAGGGGACTTGAAGCGGACCTTGGTGAACATCAGGAAGATACATTTTTAAATGACTTGCATAAAACTTTAAAAGCGGATTATGTAATGGCAAATCCACCATTCAACCTTAAAAAATGGGGACAAGAACAATTGCAAGATGATGTGAGGTGGAAATATGGAATTCCACCAAAAGGAAATGCAAACTTCGCATGGATGCAACACATGATACATCATTTATCTCCAAAAGGAAAAATTGGATTGGTATTGGCTAATGGATCACTTTCATCAACTACTTCGGGTGAAGGAAAAATAAGACAAGCTATTGTAGAAGATGATCTGGTTGAATGTATTGTAGCTTTACCAACACAATTGTTTTATACTACTGGAATACCTGTCTGTTTATGGTTCTTAAACAGAAATAAAAAACAAAAAGGTAAAACTCTATTTATTGATGCACGTGAAATGGGAACAATGGTTTCAAGGAAATTACGTGAGTTAACTGATGAAGATATTGATTTAATTGCTGATACTTTTACTAAATTTGAAGAAAGAACTTTGGAAGATGAAAAGGGGTTCTGTAAAATCAGTGATTTAGAAGAGATTAAAAAACATGATTTTATCTTAACTCCAGGTCGTTATGTTGGATTTAAACCTGAAGAAGATGATGGTGTTCCATTTGATGAAAAAATGAACGCATTAACAAAAGAACTTGGCGAATTATTTGAAGAGTCTAATGAACTTGAAGATAAGATTCGTCATAGTTTAAAGGAGATTGGTTTTGAATTCTAGATTTAAATTTAGAATTTTTATTTAAAGGAGTGATAAATTTGAGTTTAGAAT
>NZ_JAFRSC010000056.1 GCF_017427765.1 Methanobrevibacter sp. | reverse complement strand
CGCTGTCAAAGATTCTTACAATATTCCTTTTACAGATGTTCTTTTTACGGAGTTCCAAAGGAATTAATTAACAGTAGGAAAAGATGTCGCTTTATTAAAAATATCTTCGCTTTTAATTGAAAATCTTTGTTTTTTATTTCCTTATATATTTTTTAACACCTAATGTATCAAAGTTCCTATCCCCATTGTTTTCCCTACTGTTTTTTAGCCTTTTCATAAATTTACTTTATTTTTCTGTATGTTTCATAACACTTTTATTTCTTTTATTTCAACTTCATTTATAATGTCTTTATTTATATATATCTGTTCCTCATTTATTTTCCGTATATTAACTTTTGTATTTACATATAATAATTCTTTTTCATTTATTTCCTTTCTTAATTTTTTTAGAATAGATTCATTACAAATATAATACTTTTTAGTCATGCCATTATCTCCATTGCAAGAATTAATTAAAACTATTCTGTTTTCATATTCGCTAAGATATGTCCTAACATAAATATCTCCATCTTCATAATTCATTAATAAAATATTTTCTTCAACAATATCTGTTGTACATTCACTACAGCAATCGTCATCATCACTGCAACTAACGGTTAGTAAACCTAAACTTACTACTGCAAAGAATAAAAACAATATCTTTGCTAAATTTTCTATTTTTTTCATAGTTTGATAATCTTTTGCATAATGTTAGTGTTTCTTTCTTTTATAAAATATACTCCTTGTTTTAATTGAGAAATGTCTAAGAAATTATTATACAAAGATTGATTTAATAATACATTACCATAAATATCTATAACTTGTATTTGCAACGGAAATGTATCTGATTTAATATATAGACTCCCTGTTTCAACCATTGTAGGATAAATCAGCAACCTTGATTGTGAAATATCCTCTATTCCTTGCCATATATAACAGTAATCATACATCCAGTTAGAATAAAATAAATTATCATTACTGCTACAACAAAGTAACTCTGTCGTACATCCGTCAATAACAAAAATATATCCAAGTAATCCTTGTGAGCCACCTATACCTTCTATACATATATACTCTCCTCCATAAGGAACTTCTTTATTAAAATCAAACAATTTAAGACTCACTCCATTAATAATTGTATCTCGTATATCTTTTACCACAGATAAATCAAAGCCACAGTTTATAAATTCTTCATCAGAACTTGTAAGGATATAGAAAGTATCACCAACAGTCAAACCAAAATCATATAATAAATATTCTTCAGTGCATTCAGGATAATACCCAATATTCCGATAATAGACTTTTAAAGAATCTTGACGGATAAGTTTCCCGTAAAAATTAAAAATATCACTGTCTTCATAAACTCCCTTCTCAAGTATCTTTTTGTATTCTTTGTTATCATAGATTGTATCTCCTGCAATCTTATATGTTATTGTTTGCTGAAGTAAGGAATAATTAAACAAAACATTCCATTGTTTTGTTGTGTCTACAATATTTTTGCTAAACTCTGTCTGTGCAAATACATTTAAAACACTACATAATGTAAATGCCATTATTGATACTATTATCTTTTTCATAATATTTTACTGTTTTTTAAAAGTGTAATAATATATGGTATTAGTATCTGCCTCATTTGCATTTTGTGGTAAAGCTAAATCACAAAACAAAGTGCATTCATTTTTGTTTTTCATTGTTATTATCCATGGGATATAATCATAGTTGTGCTGTTCGTTAGTTTTCCATCTTTCTGTAACATATAAGGTATCTCCATTTTTATAATACTTGCAAAACTCGTCATCTGTAAAACAAAGTATCTTCTGACTATTATTTTCTACTGTGGTGTAGAAAACATTATTTTCTTTATCTACTTTAAGTGTAATAATGATATTATTGTTATACATTTTACACAGCCATATATCCTCATTGGAAACTTCGTCATCATCACTGCAACT
>NZ_JAFRSC010000028.1 GCF_017427765.1 Methanobrevibacter sp. | reverse complement strand
ATTCTAAACTCAAATTTAAAAATACAGATTTATTTTTTCTAATTGCTTATTAGGTCTTAAATTTACAAAATATTTTTTCCAAGTATTTTAGATTACTATTGTTCTCACTTCATAAAATTGCTTTCACTTTAAAATATTGATTTAACATTGTAATTTTATTATTAAACCTAAATTTTATCTTTATTTATAAATTTGGAGCTTTTAAACATTAATTTTATATATTTTGCTTGATATAACATTATATGTACTCGGAGTTTATACGAACTATATTTCTCAAAAAGAGGTGTTGTTATGATTTATAGGGGTTGTAACGGTACTGTAATGCTTTCGTCTGAAAGTGAAGTTGTAAAAAACAATGTTGCTTATTCCCAACTTGAAAAGTATCTTATTACTTTAAGTGCCAAGTATGGTTTAGGCGAAGTCCTTTTTAGAGAACGAAATCCCCGAAATAATAATTCTACAGATTCTTTTTACATAAGGGCTCCAAAAGATTGGTCTATTAAAAAGATATTTGAAGTTTGGGATTGTATTATTGAGGATTCTGATGAATTCATTGAATCTAGAGGTTATGATTCTGAATTGGAATTATGTGATATTGTTGTAAGTGGTAGATATTGAGGTTTTGATTATGACTCATGCATTTGTTCCGAAACATTTGCAGGCATTTGCTAAATATCTTTTTTTGCATGATTTTTCAAATGAAAATTATGATTTGCAATGTATTTACAGATCAATTGTAAATAGAGCATATCTTTCAACATATCTGCATACGAGTGATTGGATTATTGATAATGGTCCCTATAATGATGTCAAGGATTATTCTAAAGGAGACATTGGGTATCATGCAGCTATTCTTATAGCTTTGAAATTCTTTAAAAGATATGATGTTCATAAAAGATATTCTGAATTCATTGATTTAAGAGTAATTGCAGATTACAATATTGTTGATGTTGTTTCTAGAGATGATGCTAAAAGAGCCATTGAACTTGCGGATGAAATTTGCAATGCTTTGCAATAACTATTTTTTTTTAAAATACTGATTTTCACATTCCCTCATCAATTTTGTTACAAAAACATCAAATTCAACCATCTAATATATATACTAATTAGAAACATACATTAAATCATTAATAAAGTTAATTTAATTAAATAAAGGTTTGATAATATGGTCAGATTTTCACAAACTCTTGATGATAGGCAAATGAAAAATAGAGAAAAACCTGTGGAGCAACTCAAGGATAATCATCATTATTATTCTCATGAAGAAAGGCAGCCACATGTGGTTCAAATGCCTCGTGATGACAGAATGTATGCTCAGCCTCCAAGGCCTTCCTATCCTGAAAAACCTGCCTATCCAAGAAGGGACAATTTCCAGATACCTCAACAAAGAGAGGAAATAGAGGAAGTTATCTATGAAAGACCTGTAATTGAAAGAGAATCCGTAAAACCTGACTTGTCAAAACCTGAATTGAAGTTTCCATCTGGCCAGAATATCCAATTCGGTGTTGAATATTCTCCAAACTCAAAACCGCCTGTTATAGGTAAAAACCATACAATAAGATCCAATTCAATAATCTACAATGATGTTGTAATCGGAGATAATTTCAGAACAGGCCACAATGTGGTTATTCGTGAAAACACCAATATCGGAGATGACGTATTGATAGGAACCAATACTGTCATTGAAGGGGACGTAATCATTGGAAATGATGTAAGCATCCAGTCCAACGTATATATTCCAACCAATTCAGTAATTGAAGACAATGTATTTATCGGACCGTGTGCATGTTTTACTAATGACAAATATCCTGTAAGAATTAATTACGAACTTCAGGGACCTAAAGTCAGACGTGGAGCTTCCATCGGAGGTAATACAACATTTCTCTCTAATGTTGAAATTGGAGAAGGGTCAATTGTTGCAGCAGGTGCTATCGTAATTCATTCTGTCCCGCCATTTTATTTAGCTATTGGAACTCCTGCACGTATCAAACCGCTTCCTGATCATTTAAAAGTTCCGAATAGATTCTGATTTTCATTCGTAAATACTAAAACATTATATATTTCAACGGTCTAATTATAATTAAAGGAGATTTTAAAATGGCTATTTATAAATGTAAAATTTGCGGATACACTTTGGATGAAGACAACTATGAAGAAGGTTTAAATATTCCTGAAGGAACCAAATTTGAGGATTTGCCATCTTCATTTAAATGTCCAAAATGCAGAATGGCTAAGGCCATGTTTGAAAAAATTTAAATAATTATATATATTACTATCTAATAAAATATTATTAAAAACTATACAATTTAAAGGAGATTGTTAATATGGCAAAATTTAAATGTAAACTTTGCGGATACACAACCGAAGAATTTGATGAATTACCTGAAGACTACAAATGTCCAATGTGCGGCGCTACTGCTGACATGTTTGAAAAAGTAGAATAGGTGTAACAATGGCTTACGTTTGTAAAGTATGCGGATTTGTTTTAGAAGAAGACGAATTGCCTGAAGATTACGTTTGTCCTGTCTGCGGCGTGCCTGCAGCAAACTTTGAAGAACAATAAGTTCTTCTTTTTTATATTTTTTCTAAAAATTGCTTATTTTTAAAACTAGTTTCTATTTTTCCGGAGTATTTTTCAAATATCTTTAAAATATCTCTGTCATCCTTTGATACAATATCATAGCTGACCTTATCTGCATATTGCTTGTCTATAACTTCAAGATTATTGTTTCTAACTTCACTGTTGGCTGTTTTAATGTCTGAGTATTCAAAAGTAATCTGATAAACGTCATATTCTTCAATTTCAAGTATTTCTGCTTCACCTACAGCTTCCATAACAGATTTTGAATATGCCCTGACAAGTCCTCCTGCACCAAGCTTTATCCCACCGAAATATCTTGTAACAATTGCAGTCACATTGTGAAGTTCGTTTTTTCGCAAAACGTTAATCATAGGTTTTCCGGCAGTTCCTCCAGGCTCGCCGTCATCGTCAAAACCTTCTCCGTCACTTACAATATACGCTGTACAGTTATGGGTTGCATCCGCATATTGCTTGTTGATTTTTTGGATAATCTCTTTGGATTCAGCTTTTGTTTTAGTTGGAAATAAAGAACAGATGAACTGTGATTTCTTAACATTTATTTCGCATTGGATAGGTTCCTTAATTGTTTTCATGCTATCAATATCTTTATATATCTAATCAAATATATTATTGTTAGTAAATTTTAGAAGGTGTTTATATTGTCAAGTAGATCAGCTACAATTTTAGTAATATTTATAGTAGCTTGCGTTGCTTTCTGTCTGGCCAGCGTTTTTGGAGCTATGACCGGACCAATATCAATTTTACCTAATGAAAGCAGTGGGGGAATTTTAGATAATCTATCAGCGATTACAGATTCAGATAGTTCTCCGGCTACTTACGGATATGATGATTCTCAAAGTCAGTCACAATCAAGTTATGACAGTTCAAGTTCAAATGTAGAAACTACAACTGATAATTCTCAACAAAGTAGTTCTAGTTCGGATTCTAGTAGTTCTAATGTTGAAACTACTACTGACTCTAGTTCTAATGATAGAAATCCATCTGATTCTAACTCTGCAGAACCTAAAAGTGAGAATTAAATCATCACTTTTTCTTTTTTTTTATTTTTCAACGGTATAAACCTTAAGACAAACTGTTTTATCTATTTTAGCCATATCCATCCAGGTGTTATTGTCTTTACTTACTAGTGACATTCCCGGCACATAATGCTGCCTTGAAAATGCCTGATAAGGAACTGCGTTATTTTTAAACACTACTGTAAAGTTATCACCTGTTTTTACTGGAACATATTTATCTAAAACAATTGTCCTGAATCCGGCAAATTCACTTGTTCCATTTTGTGTGTGGACTTTCTGATTGTTTAGATAAACATCAAATGAATAATCAATTCCGGACTCATTGAAGTATGTTCCGACAGCTCCGATTTCCTCGTCATATTTGGATGTAAACTCGTTTGAATAATAGGTATAATTGCCGTCAAAACCAACCAAACCCGCCAAATCGGTCTGGTAGTTTACATGATAGTCAATGTCATTTTCAAAAATGTAGGCAACTGCCGCAGATTGGGGCACGATTGCATAATAATCATCAGCTAAAAGGGATTTGTCATAGTAGGATATGTAGTTGTATCCATTAGCTCCAATTTCTAATCCTTCGGAATTCTTGAAAATCCATCCTCCCGGTTTTGAAGGTGTTTTGTTTTCATCGGTTTGGAATTTTTCAGCAGGAATACTGTCATCCCATCCAACGACACTAACGAAATGTTTAGGTTGTGTAACTTCGTCGGTATAATGATATAGGTTGTTTGTTGGGCATAACTGGACAGATACTGCACCATATCTCATTATTGCCTGTTTAATAGAATTTTGAGTATTATTTTGTCCGCCGAAAATTATCTCTGCATCCTGAAGATGAATCCTATTGTCTGTTTTAGGAACCTCAGAAATCATTCCCCTTTTCATCATATGAGTCATCTTGAGAAGTTACAATTCCATTCCAACTTAATGCATATCCCAAACCACTATATGCAAAACCTGTAGCATTATTTCGTATATCTCCGAGGGTATTGTATCTTAACTGAATGTCTTGAATACTGTTTTCGGATATGTTATATAAAACGCCTGTGGATTTAAGAAGGGAAGATTCCAATGTGCCTGCAGTGGCAAAAGCCCAACAGGCCATATTGTCGCCCTGGTCTTCAACCGGACTCACCCAGCCGGAATCACGGGAATCGTATTTTGAAGGCAATTCATCTGAAGGTTGTGTAGTGTCTTTTATATTCAGTTTTAATCCTTTATTTTCAACTGAAACTGTATAATCCTTATGATTCAATGACAGGATGTCGGTTGAATTTAGATTTTTTATTTCCCTGCCACTGTCGAAGTTTGTGTAAACTACGCCATCATCGTTAAATGTTGAATCTGTGAAATGGTTGTCGGCATCATTTGTATAGATGATGTTTTTTGTGGAATTTGGTGAGGTTACAATATTGTTGGTTAAATCTGAATTTATTATATTTAATGTTCATTTATCAAAATAGATTGTGCCGGCATTTGATTTTGCAGCATTATCTGATAAAGTGGAATTGTTTATTGTTAAATTGGACCATGAGGTATATAATGCGCCTCCAGTGGAATCTGCAGAGTTGTTTATAAAGTTTGAATTTTTAAGATTTAATGTGCCTCCCAAATTCACTATTGCCCCGCCAAATTTGGATGAACAATTAATGAAATCACTATCAACAATATTTAATGTTTCAGGAATGTTTTCAGATCAGGAATCCAAATCCATATAAATACTCCCTCCATTGCTGGATGATGAAATGTTAGAGAATGTGCAGTTTTCAATCAGCATGGCATCGGATGGAACTGAAACATCACCAATGGTTTTGGGGAAATATTTTCCAATTATTGCTCCTCCTGTTAGTGATGCATTGGAATTTAAGAAATTGGAATTTTCAATTGACAAAAAATGCCCTTTGTAATTAATAATTCCTCCGTATTGGGAACTGAAGTTTTCAAAATTACAGTTTTCAATTTCTAAAGAGCCTCTGTTATAAATGATGGCTGTGTTGTTGTTTTCTAAAAATGTTGAATTGTTAACGGTCATGTTTGAGTCGGTTACGGATATATCAGAAGAATTGTCATTTGATTTGAAAGTACAATTTGTTAAAGTGATGTTGTCGGACAGACTAATGGTTACACTTCCGTCCTGATTACCTTCATTATCAATGAAAACAACATTGTTCAATTCGACTTCATAAAAGTCACTACCTACGCATGCGCCTGAAAAATTTGACAGAGTCATATTATTGATAACAATTTTGCCGGGGGTGAGGTTGTTAGTAAATGTTAAGCCCATAATTTCATTAGAGCCATCTATCTTATGTCCGTTACCATTAATTACATAATTGTCTCCAGTAAAAATTAGTGGTGAGTCATTTTCCATATATTCATAATCTTTTGTCATATTAAAGGTACCGTTGCACTTTTCCATATCATTATAAAAATCGTTCAATGAATTGGTGTTATTATTGACTTTAACTTCGTTAGCTGACGTTAAAACAATGGCAAAACTGATTACAATGCAAAAAATTATTATTAAACTGAAAAGCTTAAATTTTAATTTCATTAATGAATCACCGGAGTTTTTTCTGTTTAAAAATCTAATAGTTTTTCAACATCGAGCAATACTGAGTTTATGGCCAGATTGAATAATCTGTGTCCGTATTCCTCATCCACATAAACGCCGTTTTCTTCAACGTCTATTGCTCCTTCTTCGATGTTTGGATCGTCTTTTCTTGCCTGTGTGAATCCGTGAAGGCCTACTTCCTCATATTCATTGACATTTGCCTGTTTATCAATCTCATTCTCGTTAATAATTCCCAGAACTTTTGCCATGGACAGTTCTCCGCTTCCTCCATGAGGTCCTTCTGAGGATATTACCTTGTTGTTGAATATTATTGAAATTCCGGTCTTATCTTCAATGTCCCACAGTTCGGCCACCAGAGGTATGTTTCCTCCATGAGCGTTTACAATAACGACCTTTTCAATATCCAGGAATTTCTTTGCGGAGTTAAGTGTGCTGATAACGTTTTCTTTTAGGACTTCAAGGGAAACATGAACTCCATGGTCGATTGTGTCCAGTTCATAAGCTGGAAATATTATTCCCAAAAATTTAGCTCCGGTTAAAAGGGATGACTGAAATGCGATGTGGGCTCCTATTTTGGCATCGGTATCGATTGGAAGTGCAGGGCCATGGTTTTCAAGGTGTGATCCAAGCGCTATTATTCCTATTTTGTGGACTTGGGGATTTTTAATATTTCCCGCTCTGTATCTTAACTCGGCCATTTTACCACCTTAAATTTCAAAGTTCCAGATGTCGTCACCGACGTAGTGTTTTGTTGCAACCGCTTTTCCGGAATCGTTTGCAACCATCTCTTCACCGCTTATTAGGCTTACTCCAATAGCCAGTGGTTTTCCATGAGTTTCATCGATAATCAATACAATATCTCCAGGTTCAACACCTTCGGATGCATCTACAATTCCAGGACTCATTATGTCTGCACCGTTGCTTACGAATCTTATGGCGCCCATGTCTACGGTTACTTTCTTGCCGTCAATTTCATTGGCAAGTGCAGCTTTCAGTGTCGGGAATGGTTTGTCGTCGATTATTATGATGTATGGTTCACCATCCACCAGAATGAATGAATTCGGTTCGGCTTCAAGTATTTCAACATTCTTTTTTCCCTGAAGCAAGTCTTCATATTCGCCCAATTGTGATTTTATTTCTTTAATTTTCTTTTTTTTCAAAAAATTTCTTTTTTTAACTTTAATCGCCATGTTTACCCCATAATATATTAATGAATAGTATTTTGTTTTCAAAATTAATAAAACTATTGTTATCTTAAAAAAACATCTTCATAGTTTATCTCATCGCCCAGTTTGGTTTTAGTTAAAGGTTCATCACGGTAGGCATACTTGGTTATTGTGCTTGCGTTATTGTCACTTAATTTTCTGATGCATGAGTTGATTACAATGAGCTCTTTGGATGTAAATTTCAGTGTGGGAATGACTGTCAGATAATATCTGTGAAGGATTCTGTTATAATAGGGTTCTTTTCGCAAAAATAACTGTTTTTTAGCTATTAAATTTTCTGTAATTTTTTTAAAATGTTTTGGTTTGATTCCTCTTTTTGATTTGATGTATGTTTCTTTTGTTAGGAATTTGCCGTAGCGCTCGTAATAGTTAAAATCAATAAAATACATCACGGTACAAAGGACAGTTTTACCTAAATTAGGCTTGTTGTGGCATTTGAACAGTATGTACATGATTAGGTTTATGTATTTCTCCTCATTGATTTTCATGGAATTACCTGGTGATGGTTGAGTGGTATTAGTTATGTTGGTGTTTCAATATAAGCAATGTCAGAGAGCATTTGATGAATAATTTAAATACTATTAAACTAATTATTTAGTATCGGACTTATTTTTTCATTATTTTAGCCCAAAATAAAGTAACCTTTATATAGTAGGTTAGTTATAATTAATAGTATTAGTTTTAATTAGGTTTTGTCTTATCTTAACTTGATTATATTAATTTAAAACTAAAATTTATGATAATATAAGGTGATATAATGAGCGGACAAAATGTTCAAAGACCACTTGACGCATTAGGAAAATCTGTTGACTCTCCGGTTTTAATAAAACTCAAAGGAGATCGTGAATTTAGAGGTATACTTAAGAGCTTTGATTTACACATGAACTTAGTTCTTAATAATGCAGAAGAGTTACAAGACGGAGAAATAACCAGAAAACTCGGTGTTGTACTCATAAGAGGAGACAATATTGTTTATATTTCACCATAATTATTATTTCTAAACTATATTCAGCGAGAAGTTAGGGAGGTGTATCAATGTCAAAGGGAACTCCATCAATGGGTAAAAAGAATAAAAAGACCCATATCAGATGCAGAAGATGTGGTAGAAACACTTATCACATACGTAAAAAAGTCTGTGCTTCTTGTGGATTCGGTAAATCCAAAAAATTAAGAAGATACAGCTGGCAAAATAAAAAACCAACTACCAGACAAAGATTGGTATAAGTTGGTTAAAACCTTGAAGATTATTCAATTAATCTTCACTCAAAATCTATTTTTCAGGTAACTTTTAAGTCACTATCTACTTTATAAACTACTTTTTTTAGATATATTTATATAATATTGTGAGATTATAATAAATTTAGGTACAACTAAATTTTAGGAGGTCAATCAAATGACTGATTTGAATGATATTGCAAAAGAAAATGAAGTGGATTTGGAAAACTGTGTCGTCTTTGTAAGAGGTAAAGATGACATATTGGCTGTTGATATTTCCAATGCAGGAATAAGGCAGAGAAGTGATGATACAATGGGTTTTACATTTTCAATCTCTCCAAAACAGGCATTGGCTTTAGAAGAATTCTTCAATAGATTCACTACTGGTGAGAAATTCTACTTTGATATTTCACAAACAGGCTACAGGCCAGTTTATTACAGGGGTCTTTCTCCAATGACCAAGGAAGTCAGTGTCGAGTACGAACCAAAGTTCAATATTACTTTATTTGCACAGAAAGCTATTGTGGAGCCTGATGACAATTACTTTGAGCCAACATGCGCATGCTGTGAGTTCTGCCACATAGGGTAGTGATATGATGTATATTTCAAACAAAATCAGAATCACCAAACAAAAACACGGTGAATTCATAGAGCTTGATCAAAGAAGAGTCAAAATCAGGGAAAATGAGAATGGTCTGATGGCTTTAAGCTATGTCGCACCGGTATTTGAAATAATGGATTTAGAAAACTTCTTTGATGATGTTATCTCTTCTGAAAAATTAGGTGTGGATATCGGTGGAACTGGTGAGTTTAAGGTAAGCTACAGAGGAATAGTTGATGGGAAAGGTAAGAACTTCCCTCAAAATCTTGACCACAAGATAATTCTTCTGCAGGAGCCTAAATGCCTTGATATAAGAGAAAATATCCAGATTACTGGATTTTCAAAATTTAAACCAAGAGGTAGGATTTCTGATTAAATCCTGCTTTCTATATTTCGTCTTCAACAGCATCCCATAAATCAACTGCCCAGCTCTGGCCTGCATCAATCACCATATCGAGCAGTCTTACCTTGCCGTCCCTGAATCTGAACAGTCTGTAGTCCTGCTGAGGCTTTTTTGCAGTTCCTTCCTTATTGCAGTCAAGGTATATTCCCTCGCTGTATTCTGCTTCAAAGTTTCCTGCCTGGACAAAGTCTCCAACAAGTGAATATCCGTTTCTGACACTTTTGTCCAATTCTTCGATTGTTTTTAGCCATCCGCCCTGAGCTCTGAATTTTATATCAGGATCGATTTTTGTTATTTCTTCTTGCCAATTTATTATCATTGTACCAAATCCTTTTTGATATTACTTTGTAAATGAATTACATATAAGAAAAGAGATAGAGCATTTGAAAAGTAATATTTATAACTATTGTTATATAATATTATATATAATTGGAAAATAATAATTAATATCATATCAATAAACTTTGGGCGTTAACATGAATCTATTTGAAAAATTTGGCATTGAAACTGAAAATGAGGAATTATATCAGATTGCATTTACTCATGGCTCTTACAGTACAATTCATCATTTGGATTACAATTATGAGAGATTGGAATTTCTTGGAGATTCTGTTTTAAGTCTGATTGTATCCGAATATCTATACAATAAATATCCTGAATATGAAGAAGGAAAACTCACCAAACTGAGAGCCAATTATGTATGCCAATCTGCATTGATATTTTACTCACATGAATTGGGTTTAACTGAGTACCTTAAGGTTTCGGCTGAAGAATCAAATCTGACTAAAAATGAAGTGCTGTCAATCACTGCAGATATCTTTGAATCATTTTTAGGTGCAATGTTTATAGACCAGGGAATTAAATTTGCAAAGAAATTTATTTCAGACAATATTTTTCAATACATTGATGAAAAAAGAGTATTTTTTACAGATTATAAGTCTGCCATAAAGGAATATGCTGATGGAGAAGGACTGGAAATAGAATATGAAACATTAAATGAATATGGTGTTCCTCATGACAAAACATTCTTCATATCCATTCTAATCAATGGGAAAGAAATGGGAGTAGGAAAAGGAAAGAATAAAAAAGAGGCACAGCAGGAAGCAGCTAAAATTGCTATGGAAAAATTAAATATTGGTGTTTTAAATGAATGATGAATCTATTGGTATTGTTGAGACAAAATATTTCAAAATTGATGGAGCAATTGATTTGGATAGTGGTGAAAGTCTTAATAATGTTACTGTTGCATATGAAACTTACGGTGAGCTTAACAAAGATAAATCTAATGCTATTTTAATCTGTCATGCTCTGACTGGTGATGCCCATGCTGCAGGATGGCATGAGGGAGATAAAAAGCCCGGATGGTGGGATATTGTAATCGGGCCTGGAAAAGCTATTGACAGCGAAAAATATTTCATAATTTGTTCCAACGTCTTGGGAGGATGTAAGGGAACAACCGGTCCGAGTTCTATTAATCCAAAAACCGGAAAAGAGTATGGTATGGAATTTCCGGTAATTACTATTAATGACATGGTTACAGTTCAAAAGAAACTGGTTGACTCATTTGGAATTACTCAGTTATATGCAATTATAGGAGGATCAATGGGGGGAATGCAGGTTCTCCAATGGCTTGTGGACTATCCCGACATGATGAAAAAGGCAATTCCGATTGCAACAGCCGCAATGTCATCTCCTCAGCAGATTGCATTCAATGCTGTAGGTCGCCAGTCCATATTTTCAGATCCTAACTGGAACAACGGAAACTACTATGAAACCGGTGAGATTCCACGTAACGGATTGTCATTAGCCCGTATGATTGCCCACATTACATATTTGAGTGATGAATCAATGGACATTAAATTCGGACGTGGCCTTCAGGATAAGGACGAAATCAGCTATGACTTTACTGTAGATTTCCAGGTTGAAAGCTATCTTAAACATCAGGGCGAAACCTTTGTAAAACGTTTTGATGCAAACAGCTATCTATACATCACAAAGGCAGTTGATTTGTTTGATTTGTCCGTTAACGGATCATTGATTGACGGGTTAAAGGATGTCAAAGCTAAAATTGAAGTGCTTTCAGTTGATTCTGATTGGTTATATCCAACAGAGCAAAGTACTGAAATTGTAACTGCGCTTAATGCAAATAATATTGAAGTGGCATTTTCAGAAATAAAATCCAACTATGGTCATGACGCATTCCTGCTTGAAAAAGGACAGCTTAACTATATATTTGCCAATTTCCTGTCTGATAATGTTGTTGAAGACTTGATGATGGAAAAAATAGCTACAATCAAAGCGAATGCTGATGTTGTACAGGCAGCTAAATTGATGCTGGACCGCCACGTAACTCACATTCCTGTTGTAACTGATGACAATAAATTAATAGGTATTGTTACAAGCTGGGATTTATCCAAATCAATAGCGACTGATTCCAATAAGCTAAAGGATATCATGACAACTACCGTAAAATATTGTAATGCAGGAGATTCCATAGAGGAAGTTGCTCGTAAAATGCGTAAATTTGATATTTCATGTCTTCCGGTCGTTGATGAGGATATGAAAGTATTGGGCCTTATTACAACAGATCATATTAGTAATTTATTAAGTTAAATTACTTCTTTTTTTTATTTATTTCTCAAGGAGACATTGCTATTTCTAGAAAATCCAAGTTCATCGATGGTGCTAAAAAGGGCATTCCTATTACATTCGGATATATTCCAATGGGAATTGGTTATGCTGCAATTGCAATAAAAGCAGGTTTTACACCTCTGCAGACTATTTCAATGTCATTTTTAGTTTATGCAGGGGCGGGCCAAATCATCGCCGCTTCAATGGCTCTTACTGGTGCAACTGCAATAGCTATTATACTGACAAATTTTGTTGTAAATTTGAGATATTTTGTAATGTCTGCATGTGTTTTAAATCAGGTTGAAGAGTCAAACACTCCACTGAATGTCTTGGCGGCACATGTAACTGTTGATGAATCATTTGCAATGTTTTCACTTTCTCAGGATTCATCAATCTGGATATATCTTGGAATTGCAATAACTGCATGGCTTTCATGGTGTTTTGGTGCAGCAGTTGGAGTATTTTTACTTGATTTGCTTCCGGTAATCGTAACCAACAGTTTCAATATTTCACTCTATGCACTGTTTGTTGCAATACTGACTCCGGCCGTTAAGGAAAACAGACAGATCGCGCTTCTGGTTTTGATAACTGCAGTTTTAAACATTGTTTTAAGCAATTTTTTAGGAAACTGGTCATTAATCGTCTCCACTCTTGTTGGGGCTGCTGTTGGAATGTATATCGTTGATGATGAATATCTTCTTTCAGGTGATGCATGATGGATTACATAAATTTGGTTATTCTTGGATGTGCGCTTGTGACATTTATTCCAAGGCTGATTCCCGCACTTTTTATAAATAAGCTTGAGTTTTCACCCAAAGTGGAGAAATTCCTTAATTTGATTCCCTACACTGCACTTGCGGCGTTGATATGTCCTGGAGTGTTGACAGTTGACAGTCAGCTGTGGTATATAGGTTTGATTGGTGCGGTTGTTGCTGCAGGTCTTGCCTGGAAAAAAGTGCCTTTGGGAGCTATTGTGATTTTAACGGTGGTTGTTTTGATTACTGTGTATTCAATTGTTCCATTCTTTTAGTTTTTTTAATTTTATGATATCAAAACTATTATATAATATTAAAGTCAAATCAAATTGTACAAAAAGGTTATTTTAACATTACCTTTTTTTAAATGTTGGTTAAATATAGAGTTAGTTTGATTCTAACTTTATATTTTCTTTAAAGTTCTTTTTTTGTATATTTTAGAAATTTTTAATTAAAATTAGGTTTTTTAGCCCCAAGCAGATATTTAGAGGAAAATGGATCAATAATATGGTAAGTTTGATTTTCTGCTTGAGACTGTTTTCAGTAACATTAAATGTGTTAATGAAATGTTACATATGTTAAAGATGTATTCCCTTATATATAAATGTTTCGTTTTTAATTTTTTACTAAAAATAGATATTTATATTTTTTATATTTCAATTTAAGATTATTATAATGTTTATATTATTAAAATATTTATTAAAATTTAATTTTAAATATATTAATAATTATTTGTCTTTTTTTATCTATTTAAATTAATTTAATTAGTTTTATTATTAACCGTTAAGTTTATATACTATGTAATGTAACATTAACATAAGTAATTAGATTTTAACATAATTACTTGGAGTACTTAAATACTTTTTGCAAAAATGAATTAATTTGTGGGAATACTATGAAAACCATGATTAAATATTTAAGACAGGAGCTCAAAATGAGCCAAAAAGAACTTGGGGATAAAGTTGGAGTTACTCGCCAGACGATTAACGCCCTTGAAAACGGCAGATATAATCCATCTTTATTTTTAGCCTATGAAATTACCCAGGTTTTTAATAAAATGTTATTCAAAGGAGATCGAGAACAATATTTCGTCATGGAAGATATTTTCATTTTCGATGATGATTACTATTAGGAGTTGAAAAAAATGATTTTAGATATTTATAAAGACGCACTGGAATATTCCGCTAAAGACTGGAAAACACTAGTGCTTTTAGGTGTAATTTGTTTATTTAGTTTCTTATTGCTTCCGGCATTCTTGCTTACAGGTTATAATTATAGAGTTATCAACACAGCCGTTCACGGAGTAATCAATGGTAGAGACCCATTGCCTGGCTTTGATGATGTAATCGATATGTTTGTTGATGGTGTTAAAGTTGTAATAGTCCAAATAGCTTATTTGCTTGTTCCTGCTATTGTTTTCATAATTTTTGCAGCATGTGCAGGCCAATTGCATGGAATGGCATCATCCGTATTGATGATTGTGGGATGTTTAATTACATTTGTCCTTTTTGTAGTTGCATGTTTAATGCAGCAAATGGGATTATGTCACATGGCATATCATGACGGCGCATTCTCAAAAGCGTTTGCAATAAGTGAAATCAGAGAAGTGATTGATGAAATCGGATGGTTCAACTGCATTGCAACATATCTTGGATTAATTATAATAACTTTGGTCATAGCTGCTGTTGTCACTGCAATTATTTATGCAATATTTACCATATTCGGAATATCCGGTGCTATTTTAGGTGCTAATCCGGGCGGAATATTCATTTTAGGAGCAATAATCAATTCACTTGTCACAATGTTTATTGTCGGACCGTACTTAAGCATATTCAATGCAAGATCAATTGGACTGTTATATACTATGCAAATCTAAGGTGATATGATGGCAAGCATAACTGATCATGTTAAAGAGGGGTTGAAATACCCCTTCAATGACATCAAAAAGCTTTTAGGATTGGGCGGACTGTTTGCGCTTATAAGTGCAATATCAGTGTTTATGAGTGTGAAATCTTTTGAGATTTTCAGATTTGGCATACATATGGTTGAAAATACCAACGGCAATGTATCACACATTCCATTTTCACAGCTTCCAACTGGTGACATTTACTTGGTTGTGGCTTTAGCTATTGTTAGCTTCATAATATCCTTGTTCATATTCGGATATCAGTATAATATTGTGAAATTCTCAATAGACAAAAAAGAAGACCTTCCTGGATTCAATGATATAATTGGAATGCTGGTTAACGGAATCAAATATTTCATTGTAGTTTTAGCATATAATATAATTCCAATAATTATCATGGCATGTGGAATAGTATTGATAGGTAACTCATCAGCGTTGGCGATTATAATCCTGATTTCAGTATTGCTGTTCATTATATCATATTTCCTGCTCATTATGGCATTGAACAATATGGTTGCACATGACAGCATCACAAAGGCCTTTGACATAAAAGAAATTACAGGAAACATTTCCAATCTTGGATGGGGCAAATATGTTGGAATAATCATTTTTACAATAATTGTGTATATGATTATCATGGCAGCGGCAAGCTTTATATTAAGTATGATAACAGGAGTGTTTATAGCAGCCATTTCAAATCAGGCTTTAATCATATCAATTTTCGTTGCAGTAATTGAAGGACTGTTCATAGACTCTTACGGAGCAATATTCTACAACAGGGTTTGCGGATCAGTATACAGAGAATCAATCAAATAGTTAATTTTAAGGTGATAATTTGAAATTAAATTCAAAAATTTTAGGCGTATTGTTGGCTTTGTTGGCTGTTGGCGTGGCGGTTTCAGCTGTAAGTGCAGTCAATTTAGCAAACGATTTTAACAATAATGAATTCGGAATTGATGTTGTTTCAGACACTCATTTCAACGAATCAGTAAACATTTCCTCTAAAGGCATGGATTTAGTAATATTTGAAAATTCAGGAAGTAATTCCGATGATGTAAACTCAATAATGTACTTCAAAGATTCCACAGCAGATAAAAACCAAATATCAGGTTTTATTAAAGGTCTTGAAAACAGTGGATCTAAAGTTGAAGAAACAGAGAAGTATATTGTATTAAAAAATAATCAGAATGTTCCTGATTTTGATATGGGAAATACTTTTGACAGTATTTTTAACTTTGTTGGAAGCATATTTTCATCTGATGGTTTAAGCATTTCTGATGGAGGAAATTCAGTTTCACTGTCAAGTAACGGTTTGGAAGTTTCTGATGTTAACGGTCAAAATGTATCAATTACATCTGATGGAGTACATGTTTCAGGTAATGAATCAAGTAATGAGACTGTTAATGTATCCAGTAATATCAGCTCCAACATAACAAATTGTGATTATTCAATTTATTTGAAAAATCCGGACAATAATAAAGTTATTGTCCTATCCGGAAATAATCTGGAACTGTTAAAACAGATGGCTGAAACAGCATCTTTTAATGAGAATTAAATATTATTCTCATTTATTTTTTTTTAATTTTTTTAAGGAGATTTTATCATGTCAGACTACGTCATCGAAACAAACAATTTGTCAAAAATATATTCCAAAAATAAGGTTGTTAATTCAGTCAGTATGCATGTTGAAAGAGGTAAAATCTATGGGCTTTTAGGTAAAAACGGAGCTGGGAAAACCACTACTATGTGCATGCTCTTAAATCTTACATATCCAAGCAGCGGCGAAATATATCTTTTTGGAAAAAATCCTAAAAATGATTCTAATGGGACTTATTCCAAAATAGGCTCCATCATTGAAACTCCTGGATTTTACGAAAATCTGACTGCTTATGAAAACTTAAAAATCATTGCAAAGTTAAGAGGGAATTTCAATCCGGCAAATATTAATGCTGTTCTTGAAATGGTAAATCTTGAAAATGCAAAATCTAAAAAGTATAAAGATTTTTCTTTGGGAATGAAACAGAGATTGGGAATAGCAGCAGCAATCATGCACAGTCCTGAATTATTAATATTGGATGAACCTATCAACGGTCTTGATCCCTTCGGAATTAAAGAAATCAGAAACCTGCTTAAAAGACTGGCTCATGAGTTCGGAATAACCATTTTAATTTCATCCCATATCCTAAGCGAAATTGAAAACATTGCTGATGTCATAGGATTTATGGATGAGGGAGTCTTGATTGAAGAGATTTCAAAAGAGGAGTTATATAACCGATTGGATAAATTTGTTGAATTCGAAGTATCAAATCCTGATTTGGCTGTAAACATATTTAACGAACTGGAACTTAATGAAAATGATGATTTTACAGTCTCTGGAAATACGATTAATTTGTATACTCATCTGGAATTAAGAGATAAGTTCAATGAACTGTTTGTTAAGGCAGGAATTGATGTTAGAAAAGTAAATCTGTGTGAAGAGAACCTGGAAGAATTTTTCACACGTTTTGTATCAAATAATTAAGGTGATTTTATGTTGACTTTCATTGAAATGGAATTTTTAAAGCTGAAAAGATCAAAGATATTCTTGTTGAGTTTATTAGGAGCTATTCTCCCGCCATTGTTAATGTTTATAGCGGTCACTGCATTTGATGAAGGACAAACCTTTGAAGCATTGTTTACCAATGTCAATATGTACATGTCTGCAATGTTTGCAGTTCTTATATTTGCAATAATAATATCCTACTTATTCGGTAGAGAATATAATGAACATACTTTAAAAACCATGCTGACAATCCCAATATCAAGAGGTAAATTCTTGGCCAGCAAGTATCTTATGTTTTTGGTATGGATTGTGATTTTAACAGTAGTTACAAGTATATCAGCACTTATATTCGGTTTTGTGGCAGGCCTTGAAGGTTTTACAGTAAAACTGTTTATAGATAGCTTTGCACAACTGCTCTATGCCAATGTCCTGTTGTTTTTAACATTCTCTCCATTTGTATTCCTATCACTGTTTATAACAAACATGGTTCCTGCAATGGTTGGAGGTGCTGCATTATCATTGGTGAATCTGATGGTCTATGGTCAAAACTGGGCTCCGTTTGTTCCTTGGGTTTGCCCATATCTGATTGCATCAGGTGAAATAGCTGAGTACACTACAGGTATTGGTGTGTCTTATGGTGTTATTTTAGCTACTTTCTTAATCGGATTGGCCATTTCATACATTTACTTTACAAAAAAAGATGTAGCAATATAATCTTTTTTTCTTTTCTTTTTTTTTAAATTAATTTTAAGTATTATTATGATTTAATATTATATTATGTGTTCTATAGTAGGTCTTCAAGGTAATTTTAAGGGAAACGATATAATAAAAATGTTAAAAGCCTCTAGAAATAGAGGTCCTGATTCTTCCGGTGTTTGGTTAGATAATATTCATGAAAATATTGCTCTGGATGAATTTGAAGATGAAAACACATATTCCATTGGTTTTGGACATAATCTGCTTTCAATCTATGATTTAAATGATAGAGTTTCAAAACCGCAGCCGGTTTCCAATGGAAACCTTACAGTTGTCTTCAATGGAGAATTATATAATTTCTACACTATGAGAAATTTCTTGAAAAAGGTTGGCGTTGAAGCAGAAATCACATCTGATTCAGAAGTCCTACTTTATTTAATTGATTTTTACGCAAAAAAACTTGATTTGGTTAAGGCCATACAGTCAGCTATCCGGTTAATCGATGGAGATTATGCATTTGCAGTCTTCGATGGTGAAAATCTGG
Organism: Methanobrevibacter sp.; assembly: GCF_017427765.1. Lineage (GTDB taxonomy): Archaea > Methanobacteriota > Methanobacteria > Methanobacteriales > Methanobacteriaceae > Methanocatella. The sequence goes on along the minus strand of NZ_JAFRSC010000028.1, from coordinate 56,460 downwards.
CAATTGCACGCGATCCTTTGGGAGTCAAACCTTTATTCTACGCTCAAAATGATAACCTAAAAGGTTTTGCATCCTCAAGACAATCCCTAAAAGAAGTCGGCCTAACAGATATTAACACTCTTAAACCCGAACACATTTTATTTAACTGGCAGGATATTGCTCCCGCTCAGCCAATTTATGAAAAAGTCTTTGAAGGGGACGTTGCAAAAATAGAAAAGATGCTGAGATTAAGTGTCCTGAAAAGAGTGGAAGGCCTAACAGATGTTGGAGTTATATTTTCAGGTGGAGTTGACAGCTCTTATCTGGCTTTGCTTTTAAAAGAAATTTCAGACAATGTTCCACTTAAAATCAAATTATATGCAGTAGGTGCTGAAGGCTCAAAAGATGTTGAAGCGGCTATTTACGCATCAAAATTCTTAAATCTAGATTTGGAAATCTGTAATGTGACTGAAGATATGGTAAGACAAGCCTTGCCTCAGGTTGTTAAAGCTATCGGTGATGATAATCTGATGAAGGTGGGTGTTGGTCTTACAACTTATTTTGCAACAAAATTAGTTGCCAAGGACGGTTTAAAAGTAGCAATTTCAGGCCAGGGCGCCGATGAGCTTTTTGGAGGATATAAAAGATATCTTCAAAGCTTTGTTGATGGGACTTTAAATTATGATTTGAGAGTCGACATGTCCAACATGTATCATGTTAATCTCGAGCGTGATGATGCCTGCTCAATGCTTAATTCAGTAGAGTTGAGATTGCCTTTCTTAGATAAAAAACTGGTGGAATTGGTTTTAAACATTCCGGATAACAAAAAAATTGTTTCAATGCATGATGATATGAGAAAGAGCATTTTGAGGAAATTGGCTTTTGAGGGTGGTTTAAACTATGAAATAGCTTACAGACCTAAAAAAGCAGCTCAATACGGCACTGGAATTGATAAGATATTGAGAAAAAAGATAGTTAAAGACACTGACATTTCACAATACTTATAATTATTTTTTTTTATTAAGGCCTTTTTTTTAGATTTTTTTTACCTAAAATCTTTAACTTTATTAATATAAAAAAATAGAGTTATTAATATATTTTATTATTATAGGAGTTTTTAATTTATGACAATCGAAAAAGATGCAGAAGACATTATAGAAAAATTTTCAAAAATATTGGAAGACATTCCGGATTCAGATGAAACATGGTACATTACAGATAATTTAAACTTAACACGTGATGATGTATCTCATGAGAAAAATCCGGAAAAAATATTAAGAAATGCTCGCATTGATAAAGAAGGAAATTTAATTGTTAAAAAAGCTCATTGGACAAACTAAAGAGGGATTTAAATGAAAATGAACTTAGTTTTAGAACTTTTGGATATTCCTGGTCAACTGGTTTCTGTACTGGAGCCAATCGGCAGTCTTGGTGCAAACTTGGTTACAGTTATCCACAAAAGGGAATTGAAAAATGAACAGGGTATGGTTCCGGTTCACCTTACAATCGAAGGAGAACGTGAAAATCTTTTCAATGTAATCCAAAAATTCGATGATTTGGGATTTTCCATTGTTGAAATGGATGGTGTTGTAAAAAAAGAAATGGTCAGTACAATTTTATACGGCCATATTGTCGATAAGGATGTAAGAGACACCATGGATAGAATCAACGCACTAAAGGGTGTTTGCGTTGCAGGATTCGACATTAAATTAGATGGTGAAAGGGAATCAACTGCACTTGTTACTGTTGAAACTGATTACGGTAAAAAACAATTTGTATTTGATAAAATCAAAGAAATTGCAGAAGAAAAAGATTTAGTAATGATTAATGAAGTTTAGGGATTATTATGGATGAATGTAAAGTCATTATAATGGGATTCGGTGCAGTAGGTCAGGGTGTGGCCAATGCGATTTCCATGAAAAAGGATTTAATTTTAGAAAAAACAGGTGTGGCAGTAAAGGTTGTCGCTGCTGCTGATTCATCAACCTCTGCAATATCTGCTGATGGTCTTGATGAAAAACTGCTTGTGGAAACAAAAAATAATGAAGGAAAATTATCAGCTTATCCTCAGTTCGGTTGTGAGAAATCCGGTGAAGAAGTATTGGATGCTGTGGATTATGATTGTCTTATCGAAGCAACTCCTACCAATATCGTTGATGCGGAACCTGCATTTTCACTAACTCTTAAAGCTTTCGAACAGGGAAAAGATGTAGTGACATCAAATAAAGGACATTTGGCACTCAAATTTAAAGAAGTAGTTGGTGCAGCTGAAAAAGCAGGTGTTGAATTTAAATATGAAGCCAGTGTTGGTGGAGCAATGCCGATAATTAATTTCACAAAAGAAACACTTTCATCCTGTGAAATCAAATCAATCATCGGTATCCTAAACGGTACTACAAATTACATCTTATCAAGGATGACAACTGAAGGTACTGATTACGAAGCTACTTTAATAGAATCACAGGAATTGGGTATTGCTGAAACTGATCCTACTCAGGATGTTGAAGGTATAGATGCAGCATGTAAAACTGTAATTTTGGCAAATTCACTTTTAGGAATCGATGCTACTTACAGTGATGTGATAGTTTCAGGTATTTCAAATATTAACTCTGATGCAATTGAGCTTGCTAAAAAAGATGATTATTTGATTAAGTTAATAGCTGAAGTATCTCGTGAAAATTTACGTGTATCTCCACGTTTGGTTAAAAAAGGAAGTTCCTATGATGTAGGCGGAACTTTAAACATGGCTACAATCCACACTGATTTGGCCGGAGATATAACTGTAATGGGACTTGGAGCAGGATCTCTTGAAACTGCTTCTGCGATGTTGACTGATTTAATTAGTATTTTAAAAAATAAAAACTAATTAAATTTCTTTTACTTTTTTTGATAACATGAAATATGTAATTTTTATTCCAGATGGGTCTAGCGACCTTCCAATTGATGAATTAGATGGTAAAACTCCTTTAATGGTTGCAAAAACTCCAAATATTGATAAATTAGCTAAAGGTGGTTTCGGTGGACTGACAAACAACGTTCCTGAAGGATACACTCCAGGTTCAGATGTAGCTAATATGAGCATTTTCGGATATAATCCGGCAGATTACTACACCGGCCGTGGACCTCTTGAAGCGGGCAGTGAAGGTATTCCAACAACTCCGCGCGATGTAATATTCAGATGCAATACTGTATTCAGCCAAACAGATTCAATGGATGACTTTAATGCAGGCCATATTTCCACTGAAGAATCAGACAAACTGATGAAAGGTTTAAATGAATATTTCACTGAAAAATATCCTGATTTTAAGGGAAAATTCTACACTGGAGTTAGCTACAGGCACTTATTTATCTACTCATGCGATAACCTTGAAGATGCAGAAATCTTATCCGGCATTAAAACAATGCCTCCACATGATATTTCAGGCGAAAAATTAACAGATAATTTATTCGGCGATTGTGAACTTGCTGAAGAAATTCAAAACATAATGTTTGAATCAAGGCAATTCCTTAAAGACCATGAAGTTAACCAAAAAAGGGAAATACCTGCCAATATGATTTGGTTATGGGGTCAGGGTGTGACTCCAAGTTTGCCTAATTTCGAAGAGACTTACGGTATAACTGCAGCTGTAATCACAGGTGTGGATTTGCTTAAAGGTATTGGAAACTTTGCAGGAATGGACATTATTGATGTTCCTGGTGCTACCGGGTACTTTGACACAGATTATAAACAAAAAGGAGAATATGGAATTGAGGCCTTAAAAAATCATGACGTATTATTGATTCATATAGAGGCTCCCGATGAAGCAGGTCATGCTCAAAACATTGAAGAGAAAATTAAGGCAATTGAGAGAATTGATGAGTTTATTGTCGGACCTATTGTTGAAAGTTTGGAAGGTGAAGACTTTAAAGCTGCAATATTGCCTGACCATCCAACACCGATTGATATTGGAACACACACAAGAGATGACGTGCCAATCGTAATATATGATTCACAAAAAACAGGTGATGAATGTGAGTCATTTGATGAACAGGGTGTCTTAAAAGGGTCAATTGCTAAAAAAGAAGGTTACAAATTAATGCAAAGATTAATAGATGGAGATTATTAAATGAAAGTTTTATTATTCAACGGAAGTCCGCATAAAAACGGATGCACTTACACTGCCCTAACAGAAATTACAAAAAGTTTAAACGAAAACGAAATTGAAACTGAAATATTTTGGGTTGGAACAAAACCTGTTTTAAGCTGTATGGCTTGCGGAAAATGCAGCGAGATTGGAAAATGTACTTTTGGTGATGATAAAGTTAATGAATTTGTCGAAAAAGCACGTGATGCTGACGGATTTGTATTTGGAAGTCCGGTTCACTACGCCGCTGCTACCGGTGCAACAACTGCATTTTTAGACCGTGCATTCTACTCAAACGGTCATGGAAGTGGCGCTGACGCTTTCAGATTCAAACCTGCTGCAGGTATAGTGTCTGCAAGAAGATCAGGGACTACAGCAACTTTTGACCAGCTAAACAAATATATGACAATAACACAAATGCCAATCATTTCATCTGTTTACTGGAATGCAGTACACGGAAATACTCCTGAAGAAGTAATGCAGGATGAAGAAGGATTGTTTACCATGAGACAAATTGGTAAAAATCTCGCATACTTTTTAAAATGTATTGAAGCTGGTCGTGAAAAAGGCCTTGAACCTGACATGTCTGAGGCTAAACCACGTACAAACTTTATAAGATAACTTATGAATATATTTAAAACTCCTGAAGGTTATTTGTATACAAATAAGGCATTACTCTACCTGTTTATTCCACTTTTGGTAGAATATGCTTTAGAATTTTTTGTAGGTTTTGCAGATTCCATAATGGTTGCATCTTTAGGTGAAGCTGCAATTTCAGGGGTTTCTTTAGTTGACTTTCTAGTTCAACTTCTTATTTTTTCTTTTTCAGCTCTTGCAACGGGTGGTGCTGTAGTCGCAGGACAGTATTTGGGCGATAAACAATTGGATAAAGCGCAGGATTCTGCTACACAGCTTGTTTGGTTTTCAACAATTCTGTCTACAGTGTTGATGATTGCAGTTATAATTTTAAGGCAATTTTTGATAGGATTGCTTTTTGGTCAAATAGAAGCGGACGTTTGGGCAAATGCGGATATGTATTTGTATATCATTGCATTGTCGATTCCATTCATTGCAATATATAATGCTGGAGCAGCTATTTTCAGAACAACAAATAATGCAAGTCTGCCAATGAAAATAATGCTTGTTTGTGATGTTTTAAATGTTATAGGTAATGCATTTTGCATTTATTATTTGGGATGGGATGTTCGCGGTGTGGCTATTCCAACAGTAATTTCCAGAGCAATTTCCGCTTTTGTTATAATGTATTTCGCTGTTGATGATAATTATAAACTCCACATTAAAAAGACTTTAAAACATAAATTTGACTTTTATATTCTTAAAAAAGTCCTAAATGTAGGTATTCCATATGGAATTGAAAATGGATTATTCCAATTGGGTAGAGTATTGGTTTTAAGTATTGTTTCGACATTCGGAACTATGGCAATAGCTGCTAACTCCGTCGGATATGCAATCGGAATATTTTCAGTGCTTCCGGGTTTTGCAATTAATTTGGGTCTGACTGCAGTCATTTCAAACTGTGTAGGTGCAAATGACTATGAACAGGCAAGATATTATAATAAGAAATGCCTTATTATAGTATTCGTTTCCCATATTGTCATTAACATTGCAATATTTGCACTATTGCCTTTAATTTTGGGCATTTACAATTTATCAGCTCAAACAGCAGCAATGACAACTGAAATGGTTATTTGGCATGGAATATTTGCAATAATTATATGGCCTTTGTCATTTACTATTCCTGCAACATTCAGAGGGGCCGGTGATTCAAAATCAGTAATGTATATTAGTTTGGCAGTAATGTTTGCATGTAGAATAGGTCTATCTTACATAATAGCTGACTGGATGGGTATTGGAGTGTTTGGAACATGGATTGCAATGTTTATTGACTGGTATGTAAGAGCGGCGATTTATATTTACAGATATTTTTCAAATAAATGGACAGAATATAGGGTGGTTTAATGCCAGAAATTGTATACAAAGATATTCACGAATTCAAAAAGAAAGATTTGCAGGATTTGTTTTTGTCTGTAGAGTGGTCTTCAGGTCATTTTCCGGAAAAACTCCAGATTGCAATGAGAAACTTCGAAACAGTATTCTCTGCATGGGATGGTGATAAATTGGTGGGTATGATTTGTGCTATGGATGACGGCATTATGACAGCATATGTGCATTATCTTTTGGTAAGGCCGGATTATCAGGATAAAGGAATCGGAAAACATTTAGTAGAGAAAATTAAAGATAAGTATAATGATTATCTTCGAATAGTCGTTGTCGGATATGATGATGAAGTCGGCTTTTATGAAAACTGTGGATTTGAAAAGGCTGAAGACGCTAGTCCTCTTTTCATAACTGACCTGTGGACTTAGAGGTGTAAATATGATTGATAATGAAGATATTTTTAATAAATTGGTTGGTTTGGTAAATTTAAATGATGCACATTTTAAAGTTATTGTCGATAATCAGAATTTAATTTTAAAAAATCAGGAAATTTTATCAAAACAAATAACTGAAATAAATGAAAAACTGGATAATTTACAAAAATAGGTGCTTTGATGGTATTATTTAGAGGGGATGTCAAGTGTAAAAGCTTACAGAGAAGAACATCTATCAGTGTGATACTTCCATCTGATAATATTCATTTTTTACAGGACACGGAGGAAATAGTTCCGAAGCCTTATAAAACTCTGTATCTGCTCCACGGATTATACGGAAGTGATGATATATTTTTAGCCAACACTTCCATTCAGAAATTCGCTGAAGACAATGGGATAGCTGTTGTAATTCCGTGTGGGGAAAACAGTTTTTATGTTGATAATGTCAACGCCCATGCTTATTTTGGTGAATATGTCGGTCAGGAACTTTTAGACATTACTAGAAATATTTTCCCATTATCTGATAAGAGAGAAGATACTTTCATTGCAGGTTTTTCGATGGGAGGTTATGGAGCTATTAGAAATGGGCTTAAATACTATAAAAACTTCTCAAAAATTGGAATGATTTCAGCAGCATTGATAACTGATGATATTGTCACATATACCAGTGACGATAATGTGCTGCGTTCAAGACAATTTTATGAATCTGTTTTTGGCAATTTGGATAATCTTAAAGGTTCTGATATGGATCCAAAATCATTGATTGATGCTTGTAAAGATTTACCTGAGATTTTCATGGCATGTGGAGTTGATGACTTTTTATATGATAAAAATGTTGATTTTCATGAATTCTTAAAATCCAAAAATATTGAAGCTGAATTCATTGAAGCTCCCGGTGAGCATACCTGGGAATTTTGCGATAAATACATTAAAGAATTCATTAAAACGTTAATTTAGGTGTTTTTAATGAAATGCCCTCAATGCGGTAACCAATTGGATCAAGACAATTTCTGTTTCGAATGCATGAAGTTTTTTGACGAATCTGATACGGATGATGATAGTGAATACTCCACTTTTGATGATTCAGATGATTATTCTTTTGAAGATGAGGATGTAGACTTTGATTCAAGAGTTGATAATGGTGAAGCAATATGTCTTAACTGCACTTATTGGAGTGTAAGTCCATATGGTTCAGCTTACGGGATGATCTGCAGGCGAGGCAACTTTACCGAGGGGCCCGGAGATTCCTGCATGGATTTCATCCAGGAACATTACTTTGCAAATTATGGCGATGAGGGTCAGTTCCAGTTCAATGAAACCGCAAGGCATATCTCAAATAAATTGTATTACTGGAAAAACAGCAGGTAGACTATTTTTTACACAGTTATTTATAAGCGAAATTAAATTTTTATATATCATAAAATACTAAAATTATAAATGTAGTTTTAAATTTTAAGGAGAGGATTTATCTGACAAAATATATTATAATAACTGGTGGGGTAGTTAGTTCCATAGGTAAAGGTATTACCTCCGCATCTATGGGCAGAATTTTAAGATCTTATGGTTTAAAAGTTTCAGCTATTAAAATAGACCCGTATTTAAACTGGGATTCTGGAACACTCAATCCTTATCAACACGGTGAAGTTTTTGTCACTAGTGATGGTATGGAGACAGATTTGGATTTAGGCCACTATGAAAGATTTTTGGATGTTGAACTAAAAGGTTTAGCTAACATTACTACTGGAAAAGTTTATGAATCAGTTATTGCCAAAGAAAGGGAAGGCGGATACTTGGGCGAATGTGTACAGGTCATTCCACACATTACCAACAGAATCAAAGAAATGATTAGGGTCACTTCCGAAGGCGATGATTATGATGTGGTTTTAATTGAACTTGGTGGTACTGTTGGAGATATTGAAAGCCAGCCTTTCCTTGAAGCTTTAAGACAACTTAGAAATGAAGAAGGACGCGAAAACGTCATGTTTGTCCACGTTACATTTATTCCCTACCTAAATGCAGCTGGAGAATTTAAAACTAAACCGACCCAACACTCCACTAAGGAATTGAGAAGTGTAGGTATAAATCCTGACGTTATTGTATGCAGATCACAGGAGCACATTGATGATGCACTACTTGCAAAAGTCGCTCACTTCTGTGATGTTGATGTAAATGCAGTAGTAAACACTCCTGATGCAGGCACAATATATGAAGTGCCATTGGTTTTGGAGGATAATAATATTGGTGAGCTAATCGTAAACAGAATCGGATTAGACATTGAACCAGATTCATCTAAATTGGATGAATGGAGAGAAATCGTAAAATCTCTAAGAATCAATGATCCTCAAGTCACTATTGGTATTGTAGGTAAGTATGTTGAGCTTGAAGATTCATACATCAGTATTAGGGAGTCATTGCTTCATGCGGCTGCAAGCATTGGTGTTAAAGCTAATATCAGATACTTAAGTTCTGATGTTGAAGAGCTTGACAAGGATGAATTATCTAAATTTGACGGTATTCTGATTCCTGGAGGATTCGGTGAAAGAGGATTTGAAGGAAAACTAGATGCAGTAGATTATGCAATTGAAAATAATGTTCCTTTATTTGGAATCTGTCTTGGAATGCAGTCCATGGTAACCCAATTTGCAAGAAGAAACGGTTATGCGGATGCAAACAGTTCTGAGTTTGATGATAATTTGCAATATCCTGTCATTGACATGATGGAGGAGCAAAAGAAAATCAAAAACATGGGTGGAACCATGCGTTTAGGTTCTTATGACTGTAAAATCATTGAAGGTACTAAAACCTATGAAGCTTATGGTGAAATCGATATTGAAGAACGTCACAGACACAGATATGAGTTCAACAATGATTACAGACAGGAATTACAAGATAAAGGTTTAATAATTTCCGGAACTAGTCCTGATGATTTTTTAGTCGAAATTGTAGAATTCCCAAATCATCCATGGGCAATTGGTTGTCAATTCCATCCGGAATTTAAATCAAGACCAAACAGACCACATCCTTTATTTAAAGCATTTTTAGAAGCTATTTATGAGTTTTCTAAAAATTAATTTTTCTTTTTTTATACAATATTACAAGTTAAAAACAATTTAACAAGTTGAATTTCTATATAATTAATATTCTAGTTTGTTTAATCTTTAACTATGAATATTAGTGTGATTTTTTTAGTTCAAATTATCGTAACAGTTTTATTTGCTATTTTGGCATCAATTTTTGATGTTAAAAAGGGTATTGTTCCCGACAGGTTAAATTTTTTGCTGATACTTTTTGGACTGACATCGAATTTAATTTTATCATTAATTACAAGTAATGTTAAATACATTTTAGGGTCAATTATTTTAATGGTTGTAACGTATTATGTAGCTTATTTGCTATGGCAACTTAATATGTGGGGTGGTGGTGATGTTAAATTATTTACATCAATTGCTACAGCTATACCATTTGGTCTCAATATTGATTTTTTAAATATTTTCCCCGAACTTTCTGTATACCCATTCATATTCAGCGTAATCTTCAATAGTATTCTGGTATCCTTTCCATTTTTGGTTCTGTTTACGGTGCATCTGATTTTAAAAAATAATATATTTAAAAATAATGTGGATTTTCTGGTGAATATATTAAATTATGAAAGTTTAAAGGCTGTTATCAATTCCACATTGAATAAAACAGTGCACATTAATGATTTAAAGGAGGGAATGATAGTTAATGATTATGTCTTCAACGATGAGCATATATGCAATCTTATAACTGATTTAAACGGCAACCTGAAGGTTTATAAAAGTAAGGATAAAGGCTTTAAGTATTATTTCAAATCCCAAAGTGCCGGAGGAATAACAAAAAATGACATGTATCTTTTGAAAATCATGTACGCTCAAAAATTTATTTCAGATTCGCTGTCTGTAAAAATATCATTTCCATTTACTCCGGCAATACTAGTTGGTTTAATTATTGCTTTAAGCTTTGGTGATTTGATGATGCTGATAACAAAACATCTGGTGCTGGTGGTTTGATGATTGAGGATAGTACCGGTCAAATTTCTCTTGAATATTTATTGATATTTTCCATATCTTTAATAATTTTAGTAGTTTTCACGATGCCTCTTCTGCATGAAAGCATGGACAATACTTTTGATGTATCAGACAGTATCAAAACAAAGGCAGATTTGTCTAAAATGGTCCAGGCCATTAAACAGGTTTACGGTCAGGGCCAGGGATCAAAGCAAACAGTAAAGCTTGATGTTGACAAACCGGTCAAGATTACTGTATCCAATAAATATGCTTCATCTAAAATTAAACTGAAAAGCGGCGATAATAAGAATATTAAGATTAATGTTAAATCTAGTTTAAAAACAGACTCGTTTAATTTAAAAAAAGGCTACTATACATTTGTAGTCGAATGGCCAATGAACAGTGAAAACATGATAATATATCAAAAATAGATTAAGTTTCATACAAAATTATTTAACTGTATAATTTATAAATATTAAAATTAATAGTTAAACGGCTGTGTGAACTTATGGATATGATAATAGCAATAATCTATATCATTTTATTTATAATTATGATGGTATTCGTTTTTTCAATTGGAATGCTTAGAAATTACATGCCAAAAAAAGAAATCATTTTAGTGATTGTAGTTGCTTTTTTAATTGGTTCAATAGGAGGAGCATTCTTTCTGGAACCCATATATGAAGAATTGCCTTCAGTTATGAGTATGGTTGAAAAAAACGTACCAGGTAATGAAGAAACTTTATACTTGGATTTGTCTTCTTCAATAAATATAAATGATTTAAAAGAGAATTTAACAGCAACAGACGGTTTTATTTCTTTTAAAGAAACAGGAATTACAATTCCTCTGTGGAAATTTAATGATAGGGAGTATGAATATTTCAATCGTATTTTAGGCAATATCGACTCTCATTACAAACATTATAATGTGACTAAAGATGGTAAACTTCAAATTGAACTCGAAGATAATTATTCTTCGTATGAAGCTTTAAAATCTTTTTCTGATTGGTATAAATTAGTTTATGGTGGTTCTCTTTCATATGCTCAGGTGCATGCTGAATTGGTTATAGAATCATCTTCTTTAGATACATTTGAACATAATTTGCTTGATAAAGGAATTGTGGCCAGCAGTAAAGAGGGACCAGTTCATAATAGTTATAATAAAACAAACTCCACCATGTTGCCTACTAGCTATTTTGTACTAGCTACAGGTGTTGTGGGTGTTATTGTTGCTGTATTGGGTATTTATTATGAATCATTTGGTGTATTTACTAGAAAATTCAGAAAATTCGTAAGAGAAAAACGAAAAAGGTAATTTCTAATGAATGCTGCTGTTTTATTTTCAGGCGGAAAAGATAGTACAATGGCTCTATATTATGCTTTAAGTAATGGAGCCAATGTTAAATATCTTCTTTCAATTAAATCCCGTAATGATGAGTCATACATGTTTCATGTTCCAAATATTCATGTAACTGATTTGCTTGCAGAAGCCATTGATATTCCAATAATGTCTATTGAAACTGATGGAATTAAAGAAGAGGAACTCCAAGATTTAAAGGTTGGCTTTGAAAATCTAAAAGATTTGGGTGTGGAATGCATATACACAGGTGCACTTTACTCAGTTTATCAAAAATCAAGAATTGAAAAATTGGGCTCTGAAGTGGGATTGGAAATTATTTCACCATATTGGCATGTTGATGAAGAGGAATATATGAGGGAAATAGTTTCACTTGGTTTTAAAATTATCATTTCAGGCGTTGCAGCATGGGGTTTGGATGAATCATGGCTTGGTCGAGTAATAGATAATGAAACGATTGATGAGCTTATTGAAATCAATAAAAAATATTATGTCGATTTGGCATTTGAAGGCGGCGAAGCAGAAACATTGGCTGTTGATGGACCTATATTTAAAAAGAGATTAAAAATTTTAAAAGATAAAAAAGAGTGGCACCGTGACAGTGGTGTTTATATTATTGAAGATGCCGTTTTAGAAGAAAAATAATTATAGATTAAGTTCTTCTAAAAATTCATTTATTTCTTGTTTATAGCTTTCCAAATCGCTTTCGTTAATAATCAGTTTATCTGAAAGTGAAATGACATTACCTATTCCGAAACCAAGTTCTGTTCTGTCTCTTTTTTCAAATTCCTTATAGTCTTTAGAATCATCTTCTCTCATTCTTTCAAGCAATCTGTTAAAGCGTATTTCAGGATTTGCAAATATTGAAACAACAATGAAATTATCAAAGTTTTCCTTAAACATGTCCACTTCGTGAAGGCTTCTGATGCCGTCAACAATAATGGGATTTGTGTTTCCGTCTTCTTCCAATTTTTTGATTTTTTTAATTGTCAGTTCTGCAATAATATATTCTCCAAATTCTTTTCTTAAATTTTTAGCGGTTTCTTTACTAGGTTCTCCTCTTTTTTTAGCTTCTTCTCTTACGATGTCTCCCATACTGACCATGATTGCTCCTCTTTCAATGGCCATATCTGAAACAAAACTTTTTCCGGAACCAGGTAGTCCGGATACTCCCATTATTTGCATTTTATTCCTCACTATTGTTTAATTTTTATCTGTTCAATTGATTCTTTAAGATTTTCTTCATTATCAAATTCATTTACCATTTCAACCAAAACTTTTTTGTCCTGAGTTTTCAAATCTTCAGCTATTTTTGTCATGAATGGAACGGCTCTTACGATATTGTCCATAATGGAAATGTCAGACATCTTTGAAGTTCTTGAAAGCGGATTTAAATCGATTGTAATGATTTTTTTACCGCTTTTTTTAAGGATTTCTGCCCTGTCACCGTCTTCGAGAGGTATTAATATTGTGTCGGCAGAATAAATTCCTGTCTTACTTGCTGATGCTCTATTATTTTTGATGTCGTTTAAATATTCGATTTCATCATCCAATGATCCAAGAATATCTTTATAGCCATGATCCTTGAACAGTTTTGTGATGATTTGCACTCGCTCATCGGTTCTATAAAACAGATTTATTTCAATTTTTGCATTAATGGCATTTGCAAAATCAATAATTTCATCAATGGCCAGTGCTGTTGCATTTCCATTAACTGAAATGACAGGATTATTTGATAAAAGTAAAGCCGCAACTGCAACATACATTGCTCTTTTTGCGGGATATGTTGTTTTTTCTCCAATTAAATAGTCGAAAGCTTCTCCTCTGCCATGAGCTATCATTGCAGAGTCTGCCAAATAACCTTTTTCAGAAGCTTTTACAATCTTATCTCTTAACAATAAAGATTCGTAACGTGGATGGGATTTAGGTATCATTAATTAATCTCCTTATTTTAAATCAATATTCATTTGAGCTAAATATCCTAAAAATGTTGTAATTAATATAGTTAAAACAATCATTGAGAATAAATGCAGATTATAATCGCTGAACATTAATGTTTTAACATTAGGATATATGATAAAGACTATATCCAGAATTATATCAATTGCTATAAATACTAGTCCGACTGCCAATCCTTCAATAACTTCATTTTCATCAACATTCCTGATGTATAATATTCCAAAAAATCCGGTTGTAATGATTAATATTATTGGAACGGTTATATTAATGCCGGGTAAGTTATTTGTAAATATCGGATTGAATATTTCTGTTAAAATGTAAGTTATAATCCAGATAAGTATTCCAAATGTAATTGCTAACTTTAGTTTCATTTTCAAACCTTGTTTAATGATATTATTATATTGATTTGAAAATATAATAAGTTTTTCTAATTATTTCAAAAAAGAGTATTTTGGGATGGTTAGGTAGGTAATATTTTAATTAACTACCTAACAACTTGCTTTTACAAGCTTTTTAGAGAAATGAATTTTAAAATTTGGCTGTTTAATCTATCTCTCTGGCTACATAGTAGCCAATTATTATTTTTGTTTTAATAGTATATAAAGTTATTTATAATTTATAAAAATTCAAGTATACTTTATTAAAAAACTATATATTGATTGATTATATAAAGTTTACTTGAATGACAAACTATGATGAACATGAAATGTATCTGCAGAGGGTCATTTCAAATTCAATAGGCTCTCAAAATCCATCCAAAAAAGCAAAAAAGGAAGCTCGAAAGTTATATTACTCCTATTTTCAGGATTATAAGGAAACTCTTTTAAATGATTATGATGGCAAGAAATTATCTGACATAGATAACTCCCGTGTTATTTCTACATCTTATGGGGATGCATTAAAAATTACAGAAAAACAAAAGATTAATTTCATAATTGATGACAATGATTTTAAAAATCAGATGAACAGTAATCTTAAATTATTGCCTAAAATAGGTCTTAAGACAGAACAGAATCTTAAAAATAAAGGATATTCCACTATTGATTCTCTTAAAAATCATGACAAGTATTGTGATGTGGCATGCAAATTCATGGATAATCTGGACAATCTATCATTTGCAGAAATTGTTGATTTGCTCGACAATAACAGATACAGCAAAAAATGCAGGGACAATATTCTCAAATCAATCAGCTTGACAGATAAGGAAAACTTCAAATTTATGGATATAGAAACATTGGGTCTTTCAAATGTTCCGATAATACTGATAGGTGTTGCTGAGATAAAAGGAAATAAAATAATTTCATCACAATATTTTTTAAGGGAAATCTATGAGGAACCTGCAGTAATCGAAGCGTATTTGTCCCATTTGGATGAAGATTCAGTACATGTCACGTTCAATGGAAAAAGCTTCGATGTTCCATATATCAAAAACAGGTGTATGTACAATAGATTATCTGTTGATTTGAATTTGCCTCATCTGGATTTGATGTATTTTGCAAAAAACCTCTGGAGAGATGAGCTTCCTAATTGTCAGCTTCAAACTATTGAAAAGGAACTCTTTGGAATAGAACGTCATGGAGATGTGTCAGGCCAATATATTCCTGATTACTATAATACTTATTTGGCCGAAAAAAATATAGGCCCAATCGTTCCAATTATAGAACATAATCGTCAAGATATTATTTCATTAGCAAGTTTTCTAGAGAAAATGTATGAGGAAGTAAATTAAAATGGGATTTTTAGACAGATTTAAAAGTAAGGACAACAAAAAGGAAAAAAAACCTGTTCCGGATGATGTTGAAATTGATGAGGATCAGCTTATTTTAAAAGAAATAGCTATTAACAGTAAAGACAGAACCGAAAGGGCAGTGGCAGCTGATAATATCACAGACCAGTTTGTAGCACTTGACATTGCAAAAAATGTTAAAGACCGTGCAATCAGATTGATTGCAGCAAATAAACTTAAAGACGAAAGGCTGCTTTGGGATGCTGCTGAAAATTCAAAATTTTTTGATGTAAGAAGTTTTGCCTATGAAAGGCTTGGTGAAAACAACAAATCGATATCTGAAATTGTCAAAAACACCAAAAAAAGTAAGAATGTCGATGAGATTTTTGAAAAGATTGTCGATGAGGAAACTCTTGAAGACATAGCTATAAATGCAATTGACAGAAATTACCGAAGATTGTCTCTGGAAAAAATAAATGATGAAGAAATATTATATGACCTGGTTTTTAAAGCTAAGGATTCCTCAATTAGAAAATCTGCTGTAAATAAAGATAATTTCACTGATGAGGATGTTCTTTTTAAAGTAGCTGTCCAAGATGGAGATGAGGCAGTTAAGATAGCTGCCATCAAAAAGATTGAAAATGAAGATATTCTGGCAGATATTGCCAAAAATGAGGAAAATGCTAAAATCAGGTCGATTATTTTTGGAAAAATCCAAAATGTCGGTATTTTAAAGGATATTGCTTTAAATTCTGATAAGGCGGATGTTCGTTTGGATATCATAAATAAAGTTGATGATGAGGATTTAATTTCACAGATTGCTTTAAATGATGTTGATAGTGTTGTAAGGGCTGAAGCCGTTAAAAAAGTAACTTCCGAGGACACATTGCTGAAAATCATATCTGGCGAAAAAGATCCATTCGTAAGACAAATTGCAGTTAAAAACTTAAGCAATTCCAAAGAACTGATTAATATTGCATTAAATGATGATGACCAATTCGTTAGAAACCATGCTTTGTCAAATCCAGCATTGGCTGATGAAGAAGATTTTACATATATCGCAATCAATACTACACATGATGATGTTGCAACACAGGCTATGGAGCACATTAAAGAAGAGAAAAACTTCATTGAAATATTGAAAAATGCCAAATTGGAAACCGTCCGAAAATCAACATTGGACCACATTACAGACCTTGAAACATTGATTAAGATTGTTCTTGCAAATAAGGATGAGGAATTTTCACTTAAAGCCTTAAATAAAATTAAAGTTGAAAAGTGTCTGATGAAAATTCATGAACAGGGTATTTCTGAAAATATATCTGTCAGGGCTGTTTCATTGATAAGGGACCAGAAATACTTGACTGATATAGTTAAAAACGATGATTCCTGGAGAGTTCGTGAAGCCGCCTGTAAAAAAATAGTAAGTAAAAAAGTCCTAAAAGAAGTTTCAATTTCTGATGAAAATGAATATGTAAGAGCAGTAGCTAAAAAAAGAATGAGCCTATAGGAAAAACTCCGGTTCTTTTCTTTCGCTATTTGCACTTTCAAAAGCTGGTTTTTTAGTTTCAAATGCTTCTCCTGAAAATTTACGGGCATCCTCAGGACAAATACTTATGCATGCGCTGCATCTGGAACATATATCCAGGTCAGTATCTATAGGGTCATCATCCGGAATCGCTTTTTCAGGACAAACTGATACACAGTCATAGCAGAATGCACAGACTGTTTCATCACAGCTTATTTCAAATGGAAGTTGCTTGTAATCTACATATGGTCTGTTTCCGGGAATTTCTGATTTTAAACTTTCACCGGATTCAATTTTATCTGCGCATTTTTTAGAAAACTCATTAATTTTTTCTATGTCTTCTGAATCTGGTCTTCCAACTGCAACACCGTCAAATATTGAGTGATGACTTACTGTTGTGGCAGCTGCAACAACATCAAAGTTATTTTCTTTTAGCAGGTCCACTAATTCCAACAATGCATCACTAACATGGGCATTTCCGTAATTGGTAATTGCTATTGCTTTTGTATTATTACCTTTCAGTTTGGCCAATCTGTCACGGCCGCTTTTAGGAAGTCTTCCTGCAAAAATAGGCAATCCAACAATTGCAATGTCTTGTGCGGAAAACTCTTTTGCTTCGCTGAAATTAAGTAAATCGTAATTTTCGCTTTGATTATCAAAATTGCTTGCAACTTGTTCAACAACCTGCTTGGTTGTTCCGGATGGACTGAAATATATTTTCATGATTTTTGACATACTCTCACCTTATTAATTATATATTAATCTGTAATCTTAAAAATATCGAATATTTGTTATCAAAAATAAGTTATTTGACCTACTTCTTTTTTGTGAATTTTTAGAAACTATTTAATATTATTAAAATATATAAAAATTATTGGTGATACGATGGAATTAATGAGAGAGCTATCTTTAGCACCTGGAGTATCAGGTTCAGAAGAAGAAATAGCTAAAATTATTACACGTGAATTAGAAGATGTAGCTGACAAAATCGAAAAAGACAGTATGGGAAACTTGATTGCAACCAAAAAAGGTGAAAAAAAAGCTCCTACTGTAATGCTTGCAGCTCACATGGATGAAATTGGGCTCATGGTAAGATACATTGATGATAACGGATTTATCAAATTCTCAAATATTGGTGGAATTAACGATCAGATGCTGATGAATCAAACAGTAACTATTCACTCATCTATTGGAGAACCGGTTGTAGGTGTAATAGGTTCAAAACCACCTCACGTTACCAAACCTGAAGAAAGAAACAAAGTCGTTAAAGCTGACGATATGTTTATCGATATCGGTGCAAAAGATAAGGAAGATGCAGAAAAAATGGTCAGAATTGGAGACAAAATGACATTCAATGCACTCTTTGAAGAATATCCAAATAATTTAATTATGGGTAAGGCACTAGACAATCGTGTAGGCTGTTATGTAATGATTGAAGTTTTAAAAAGAGTCAAAACCCGAGCTACTGTTTATGGTGTAGGAACCGTTCAGGAAGAAGTGGGACTTAAAGGAGCAAAAACTTCATCATTTAGATTGAACCCTGATTTGGCTATTGCACTTGATGTAACCCTATCAGGTGACCATCCAGGAATCAAACCTGAAGAAGCACCTGTTGTAATGGGTAAAGGTCCTGCTGTTATTCTGGCAGATGCAAGCGGAAGAGGTATCTTAACTCAGCAATCTGTAAAAGAAATGCTCATAAAAGCAGGAGATGAAAATGAAATTCCATACCAATTGGAAGTAAGTGACGGAGGTACAACTGACGGGACTGCAATTCACCTAACTCGTGAAGGTATTCCTACAGGTGTTTTATCTGTTCCTACTCGTTACATACACACTCCTGTAAGTGTATGCAGTATGGATGATATTGAATCAACTATTCAGTTGATTACTGAAGCTATAAATAACTTATAGCTATTATTTTTTTTTAAAAAATAGTCGTGATAGATTATTTGAATCTATCATCTGATTTTTGTGATTTTGCTTTTTTGTGTTTGGTTTCAAACCATCCTATTTTTAACTCATCAATTGTATCTTCGTATAATTGAGGTACATATGGTTTGATATCTAAAAGCGGTGTTCCGTCCAGAACGTCAATATTTTCAACGCAGACTTTATTATCTTTAACATCTGTGACTTTGACTACACTCATTCCGATGCGGTTTGGCCTTTTAGGTGATCTTGTTGCAAATACTCCATGGGTGTCATTGTCCATGAACGGTTTCACCTCAAGCATATATCCTTCTACTTTGTGCAGCAAATAAATTATGTGGATGTGTGAGAAATCATTTAAATCCTTAAGACCATCAACATATTTGTCTTTAATTTCAATTGTTCCTTTTACTCCTTTTGCACCTGTTGGCTGTATGGGCATTCCTTCAATTTCTTTAAATTCGGTATGGATTGTACCGATAGATTCCATTTCGACTTTCATATTATTATTTTTCGATTTGTTTTTTAATATAATTTTCTAGTTTATTTATAAAGTTCAATAGATATTTTATTGAATTTCGATAAAATTTAATATAATAGAATTATAAATTTTTAAATTAAATATATTGCTTTATTATTATTTTATTTTTATTATAAAATAAAAATAAAGTGAATTATAAAAAATTAATTATTTTTAATGATTATTTTATAATTAATTTTTATTTTTTATATCGATATGAAGCAAAATAAGTAATCGATTTCAAAATCCTTATTTACCCAAAAAACCGAAATATTTATATACAATTCGATACAACTTATTATTACAAAACATGTGTTGATGTGAAAATCAACTTTTGAAAAAATATAAAATGTATTTCGAATAAAATAATTTATATATAAAATAAGGTGATATGAATGAAACTTAGTGCAAGAAATCAATTAGAAGGAAAAGTTACAAATGTCGAACTTGGTGCTGTAATGGCAAACATCAAAATTGAAATTACAGAACCTAATGTTATTACTGCTGTAATTACTAAAGAGTCTGCTGAAAACTTAGGTTTATCTGAAGGCGATGAAGTTTGTGCTCTCATCAAATCTACTGAAGTTATTATTGGAAAATAGATATAAAATATGGAGTTGTTAATTATGGATATTAGTGCAAGAAATCAGTTAAAAGGTAAAGTTGTTAGTGTTGAAAAAGGTGCTGTAATGGCAAATATTAAAATTGAAGTGGAAGATCCTAGTGTTATTACTGCTGTAATTACTAAAGAGTCAGCTGAAAACTTGGATTTAAAAGATGGCGATGAAGTTTGTGCTCTCATCAAATCTACTGAAGTTATTATTGGAAAATAGATAAATTTTAATGGAGATTATAAAATGAAACTTAGTGCAAGAAATCAATTAGAAGGAAAAGTTACAAACGTAGATCTTGGTGCTGTAATGGCAAACATCAAAATTGAAATTACAGAACCTAATGTTATTACTGCTGTAATCACAAAAGAGTCAGCTGAAAACTTAGGTTTATCTGAAGGCGATGATGTAACTGCAATAATCAAATCTACTGAAGTAATTATTGGAAAATAAGTGGGACAGTAGGATTAGAATCCTGCTAGTCCTAATAACATTAAAATAACGAATATTATTATTGCAGCTTTTAAAAGAGTTTTTAAATTTTTTAATACTGCAAAAATTATTCAAATAAAATTATTAAACGGATGATGTTAATTCCCATTAACATTGCCTAACCTCCTGCAAGAATGGTCTTTGTACCTTCTTCAGAAATTTCTTCTTTTTTAAATTCAACGTCATATTTTACAGTTTCAATAACTTCTTTTAAAGCATCAAGAGTTTCGCCTCTGTGATTTCCTAAAACCGCAACTAAAAACAGCATGTCGCCGGTATAAAATTCACCTATATAATGGACGACAGATATTTCAAAAACATTATATTTGATTTTGGCATTTTCAACTATCTTTTCGATGTCTGAAATGGTTTTTTGCTTATCTGGTGTAGATAAAATTAATTTTTTTAAATTCATATTCTCTTCTTTACCGCGCACGATACCTTCAAAAGTAAAGATAGCCCCGGAATAATCAATTTTTGTACTTTTTTTCAATTCTGCTATTAAATCAGCCATGGTAACTTTATCTTCTTTAGCTTCAATAACTCTTACTACCATTGTTTCATCTCCATTTTTTTATATGATTTAATCAGTATAAATAACTATTGTTATATGTCACTTATTTCCTTTATGGATAAATTTTTAATTCGTTCGATACCTTTGATTTCATTTAAAACATCAACTGTTGCTTTTGGAACTAATTCCTGCCAGTTATCATCTTCTAAAATCCTACGTCTGACTTCTGTTCCGGATAAATGCAATCTGTCATAAAGTGGAGGTTGTCTGACTTCATAGCCCTCTTCTGAAAATAACTGTTTGACAAGAGGATTTCCTGAATAAACAATTGAAAATGGAGGGGTCAGCATTTTAACATGAGATGCCCAGATTGCATTAAAATTAATGTCCTGCATAGGAATGATATAATATCTTGATGGGTCAACGTTCTCTTCTGCTAAAGCCTGATTCATCATAACAATTCTCTCACCTGCGGTAAAAGGATCTTTTAGCTCATGGCTTAATTGTGCACTGCCAATTCCAATAATGATTTCATCCACTTCTTCTAAAATTTTATTGATAACCTGCATGTGTCCATTGTGTACCGGCTGCATTCTACCAATCAATATTCCTCTAACTTTTTGCATATTATCACGTTAAGGTTCTAGTTTGTCTAAACTTCTAATTAATCTATTAGCTGCATCTTGTTTTTGTGCGTAATCATCAGTAATTGATGTTTCAAGCAATATTGTAGTAATTCCTTTCTCAGCTATTGGCATTGTAACTTTTTCTGGACTGGTTCCTTCAGTAAAGTTAAAGTCAACCACGCCAATATCCTTGGATAGTTTATCAATGTATGAGTCTATTTTTTCGGTTCTGTTGGATAAACTAAATAAGAAATTGGAATATTCATAGATCGGGTCTATTTCATGAACGTCAACAACAATGAATGGATTGTCCTTTTTAATTTTAGGAACAATATATTTATGTGCCAGTGCCTCTCCTGCAGCTCTTGTATCATCACGGGAAGTTAAATTGTCTTTAACTTTAACGTAGTAAATCACATATTTCTTGGTGAGATTTCTATCTCCGTTTTCTGATGTGATGTTGTGGATTGTATTATTTACAGCTTCGTGCATTTCATGTTCTCTTGGATGAACGCCTAAAATTATGCCGACTGTCTCATTGGAAGAGGGATTTCCGGCTATAATTTTATATACTGTACCATTAGCATTTTTTCCAACAGTAGTGACATTATAAATGTTATCATGGGGACTGTTTGAAGTAAATATAACTGCTACATTGAATATCACAATAACTATCAGAACCGCTACTAATATTTGATATTGTTGTTTTTTATTCATAAGTTGACCGTATTTTTTTATATTATAGTTTTTTTAGTTTTTAATATTTAAAATAGTTTGTTAATCAAACTAAAGTATATAAAAGACTTTTAACTTAAATATTAATGATTAACTTATGGAGTTTTCATAATGGAAAATAAAAATTTAATTATTGTTGCAGTAGCAATTGTTGTAATCATTGCGATTGTCGGTGTTATTTTTGCTACTGGAATATTGAATAACCAAAGTCAGGTTACATCTCCATTCAAAACTGATTTTATGGAAGGTAACTTTGTTGGAAATGTTAGTTTAGAAAATGACACTCAGAAATTCATGCATTCTTATAAAGATAAGCAACATGATATTACTTATAATATTTCAACTGTTGACAATTCTACAGCATTGATGGAAATATATGAGCTTCAAGGTGTAACAAACCCTGAACATAGAAACTTCAACGGTAATGACTGGAATATTTACTTCACTCAGGCAGTACCTGGAGATAATGCAAGCTCTTCAGCAAATAACACAATGAATATCGTCATATGTGAATCACAAGGCCAAAAACAGGGATATTTAATATATGCAATATTCGGTGCAAAAAGTGATGTAAACTCAACCGGAAATGTATTCGGTGATACCTACAAAGTATACGTCGAACCTTTACTCAAATCAATCACATTAAAACAGAGCAGTGATGTTCCGGCTATTTATGATGAATTCGGCCTTACAGAAGAGCAGTTTGCTCAGCAGATGGAACTCGTCCATCAGTATAAGGCAGGTAATGTTTCAGCTTTAGAAGGTTAAATATGGTTAGGATAACAGTTTTTCATGCGGATGAATGCGACAGAAAAAAATGCACTTCCATTAAAATGGAAAAACAGGGCAAATGCAGATTAGTCTACAATATCAACAAAATCCCTTCAGGTGCAATCGTTTTAAATCCATATGCTGAAAAAGCTGTTTCCTATGAAGACTACAGATATGTTCAAAGGAGAGGTGTTGTAGGGCTTGACTGTTCTTGGAATGAAGTGACAAGCTCTAAAAAATTCTTTTCTTTATCAAAATACCACAGATCATTGCCTTTTCTGGTAGCCACCAATCCTGTAAATTATGGAAAACCATGTATACTATCGACTGTTGAAGCTGTTTCAGCCACATTATATATTACTCGTTTTAAGGATGAAGCTCGTAAGCTTATGGATGGTTTTAAATGGGGCCATACATTTTTAGAGTTAAATCATGAACTTCTGGAAGCTTACAGTGAAGTGGATACAAGTTCTGAAGTTGTTAAAGTTCAAAATGAGATACTTTCTGAAAAAGGTATAAATTCAGAAAGTTGATTTCAGCTGTTTTTTCTTAATTTACACTCTTTTTTTTTATTTTGGGATTTTAACAATTGTTATTGATGAAAATGATTTAAATAATTTAAAAATTAAATATTTATTTAAAAATAGGAGTTTTCATTGTTTTTGGTGAGTATATGGTAAAATTGAAATCAGTAGTTAATGAAAATCTTTGTGTTTCTTGCGGATGCTGCATTAAAGTTTGTCCAAATGATGTCATTGAAGTTAAAGATGGAATATGTGCAGTAATAAATCAGGAATCCTGTATCGGATGTGGTAAATGTGTATTGGAATGTCCTGCATCAATTATTGATGGGAAAAATCCTAAAAGGGACAATAAGGTTACTTTCAAAAAATGGTACGATTATTTGTGGATATTTTCAATTGCTTATTTCGCATTGGGATTCTTTAACATAATATTCGCATGGCTAGGTATGATTTGCTTTCTTTTACCGTTACTGTTTGCTATATTTAAAGGAAACAAGGCATTCTGCAATAAATATTGTGATAGGGGTCAGCTTTTAGGATTATTAGGGGGGCGCATAGGTCTTTCAAGAAAAAGTGATGTTCCTAAATGGATGTATTCAAAAGCATTCCGTTATGGGTTTTTAATATTCTTCTTTGCTATGTTTTTTGTCATGCTTTGGAATACTTATTTGGTATTTGCCGGAACAAAAGGCCTCACACAGGCTATTACACTTTTATGGGCATTCAATGTCCCTTGGGCATGGGCATATCATGGAAATGTGATAGCTCCATGGATTTCACAATATGCATTTGGTTTCTACAGCGTAATGCTTACATCAACAATATTGGGTTTGGTGACAATGGTGCTCTTCAAGCCTAGATCTTGGTGTGTATACTGTCCTATGGGTACAATGACTCAGGCAATTTGTAAATTAAAGAATTATAGAAAAAACAAATTTTCGAAATAGAATATGAAGATATGAATTTAAAGCAATTTGTGAAGAAAATTAATGGGAAGTAGTCAATTATTATTCTAGTTGAAATTAACTTTTTTCATTAATTAATTTTTTCATCTAAACTTTTTTTGTTATTTTAACTCATTTTAACTAAACCTTTAAATACTATTAAGTTAAAATAATTAATTAATAGTTATGAAGACTGTGTTTTGATTGATTTCATAACAATTTTATTATTATTAAATTTTCACGATTATAGGAGGAGTTATTAATGGCAAGATTCGAAGTAGCAGAAAACAGAATGTTCAATGTAAAAATCTGCTTAAAATGTAATGCTCGTAACCCTGCTGGTGCAACTACTTGCAGAAAATGTGGTTACAAAGGTTTAAGATACAAAGCTAAAGAACCAAGAGGATAGACATATTCTCTTTTTTCACTATTTTTTTATTTTTTCTAATTTTTAAACAATTAATTTAATATATCATTTTTTATAAAACTTATTTTAGGTAATCTTTATGAAGGACGTAGAAAATTATATTAGAGATATATTGAAAACAAGGAAAATTCATTTTACTTTAATTGACCCTGATGAACAGACTCCTGAAGAGGCTTTGGAAATAGCTACTCAGGCTATTGAAGGCGGAACTGACGGAATCATGATTGGGGGATCTACTGTAAATGGTGATGATGTGGACAATACATGTAAAATATTGTCTGAAAACATTGCAGTACCAATTATTATTTTCCCGGGAAATACTAGTAGTGTAAGTAAATATGCTGATGCAATCTTTTATATGAGTTATGTAAACTCAAGAAATCCTCACTGGATTAACGGTGCTCAGGCAATAGCTGCACCTGCAGTTAAAGCTTCCGGAATGGAAATTTTATCCATGCATTACATGGTTGTTGCACCTGGAGGAACTGTTGGATGGGTTGGAGACGCTAACTTGGTACCTAGAAACAAACCTAAAATACCTGCAGTATATGCAATGTCTGCTGAACTGTTCGGAATCAAATTCTTTTATCTTGAAGCGGGTTCCGGTGTAGATGAACCTATTCCAGTAGAAATGATTGCTTATTCCAAAAAAGCCGCTCCTAAAAACATACTTGTTGTTGGTGGAGGTATTCGTGACGGCAAATCAGCTTACATGGCAGCAAAAGCCGGTGGGGACATTATCGTAACCGGAACTGTCGTTGAAGAAGTTGAAAATGTCCAATCTAAAATTCAAGAATTGACTGGAGCTATTAAAAAAGCTTCAATGGAGTAGTTATCAACTGCTCTTACCATACTTTTTTTATTAACTTTAACATAATTATAAATCAGGAGATATTATGTTAAATTCACTATATGAAAAAGCCATCGCTAAAAGAGGAAATATTCAAAATATCGAATCAGAAAATAATGTTGATTCTCAGCTTGAATGGAACTGGTTTGAAAGGCCATTTAAGGAAAGCACTAAAGACTTTTCAATAGCGGCCGGAGACGGGAGCTTTAACAAAAAGAAATTTCTCACAACCAATTTCTGCGCTGTCGGTGCCGAGTCAATAATCTATGACGGTGAAATAAAAAAGATTGATGATGCAGATATATTTGAAATATCCCATATTTCATTTTTAGATGAACTTCTGGGAAATTACATGTCAATCTATGAGCTGAAATGTGCATTGAGATCAATTGAAGAATATGATGTGGATTATTACTTATTCGACGGGTCCATATTGGGAGATTTGGAAAACGCTTTTCCGAAAGGTGCAAAATTACCATCAAAGATTAAAGATAATTTGGATGAAAGTCTTTTAAATGAGTTTGACAGAAGATTAAAATTAACTCCATACGGTTTTGTATTTCCCCAAATAAAAGACAGGATACTTGCTGATGTAAGTGTTAAAAAGGAATATGAGAACAGGGAAGACTTTGATTTGCATTTGGCTTCTGTAGAAAAGATAATTCTGCTTAAAAAACTATTGGAAAATAAGACTAAAATAATTTCAATTGCTAAAACTTCATCTGACAATAATCTGTTTGGATGGAACATACCGGATATTGCATTTCTGGATAAGTTTACAAAAAAGCAGGGCATTTCCAAAATTGAATATCGAAGAGTATTCAAAAATGCTGCTTTTCCATATTTCAATGATTTTTTCAAGCAGTTAAAATTCACAATTTTTTATGTGAGGCTGCAGGACAATAAAAATGTTTTAAAGGTGGAATTGCCGTATAAGGCTTCTGAAATGGAAGTGCTGGATATAGTAGAAAAGATTAACGTCCTATCAGTTCAGGGTTATCCATATTTGCTTAACAAAGCACATAACGATGTTGTAATAACTGATAGAAACATGAAGGAATTATTAAAGATAGCTAAGATTTATGAAACAACTAACAGGGAAGTGATGTCATGGTAGTAGGAATCTGTGTAGGGGAAACATCCCTAAATGAAGTAACATTTATTTCTGATAAAATGCCAAAGGTTGGTGAATATGTCACTATAGAATATGATGGCAAAAATGTTTTGGGAATGATTGAAAATCTCATTCGTGGAAACGATGCTTTAAATGTTGACATTAACGATTTTAAAGCTATTCAAAAAATCTCAAAAATTGGCGTTGAAGACAACTACATTAGAGGTAAAGTAAAGATTCTGGGTGATGTCAATGACAATCTGAAGTTGCCGAGAACACCTGCACTTCCAGGAACAGAAATCCATCTTGCCGATAAGGACATTTTAAAGGAAATTTTTAAAGTCAAAAACCCGTTGAAATTAGGTTGCCTTGTTAATCAGGCTGATGTTGATGTTAATGTTGATGCAAATCCAATACTGTCAAGGCATTTGGCGATTTTAGCTATGACTGGTGCTGGAAAATCCAATACAGTTTCTGTTTTGATAGATCAGTTATTGACATATTCCGTTCCGGTATTTGTTTTTGACATGCACGGGGAGTATAAGGATGCGGAATTTCCAAACGGTGATGTAAATATTATCCGACCTAAAATCAATCCTAATTATATGGCTTTTCATGAAATTAGAAGATTGGTCAATATTCCGACAAACGGATACATTCAGGAAAGGCATTTCAGAAAAGCTTTCAGAACTGCGAAAGCCATGCTTAAAGATGGTAGGGCAAATTCCAATAACTTTTTACAGATTATGTATGATGTTTTGCATGAGAAATCTCTTGAGGAAGGTTCAGATAGACAAATCGTTGATGTGATGAATAAGATTGACGATTCGATGGATAGATATTCCAATTTGTTCGACAAAAATGCTGCGAACATATTATCAAATATCAAACCAGGTCATGTTAATGTTCTGGATTTAAGCCAGGTCGATGAGTCTGTAGCCAGCGTTCTTGTAAGTCATATTTTGAGAAATTCACTTCAGAGATCTAAAAATGCAGCCCATAGTGGAAACAAGGATGAATTATTGGATAATTCAGTATTTTTCATCTTGGAAGAGGCTCATATATTGGCTCCAAACAAACGTGAATCTGATTCTAAAAGATGGATTCAGAGAGTTGCAAGGGAAGGTCGTAAATTTGGTTTGGGTCTTTGTCTGGTAAGCCAGTCACCTAAAACAGTTGACCATGATGCATTATCTCAAATGAACAATATGATTATCTTAAGACTTGTTGAGCCTGAAGACCAGAGGCATGTTCAATCAGCAAGTGAAAGTTTGTCTCAGGATCTGGTTAATCAGCTGCCTTCATTAAATGTTGGTGAAGCTATTGTGCTTGGTTTAATGAGCAAGGTACCTACTCTTGTTAAAATAGATGAGTTTAAGGGCCGTCGCCATGGTGATGACATGGATATCGTTTCTCATTTTAAAAACATTAAACAAAAGCAGGCTGAAGAACTTGAAAATCAAAAGCAGGAAACTTTGGATATGGGATATGATTATTAATCCCAATTTTTTTTTTAAAGCATTTTTGATTATAGAAATATTATCGTTGAGAATTGTTCTTATTTTCAAATAAGTGTTATTATTTTATTTTCAAAACAATATTGATTACTTCTCAAATGCTCTCTTGGCAAACAGTTAAATATACATTTGAATAAATTATTATTCAATTAAATACTGTTATAGTGTTTAAATTGGTTATATACAATTGAATAAAAAAGGTAATATAATGAAATTTGCACATTTAGCAGATACTCATTTAGGTTATCGCCAATTTGGTTTAATTGAGCGTGAAAAAGACTTTTATGAAGTATTTGGAAAGGTTATAGATAAAATAATAGAAGAAAAAGTAGACTTTGTAATACATAGTGGAGACTTATTCGAAACCGCAAAACCATCTCCGTTAGCGCTTCTGGAATTTCAGAAAGGATTACTGAAACTAAAAGGAGCAGGAATTCCTATGTATGCAATTGCAGGAAATCATGACTCTGCAATTCGTAAAGGTTCAATACCTCCTCAAGTAATATTTAAAAAGATGGGTTTGAAGGTAATTAGCCCAATAAATACTAATTATATGCAAGGGGATATATTTATTGCAGGACTTCCATATTTTCCAGCATCAAAAAGCAAAGTCTTAAAATCCAAATTAGCTGAATTGTCCAAAAAAGCAGCCGATTATGAAAAATCAATTTTAGTATTGCATCAGGGTATTGACAATTACTTTGACTATCAATATGAATTGGAAACCGGAGATATTCCGGATAATTTTACTTATTATGCATTGGGTCATATTCACAAGTATACCGTATCTGATTTTGGTAATGGAAAATTAGTTTATCCTGGGTCTACTGAAGTTTGGAAAACTGATGAGTTGGATGATTGTCGTGAAAACGGCAAAGGTTTTGTTGTAGTTGATTTGGATGGTCAAAAACCAGTCATTAAAAGAGTTAAAGTTGATATTCCTCGTGAATTTATTAAAAGGTCTCTAGATTATAATAACTTGGAAAGCGGTATTTTAGGAATCAAAGAAACCATAAAAGATTTTGAAAAAGAGCCGATTTTAATTTTGGATATAAATAATGTTGACTCAGATACCAGTGTAATTTATGACATTATCAATAGGGAGCTTGGAGATTTGTCTTTAATGATTAGACCTAAATTCCATCCGATTGACGAGGAAATTATAACTATTGAACGTGAAGATTCTCCGATAGGTCCTGAACAGTTAATCAATGAAAAATTAGAAGAATATGGAAATGATGATGTTAAAAAGCTGGCTGTAGATATCTATAGTCTACTGTCAAAAGACAAAACAGAGGATTGTGAAGAACTGATTGATCAGTATTTCATAGAACATTATCCTGCTGTTGATGAAAATGAAGACATTAAGCTTGATGAAATTGAAGATGAAGAAGTTGAAATTAGCGAAGAAACCTCTGAAGAGGAGAAAAAAGATGTTCAAGTAACCTTTAAGGGGGCATTAGAATGATTTTCACAAGATTAAAATTAAATAATTTCAAATCACACAAAAACACAACAATTGATTTTAATAAAGGGATAAGTGTTATTGTTGGTGAAAATGGTGCTGGTAAATCAACAATCCTGGAAGCTATCAGTTTTGCTTTATTCAAACAACACACCGCTAAAAGAATTGATGATTTGGTTAGAAATAATGCAAATTCAATGTCTATAGAATTACAATTTGTTTCAAATGGAAAAGAATATAAGATAGTCCGTGAAAAGAAATCTTCACTTAAATCATCACTTTTCACCAAAACATCTTCCGATAGTGGTTTCATGCATTTATGCACTGGTGATAAGGAAGTAAATGAAGAAATCAGACAAATTTTAGATGTGGACTCAGATTTATTCCTTAATGCGATTTATATAAGGCAGGGTGAAATTGCCGAGCTGGTTGATAAGACTCCTGCCGAGAAAAAACATTTGATAGCTAAATTATTAGGTATTGATTCTCTTGAAAAGGCATGGAAAAATCTGCTTCCTTTCATTAATTCCTATGAAAAGAAACTTGCTGAACTTGAAGGTAAACTGTTCAATTCAGTTGAATTAAAAGAGGAATATGAAAGGAAAAAAGAGGAATTAACTGAACTTAAAGGGAAAGGCTATGAACTTGAAGGTCAAATCAAAGATGTTACTGAGTCTTTAAACGAAATATCCGAAGGTAAACGGGATATGGAAAGAGAAAAGGAAATATATGATCATCAGGTAAATAACCTTGAAATTGAAGAGAAAAATTTAGCGAAATTGGAAGCTGATAAACGTTCAGTTCAAGAGAATTTGGATAAAATCCGGGAAGCTGAAGAGCAGATTACACGTTTGGAAAAATATGTTTCCAAATTGGATGTTTATCTTGATTTCGAAAAGTCTGTGGTAAGTATTCAAAAACTTAAAGGTGATGAAAAACAAATCACAGACAAATTAGATTCCATAAGTCAACAGAAAACTATTCTTGATGATAATAAGGAAGGTTATGATAAATTTTTAGCTTCCGATGAGGAAATCGCAAAACTTGACAGTCAAAAAATTAAATATGAAAAAGATTTGGCTGCTATGGCCAAATTGGAACAGGACAAAAAAGATCTTTTAAAAGCAATTGAAAAGGAGAGAAACGAAATTGAAGAATTTTTCTCAAATGCCAAAGATAAATTGGATGATTGTGGTTTGTCCCAGGATAAATTGGCTAAGGTTGATGATTTCAATAATTTGGAAGAGGCCACTAATAACTTTTTAACTGAAACCTCTAAAAAAATCAGTGACATATCTGATGATATAATATCTAAAAATGAAGAGATTGTTGTGTTCAAACAGAATGTCCAGTCTTCACAAAAACCATTGGACGAGCTGGAAACTGTTGACAACAATAAATGTCCAGTTTGCCAGTCAGATATTGATGATGCTAAAAAGGAAGAATTAATCAATCAGTATACATCTAGTATTAAGGAGAATAATGAGTTAATCTCTAAATATGAAGAGGATGTTAGTTTACTTACTAAAAATAAGGAAAGTTATGAGGATAAACTTCAAATAATTGATGAATTATCTAAAAGAATAATTGAATATAAACATAAGTTTAATCATTTGGAAAATCAGCTGGTAAAATTAAATAAAATTGACAGTGAACTTGAATCCAAAGAGTTCATAAGCAATAAGCTTGGTGAACTTATTTTAGTGATTGCTAAAAAAAGAACTGAGCGTGAATCAAATAAAGAGTTCCATGATGCTTATAATCAGGCAAAAGGTGCACTTGAAGTTTTAGGTGATGAAACTGATGCTCAATATAAATTAAAGCAGGTTAAAAATGAAATAGACAATCATGTCAAAAACATTAAGCTTGCCATAGAGCAAGATCCTCATTTAAGCGGTGATATCAGTGCCAGTGAACTTCAGGACAGAATAACTGACTTAAAACAGAAGAATGAGGAATACAATCAGATGATTGGTTTTGTTAAAAACAAAAACAATTTAATGACTCAGCATGATTCCATTAAAGAAGAAATTGGTGTCAGCATAAACCAAAAAGACATTATAAAAAACAAGATTGAAGCATCAGCCTATGACAAGGAGAAATATGAAAATATTTTGTTCCGCTTTGAAATGTATGAAAGACAGTTAAACACTTTCAATTCTAATCTCTCAGAGCTTAAAGGTCAGGCCCGTGAGTCAATTGTTCATCTTAAGGAATTGGGAGAAAAAATTAAAACTGCCGATAAATTCCAAAAAGAGCATGATAATGTTTCTGAGTATATTGAAACATTAAAACATATCAGGGGATTATTTGATAAAAACGGTATTCAAAAGGATTTAAGGGGAATTTCAAAACCGTTAATCCAAAAGTATACTAAAGAATTTTTCAATGAATTCAACTTCAATTATTCAGATTTGACTCTCGATGATGAATATGATGTTACTGTGTATGGTCCTGAAGGTGAATCCTCAATGAGTATGGTCAGTGGTGGTGAAAAAATAGCTATTGCCCTTGCTTTAAGACTTGGTATTACAAAAGCAATGTCTAAAGGGGATTTGGATACAATTTTACTGGATGAGCCTACAATTCATTTGGACAGTTCAAGGAGACATGAACTTATTAATCTGTTAAAGGACATGTCAGTATTGCCGCAGATGATAATCGTGACTCATGAAAGTCAGCTTGAAAATGCAGCTGACAATCTAATCAAAGTTGAAAAAGAAAATGGTATTTCAAACGTTGTAAGTTAAATATCATTTTTCAATTTTTCTTTTTTTTACATAAGCTCTGTAGCGTCTTTAACAGAATCGATAATGCAGTTTGCATTCCATCCAACTATGGTTGCAGCATTTTTTTCAAGGATTTCCGGAACTTCTTCAAGGCCTAATGGTCTAACTAGCACAATAGGAATGTCATATTTTTTACCAGCATCTATTAATGTTTCAAATAACTCTTTATTGTCATTGTAAAGACCAGCGAGCAGTATGATTCTGTCGACTTTGCTGTAAAAGCTTTCACCAGCTAATGAGTAATCTCCAGATATTAATTCTTTCCATAAGAATTCCACTTTTGAAAATAATTTTTCGCTAAATTGGCCATATTCATTATTTTTATCAATGCCGTTTGAAATTATTAAATTATAAATCTTATCATCGCGCTCATCTTCAAACATTTAATCACCTTGCTTTAATTATTTTTATTATCATATAAAACTATTTCTTTTTGCAAAATGTTTATTAATTCTAAAATAATAACTATTTATATAAATATTTTTTTAAGGATTAGTTTTTTATGAAGGCAGCGGTTATAGGTTTAGGAGTAGAAGGTAAAAAAGCAGTCAATTCCCTTTTAAGACATGGTTGGGAAGTTTATGCTACTGATTTAAATATTAATGTTGATTTGGATGGTTTGGATTTGCCAATGCTTTCCATGAATATGATGGACAGTGATTCAACTGTTTCAATTGTGGGCGAGAATATTACTTTGGATTTGGGTTTTACTAATCCATATGCAATTGAGCAATGTGATGCAATAGCAATTAGTCCCAGTATGTATGGTGGGCCTTTCGCTACACGATTATTGATGGATGGGGAACTTTTAAGTGATGTTTTAAATAAACATAAGGATATTTTCACAATCGGAATCACAGGAACAAACGGAAAGACAACAACTGTCCATATGATAAAAAGCATTTTGGAAAATGCAGGTAAAAAAGTACTCGTTGGAGGAAATGGTGGAGGAGGATTTTCAGGCTATTATGATTTGATTCTTGAAGCTAATGAAGATGATTATGACATACTGCTTGTGGAAGTCTGTGACATGACTTTAGATTTCTGCAGATACTGCTTTGATTTTGATATGATTGGCTTAACCAATATTGGTAATGATCATATGGATGTTCATAAAACCATTGCAAACTATAAAAATTCTTTAGTAAGATTTTTTGAAGATAAACTTATTTTCACTGCTTTTAACCAGGATTTCAACGCTGACTTTAAGGAATCTGCAAGTAAAACTATTCCATACTTCGAATATCAGGATGAATTGCAGTTGTTTGGAAAATTCAATTTGCTTAATGCAGGTTTGGCTACAGCCATTGCAACAGAATTAAAAATACCTAAAGATACTATCAAATCAACTTTGGCTGAGTTTAAGGCAGTCGAAGGAAGATTGGACGTATATAAAATAAATGATGCATCGGTTTATGTTGGAAAAACAGATAATTCAGATGCTTTGGCATCAATTTTATCTGAAAGGGATTTCTATGCTATTTTTATAGGTACTCCTCGCCATAATGAAGAACACAGACTGGATATTCTTGATGTGGCAGTCAAATATAATCCTGAAGTAATTGTATTGTTCCCAGGTTTGGATGATACGTTAGATATTGCAATTTATAGGCTTAATTCTCTTGGTTATGCTGGAAACATCATCACTGTCAATTCTTTAGACCAGATTATTGAACTGGTGGCCGAATACTCACATGAAGATGCTATTCTGATTGGAGGAAATGGTCAGGATACCATTATTGATATTCAGGAAAGAATCAAATTAATTTCAGAAAAATTGTTCTAATAATGACAAATGTTTTATAATATGAACTATATATAAACAAATGTTATAAATTATAGGTGGAGTAAATGAAAAGTTGGAGAAGGACATCAGTTACAATATTTTTAGCATTATTCTTAGCATGTGTTCTTTTATTTGCTTTTTCATTTGTAAGCAGTACCTCATACACTGGACAATCTGTTGCTGATGAATACAATATATCTGTCGGTCAATCAATCTTTGAAGGACAATCAATAGTGGGGATAAATAAAACAATTGAAGTTCCTCTGTTGAATAACTTTGGATTTATTGCTCATCAAATTATGGCTTTTGATCTTCAGGGGATTCTGATGACTTTAAGTACCGGTGTTGTTCCGTTTGATTTCAATTCAGTTTCAAGTGAAGGTATAGATTCATATGGAAATGCAAAAGATATAGAAGGACCGGGATATTTGACATATGAAGGAGACAAATTGGCTGTTAGAGGACCTGATACCTATGTATGGGGGTACAGTGCACCTTATAAACTCTTATGTAAAACAGAATCTGGAGTTGACGTGATTGAAGGAGATAAAGTTGTTCAGTCAGTTCCTACCGATCAGATTAAGAATTTAAATTTCACTAGTGATTATTACAATAATGATACTATCGTAAGCTGGTATAATTATGATGCGGATGTTGGGTCCACATTTACATTAGAAAAAGGTATTGTCGGATTTTCAGATGGCAGATCTGATATTGGTTCCAATTTAGTTCCACAAATATTTGGAAAAGAGGTAACTGATTATGCCTCCGAGTATCCTACAGGTTCGCCGATATTGCTGTATTCTGGTAACTATACTACAGAAGATGGTGAAGTTTATGGTACTTCTTTAGGTTCTCACCCTGAATATGGTGATTCAATCAGGGAAGTTAATGCTAGACAATTCGTAGAAGCATGGAACGGCACTATTATACCGCCTAATTCAACCAGTTCCGGTAAAGATTATGTTTACTTTGAATCAGCAAGTGATTCAGAAGCTCCGGGTGGAAGTGCTGCACACGGTGTGTGCCCATCAGCTAGAGCATTAAGAGCAGCAGTACTTGCTGAAGGATTTGGATTGCCTGTTGGTATGGACGGTTCTGAAAATGCAGTATTATTCGGTTATAATCCTGCAAGTGATATTACCGTTACAAATAATCATGACTACCCAGTAAAAATTACCATGTGGACTGAAGGTTCAGGTACTGGAATGGGTATTTATGCAAAAATAACAAGATATATTCCAAATGAGTGAATATATTCTTTTTTACTTTTTTATGACAATTTCAACTATTATAACTGCAGCTGGAAAAAATTCCAGAATGAGAAAAGATCAATTGGCCCTAAACATTGATTTAAAAAATAAACTTATTTTACCTTTTAAAGATTCAACTGTTATAGGGACCACAATTGACAATGCCCTTAAAGCAAATATTGATGAATGTATTGTCGTACTTGGTCATTATTCCGGTGAAATAAAAGAAGCTATCTATGATAATTATAAAGATAAAGTTAAATTCATTGAAAACAATCCTGTTGATGTAGGTTTATCAGTATCTCTATACAATGGTCTATCAAATATTGAATCTGATTTTGCATTATGCATTACAGCCGACCAACCAACTGTATCAACTGAAACTTTTAACAAGATGATTGAAGTAAGCCAAAATAGTGAAGATCCATTCCATACTATATCCATTTTAAGAAGACGTAAAACAGGGCTTTTGGATACGGCAGAAGGACTTGGAATGCCTTTTGTTGCTCCCAGAGTGAATCTCATGAAATATCTTGAAAAGGAAGATGATAATTTAAATCCAATTTTAAGAAAGATTTTTGCTGATGGTTATACGTTTTACGGAATAAAAGAAAAAAATAAAAAAGAATTATTAAATATTAATCATTATGAAGATTATTTAAATCTCCTAGATTGATTCTAAACCGGAAATTACTTCTTCAATCATATCAGAACTAATTCCAACAGTCATTTCATTATCTTTAATGTCTGCCGCTTTTCTAGAACCGTCACAACCTAATGTGAAATTAACACCCTTTGAAAGATACGGGTTTGCAAATGCATCTCCGCATAATGACTGGATGCCTGCAAATGAAGGTTCGATTTTTTCACCGGTTTTGTAAACAATACTTTGTGCAAGCAGCATTCCACCAACTGGTTCTGTGATGACTTGAATAACGTCAGCTTCAAAGTCAGCTTCATCTAAAGGAGCATAAATTATTCCCCATGATATATCTTTGATAATGGAAAGTTTTGCTGTGAGATTTTTTGCAGTTTCCAAGTCCTTAAATCTTCCAAGTGAGAAGTATTTTTCACCATTGGCCAATTTTTCAGGCATATCTCTAAGTCCAATTGCTCCGGCTCCGCCTAAACACATTTGTTCATCGATTGTGGAGTAAAACTTATTGCCTAAAGATGCTTTTCTAACCATTTCACAATGTCTGATTTTTTCATCAATTAAATCATAGCCTTCAGGAAGCTCTTCCTGTGTTTTGATTAGCTTCATAGCAACCGGTTTTGCATCAAGTTTGATTTTACTTTCGATGACTTCGCAGTATTTTTTGTTTGTCTCTAAATTTGTCATAGTATCGCCTTAATTAATATTAGTATTATGGAATTTTAAAGTCTTTTGTTATGTCAGTGTTATTTTTACAAAATGTCCTGAAATCGCATGCCGAACAGGTTCTCTCATCGGCTTCAGCTTTCCATGCATCCTGAATTTTACAGCCTTTCATCTCCTGAATTAATGAATTTTCAATATTGCAGACTACATCATCAAACTTTTTAAGAGCTTTTTCACGTTCTTTTTCATTGATTTCAATAAATCTAATTGACCTTGCTCTTTTAAATTCATCACTTAAATTTGGAGCCTTATCATCCTCTTCCCACTCCATAATTAACTGCACATCATCTTCAAATTCGTTTTCCTGAGGAATATCTGTTAAATCATTTTTAATCTCTTCCTTAATTAAAACTAAATCCTCTTTTGAAGGTACAAGTTCATTCAAATAAAGAATTATTCCGGCAGAAATTGTTTTAGAGTCTTCCTGTTTGGACCTGAGCCATGAATAAGTTAATATTTGCTGTTTGTGATGTTCCCATTTGTCTTCAGCATTAGGTTTTGAAACTTTAATCGGAGGTCTTTTCATTCCTTTGTAGTCGATGATTATTTCATAATCTTCAATGTCACTTTCATCAAGGTTTTTCTTAATGAAATTAACAATATTGTTGTCGAAATTGTATAAAGTGCTTTGTTCATGTGTATTATTTATTTTTGTTGAAGTCAACACGTCAACAACGCCGTTTATTCCGTAATAATTGGATCTGCTGATGTTCTTATTATAATTTGGCATTTGCCGAATTCCTTTTATTAAAAGTTCGGATGCATCAATTAATGGAAACAAATCTTTTCCCCAGATGTTTATGGCATTTTCGGCTCGGGCACTGGCCAACTTTTTATGGTCATGTTCATTTAAATCATCTAGAGTCAATGTGTTTCCGGGTCTGTTGATACTGAAGAACAAATCTTCATCATGGGGATAAAGGCCCCTTACCTGTAATCTCAAATCGATTTCATCCTCTATTGGTCTTATGTCTGTTTTCC
Organism: Methanobrevibacter sp.; assembly: GCF_017427765.1. GTDB lineage: Archaea > Methanobacteriota > Methanobacteria > Methanobacteriales > Methanobacteriaceae > Methanocatella. Next base: position 18,134 of record NZ_JAFRSC010000028.1, on the reverse strand, counting down.
AATCCCATGGGAATTTTTTCTGCTGGTATTTCCAGTCGAGATATGCCTCTTCCATCACGCCATGGATAAATTCACCAAACCATCTCTGCACGGGTTTTGAAGGGGGAAGGGTTCCTTTATTCTGGTATCTGTATTGAAGGCCACATGTGATGAATGATAATAAGTCTCCAGTAAGACTGTATTCGGGTATCATATATGATTTTGATCTTGATGGTAATTTCATAATAAATCTCCTTAAATTAAATAAATCTCTTCAAATCCTATATAATTTTCATCACGACTCCATCCAAGAGCAATGTTTGGTATGTTGAAATGCTGATTTTTCTTGTTATATCCTTCAATAGCTGAATTAAGTCCAACCAATAGTAAAACGCTTTCCGCTCTTGAAAATGCTACAAAATAAAGTCTTGTCAAATCATCAAATGACCTGTCCTTTTCGCTTCTATCGCTTTGACCTAGGGTTGAATGCTGCCTAATACTATCTTCAATAGATGTTTTATCTTTTAATTTTTTAGGAAATCTTAATCTTTGTGTTTTAATGTCATTTGTTTTGAATTTTGATCCCACATCAACAATAACCATTGGGAATTCTAGTCCTTTTGACTGGTGGATTGATAAAACATTCACTCTATTGTCGGGTAATGTTTCAAGAAGGGACTCGTCAATTTTAACTCCTCCTGTGGATATAGGTATAAATATATTCCATATTGCTTCCAGAACAGATTCCAGCTCTGATTGCGGACTTTCAAAAGAGATATTTGAGTGATATTCATTGAAAAATCCGGTTTGTGTAATTGATTTGGTAATGGCTTCCAAGTAGACTACTCCTTCCACATCTGCCTGCAAATCTTCAATCCATGTTGTTAGTTTGTATGCCAGTTCCATTAAACTGGCTGTTTTAGGCCATTTAACTTCCCTTCCTTTTTCATCAACTTCAGGATATGGTCTTCTAAGCTGCCAACGTGTAACAAATGAATTAAGTGACATTGGTTGTGTGGGTTCTGGATTTAATTTAATATATTCCTTTGCTTTAAGTCTCCATCTTAGCATGTTTCTTTTTGCAAGATTAGGAATGCTTTTATCTGTTTTCTGGATGCTTCCTTCCGGATCAATGCATTCCAAAATCAAACCGCAAAAAATAGCTACATTGTCAATTTCCTGCAGGTCAAGTCCTCTAGGATTGAACATGTCGATAGGCTGTCTTAGGCGTCTTAAGTTTTTTCTTAAATAATAGAGAAACGTTCTGTTTCCATAATAAATTTCTTTTGGAGAATATGAAAGGACAGCCAAATCCGATGCCGAACCATATTCGCTATCCAGTTTAAGTCTGATTTTATCAATCTTTTTGCCTTTTTGTATTTTTTCTCTTTTCATTTCTTGCAATCTGGCTATGCTTATTTCATTATTCATGCTTTTGTAAAAATCTTCATCCAGAACTTGCAGAACTTTTATTTCAGCCTCTCCTTTGTTAATAAGGTTGTTAAGAAGCAGTGATAAATCATTGGCCAACATTTCAGGATTGTTTCTAAACATTCCCAAAATTGGCATTTTGTCTTTTTCAAAGTCGGGGGCAATGATTTTCGGTTTATTTTCCACCCTTGCAAACTGATAGTCAGAATCCAGTTCAACGAATCTGTTGCAATGGTTGATTATATTTTCAGTTGACCTGTAATTTGTTCTCAAATTGATTTCTTCAACATCAATTCCCAATTTGTCTTTTACACGCTGTTTGTAGTTTGTAAATAAGTCAACTGTAGCGCCTCTAAAGCGATAAAGTGATTGGTCATCATCACCTACAACAGTGATGTTGCCGTTGTTTTCTAAGGCAGATTTTGCAATTGTAAAATAAATGTCCTCCTGAATCAGATTGGTGTCCTGATATTCATCAATCAAAACAATTTGGATATCTTCTAAAAATAAATCCAAGTCGCCATTTTTTAATTTATTAAGAAATGTTGACTCAAGCATTGTAAAGTCAATGGTATGTCTCTCTTTGAGAGTAGTTTCATATTCTTTAATACAGTCAAGCGCCAGTCTGATGCCGCTTTCTTTTTCTGCATTATTGTATAACTCCTCAAAGTCTACCTGGTCATAATATATTCTGTTTTTAATTTCAAGTAGGATTTCACTCATTCGTGATGGTTCTTCGAGTTTGCCTCTTCCACTTAATTCCTTAAGATATTCCACAAGATTCTTATTGAGATATCTTTCGTCTTTTATTAGGATTTTTATCATTGCTGAGTTTGCAACAAAGTCTTCAATAACAGCAGGCTGTGTTTCTCCGGGATTTTTATATTCCCTTAATAGTTCTTCAGCTACACTATCTGTTGTTCCAATGTTGATTTGGTTAAAGTCAATTCTTTCGATTTCAAGTATTTTTGCAATATCATCAAAGTTATCTTCATCCAGTTCACCGGTTAGATGATTTTTGATTTCATCCCCCCATCCTAAAATTCTTGAGTATAACTCATCAGCTGCCTTTCTTGTAAATGTTGTAGCCAGTATCTCGCTTGGGTCTATTCCGTCAACAAAAATATATTTTAATATTTTTAAAACCATTACGGTTGTTTTACCTGATCCTGGTCCGGCTACAATAAAAAGGGATTCATCGCTATTTGATAGTATGGCCTTTTTTTGGTCCTGATTTGAAGAAATATCTCTCTTAAGTGTATTTACTACTATGTCTTCAAATTTTTCATATGAAATCATTTTTTCCCTCTTGGTGTATAATAATTAATTTATTTGTTTTCCCCATTTATAAAATAAATGAGAGAGCGTGTGAAAAGTAATATTTATAAAGCTTGATTGATTTTATTTCAATTTATACATGAATAAACATTATAAATTATAAAAATTCAAATATATATCTATGGGGGTAAAATTCTTCCATAATATGTATTAATAAGTTGGGAATGAAATATTCCTAACTTTTATCATAATCCTATTTTTCTAATAATATTAATTTTGAAAATAACGAATATTTTAAATATTATAGTCATTTAAAATATAAATGTTAATTTAATTAAGCTGATATTATGTCTGAGCCCAACAATATTGATATGTTTAAAAATGATGTCCGATATAGGGATAATATTGCTCATGTTGAGACAATACCAGCAAAAAAAGCCAGTTTTAAAAAAGTTGACAATTTAAATGAAAAAATTATAGGGTATTTGGATTCAAGGGGTGTCAAGTTATATAAACACCAGGCAGAAACCTATGAGGCAATTAAAAATAATGAAAATGTTATTATTACCACTCCAACAGCTTCCGGTAAAACCCTGGCTTTTAATTTACCAATTATGGAAACCATGATTGATGATATGGAAGCAACAGCTATTTACATTTATCCTGCAAAAGCTCTCTCAAATGATCAGTTGCATGTTTTGGAAAACCTTGAAAAGGAGCTTGAAATTGATATTAAACCAAGAACCTATGATGGAGACACTCCCCGAGAAGACAAAAAAGGAATCAGGGACAAATCTCGGATTGTACTGACAAATCCATATCAGCTTCATCTGATTTTATCATGGCACCATCAGTGGACCAGATTTTATAAAAATTTAAAATATATTGTAATAGACGAATCACATTACTATAAAGGTGTATTCGGGTCAAATGTTGCATTTTTAATTAAAAGATTGAAAAGAATAGCTAATTTTTACGGTTCCAATCCTCAGTTTATATTGTCATCAGCAACTTTGGCAAATCCTTTGGAACTTGCAAACAGATTGACTGGTGAGGAGTTCAGTCTGGTTGATGAGGATGCTTCTCCAAGTGGCGAGAAGGATTTTATAATGTATAATCCTTTTAAAAATTACAGAAGAAACAAGGTTAATATGCAAAATGCACCTTCAGTTCATATGGAAACTGAAAATATTTTTATTTACATGATGCTTAAAGGAATTCAGACATTATGTTTCACTGTTTCAAGAAAAACCACAGAATTAATTGCTATGTGGGCTAAAAAGGACATGACACAAATTAAGGGAAAATTGGCTCATAGAATTGCTGCTTATAGGGCAGGTTACAGGCCTGAAGAGAGAAGGGAAATTGAAGACGGCCTTAAAAGTGGAAAATATCTGGGCGTAACATGTACAAATGCGCTTGAATTGGGCATCAATATAGGTTCTCTTGATGCTGTAATCATTTCAGGTTATCCCGGAACCATGATATCAACATGGCAGCAATCAGGAAGGGCTGGAAGAAGCAATCAGAAATCTTTGGCTGTTCTAATTGCTTTTGAAAACCAGCTTGATCAATATTTTATGAACAATCCATCATTTTTCTTTGATAAGCCTCATGAAAATGCAATAATTGATTTAACCAATCCGATATTGCAGGAAGCACATATACTTTGTGCAGCCAAGGAATTGCCAATTAAAAAAGGTGAAGTTTCAAGATACTTTGGTGTTGATGACAAGATATTGGATGTGTTAGTTTCCAAAAAGGACCTGCATAAAAACATCCGTGGAGATTATATGTATCCTTATGATGATAATCCCGCTTTGGACCATTCACTTGACCAGATTTCAGGTCAGGAATTTAAAGTTATGAACAATGGCAGACTTCTTGAGACAATGGAGCGCTCTCAGGTTTATAGGGAAGCTCACGAAGGTGCGATTTTGATTAACAAAGGAGACACTTATGTTGTAAACAGCGTTAATCTGAAGTCAGGATTTGTTAATGTAGTCCAAAAAACCGTAGATTATCACACTATGGTTTTAAATAAAACTGAAATCAACATAGAAAAGAAACTGTCTCGAACAAAATATGGGAATTTGACAATTCATTTTGGAGAGCTTACAGTACGTGAAGATTATTATAAATATAAAAAAATGCAGTTTTCCAAATCAATCGGAACATATCCTTTGGATTTGCCTCCTTTAAAATTTAAAACTAAAGGATTGTGGTTTACAATTCCAAAACAGGTTAAGGATACTTTGGAAGACATGTTTGCAGAAGAGGAAGTCTTTGCAGGAGGTCTTCACGGCGCTGAACATGCATTGATTGGACTGTTTCCGCTTCATACGATGTGTGACAGATTTGATATAGGTGGACTTTCAACAAATTATCATGAAGACACTCAGGAAGCAACCATTTTTATTTATGATGGTTATGAAGGCGGAATAGGAATATGTGAAAAGGCAGTGGACGTATTTGTTGATCTGTTAAAATCTACAGTTGATTTGCTTGAAAACTGTAATTGTACAAGCGGGTGTCCTGCCTGTATATACTCACCAAAATGCGGAAATGATAACAAGCCCCTTCACAAAAATGCAACAAAATATATTCTCAACTACATGACTCAGCTAATTTCTAAAAAGAGTGTTGGCGAAAAGGAAATCGTTGAGGAAGTTGTCAAGAAAGATGAAGATGATGATGTTGAAGGACTGTTTGATGAGGCTTTGGAGTTGTTTAATAATAAGGATTACTCTGCTTCCAAAGATATTCTAAACAGCATTCTAGCCATAGATAAAAAACATGTTAAATCACTTGCCCTGATGGGTCAAATATTGTATGACCAACAGCAGAATGACATTGCTCTTTATTTTGTAAAAAAAGCTCTGGCTATTGACAGAACTAATGAAATGGCAAATGAATTGGATGTACTTCTTTCAAATAATCAAAAAGAAGCAAAAGAAGATGTTGAAATAGATTCTTTAGATGATATTGATGTAATGTATGAAGAGGCATACGATTTGTATGTGCAGGGGGATTTGGATACCTCTGCAGAAATACTGGAAAAACTGCTTAATTTTGATGATAGAAATGCCGATGCACTTGCATTGATGGGATTGATATATTATCATTCGGGAATATTTCCAAAAGCAGTTGAATACTATAGAAAAGCATCAAAAATAAATAAAAATGGTGAAATGGTTAAGGAATTAAAAATGAGAGTTTCTTAAGGGAAATCAGCATAAGGACTGAATCCATTTTCAAAATGACTGCAAACTTCTTCAAGTTTATCTGGAATGTCTATTTTTTGAGTACAATGGTCAAGACAGGTTCCGCAATAAGTGCAATCGTCTGCAGGCACTTTTTCATCGCCTAATTTATCGTAGTATAATCTGTAGATGTCTGATTCAGGCTGGTTTTTGCTTGTATTGTATAAGTTGAAATATTCTGGAATTGGAATCATCTCAGGACATGCATCTATGCAGTATCCACATTCACTGCAAGGTACTGCAACATTTTCTTTGAGTTTCAGTGCCATTTTTTCTAAAAATGCAGATTCCTCATCGCTTAATACCTCAAAATTGTCATATGTGTCGCAGTTGTCAAGCAAATCTTCCATTTTGCTCATGCCGCTTAAAACGATTTTTACATGTTCAAGGGAAGCGCAGAATCTTATTGCAAAGCTGGCTATTGACTTATCCGGATTAAATTCATTAAATTCATTTTTAATTTCATCATTTGTGTTTACAATAACTCCGCCTTTCAATGGTTCCATTACATAAACGTCAAGTCCATGTTCAACACATAAGTCATAGCATTTATGTGCTTCGATTGCCGGATCTTCCCAGTCAAGATAGTTAAGCTCCAGCTGGACGATATCTAAAATGTCTCCGTATTCGTCCAAAACTTCTTTTAATAATTTGGAATTGTCATGAAAGCTTATACCAATCTGTTTTGCTTTTCCGTCTTCCTTCATTTTTTTAACGTATTCGAAAGTTTTGGCATTCTTTGCATTTTCCAGCCATGGAACATTAATATTGTGGATGAAAAACACGTCAAAATAATCAATTCCAAGTCTTTCAAGCATCTCATTGACGAATTTGTCATTGTCCTGCTCGGATGTCAATGCCCAGGTCGGCATCTTATCACAAATTTTAAATGATTCTCTGGGATATCTTTCAACTACTGCCTTTCTGATTGCTACTTCGCTAGCGCCATTGTGATATGCATAGGAAGTATCGAAATAGTTGTATCCTTTTTCCATGTAAATGTCGACCATCTCAGTAAATAATTCCTGGTCGATAGTTGTTGGGTCATTTTCATCGGTTTGTGGAAGTCTCATGCATCCAAAACCGAATTTAGATTTGTAAGTCATAATGTATCTCCAAATGTAATAAGTAATACTATTTAATACTGCTAAATTATTTAAATGTTGTTGATTGCAACATACAGTTAATTTTTTTTAATATTCAGTATTACTCTAATATATTTCAAATATTAAATAGCTTTATTAATAAATAAAACTAAATTTATAATATTAAGTTTTATTTAGGAGTTGTAAAATGCACGAATTATCTATGGCTCAAGGTATTATTAATGCAGTTTTAGAGACTGCTGAAAGTAATAATGCAACTGAAGTTACTGAAGTTACTATTGAAATTGGTAGATTGGCTATGATAAATCCTGAACAATTGCAATTTATGTTAGGTGTCTTGGTTGAAAACACCATTATGGAAGATGCAAAAATCAATATTGAAGATATTCCTGCAGAAATTGATTGTGGGGATTGTGATTTTAAGGGCGTAGCTATTCTTGATGATAGTGACCATTATGCACCGCTTGTTAAATGTCCTAAATGCGACAGTTTAAAAGTAGAAATTTTAAATGGTAAAGATATTGTTGTTAAAAACATTGTAATCGAAAAACCTGATGATACATAAATTAGGAGACTAAAATATGCATATGATAGCTGATGTGGAAGTGGAAAAAAATATTATGGACGCTAATAAAAAATTAGCAGAAAAAAACTTGAAAAACTTAGAAGAAAAAGGAATTTTTTGTGTTGATTTTGTAGGAGCTATAGGCTCTGGTAAAACAACTTTAATTGAAGAAATTATTGACAATACTGATTATAATATAGGTGTTATTGCAGGAGATGTCATCTCAAAATTTGATGCTGAACGTATCAAGTCTCACAATGTTCCAGTTGCAGGTTTAAATACTGGAAAAGAATGTCATTTGGATGCACATTTGGTAGGTCATGGACTTGGAGACTTGCCGTTGGATGATTTGGACATGGTTATTATTGAAAATGTTGGTAATTTAATCTGTCCTGTCGACTTTGAGTTAGGCTCACACATGAGAATGGTTGTAATAAGCGTTACCGAAGGTGACGACACTGTAGAAAAACATCCAATTATCTTCCAGACTTCCGATGTTATTATTATTAACAAAATAGATTTGGCCGATGCAGTAGGCGCTGATGTAGATAAGATGGTGGCTGATGCTAAAAAATTAAATCCAAATGTTAAAATCATTACTTCCAATTTAAAAGAAGGAACTGGATTGGATGAGATTATTCAGGTTATTAAAGATAAAAAAGAAAGTTTATAAATGTTTATAAGGTGGTTTGATGAAAGTATGGATTGATATATCAAATGCACCTCACGTAAGGTTTTTTAAAGATGTAATAAAGTATTTGGAAGCCGAAGGTGAAGATGTAATTGTTACCGCAAGACAATTTGGTGATATCCATAAATTGATGGAAATGTATGACATCGATTTTATTTCCGTTGGAAAGCATGGTGTCAGTTTATATGATAAGCTAAGAGAAAGTACATCAAGAGTTTATAATCTTGTTGATATTATACATGATGAAAAGGTGGATGTTGCCCTTAGCAAGCATTCTATTGAGCTTCCTAGAATATCATTTGGTCTAGGGATCCCAAGTTTGTACGTTTTAGACAACGAACATGCTCTTGCAGCTAACAAATTGACACTTCCATTATGTGACAGGATTATTACTCCAAAAATAATCGACATGTGGAAATTGATGAAATTCGGAGCTGACCCGAATACAATTATTTCATATAATGGAACTTCAGAAATAATGCACTTTAAAAGCTTTGAATATAATGATAATGTTTTCAATGAATTGGATTTGGATTTAAAACATCAAAAAACAATATTGATGAGGCCGGAACCTTCTTTAGCATCATATCTTGATGCAGACTGTAGAAAATCAGTTCTCTCTCCGATTGTTGATGAGTTAAAGAATGTCGCAAATATTTTAATTTTACCAAGATTCAGAGAACAGGCTGAAATATTTGAAGGAATTGATAATGTTTCAATCCTAAAGCCCCCTGTCGATACATCCAGTTTAATTAAAAAATGTGATTTGGTTATTGGTGCTGGCGGAACTATGAATAGGGAAGCTGCCTTACTGCAGACTCCTGTAATCTCATGTTATCCTGGAGAAACATTATCTGTTGACCAATTCTACATTAATCATGGTTTGATGTACAGGTCAATCGATACTAATGAGGTAATCGATAAAGCTCTTGACTTTATTGTAAATCCCCATGAAAAAATTGATTTGAAAACAGATGATTTGTTCCAAGTCATCATTGATAATTTATATGATTTGGCCAAAAATGGTAAATAGTTTATATTACTAATATCAAATATTATAATGTATTTGATATAATTATTTTTTGGGCTGGTAGCTCAGATGGTAGATCGTCGCCTTGGCATGGCGGAGGCCCCGGGTTCAAATCCCGGTCAGTCCACTTTAAATTTTAAAATTAAATAGAATTGTGATTATAATATGTTATTAATTGCTCAGAATCATTTACAATTAATTGTAGAAGTAGGCTTAATGTTATTTGTTACAATGGTATTCTGCCTTAACTTGATTCCACTATCTTTAAGTGTTGTTACCTTTTTATCATTATTTATTATAGGTGGTTTCACATTTATTTTTGGAGCAGATATTGTTCTTTTGATTATATCGTCAAGTCAAGCGGAATTCACTCACCCGTTCGGGCCAATTGCGCTTCTAGGTGCTGTAACTGCTTTAGCGTCGCTGAAAGTGATGAAGGAATCGGGTGTTGACATACGGCCACTTAGAAGATTTGTAATTCTATTTATTGCAGGTATTACAGTATTCGGTGGATTAATGCACAGGTCCTTTTTAATTTTATGGATTTTAGGTTTATTCATAGGATACATGATTATTTCCAAATCATTTAGAGAAAAATCCATTTTAACCGGTAAAAGAATCTTAATGTTTTTAGGTGCTGCCGGTGTCGGATTTGTTTTATTGGAAGTAATTGCAAGAGTATCTGGAATGACAATTTTCTCTCCACTTTTAAGATTAGGTAGGATTGAACAGTACTCTTTGTCAAGTATTAAAACGGTATTGAATAACATTCAGCTGATTGGGCATAGTGCTAATGCTTCGTATTGGGGCGCTGAAGGAACGGCATTTGCAGAAGGATATATTACATTGCCGATGCAACTGGTTTTATTCTTTGGTCTGCCTTTCCCGATGTTTTTCGGTATATTGGTTAACCAAAAAGATACAATCGATTATATGCTACCGGGTATTTTCGGATATGGATTTGACTTCGGATATTTAGGTCTTATCGGATTGATGGTATTTGTTCTCGGTACACTCCTTGTCGGATTTAAAATACTTACCATTTACAGAGAAAGAAGAGAGAAAAACAACAAGAAATATCTGGGAAGAGAAGTATTGTTGATGGGAGCATTATCTGCATTTTCTGCACAGGCTTTAATTGGTATGTTTGTATTTAACAGAACAATTAATGGTATGGCACTTTTAACATTCATATTTATAGGAGCATTGATTCTGGCTAATGCGGTCACACTTAAAACAAGATCATGATGAGGTAATTTTATGAAAGCTTTAGTTTTACTGGGATGTCCTGAAACTCCATCACAGACTCCTATGGCAGTTTATGTATTTAACAGATTAACAAAAATGGGTTATGATACCACAATTGCTGCAAATCCTGCAGCTTCAAAATTAGTTAAAATTTCCGACCCTGAAGGTCATTACAATTTAAATCTCGTTGATTTGGAGAGAACTTTAGGTGAAATCAACGAAGGTGATTACGATTTACTAGTTGGTTTTGTTCACAAAGATGCAGCAGCATCATTTTTCGTAACATTTGAACAGATACTGCAGTGCAAGTCACTCGCATTAGTATTTTCAAGGGATGCCGATGAAGTGGAAGAATTTGTAAATATGATTGAAGAAAGCCAAAGCAATGCTAAAATCGTACCTGTTAGAGCATTCCACAATCCTTCACCAATCAAAGTTAAATTTGACAAAGCAATTAAGGAGTTTGAATAAATGTCATTCTGTTTAGATACTTACCTTCAGCAATCTGATAACTATGAAATCCATGCTTCAAAAGCAGGTTTCAAAGATTGTGCTATGATTATCAGATTTAAAGCTGAGGATATAGTTTATATTAAACCTGGAGATCAGGTTTTAGGTGTTAGAGTAATTGGAATACCTCCAATCCCAATTGGATTTGACCATGAAAAAGGAACAGTATTGTTGCCATACACAAAACCTTGTCATGGAACATCTGTTGTTGAGTTACCAATTGATGAAGAAGAAGTTGAAAATATCAGAAAATTAGACACTGGTAATAAAAAATGAAATCAACTGTTGTAGGTAGCTTTCCGGCTAGTGAAAGTACTCCTTCTAGTTTTAAAGATAAATTGCTTAATAGTTTAGGTTCATATGATCCTTTTAAAGAAGCTATTAAAAGTAGTGTAATAGCTCAACTTGACGCTGGAGTAGATATAATCTCTGACGGTCAGGTTAGAGGGGATATGGTTTCTATTTTTACAAAATATATTCCTGGAATGAAAATTGAGGATGGAAATACAGTAATAGTTTCAAAAATCAGGAATCCAACTCAGGAAATCTCAATTAAAGATATGCAATATGCCAAAAAGGTAATGAAGGAGTATTATGGTGGTAAAATTCCTGAAGGTAAAGGAATAAAGGGAATTATTACAGGTCCAAATACCATTGTCCACTCATCAAGAATACAGTCTTTTTATAAAACCAAGGAAGATGCAATCATCGATTTGGCACACAGCCTAAAATTTGAAGTGGATGCCATTGCCAAAAAAGTAGACCCTATTTATATTCAGGTGGATGAGCCGTTTTTATCTACAGGTATGGTAGATATGAAAACAGCACGTGAAGCCATTGGAATTATTAAGGATGGTCTTGAAGTGCCTTTGGGAATGCATGTTTGTGGTATCTTGAAAGATGCATTTAAGGATATTTCAAAATTCAACGTGGACATTCTTGACTTTGAATTTGCAGGAAATAACGTTAATTTAGGTGTTTTAGAAAAAAATGCCTCATTGATTGCTGATAAAAAATTAGGATTTGGATGTGTTGACTCATCAGTAAATGAAGTCGATGACATTAATGACATTGAAGAGTTAGTCACAAAAGCTATTGAAATAGTTGGAAAAGATAATCTGCTTCTTGATCCTGATTGCGGACTTAGAAGGGCTCCAAAAAATGTTGCTTTTGAAAAATTAAAATTGATGAATGAAATCAAAGATAAATACAGTTAATCTTTTGAGGGTTTGCCATGGATGAACACTGTCGAAAATGTGGCGAAAAATTAAAAGAAAATGCTCAATTTTGCCAGAACTGCGGTGAAAAGGTTCCAGGCAAAAACAAACCTTTTTTTAACAAATATCTTATTATTATTGTAATTATTTTAATTTTTGGCACTATTGTTTTGTCTGCTATGATTATTACTAGCCAAACCCAAACTGTTAAAGTTGACAATGTGGAATTTGAAATTCCATCTGATTACGTTAATGAACCATCCAGAACTGAAGTAAGTGTTGATGAGGGTGTCAAATCGTCTGCTATGGGATGGAGCAATGATAAAAATTACATTGAAATAGGTGTTACCAGAATGCCAGGTTCGGGTATAAACAGTAACGAGGTTGCAGCCAGTATAGGCGGAACCCCAACAAAAATGTTTGGATATTCAGGATATTATCAAAAGCATGACGAAAATAGCTATTCTTTTGTTTTTGGCCTGAAAGATGAGGTATGTATGATATATGTTTCAAATTATGATGCTTTTGGTGATGTTAAAGTTCTTGGCATAGTTTAAAAAAAGTTAAGGGAAAAATAATTCCCTATCGATATTCATGTTTAAAGTTTTTGTCATATAGCTTGGATGCATTAAAATCACCAGGGTCTAACACATCTCCCACTACAATCATTGCAGTCTTTGTAATATTGGCATCTTTTACTTTTTGTGCAATATCCTTGAGGGTTCCTCTAATTATTTGTTGGTCTGGCCAGGTTGCCTTTTTGACAACTGCAACTGGAGTGGTTTCTTCGTAACCTTCAAGCAATTCATCTACAACTTTATCAATCATACCTATTCCCAAAAAGATACACATTGTTGCATGATGTTTTGAAAAGCTAGCCAGGCTTTCTCCAGCAGGCTTTGGAGTTCTACCTTCAGGACGAGTAATAATTACACTTTGTGAAATTTCAGGAAGTGTCAATTCAGCTTCCAAAACACTTGCTGTTCCAAACAATGAACTTACTCCTGGAATAATTTCATATTCAATGTCATGTTTTTTTAGTTCACGAATCTGTTCGCCTATAGCACCGTAAATTGAAGGGTCCCCTGTATGGACACGTGCAACTAATTTTCCTTCGTTAACGGCTTCAGTAATTATCCCGTCAGTTTCTTCCAAATTTAAATAAGCACTGTTGTGAATTTCACAATCCTCTTTTGCAGGGCTTAAAACATCTTTATTTACTAGTGAACCTGCATAAATAATTACATCAGCTTTTTCAATTACTCTTCTTCCTTTAACTGTTATTAAATCAGGATCTCCCGGACCTGCACCAATGAAAATAACTTTTCCTTTCATGATTAAATTTTTATTTCAAGTTCTATTAATAATTATGTGTCAAAATTGATTTTTAATCATATAAACTTTATTAATAATTAAAATAACTAAAAAACATGGACAATAAAGGTTTTATTTCAATAGAATATTTGTTTACAATCTTTGTTATTTTAATAATATCTGTTTCATTGTTATTTTTTATTCAATCAACAATAGAATCAAGTTTCAATATTGAAGATAGTGTTTCACATAGACTTATTCTGGATGATGTTTCAAACTCAATAAGTCAGGTCAATTCCAATGGCGAAGGATACTCCAAAATAATTTATCTGCCTTCCGATAAGGGATATTATGAAATTACTGCTGAAAACGGTAAGATAACTATAGATTATGATGGTAAAAAGGGAGAAATTTTGCTTCCGCTTTCAAATTTCGATTCAAAATATAAATTACACAGCGGAAAAAGTTATACAGTCACCAAAAATGGTGAAGGAAAAATTGTGATAACATGATCGGCAATTCCGGACAGGTTAGCGGGGAATATTTGCTGCTTGCAGGTGTTTTAATATTGATTCTAATGATTTCAGCAGTATTTATTGCAGATGAAAGTGAATTGAATACAGCAATGGCTGCTGCAAGAAACGGTGCTAATGAAGGTATTGGAACGTCTTCAGTTGCAATTTATCCCAAACAGACATTCAACGATTATGAAACATCAAAATCAGATTTGTTAATACCATATTCGGTTGAAATAGTTAATGTAACTTATTATGAATTGGGTTATGATAACAATTACGGAAAAAAGGAGATTCAGTTTAAGGTTTATGTTACCTCTACAAAGGAGTTTTCCAAAAAGCAGCAGGTTTCGATTGGTGATAGAATTAACTATAATTTAAGAAAAGCTCTTGCAGTCAGTTTTAATACAACCTCTGCAACGAACAAATTATACAATCCGGTTTTTTCTCCACATTATGTTTTCACAACAGCTAATGTTAAATGGGTTTAGGGATATAGATTATAGTATGTCTAGATATGAAAAAGGAAAAGAAGTTTTGGAAGGTATTCAAAATAGAACTGTTGAAGAAATTTTTAAAGATTTGGAAGATGTTGCTCCGGATTTGTCAAGATTTGTTTTGGAATTCCCATATTCTGAAATATATACTCGCCCTGAAGTCGATTTAAAAACTCGTGAGTTATGTACTGTTGCGGCTCTGACAGTTTTAGGAACAATACCTCAGCTTAAAGACCATATCTCTGCAGCTTTAAATGTTGGAAATACTCCAACCGAAATTGTTGAGATAATCATGCAGATGAGTGCTTATTGCGGTTTTCCAAAAGCAATTAATGCGATGGTTGGCGCAAAAGAGGTGTTTGAAGAAAAAGACTTACTTCCATTAACCGGTGATTAGAATTACTGAGAAAACATTTGACACAATAGCTTTGAAATTACAGGAACAACTGGCAGACATTATAAGAACTAATAAGCAGGTAAACGATTATGAATTAATTGTGTACAAATATGTATTCATAAGTGAGTTGAAGGTACCTCTTCAGGAGGATTTGGGTGTAGAAATTGACGATGACTCATTCATATTATATGTTATTCCGGATGATTTGGAATTTTCACTTCTAAAAAAATTGGATGAAACTTTTGATAAATTCCAGATAACTTTCATGTCTAACCCATACAACATTTTGAAATTGAAATTTAGGTTAAGTGATTAGATGTATAGTGATGAAGAAAAAAAGCAACTGATGGAAGATTTAAAGGAAATGGAGACTTTCAAAGCTGATGTAGGTGATGAAGGTAAAATTCTACAGGAAGATTTAAAGGAATATTTCATCAATGGAAACGGTGATAAAGAGGATTTGATTTTTAGATTGGAACTGTATTTCTATGCATTTAAACTGTTCTGCAGAAAAGGTGTTGTCATTAACCAAAATCAGTTTACAATATTTCTGAATGATTCGCTTCTTGATTGGCATTTAGTCAATTTGGTGATGCAGGATCTTACAGATTTTGAACTGGAAATTGAAGCTGTTAAAGAAAATAGGGATGTCCTGATTAATTTGAATTTCACTCTTCATTTCTAAATTTTAAATATGTTACGTGCATTGCTGGTGGTCACTTCATCAACAGCACTGACATCAACTTTTTTTATTTCAGCTATTTTATAAACTGCATTAACGACATTAACCGGTTCGTTTCTCTCATCTTTAGTCATAGCAAGATATGGGCTGTCGGTTTCAGTTAAAATATAATCCAGGTCTATCTTTTCAATTAAATCCTGGTGCTGTTTTGAATAACAAAGCATTGTAGAAAAACTCATATATGCATTATCCATATCCATTATTCTTTTTGCAGTTTTGAAACTGCCTCCATAGCAATGGAAAACAAAATAAGGGATATTATCATAATCCTGGATAATGTTTACAGCTTTTTTCTCACAGTCCCTAACATGCATTACAATAGGAACTTTATACTCATTTGCAATATCTAAAAAACTGGTGAAGATTTCTTTTTGCCTTTCACGCAGAGCCTTGTCTGTAACGTAATAGTAATCCATCCCGACTTCCCCAACAGCAACAATGTTGTCTAAATTTTCAATCAAATGATTATGCGCATCATCCAATTCTTCAGATGTGCAGTTCTGTGAGCTTACTGGATGAAAACCAAAAGTAGGATAAATAAAACCTTCATATTCTTTTGAAAGTTTTAAAACATCCTGATTACTGTCTTTACTGAAACCTGATGCAATAATGCAGTCAAGTTTGTCTTTTGCTCTTGCGATTACATCTTCACGGTCGCTGTCAAAATCTTCAAAATCAATGTGGCAATGAGTATCTATCATATTTTATACTCCAAATCTTCTGTCCCTTGCCTGATAAGACCTGATTGCTCTTATAAAATCAACTTTTCTAAGTTCTGGCCATAATGTTTCACAAAAATACAACTCGGAGTATGAAGACTGCCAAAGTAAAAATCCGCTTAAACGTTCCTCACCGCTGGTTCTGATAATGAGGTTTGGATCATCTAATCCTTCAGTATAGAGGTTTTTGCTTACAAGGTCTTCATCAACATCATCTATTGTGATTTTGCCTGCCTGAACGTCTTCTATAATCTTTTTAAATGAATCAATGATTTCCAGCCGGCCGTCATATCCTATTGCAAGATTGAATAATCTTTTGTTGTAGTGTGCGGTTGCTTCTTCCGCTTCTCTTATAGCTTCTCTCACGTCATCAGGTAATAATTCTGTTCTACCTACAACTTTCACTCTTACTTCGTTTTTATGAATTTTTTCATGGTCAACCAATCGTTTGAAGTTAATTACAAACAGTCTCATCAGTCCGTCGACTTCGTGTTTTGATCTGTTGAAGTTTTCTGTTGAAAAAGCATAGGCAGTTACTATTTCTATTCCAAGTTCGACACTCCAGTCCAGAACGTTTTCTAAAGTGTCAACTCCCATTTCATGGCCTTTTAATACATCGACATTGCCTTGAAGTTTGGAATATCTTCTGTTTCCGTCCATAATTATTGCCACATGTTTTGGCATCTTTTCTGGAACCAAATCTCTTGAGATATACCATTCATATAATCTATAAAGTATATTTTCTGCCATTTTATTATCCCTTTAAAGTTTATAGTATTATATATTATGTAACTTAATGTTTTTAACATTTTTGTCCAAGAATTCTCCGGCTTCTTAAAGCCGAGATGAATTGCACTTTTAATGAGTATTAGAATTTTTTTTCATTAAAAAAATTATTACTTTTCAAATGCTCTCTTGGATAATCTCTTTTTATTATAAGTGTATATACTTATAGTTATAGAAAAGAACAGTTATTTTAGTTCTTCAGGGTAAAAATGCAGGTTCTTATTATGGGATCCTAAATGTATTTTAGGGGGGGATATGATGATTGTTCTTTCTTTGTCTAAAAAATTAATTTGTGTGGATTTTTGAGTTTTATGGTTGATAAGAGTTTTATTTTGACTGATAAAATTGAATTTGTTCCTGATAAGGATTTAGAAAGGGCATTGAATTTCAATTTGCGTGCCACAGGTTATGTATTCAATAAAACATTGGAATACAGTATTTACCGTGAAAACCTAGTCAAAGAATTCAATATTGGCAACCAATTTAAAGTAAATCGCAGTTACACCAAAAAATCATTAAACATCTAATAAAACGCAAACCTTTTTTGAAAAAAGCAGATTCCACATGCCTTCAAGCATCTACAGACCATTTAATAAAAGCACATGACGGATACAACGATGGAAGAACCGGATTTCCCAAGTTCAAATCACTTAAAAAAAATCCAGTACGATCCATCACACTTAGAAACAACGAATACTCAACCAAAGATGGTATTAAAGGTACCATCAGGTGGGAGGATAATCGATTAAGGTTAAACAAACTCGGATATCTTGAAGTCAAATATAAACGGGATATTGATGGTAAAATCAAAGAAGCAACACTTTTAAAAGAAAATGGCAGATGGTT
>NZ_JAFRSC010000027.1 GCF_017427765.1 Methanobrevibacter sp. | reverse complement strand
TAAAGTTGGTAATTATACTGTTAAAGTTGTTTATAATGGTGACGGTAAATACTTCTCAAGTGCTGAAAATGAAACCAAATTCTCTGTGAACAAGGTTAATGTGACTGAACCGGACATTAAGGTTATTGATCAGGGTAATGGCACTGTTGTGGTTGTTGTTCCGGGCAATGCTACCGGTAATGTGACTGTCACTGTTGAAGGTCAAAACTACACAGCAAATGTCACTAATGGTACTGCTGTAATTACTTTAACTAATGCAACTCCGGGAATACATAATATTACTGTTATTTACTCAGGTGATGGAAACTACACTAACGTAACAACAAATGCTACAGCAAATATCCCTAAATATGAAACTCCAATTACAGTTAATATCACTGATATTAAGGAAGGAGAAACTGCGGTTATCAATATTACTGTTCCGGTTAATGCCACTGGAAATGTTACTGTAATTATTGGTGGTCATAAGTACTCTGGTGAGATTGTAAATGGTAATGTGACTGTTAAAGTCGAAAACTTGACTGCCGGTGATAAGACTGTTGTTGTTGAGTATCCTGGTGATTCTAACTACACTGCTAACTATACTGTTGGTAATTTCACTGTTGGCAAAGCTAAGGTTGTTCCGGATATTGTGGTTGTTGATCAAGGAAACGGAACTGTTGTTGTGGTAGTTGGAGGTAATGCTACTGGTAATGTGACAATTACTGTAGATGGTCAGAACTTCACTGGAAACGTTACCAACGGTACTGCTGTAATTACTTTAACTAATGTAACTCCTGGAGTACATAATATTACTGTTATTTATTCCGGTGATGGAAACTACACTAATGTAACTACAACTGCTGATGTATCTGTTCCTAAATATGAAACTCCTATAACAGTTAATGTTACTGAAGTTAAAGAGGGTGAAACAGCGGTTGTTACAGTTACTGTTCCGGTTAATGCCACTGGTAATGTGACCGTAACTATTGATGGAAAAGAGTATACTGCTGAAATCATTGGAGGCAATGCTACAGTTGAGATTGAAAACATAACTGCAGGTCCGAAAACCATTATAGTCGAATATCCTGGTGATTCTAACTACACTGCAAACTATACTATTGGTAACTTTACTGTTGAGAAGGCTAAGGTTGTTCCGGATATTGTGGTTGTTGATTTAGGAAACAACACAGTTGTGGTAGTTGTTGGAGGTAATGCTACTGGTAACGTAACAATAACCGTTGAAGGTCAAAATTACACTGCTGATGTGATAAACGGAACTGCTGTCGTTACATTAACTAATGTAACTCCTGGTGTACATAATATTACTGTAATCTACTCTGGTGATGATACATATGCTAATGCAACTGTCAATGCAACAGTTGATGCTGCAAAATATGATGCTCCAATCAATGTTACTGTAAGTGAAGCTAAAGAGGGAGAAACCACTACAATCACTGTGAACGTCCCTCAAAATGCTACTGGAAATGTAACAATAACCATTGATGGTAAAGAGTACGCTGGTGAGATTAAAGATGGTGAAGCCATTATTAAAGTTGATAACCTGACTGCTGGTGATAAGACTGTTGTTGTTGAGTATCCTGGTGATTCTAACTACACTGCAAACTACACTCTTGGTAATTTCACTGTTGAGAAAGCTAAGGTTGTTCCTGATATTGTAGTCGTTGATCAAGGAAACGGCACCGTTGTAGTTGTTGTCGGAGACAATGCAACAGGCAATGTGACTATAACTGTTGGCGGTGAAAACTTCACTGGTGAGGTTATTAACGGTACTGCAGTCATCACTGTTGATAATTTAATCCCTGGAAACAATACTGCTGAAGTATTCTACTCCGGTGACGACAAACATACAAATTCAACAGTCAACACAATAATCAACGGCCTTCAATATGATACTCCAATTAATGTCACTGTAAGTGAGGTTAAAGAGGGAGAAAATGCTACTGTAACAATAACGGTCCCTGAAAATGCCACTGGCAATGTTACAGTTACTATTGACGGTCAAAAATACACAGCAGAAATCATAAATGGTATTGCTACTGTTGAAATTGAAAACCTGACTGCAGGTCCTAAAACAGTTCTTGTTGAATATGGAGGTGACGATAACTACACCTCAAACTACACAACAAAAGATTTCACTGTCGAAAAAACTAAACAAACCTCTGAAATCTACGTAGTTGACCAAGGCAATGGCACTGTTGTTGTGGTTGTTCCAAATAACGCTACTGGTAATGTGACTATAACTGTTGGCGGTGAAAACTTCACTGGTGAGGTTATTAACGGTACTGCAGTTATCTCTGTTGATAATCTTGTTCCTGGCAACAATACTGTTGAGATAATGTACTCTGGTGATGATACTCATACTGCGGTTGCTGTAAATGCTACAATCAATGGTATTAAGTATGATGCTCCTATCAATGTCACTGTTAACGAAGTCAAAGAGGGTGAAACTGCCATTATCACTGTTGAAGTTCCAGTTAATGCAACAGGCAATGTTACAGTCACTATTGATGGTAAAGAGTATTCTGGTGAGATTAATGGAGGTCTTGTAACTGTTAAAGTTGAAAATATAACTGCAGGCGATAAATCAGTCATTGTCGAATATCTTGGTGATGACAATTATGCAGCAAACTATACAATTTCAAACTTCACAGTTGAAAAAGCTAAAACAACACCTGATATCAATGTTGTAGATTTAGGAAACGGTACAGTTGTAGTTGTTGTCGGTCCTAACGCTACTGGCAATGTGACAATTACTGTGGATGGTCAAAACTTCACTGCAGATGTAATAAACGGTACAGCAGTAGTTAACCTGGACAATGTAGTTCCTGGAACATATGATGTTGATGTAATCTACTCTGGTGATGATAGATACAACAATGCAACCAAAGAAACAATAATTACAATTGCAGAACAGCCAACCAAAAAGGACACTCCAATAACTGTTGAAGTAAACGATATTTACGTTGGAGAAACTGCAAAAGTAATTGTAACTGTTCCTGAAAACGCTACTGGAAATATTACAATTGAAATCAATGGAATATCTCAAACCCAAGAAATTATTGGTGGTAAAGCAACATTTGCTATTGGTGGTTTAGCTTATGGAAACAAAACAGTATCTGTAATATATGCTGGAGATGATGAATACACTCACAATGCAACTACAGCACAATTCAAAGTATCTAAACTTAATTCAAGAATCAATGTGTCTGTTGAAGATGCCAATGTCGGTGAAAATGTAACAATTATAGTATACGGTCCAACTGACGCAACAGGTCAGGTATTAATCGATATTGACGGTGTGGGGTACTATGTAAACCTCACAAATGGTGTCGGATTAATTGATATACCTCGTATACCTAGTGGAATCTACAATGTAAATCTTACCTACGTGGGTGATGATAAATACCTTGGAAGTTCAAATGTAACTGTATTCAATGTATCAAAAGTAAAATCATTTGTAATTCCTGTTGCACATGACATTTATGTTGGTGAACTTGAAACAATCAGATTAACTGTCCCTGTTGATGCAACCGGAAATGTAACATTAATTATAGATGGTGATGAATACCATTTAGACTTGGATACTGGTCTGTTGACTGCTGCATATAGCGAAGGTGACAAATATTCAGTTGCAATCAGTGGCGGAAATGGTGAAATTGTTATTTCCGGTTTGCCGAAAGGAGAATATACTGTAAGTGCCAAATACAATGGAGATGCAAAATATCTTCCTGCTGTAAACGCAACAACCTTCAAAGTGTTAAAATCAAATACTGAAATGGAAGTTATTGATCAGGGCAACGGAACAGTAATTGTTAAATTGCCTGAAAACGCAACAGGTAATGTTACAATCAAACTTGGAAATGAAACTTACGTTGCTGATGTGGTAAATGGAACTGCTGTAATCACATTGGATAATGCAACTCCTGGAAAACATGAAATTGAAGTAATATACTCCGGTGATGATAATTACTTGCCTGAAACAACAAATTCCACAGTTGAAATTCCTAGGTATTGCACTCCGATAAGCGTTTCAACACATGATATTTATGTGGGTGAAACAGAAACAGTTGTAGTAATGCTTCCTGAGGATGCTACAGGTAAAGTAACTATTGAAATCAATGGTGTGGAATACACAGCAGATGTGAAAGATGGAAAAGCAACATTTGAAGTTGACGGTCTTGCTTTTGGTAACAAAACAGTTGCAGTACGCTACGAAGGTGACGACAGCTATGTTGAAAACTTCACAACAGGTCAATTTGAAGTGGCTAAAAATCCGTCAACCACTAAAGCAACTTCCAAAGACATCAAAGTCGGTAAAGATGAAGTAATTACAGTAACTGTTCCTGGTGATGCTACCGGTCGTGCACTTGTTGATATTAATGGAATCGGATACTATGCAGATATCATTAACGGTAAAGCTAAAGTCATCATTCCAAATCTGGAAGCTGGAAAATACAAAGCTACAGTAATATATGAAGGTGATGACAAATACCTTCCAAGCAATACTACAACTTCATTCAAGGTGGTTAAATCTTCAACTCCGATTTCAGCAACAGGTGATGAAATTGAAGTTGGTGAAGATGCTGTTGTTGTAATTGATCTTCCAAGTGATGCAACTGGTATTGTAACAATCCGGATTGACGGAAAGACATATGCAACTGAAGTGGTTGACGGCAGGTCAGTGTTTGTAATTCCTGGATTGAGTGTTGGAATCTATTTGGTAGATGTCTATTACTCAGGTGATGACAATTACCCTGCAAACAGCACAGTTACTTTTGTTGTTGTAAATGACTCTCCGGATAGAAACGATACAAACCATTCAGTACGTGCGGGTGTTGAGCTTTCAAACTATCCAACAGGAAATCCATTACTGATAGTATTGCTTGCACTATTGTCTATTGGATCTATAAGAATTAGAAGATTTAGGAAATAAATCTTTTAATTTTTCTATTTTTTTTAATGTATTATTCTGGGGTATATTCTGTAATATTTTCAATATTTGATATAACTATTTGTTTTCATAAATAAATACATCATAATGGATTTTTTTTATTATGATATTATATATGTAAGCGTTAATATTGTTAGCTTGACTATAATGTTGTGTATATTTCATAGCAATTGTCGAACCATTTAATCAAAATATTAAATTGTATAGTTAATTTATAATTTAAATAAATATTTTATTGGTATTTATAGGGATTTTGCACATTTTTATTTAGTAATTTGATATTTTTTATGTACATTTTGCATTGAAATTTTTAAATTTTTTTAAAAACATTTCAACATTTTTTCCTTATGTTGGGTGATGTATATTATGTGTATTTGTTGTTGTGTCAACTATTAATTTTCGCTGTTTTTCTTTAATTTTTTTCAATTTGAAATTCCAATTTTGGATAAATTTCACATTTGAAAACTGTATTTTTTATATATGTAGCAATACAAATGATGGATTATTATTTTGTTCAGATAGTAATTTTATTTCTTAAATTATTTTAATTTTTTTTACAATTCACTATTCAAAAAGCATATATATTATAAAAATCTAAAATAAATATCACTGTAAACTCTCCATTATTTTCCTATGGAAAATAATTTTTACAAAAAATGGAGGGGGTGTATTATGAATAGAAAAGAGATATTGTTAATATGTTTAATATTGTGTTTTATCTGCTCACTTCAGGCAGTAGCTTCTGCTGATGTAAGCGTTGATGACACACATGATGTAAAATTAGTAGCATCATCTAATGCTATTGACAATGACCTTTCATCATATTCACACTCCGAGAATAGTCAAATATTAAGGGGTGAAAATGATGACGCAGGATCATTTTCAGACCTTCAAGCCAAGATAAACAGTGAGTCTGGCACAATCACGCTGGATAAGAATTATACTTTTAATGAGTCACTTTTAACTGATATTGCTCTTGCAAGTTCAGGTATAGTGGTACAGAAGGATTCAACCCTCACAATCGTGGGTGAAACCGGTAAGAATATCACTATAAATGGTTTGGGAGATTCCAAGCTGTTCTCATTT
Source organism: Methanobrevibacter sp. (assembly GCF_017427765.1). Classification (GTDB taxonomy): domain Archaea; phylum Methanobacteriota; class Methanobacteria; order Methanobacteriales; family Methanobacteriaceae; genus Methanocatella. The sequence continues at coordinate 113,020 of NZ_JAFRSC010000027.1, read as the reverse complement.
AAAAGTCATGTGATTCTACAAAACATTAATTTCATTAATGGTGTAGGACACAAAACTTCATCCATTACGTCCGATGACATGCTGGAGATATCTGACTGCAGATTCTTTGACAATACGGGTAAACTGGGTGGAGCTATCCAGGCCAATGACGGCTTGACAGTCACTGATTCTATCTTTGAAGGTAATATAGCGCTAGATGGTGGAAGTATTTATGTAGGTAATAGTGATAAGACTTCTATAATCGAAAACTGTAATTTCACTGACTCTAAGGCAAGTACTGGTGATGCGGGATGTATTTATTCCGATTCTTCACACTTGACTTTACGTAATCTAAACATTACTGATGCGGCCGCTGCTTTAAATGGTGGTGCAATTGTGCTTAACGGTGAAAACACAGTTTTAGACCATCTCTATATTGCAAATTGTAGGGCAACCAACGGTGGGGCAATGTATTATACCAAAGCTCCTAAACAGTCTACTTACTTGGCATTCGTCAAAAACCACGCATTCATTGATGGTGGTGCGGTATATATGTTATCACATAGTGTCGGTCAGGGATTGTCATCTGGATTGGTTAATTCTACATTTAAAGATAATATTGCAAATGACAATGGTGGTGCTTTATACATCGTAGGTAATAATGGTTATATGTTTAATGTTACATTTGAGAGTAATACCGGTACTACAGATGCTGGTGCTGTATTTATTAAAGGTTCAAATTGGAGAGTTTATAATTCAACCTTTAATAACAATAAAGTCAACAACAGACATGGTGGTGCTATATATCTAGAAAATAGTACTGGTACTCAAATATGGTACAGTAACTTCACAGGCAATGATGCTTCATATGATGGTGGTGCAATATTTTTATACAATAGTTCAAAAACTACTATTGCATATTCTAACTTCACAAGTAATGTTGCAGGTTATGGTGGTGGTGCTGTATATTGGAACTTTAATGCGGATAACGGTACATTAACTCACTCCAGATTCATCAGAAATACTGCGAGTTCTGGTGATGGTGGTGGTGTATATTGGAATGGTAACAGAGGTAATATTACCTGGTGTACATTTGAGTATAATAATGCTAAAGGTTCTGTTTCTGCAGATACTGGTTTCGGTGGTGGGCTATCTATATCCGGTATATATACTAATGCAAGTAACTGTATCTTTAAGTACAATCATGCTGATGTTAATGCTGGTGGTTGTGTAGTTAAAGGTAATGACCAAAGTAGTAGTACTTATGTTACTGTTAGAGATTCCCTATTTGAGTATAATGATGCGGGTAGGAATGCTGGTGGTTTGTGCTGGAATGGTAACTCACCTCATGGTACTGCCATAAATTGTACATTCAGATATAATCATGCTTTAGGTTCAGCTGGTGCACTTGGTTGGCAAAGTAGTTATGGTAAAGTATATAACTCTACCATGGAACATAACTATGCGTTAGGCACATTCGGTTCTGAACACCCTGGTCATGGTGGAGCTATGACATTTAGAGGTAATCATAACATTGCATATAACTGTACTTTCTACAACAACACTGCTGCTAAGGATGGTGGTGCGGCATACATGAAACTTACCAAGAATAATCCTAGCAATACCAATACCACATTTGAACTTTGTAGGTTTATCAACAACACTGCTAATAATAATGGTGGTTCACTTGCATGGGAAACTGGTTCAAGTTATGGTTATGTAACTCAATGTAACTTCACCAACAACACTGCTTTGAGATCTGGTGGTGCAATTGACTGGGAAGGTAACTATGGATTTATAGAATATTCCAACTTCACCAATAATAAGGCTACTGGTGATGTTATAGATGCCATTGGTGGTGGAGATGCAGGTGTTATTCTATGGATTGGCAGTCATGGTCATTTAAAACATTCTAACTTCACTAATAACTTTGCTAAATATCGTGGTGGTGTCGCATTCCTGAAAGGTAGTACTAACGTTACCTTCGACGATACTGTATTCAAGTTCAATATAGCTGGAACCAACGGTGGAGCTATTGACTGGCAGGAAGGTTCTTCCAACGGCAGACTGCTCAATTCTGTCTTCATCAACAACACTGCCTGGAGGTCTGCAGGTGCTGTATACTGGTTCGGTACCAACGGTACAATCTACAACTGTAACTTCACAAACAACTCTGCTGTAGGTAATGTAACAGTCGATGACAGGAAAGCAGCAGCCATTACATACTCCACTGTTGGAGGTAACGGTGGTGCTGTTGTATGGACTGGTTCTATAGGAAATGTAACCAAAGTTAATTTCGAATTCAACTATGCTGAACGCTTAGGTGGAGCAATGTTCCTGGAATTAAATGACAATGTTACTATTAGCTATGCTAACTTTACAAATAACACTGCAGGAATTAACGGTGGTGCTGTTGACTGGTATAAGGGTGCTACAAACGGTACTGTAAAACATGCTAATTTCATCAACAACACAGCTAAAAGATCAGGTGGAGCTATATACTGGTATGGTCATGACGGTACTTTGTACAATATTACATTCAAATACAACAAGGCTTTAGGTAATGCATCATATATTAATCCGTTTGGTGAAAACACTACTGGCGGTGATGGTGGTGCTGTATTCTGGACTGGTTATGATGGTAATGTAACTCTATCTAAATTTATTAATAACACTGCAGCAAAACGTGGTGGAGCAGTATTCTTGCAGGGCGCAACTGATTATTACTGTAACAATACTCAATTCAAATCAGTATTGTTCGAAAACAACACTGCCGGTACAAATGGTGGTGCTGTTGACTGGTTTAAAGGAGCAACACATGGTGTAATTGACAATGCAACATTTAGAAATAATGTGGCTAACCGGTCAGGTGGTGCTGTATACTGGAATGGTGACTATGGAGATGTCCTAAACTCCAACTTCACCAACAATAGGGCATTAGGTATAACCTGGGCCATCAATGCATATGGTGAAAATACCACTGGAGGTTCCGGTGGTGCAATGATATGGTCCGGTTCCAATGGTATTGTATATAACTCCAGATTTATCAACAACACTGCAGCAAGACACGGTGGTGCTGTGTACATGCAGGGAACATCCGAAGAAAACTGTACCAACACTACATATGATTTATGTTACTTTGAAGGAAACAACGCTACAATCAATGGTGGTGCGCTTGACTGGCACGAAAATGCTCATGAAGGTCTGGTAAATAATTCATACTTTATAAACAACCGGGCAGGAGCAAATGGTGGTGCAGTATTCTGGTTAGGTCACGACGGTAATATTACACACTCCAACTTCACTTATAACTATGCATTAGGTAATGTGGCTGATGACTATCAAAACCAAGGTGACGGCGGAGCTGTCATATGGGGTGGACTGAACGGATATGTGGATGACTGCTGGTTTAAATTTAACAATGCAAGTGCACGGGGTGGAGCTGTCTACATACACAGCTGTGAACACGGTAACAATAATACTCACTTTACAAACTCACACTTCATCAACAACACAGCAGGAACCAACGGTGGAGCTATCGACTGGCATGCAGGAGCAGAAAACGGTACTGTAAGTAAAACTGAATTCATCAACAACACTGCTCATGTAAATGGTGGAGCTATTTACTGGAACGGTATCAACGGTTCCATTATTGATTCCAACTTCACAAATAACTCTGCTTACCAGAATGGTGGTGCAGTATACTGGGAAGGAAATCAGGGTTTAATCAACGGTTCAATATTCAAATATAATAATGTAACAGGATATTTGAATTCATCCAGAGTAGTTAACTATCACAACGACAAAACAGGAATTGATGAGGTCCACTATGACATTTTAGGCGGTGACGGTGGAGCTATTATCTGGAAAGGTTCACAATCCACAATCGAAAATTCCACTTTCTATAAAAACTACGCACCTTACCGTGGAGGAGCAATCTTCTTTACAAGCCTTGGAACTGAAAACTGTGAAAACGTAACAATTAAGGATTCCAACTTCACATTAAACGCTGCAGGAATGAACGGTGGTGCTGTCGATTGGGCTAAAGGCGCACACAACGCAACTATATTAAGTTCATACTTCAACAACAACACTGCAGGCAGATCTGCAGGTGCAATATATGTAAGCGGTAATGATTTGGACATTGAAGATACAGAATTCAACTACAATAAGGTTACAGGCGAAACCAAATATGACAACCGTACAAACGTATCCAACTACACATCCATCGGCGGTAACGGTGGAGCAATCTGTTGGGTGGGTTCATATGGTGATTTGGATAATGTAACATTCCTCAACAACACCGCTACCCAACGTGGTGGAGCTATCCAATTTGAACAGAATAAAAATACCACAATTGAAAATTCAAGATTCATTAACAACACTGCAGGTACCGAAGGTGGAGCAATCGACTTCTACAAAGGCGCTGTAAACGGTAAAATCATCAACTCCAATTTCACCAACAACGCCGCTTATGAAAACGGTGGTGCAATCTATTGGGAAGGACACTACGGTACAATCAACGGAACCAGATTTGAAAACAACAAAGTTTTAGGTTTAGGTGACGGAATTGAATTGGAAGTAAAAACTAATCCAGATACTAATGTACAGGAAAAACGTTATAATATTACTGGCGGTGACGGTGGTGCAATTAAATGGACAGGTTCACACGGTATAATTGAAAACACCACTTTCTACAATAACATTGCTGAATATAATGGTGGTGCGGTCTACTTGATTGGTAATGCAACTGAAAACTGTACCAATATTACATTTATTGACTGTAACTTTACACTGAATCTGGCTAAATTAAATGGTGGAGCTGTTTACTGGGCTAAAGGTTCATCAAACGCTACTGTAAATGGAACATACTTTGACAACAACACCGCTAAGAGATCTGCAGGTGCTATTTACATCAGCGGAGATTACCTAAACATTAAAGACACTCAATTCAGATTCAACAATGCGACTATGGAACAGACCTATGATAACCGTACAGGCGCCGGATTCTTCTCCTCTGAAGGAGGTAATGCAGGTGCTATCTGTTGGATGGGTTCATACGGTACTGTGGATAACGGTACATTCATTAACAACACTGCTTTCAAACGTGGTGGAGCTATTCAATTTGAGAAAAATCAGGAAGGTACTGTTAAAAACTCCCTCTTTGAAAACAACACTGCAGGAAGCGACGGTGGAGCAATTGACTGGTATCAAGGTGCTGTCAACGGTCAGCTTATAAATTCAACATTCAGAACTAATCATGTCAGCGATAGTAATGCACGTGGTTCTGCTGTTTACATCGAAGGTTATAATGCAACAATTAAGGATTCAAGATTCTATGAGCACAATTCCATAACCGATGGTGGTGCAGTATACATTGAAGGTGATTTGGCAACTGTTGATAACACCACATTCGAAAATATCAATACCACTAAAAAAGGTGGAGCAATATATGTAACCGGTGATAATGCAACAATCACTAACACCAATTTCACTAATCTCCGCGCTAATAATGACGGTGGGGCATTATATGTAAATGGTACTGGGTGTACTTTATATAATTCCACATTTACAGATAATGTGGCTGGTGATGATGGTGGTGCAATCTACTGGCAAGGAAACTTCGGTACTATCTATAACATTACATGTGCCAACAACAAGGGTATCAGTTATGGTACAAGCCACTCCAAAGGAGGTACAATCTGTATTACAAGTAATGATACTTCTGTTGATAAATCAACTTTCACAGACAGTTTCACTTCATATAATGGTGGAGCAATGTTCATTACTGGAAACAATGTAAACATCACAGACTCAGACTTTAAGAACTGTAGTGTGGATGTAACTTTATCTCCGGATGGTGATGATTTGCCTTATGGTGGTGCATTATATGTTTTAGGTGAAAATACCACTGTGGCCGACTGTACATTTGATAACTGTACTGCAATTCAGGGTGGAATTATTTATGTTCAAGGAAATAACACTAAAGTGGATAATGCAACCTGTGGCAATTCTCTAGCAACAAAATACGGTGGGGCATTTTATATTCATGGTGTAAATGCCACTATTTCCAATTCAACTGTTGAAAATACCAATGCAACATTATCTGGTGGTGCTATTTATATTGACGGAATTAATGCGGATATTGAAGATTCAAGCTTTGAAAAAACAAATGCATTCGGATCTACTACTAATGATGGTGGTGGAGCTATATTTATTAAAGGTGATTTGGCTTCTGTTGACAGATCTAACTTTACAGATAATGGAGCTAACAGTAACAATGCAAAAGGTGGAGCCATTTACATTACCGGTGAAAACGTTAATGTAACAGATTCCAAATTTGAAAACTCAAAATCTAACTTATATGGTGGTGCCATTTACATTCATGGTACTAATACTACTATATGTGATTCCAATTTCACAAAAACCAGTGTGGTTAGTTCAAAATCCCAAGGTGGAGCTATTTATGTGGACGGTATAAATGCTACTATCATTGGTTCCGAGTTTGATGAATGTGGTGCTGTTGAAAATGGAGGAGCTATTTATATTCATGGTGCAAATACTGCTATTCAGGATTCTAGTTTCACAAAAGACAGTGTTAATAGTTCAACTTCCAAAGGTGGAGCTATTTATGTAGATGGTATTAATACTAAGATTATCGGTTCCGAGTTTGATGAATGCAGTGCAAAACAACAAGGTGGTTCTATCTTTATTAAAGGAGCAAATACTAATATTACAGGTTCAAACTTTACAAAATCTTATATTTCTGCAGATACCACTTCTGCAAGAGGTGGAGCTATTTATGTTGATGGTCAAAAAACCACTATAGCAAAATCAGAATTTGAGGAATGTAGGGCAAATCAGGATGGTGGTGCTATTTATATTAAGGGTCAATTTGCAAACGTTATGGACTCAAACTTCAATGGATCTCAATCTAAAAATGGTGCTGGCCTTTATATTAGTGGTAACAATGCAACTGTAAACGGTTCCACATTTATACATGGCAGAGCTGGTGACTGCGGTGGAGGTATCTTCAGTGACGGTATTGGTTCTAAAGTATATAATAGTAACTTTACTGACAATACAGCAAGAAATACTGAAGTTCAAAATACTGGTGGTGGAGCTATCTACTGGAAAGGTGGTGCAAAGGACGATACCATTGAAAACTGTACTTTCAAGGCTAATGACGGTGGATTTGGTGGTGCAATCCGTTGGGTTAACGGTAAGGACAGTCAGGCAAGTGGTTTGATTAAGAATTGTACATTTGACTCCAACACTGGTTATAAAGGTTCTGCAATCAGTTGGGCATCCGCTAACACAGCTCACATTACTCTTTGTACATTCATTGGCAATATTGCTCAAAAGAACGGGGGTATTTATGCAGGAACCGATACTAGTGGTGGAGGAAACGGTTTTAATATATCCAATTCCAATTTTATAAATAATAAGGCCAGATGTGGTGCGGACATCGCTACCAGTGTCTCAAATGCTGTTATCATAAACTGTAATTTCACCAACTCCACTTCCGGATACGGCGGATCAATGGTTATAAGGGAAAGAGCACCTGTAAACACTACAGTAATAAATTGTAGATTCATCAATACCTCTTCCACAGGTTCAAATGATGGTGGCCGTAATGGTGGTGGAGCAATTTATGTTGCTGAAGATTTAGGCACGGAGGTCACAAAAAATATCCAAATTATCAATGTAACAATTATAAACACCACTTCAAATACTGATGGTGGTGCAATCAAATGGGGCAGTACTGGAGGAAGTGGAAATTACGGTAAACTGATAAATGTCACCATAATCAATGCAACCGCTACCAGTACCTGGAACAAGAACTATAATACCTACGGTAAGGGTGGTGCAATCTATTGGTTAGCACCATATGGTGAATTTATAAATGTCACAGTCATAAACGCCAATTCCAGAAATGACGGTGGTGCAATCTACATTGAAGGTGGAAACTGTAATATTACCAACTCTTCAATCAGCAATTCCGTTGCAAATAAATCCGGTGGTGCTATCTATTGGAATGGTGCAAACGGTATTGTAAACAATACTAATTTCACAAACAACTCTGCTTTAGGCATTGGTGGAGGAGCAATATACTGGGCTGGAACTGATGGACAAGTATTGTCTTCACTTTTCACTGATAACAGTGCAGTTGATGGTGGTGCTGTCTATTGGGCTGGAACTAAAGGTAAATTGGATAATTCAACATTCATCAAAAACCATGCTACAAATGGCGGTGCAGTATACTGGAAATCCTCTTCATCAACATTTACAAACAACAAATTCTACAACAACACCGCTAAATACGGTGGTGGTATATACTGGAATGCTGCAGGCGAAACAATGACCAATACAATAATGATGTACAACAGAGCGGTCAACGGTTCAGCCATTTACACAGCAGCTATTGCAAACATTGTTGATGCAATCCTTTTAGAAAACCAAGCTAAATCATATGAAATCTACAACAGGGCAACTACAATAATTGAAAGAAATGCTGATGATACTGTTACAATATTTACTTACTTCAGAGGCGGAGACAACGTACTTAATGCTATTTATAATGCAGCATATGTTTCAGCCACTCAAACCATTTCATTTAGAAACGTAACCTATCTTGGTGTTGGAGGTAGGAAAAATACTGGTGAGACAACTACAGTATATCCTGTATTTACCCACAACAACCCAAGTGAAATAGCTGATGACGGCAGAATCTATCAAACCAACCTTGAAGTCGAACAGGATATTTACGCATATGCTTATGACGGAGATAATGTCCTTCAGATGAATGCAACCGGTAAAACCAACTATAACGGTTCAGTTTATTATGTAACCAGTATTGCAAATGCAGGCGAAGTTAACGTTAAAGTATACCATCCTACTGATAACTACTACACATACATCGCATTTGCAAACAACACAAAATTGCCTACCGTAATCCTTGAAGTTAAAGACATTTACTTCCAGGAAACTGAATACCTAAACATTACCGTAAGACCGGAAGAAGCCGGTGAAACAGATAAGTTATGTCCGGGTAATGTGACAGTTTATCTAAACGGTGAGCTGTATGCAGCTAATGTATCATTAATTGAAAATCCGGATGGAGTTACCGGAAGCGTAACCATTCCAATTAAGGATTTACACGTAAACAAATACAATGTCTATGTTGCATATTCAGGCAATAAGAAATATATCCCTGAATACAATTCCACTTCATTTAGAGTATTGAAAATCCCATCATGGATTACTGTAAATGTGGATGACTACTACTATGGTGATATGGGCAAAGCAATCATTGAAACCATCAAAAACACAACCGCCAATGTAACAGCTATCATTAACGGTAAGGAATACAGACTGGAAGTCAATGAGACTGGTCATGCTGAAATACTTATTCCATTGCTTGATGCCGGCAACTACACTGCAGAAGCATACTATCTCGACTCCAATGACTGTTTCGCTTCAAATGCAACCGATGACTTCGAAATATTCAAGGTCAACTCAACAATCAACATTACCGGCGAGTACCTGAATACTCTAAACACTGTCAAAATATACATTGATGTCGGTCCTGCAGACACCGTCGGTAAAGTCTCAGTATGGTTTGAAAACAAACAGTATAATGTAACCTTAACAAATTCAAAAGCTGAATTGACACTGTATGCTATTTCAGCAGGTCCTTATAATGTTACTGCCGAATATTACGGTGACAGAAACCACTTCGAATCTCTTAACAATACCACACTTTATGCAAATAAATTCAGATCTGCTGTAGAAATTGATGTTACAAACATCACCTATGGCGATAACGAGACCATAGTGTTCACTGTAACCAAAGGAGCAACAGGCAACCTTACAATCACATTCAACGGCAAAACATTCAACAAAACAATTGACGCAAACGGTAAAGTAATACTTGAAAACCTTAAACTGGCGGCAGGCAATTACACAGTAAATGCAACTTACGCCGGAGACGATAATTATGATAGCGCTTATGGCGAAAACAACTTTACTGTTGCCAAAGCAATATCTGTTTTAGAGCCTGTCGTTGAGAACATAACTTATACTGATGTCGAACATATCATTGCCAAAATCAACCAAACAGGCAATGTTTCAATAATTATCAGAAGCTTAATCGATCCTAATGTTATAATCACCCAAAACCTCACTATCAACATCACCAATAAGCATAACGTAACCTGGAATGTATCAGGCCTTGCAAGAGGAGATTATATTGCTCAATTCATATTCTCCGGAAACCAAAACTACACTGGATGTGAGGTAAACGCAACATTTACTGTTGGTTGGGCAACTCCAAGAATAATCGTTGAAGTAAACGATACAATTACCGGTAATAGGGCTCCTATCAACATCACTGTTTATCCAAGGGAAAATGTAACCGGAAACGTAAGCGTATATCTTGACGGTGTTAAATTAGGTGAATTTGATCTTGTCGATGGATTCATCAGATTGTCTGGAGAAATCATGCTTGTAAACGGCACTCACGATGTTGTTGCTGTTTATAATGGTGATAATAACTTTATCCATGCACACAACTCAACCACATTTGAAGTGACTGGTGAGGACTTCAGATATGATCCTAAATTTAATTTAACAGCTACAAACGTTACAGTATTACAAAATGGAGAAATATAAATCAATCTGCCTGCGGATGCTACAGGTATAGTATATATTAAAGTAAATGGCACACAATATTATGTCAATTTATCCGAATCAAGAACTTTAACTCTTCCATTGCTTGGAAATGGAACATACACAGTATGGGCTAAGTATTCCGGTGATACCAAATGGCATTCTGCAATAAATACAACCAAATTTACTGTATCTAAAGTAAATACAACTGTAGATATTAATGTCGTACAGCCTATTACTTATGACAACTACACAAACATTACAGTAACTGTAGAAAATGGTGTAGATGGATTTATAACATTAACTATTAATGATGGAACTAATAATATCACAAATATCACTTTACCTGTTGTGGAAGGTAAAGTAAACTGGATTAAAGAAGGTCTCGCTGCTGGTTCATACACTGTTTATGCTAACTACACTGGCAGTGCAAGATATAACATTAACGACACTGAGTCCAAAAACTTTGTAATTAATCAGGCTGCTCCTGTATTCAGCGTTGACGTGGTAACTGTCGATGCAAATACAAATCCAATCGTTAAAGTCAAAGTAAACGACACAATGTCAGGCAAATTGAACATCACGGTCTATAATAAAAACTACACTGCAGATATCATTGACGGTATTGCCACATTCACTGTCGATAAACTGCCTGTAGACCAATATGACGTAAACGTAACCTATAAAGGCGACAATAACTACACATACAAATCACAAATCTTTGAAAACCGCATAATCGTTACTAAAGTGACATGCTATCCAATCAATGTTACTGCAATCGATGTTTTAGTCGGAGTGAACACTACAATCACTGTACATGTTCCAAAAGACGCTACAGGAACCATAACTGTTTGGGTAAACGGCACCGGTCCTCTAACCAACTCAACAATACGTGACGGTGTGGCAACATTCACCTTAAATAAAACCATTTCCGGAAGATATGGAGTGAATGCTACATTAAGCAATTCAAAATATGCTGATAAGACTGCATACACCAACTTCTGGGTATCTGAACATGAAACTCCTATTTCAATCGATGTAAAACCAATTTATGTTGGAGATAAAGCTATTATTGAAGTAACTGTTCCTAAGGGCGTAATAAACAATGTAACTATTGAACTTGAAGGAAAAGCATACAACAAATCAGTTGATGCAAACGGAAAAGCCAGATTTGAAGTGCAAGTCTGGTCCAACGGCACAAGAACAGTTGTTGCAACATATGGTGGAGACAACAAATACCTATTTAACTCAACAACCGCCAACTTCACTGTAACAAAACGCACACCTGTACTGGATGTAACTGCTACAGGCAATTCAGTTGGCTCTAACGCTACAATAAGTGTTTCACTGCCAACCAATGCTACAGGATATGTGACAGTTAATGTAAACGGTACAAACTACACTATAAAACTCAATGGCGGTGCAGGATCCGTTCAAATTGCTGGTCTTGGAAACGGTACATATTATGTCCATGCGACATATCTTGGTGACAGACAGTACTTCACCGCAACCAATAACGATAAGACCTTTGAAATGACCAAACTCGACACTACAATGGGCATTTCCGTAACAGATATTGACTACGGTCAAAAAGCAAACATTACTGTAACAATTACCAATGGTGCTACAGGATTTATTACAATCAGAATTAATGAAACCAGAAATATCACCTTGCCTATTGGTAACGGCAAAGTCAACTGGATTGTAGATAATTTGGCTGCTGATAACTACACTGTTTATGCTAACTACTCCGGTGACGGCAAATACAACATCAACAACACCAATAAGGTAAACAAATCATTTGAAGTCAAACGGATTTCACCTGAAATTAAGATTGTTCATGTTGATTCCACTGCCGGTGAATCCGCTACTGTTATCGTAAGCATTGACTCAAGAGCAACCCAAACCATTAATGTAAATGTCGATAAGGATTATATTAAACAGATTGGTGATGGAATAATCACTGTAATTACTGACAGGCTTGCTGATGGAACTTACACTGTCACAGCATCCTATGCTGGTGATAAGAACTTCACATCTGACAGTAAAACACGCACATTCACCACCAATAAGACTTCAGATTATAATATTAATATTACTACTTATGACATTAAGGTCGGTGATTTAACCAATATTATCGTAAACGTTCCTGCTGATGCCAGCGGTAAAGTTATTTTGGAAATTGAAGGTCACAACTACACTGCAACAATCAGTCAGGGCAAAGCGGTATTTAATAATCAGACCAATCTTGGTGCTGGCAGATACAATGTTACTGCTTACTTCGGTGATGGTAAATATGTCAATAAGACTGCTACTGGCGTATTTGCAATCAACAAGTATGATGTTCCATTGGATATCAGTGTTGGTCCGATTAAAGTCGGTGATAAGGCAACCATTACAGTCACTGCTCCAAGTGAAGTTTTAGATGATATTGTCATTGAAATTGACGGTGTAAAATATGATTCACCAGTTACAACTTCCGGCAAAGCTGTATTTGAAGTGCAAATCTGGTCCAACGGAACTAGAACAGTTGTTGCAAGTTACGCAGGCAATAATAAATACTTGGCCAATTCAACCATTGATAAGTTTGATGTAACTAAACGCACAGCTAACTTGGATGTAACTGCTACTGGTAACTCTGTTGGTTCCAATGCTACAATAAGTGTTTCACTGCCAACCAATGCTACCGGATATGTAACTGTAAACGTAAATGGTACAAATTACACAATTAACTTAACTCAAGGCGCTGGATCACTTCAAATTGCTGGTCTTGGAAACGGAACATATTATGTCCATGCGACATATCTTGGTGACAGACAGTACTTCACCACAACCAACAACGATAAGACCTTTGAAATGACCAAACTCAACACAACAATGGCAATTAGTGTTGAAAGTATCGATTATACTCAAAAGGCTAATATTACTGTAACAGTTAAAGTTGATGCAACAGGATTTATCACAATCAGAATCAACAACACCAGAAGCATCACTTTACCTATTGTAGATGGTAAAGTCAACTGGATTGTAGATAATTTGGCTGCTGATAACTACACTGTTTATGCTAACTACTCCGGTGACGGCAAATACAACATCAACAACACCAATAAGGTTAACAAATCATTTGAAGTAAGACAAATCACTCCGGCAATTACAATTGAAACTGTTGAGGTTAACTCAGCCAAAAACGCTACTGTTGTTGTCCATATTACTTCTGGAACTACTGGTAACATTAACATAACCGTAAACGGCCAAAATTACTCTGGTCCGATTGAAAATGGTGTTGCAAGAATTGTAATTGACCAATTTAATGAAGGCAGTTACTCTGTATTTGCAAACTACACTGGTGATAAGAACTTCACAAATGCTTCAACCACTCAGGATAATAAAGTAATCGTTCATAAATTCTCATGCTACAACATGACAGTTACTGCAAATGACACTGAAGTTGGAGCAAACACAACAATTGTTGTTAATGTTCCAATTGATGCGGTCGGTAATGTATCAATCTACATAAATGGAGTATTTGCTGACAATGCTACTATCTCACAGGGTGTTGCAAAATTAAATGTAACAAAATACATTGCAGGAAAATACGTAGTCAACGCAACATTTACTGACGGCAAATATGCTAACAAGACTGTAACAACCAATTATCATGTCCTTAAAGTTGACACTCCAATCGATATTAGCGTTAACCCAATATATGTTGGAGATAAGGCAATTGTTGAAGTGACTGTTCCTGCCGGTATCAGAAATAATGTAACAATCGAAATTAATGGAATTAAATATAACAAATCAGTAAATGATCAAGGAAAAGCAATATTTGAAATAGCTGACTTGACTTATGGAAATAAAACTGTTGTAGCAACATACGATGGCGATAACAAATACGTATTCAACTCAACAACTGCAAACTTCACAGTAGATAAACGCATATCTCAAGTAAACGTAACCTACAGTGCTTCTGTTGTTGGAATGGATACAATAATCAATGTAACAATTCCGGCCAATGCAACCGGATATGTAATTATAAACGTTAACGGAACCGAATACACTGTAAATACTACAAACGGTAACGGTTCTATTGTAATTAAAAACTTGGCTAACGGCGATTACTGGGTAAATGTAACATATCTCGGTGATAATCAGTACTTCGAAAGCACTAACCACACTGATTTCACAATATCCAGATTGCTTACTCAATTTACAGTAAACGGCACCAACATTACATACGGCGCTAAAGAACTGATTACCATTGAAACTGCCGATAACATTACAGCCAAAGTCATAGTTGAAATTAACAAGAAAAACTACACTGCTGTAATTTATGAAGGTAAAGGTAACCTTACTGTTGAAAACTTGGCCGCAGGTGAATACAACGTAACCGTTTACTTCGAAGGCAACTACAAATACATGAATACAACTGCCAACAACACATTCAAAGTGGATAAGGCAACAATTCCTGTAATTGTAATTCCTCAAAACATTACCTATGGTGAAGTTGAAATATTTACTATCTATGTCAACGGTACAGGTAAAGTCAATATAACTGTTGTAAATGAAGTAGTTTACCTCAATAAACAAATTAATAACGGTAAATTAGAATTTGAATTGCCAGGATATCTGGCTGCAGGAAATTACACAGTTGTTGTGGATTATAGTGGAAATGAAAACTACACTGTAAATACAGCAAAAGCTAACTTTACTGTGGCTAAAAAAGATCCGGTCATTACCGTTGAGGTTCAAAACATTACCTATGGTGGCATTGAACATATTATTGTTCGTGTAAATGCTCCGGGAAATGTAACAATCAGAGTCAACAACACAGAAAGAACTATTGTCCTTAAAGATGGTGAAGGCGGAAAAGACATCTTAAGAGCAATAATTGCTGCAATTAAAACTTATGATGTTAAAGCTACACTGGATGTATATAACTTAAATGCAGGAACATATCCTGTTGAAGTAACATATAATGGAAATGAAAACTACAATAAAGCAACTGTAAGTACATTCTTCGTAGTTGGAATGTTAAATACTACTGTTAATGTTGCTGTAGATAATATTACTGTTGCAGATAAGCAAATAATCAATGTAACAATCAGTGATGTAAATGCAACCGGCAATGTAACAATCAATGTTGATGGCGTAAACTACACAAGACCGATTGTAAACGGAACTGCAAACCTCACATTGGACAAAGTATCTGCCGGAAACCACAGTGTTGTTGTAATATATGAAGGAGACAATAACCTCGTCGGCAACTGGACTTCAAAAACATTTGCTGTAGATAAGATTAAACCTGAACTTACAATTGAAGTAACCAACACAACTGTCGGCAAAACAGAAAAAATCCTTGTACATCTTCCGGATAATGCTACAGGATTTGTAGTAATCGATGTTGACGGTACAAAATACCATGTGGATATTGTAAAAGGTAAAGAAATAGCACTTGAAATTGATGATTTAATTAATAAAACTTATAATGTGGCTGTTGAATACTATGGCGATGACTTCTGGGATTCAGCTAACAATTCAACAAGCTTTAACGTAAACGGTACTAAAGCAGACATTTCTGTAAAAGTAGAAAACATTACTATCGGAGATAAAGCTATAATCAACATAACTACTCCTAAAGACTTATACGGAAATGTAACTGTAACTGTTGATGATAAGAATTACACAGTTTATGTTGCTGGTGGAAACGGAATACTGATTGTTCCTGATTTAGGCATCGGAAATTACACAGTTGATGTAATATTTGATGGAAATGATAAATATGGAGCAAGCAAAAACACAACCGAATTCGAAATATCCAAAGTTAATATAACTTCAGAGGATATTAAAGTCATTGATCAAGGCAATGGCACTGTTGTGGTTGTGGTTCCTGGAAATGCTACCGGTAATGTAACTATTTATGTAGATGGTCAAAACTTTACAGGAGAAGTGATAAACGGAACCGCTAGAATTACTGTGGAAAATGTAACTCCTGGAGTTCAAAACATTACTGTTGTCTATGAAGGTGACGATACACACACCAATGCAACTGTAAACTCAACTATGGTTGTTCCAAAACTCGAATCTCCACTCACTGTAAATATAACTGAAGCTAAAGAAGGTGGAAACGCTACTGTGACTGTTACTGTTCCAGGTAATGCTACCGGTAATGTGACTGTTACTGTTGACGGTCAGAAATACGCTGCAGAAGTCATTAACGGCACTGCTGTTGTAACAGTTGAGAATTTAACTGCAGGCAATAAGACAATTGTCGTTGAATATTCCGGTGATGCTAACCGCACAGCTAATTACACTGTTTCAAACTTCACTGTAGAGCAAGCTAAAGTTGTTCCGGATATCGTTGTTGTTGATCAGGGTAATGGTACTGTTGTTGTGGTTGTTGGTGGTAATGCTACCGGTAATGTGACAATTACAGTCGGTGATAAGAACTTTACTGGTGAGGTTATTAACGGCACAGCTATTGTTAATGTTGGTAATTTGACTCCTGGCAATAATACTGTTGAAGTAATCTATTCTGGTGATGGTACTCATACTAATGCTACTGTTGAGACTGTAATTAATGGTCCTAAGTATGATTCTCCTATTAATGTTACTGTTGGTGAGGTTAAAGAGGGTGAAAATGCTACTGTGACTGTTACTGTTCCGGGTAATGCTACTGGTAATGTAACTGTTACTGTTGACGGTCAAAGATACACTGCAGAAGTCATTAACGGTACTGCTACTGTTACTGTTGAGAATTTAACTGCTGGTCCTAAATCAGTCATTGTTGAATATGAAGGAGATTCAAATTACAGCTCCAATTACACAGTTTCCAACTTTACTGTTGATAAGGTAAAAGAAATTTCTGAGGTTATTGTTGTTGATCAGGGTAACGGTACTGTTGTTGTGGTTGTTGGTGGTAATGCTACCGGTAATGTGACAATTAAAGTCGGTGATAAGAACTTTACTGGTGAGGTTATTAACGGCACAGCAATTGTTAATGTTGGTAATTTAACTCCTGGCAACAATACTGTTGAGGTTATTTATTCTGGTGATGGTACTCATACTAATACTACTGTTGAGACTGTAATTAATGGTCCTAAGTATGATTCTCCTATTAATGTTACTGTTGGTGAGGTTAAAGAGGGTGAGAATGCTACTGTTACTGTGACTGTTCCGGGTAATGCTACCGGTAATGTGACTGTTACTGTTGACGGTCAGAAGTACTCTGTTGAGGTTATTAATGGTACTGCGATTGTTGAAGTAGAGAATTTAACTGCTGGTCCTAAATCTGTTCTTGTTGAGTATTCTGGTGATGGTAACTACACTGCTAATTACACATCTTCTGATTTCACTGTTGATAAGGCAAAAGTAATTTCTGATATTGTTGTTGTTGATCAGGGCAACGGTACTGTTGTAGTTGTCGTTGGTGGCAATGCTACTGGTAATATGACAATTAAAGTCGGTGATAAGAACTTTACCGCTGATGTAATCAATGGTACTGCTGTAATTACTCTTGATAATATTACTCCGGGTAATAATACTGTTGAGGTTATTTATTCTGGTGATGGTACTCATACTAATTCTACTATTGAAACCGTAATAAATGGTCCTAAGTATGACTCTCCAATTAATGTCACTGTTGGTGAGGCTAAGGAGGGTGAGAATGTTACAATTACTGTTGATATGCCTAAGGATGCTAGTGGTAATGTGACTGTTACTGTTGATGGTCAAAGATACACTGCAGAAGTCATTAATGGTACTGCTACTGTTACTGTTGAGAATTTAACTGCTGGTCCTAAATCAGTTATTGTTGAGTATGAAGGAGATTCAAATTACAGCTCCAATTACACAGTTTCTGACTTTACTGTTGATAAGGCAAAAGTAATTTCTGATATTGTTGTTGTTGATCAGGGCAACGGTACTGTTGTTGTGGTTGTTGGTGGTAATGCTACTGGTAATGTGACAATTAAAGTCGGTGATAAGGACTTTACTGCTGATGTTATTAATGGTACTGCTGTTGTTAATGTTGGTAATTTAACTCCGGGTAACAATACTGTTGAAGTAATCTATTCTGGTGATGGTACTCATGCTAATTCTACTGTTGAGTCTGTAATTGTTGGTCCTAAGTATGATTCTCCTATTAATGTTACTGTAAGTGAGGTTACTGAAGGTGAGCCTCTTGTCATTACTGTTGAGGTTCCTGCTAATGCAACAGGCAATGTTACTGTTTATGTTGATGGTAAGGAGTACCCTGGTGAGATTAATGATGGTGTGGCAGTTGTCATTGTAGATAACTTGGCTGCGGGCAATAAGACATTTGTTGTTGAGTATTCTGGTGATGGTAACTTCACTGCTAATTACACAATTGGTAACTTGACTGTTAAGGAAGCTAAGGTTGTTCCTGACATGAAGGTTATAGATCAAGGTAATGGTACTGTTGTTGTGGTTGTTGGTGGTAATGCTACCGGTAATGTGACAATTAAAGTCGGTGATAAGAACGTTACTGCTGAGGTTATTAACGGCACAGCAATTGTTAATGTAGATAATTTAACTCCGGGTAACAATACTGTTGAAGTAATCTATTCTGGTGATGGTACTCATACTAATTCTACTGTTGAGACTGTTATTGTTGGTCCTAAGTATGAATCATTAATTAATGTTACTGTTGGTGAGGCTAAGGAGGGTGAGAATGTTACAATTACTGTTGATGTGCCTAAGGATGCTAGTGGTAATGTGACTGTAACAATTGATGGTCAGAAATACACTGCGGAGGTTATTAACGGCACTGCTGTTGTAACAGTTGAAAACTTGACTGCTGGTCCTAAATCAGTCATTGTTGAGTATGAAGGAGATTCAAATTATGTCTCCAACTACACAATTTCAGATTTCACTGTTGAAAAGGCCAAAACAACACCTGAAGTTATTGTTGTTGATCAAGGCAACGGTACTGTTGTAGTTGTTGTTCCGGACAACGCTTCCGGTAATGTAACAATTAAAGTCGGTGATAAGAACTTCACAGGTGAAGTAATCAACGGTACTGCTGTAATTACTTTAGATAACATCACCGCAGGTGAAACCAACATCACTGTAATCTATGAAGGTGATGAAAGCCACAATCCTACAACAGTCAATTCAACCGTAAATGTTCCTAAAGCCGGAACTCCAATATCTGTAACTGTTGAGGACATTAAAGTTGGAGATACAGCAATAATCAAAGTAAATGTTCCAGATAAAGCATCCGGAAACATAACTCTTGAAATTGATGGTGAAAAATACTCATCAAAAATCAATGACGGTGTAGCAACCTTTGAAATCAAAGACCTTATTGCAGGAACTAAAACAATTGCCGTTGAGTATGATGGTGATGATAACTATCTTTCAAACCACACTACATCCAGACTAACAGTATCTAAAGCAGATTCATATGTAAATGCTACAATAACCGACATTGAAGTGGGTGAAAATGTAATTATCACAGTAATTGTTCCTGAAGATGCTACAGGCCAGGTACTTATTGACATTGACGGTGTAGGATATTATGTAAACGTAACTCATGGTATTGGTGTTGCTGAAATTCCTCGCATGCCTAATGGCGTTTATGATGTAAATCTTACATATGTCGGTGATGACAAATACCTGCCAAGCTCAAACAACGGATCATTTAACGTGTCAAAAATCCCGTCTTACGTTATTCCATCCGCTCACGACATTCGCGTTGGAGACAATGAAGTAATCACATTCATACTTCCAAGCGATGCAACTGGTACTCTGATTGTAATTGTTGACGGTAAGGAATATCACTTCAACTTGGAGGATGGTACATTATCCGCTCACGTTGATGCAAACGACATATACACTGTAGCGGTAGATAACGGTAGAGGTAAACTAACCATTTCAGGACTTCCTAAAGGAGAATATACTGTAAGTGTGCTTTATGAAGGTAATGACAAATACCTCTCAAGTTCCAACACTACCACATTTTTAGTATCAAAAGTAGCCGCTGATATTGAGGTAATTGACTATAAAAACAGAACTGTTGTTGTTGAAGTTCCGGAAAATGCAACAGGAAATGTAACAGTCATCGTTGAAAACCAGACATATGTTGCAGACATATCTGACGGTAAAGCCGTAATCTATCTGGAAAATGTGACTCCGGGCATACATGATATGGAAATAAAATACTCAGGTGATGATTCATATGCAAGTAAAACTGTTGAATCATCTGTCAATATTCCAAAATATGAAACTCCAATAAGCGTTTCAGTTGAAGATATTTATGTGGGTGAAACTGCTGTTGTGGTTGTAAGCGTTCCGGAAAATGCTGAAGGAATAGTGACAATTGAAATCAATGGTAGGAAATTCTCAACAGAAGTGGTTAACGGAAAAGCCATATTCAATGTCACAGGACTTGCAGCCGGAAACAAAACCGTTGCAGTCAAATATGAGGATGGTGATGATTATGAATGGAACTCAACTACCGGCCAATTTGAAGTATTGAAAGTTCCATCAGATATAACTGCTTCTGCAGTCAACATTCACACTGGAAGTGATGAAATAGTCACTGCAACCGTTCCAAGTGATGCAACAGGACGTGTGCTTGTCACTATTGGTGAGGTAGGCTACTATGGAACTGTTGTAAACGGCAAAGCCAAAATTATTATTCCTAATCTTCCGGCCGGAAAATATGATGCAAATGTGTACTATGAAGGTGATGACAAATACCTGCCAAGCAATACTGCTGTAGAGTTCAGTGTTCTTAATAAGAATACTCCTATTTCAGCTAAAGGTGATGATATTGTTGTAGGTGATGATGCTAATGTTGTTGTAAATCTTCCAAAGGATGCTACAGGAACTGTAGACATAGTTGTTGAAGGTAAAAAATATTCAACTAAAGTAGATAAAGGTATGGCAGTATTCAATATTCCTGGATTGTCTAAAGGAAAATATATGGTTGATGTCATATATTCCGGAGATGAAAACTATCCTACCAATGAAACAGTCACTACAATTGATGTCAGGACAAGCACTCCTATTTCAGCTAAAGGCGATAATATTGAAGTAGGTGATGACGCAAGTGTTGTTGTAAATCTTCCAAAGGATGCTACAGGAACTGTAACAATAATTGTTGAAGGTAAAAAATACACTGCTCCTGTAGTCAATGGTAAAGCAGTATTCCATATTCCGGGATTATCTAAAGGTAAACATACAGTTAAAGTGATTTATTCTGGAGATAAAAATTACTCCGGCAATGAAACTGTTACTACAATTGATGTGGATGGCAACGGTTCTAATGGTGGTGACAATCACTCTGGTGAGGGAATTGTTTTGTCTGAATATGCAACAGGAAATCCGATACTGATCCTGTTGATTATTATATTGTCAGTTGGAGTTTCCCAAATTAGGAGATTAAAAAAATAATCTTCCATTTTTTTATTTTTTTAGGGTTATTTATAACTATCTAATATAGGGGTAGTTATCAGAATCGAGTGTTTTTTCATGTATATTTTTTTATTTTTGATTGGATATGGAATCTATTGTATATTTTAATATATTTGATATGAAAAAATTATTGGAGGCATTGTTTTTTTGCCTGAAATTTCAAGTTTAATTCCCAGTCCCAAAGAGATTTTTCGATGCAACAATTTTATAATCGTTATCGAAGTAATTTCACATCGGATAATAAAAATATGAAAATTTTTATAGATATATTTGCTAATTTTTCGTTATTTTTATAAAAAAAATTCATAAATATTTTATTTTGGCTGTAAATTAATCCTGTGATGTTTTTCAAATTAAATTTTGTTTTTATATATTGAAACATTTTTTTGTAAATGTATAGTTGCTGATAGTTAATGTTGCTTTGTAGTAAATGATTATAATGTTATTACTTAAAAATTAACTTGTTTGCATCGATTACAACATTTAATATTTTGTTTAATTCTTATTTTTTTAGATATAATTTTTCATTATTTTATACATTTTGTATTCAATTTTAACATTATAATTAAACAATGTTTATTTTATTCTAATTTTTAGAAAATATGTTCTAAAGTATGATTGGGTGGTTAAATCGTTTTTAATATTATTCGGATATTGTTTCTTTTGTTTATTTTTAGGTATTCCTAAATTAATAATTTTTAGTATAAAGAAATGTGTTTAAAAAGTGATTAGGTACAAATTCATTTGATTAAACAATTGTTTATTTATTTTATCTATTTATGAAATGATTTTAATTATTTTAACAAATTTGTTAAAAGTAAACCTTATATATGAGTAAATACTTAAATAGATATCACGATAGACTCTCCATGTCATGTTAAATTAATTAACATGTGTTATAAACTGGAGGGGGTGTATTATGAATAGAAAAGAGATATTGACAATAATATTATTGATATGTGTTATTTTCTCACTGCAGGCAGTAACTGCTGCTGACAGCGGATCAAATAGCACTGACAGTACTGTTTTGTCAGTTGATAATGATGTCTCTTCATACGCACTTCCTAACTCCGAATCAAATGACCTGGTAGGAAATGCGAATGAAGGTTCATTTACTGACTTACAGGGCATTGTAGACGGAGGATCAGATATTACTCTGATTAAGAACTATACATATAATGATGCTACAGATAGCGGACTTAAAACTGGTGTTAAAATAACTGGTACTAAAACCATTAATGGTAACGGTAATGTAATCATTGATGGAAATTACATGTCCAGAATATTCTTTATTGCACCGGGCGCTAATGTAACACTGAAAGGAATTACATTTGTTAATGCTAATTCAACTATTTTGCCAAATGGTGATCAAACAGGTCACGGAGGGTCTATATTTGCAAATGGTGAAGTTCATATTGATAACTGTAATTTCACAGACAACACTGCAACATACGGTAATGGTGCCGGAGTATTCATCAAAGGCAGTGGCAGTACAATCACCAATTCCTACTTCAGCGGTAATCGTGCTGTAAACAATGGTAATGATGGTATTGGTGCAGGTGCTGCAGTATTTATAGTTGATGCTAATAATGTAAAAATCAGTCATTCTACATTTGTTGATAACTATGCTGGTTTGAATGGTGGAGCTATTGCAAGTAAGGATGGTTTCACTAATTGTACTATTATAAACTGTACTTTTGAGCATAATACTGCTAACGGTTCTGCTGGAGCAGTAGGTATGCAAAGTACTAATTTCAAAATGTATAACTCTACCTTTAAGTATAATGAAGCTAGGGGATTATTTAATGTGGCTGGTACTACACCTTACTATCCTGGTAATGGTGGTGGAATAGTAGTTAGAGCTCATGACAGTTATGTATATAACACTACTTTCATCGGCAATACTGCTAGACTCTATGGTGGTGCCTCTTTCTTATCTAATACTACTACTGACCCTACTAATAATAATACCAAGTATGAACTTTGTACATTTATTGACAATACTGCTGGTTCTAATGGTGGTGCACTCTATTGGGTTAAAGGTGCTCATTATGGTTATGTACTTAACTCCACATTCACCAATAATACTGCTAACCGTAGTGGTGGAGCAATATACTGGTTCGGTACTATAGGTAATATTAAACATTCCAACTTTACCAACAATACAGCTTTAGGTATATTTGAGGATAAAGACTCTTATGGTACTATGACCTATGGAGGTAATGGTGGAGCTATCATGTGGGTAGGTTCAGATGGTACTGTATATAACTGTACTTTCACTACTAATGATGCATCTAATAAAGGTGGTGCAGTATACCTTCAAGGTAGTAGTGAAGGTCTTTGTAATAATACTAGATTTGATACATGTACTTTTATAAGTAATGTTGCTGGTGTTAATGGTGGTGCTATTGATTGGTATCATGGTGCTAGAAATGGTCATATACTAAATTCCGTATTTGAGGATAATATTGCTAATAGGTCTGGTGGTGCTGTATTTTGGTCTGGTATTGGTGGTGAAATCAAACATTCCAACTTTACCAATAACACAGCTTTAGGTATTAAAGAGGCTTTAGATACTTATGGTGATATGACTTATGGCGGTTATGGTGGTGCTGTAATGTGGACTGGTCCTAATGGTACTGTAGATGATTGTAGATTCATCAGTAATGAGGCCAAGTACAATGAGGCTACTAATTCCGGTGGTCGTGGAGGTGCTATATATCTCCAAGGTAGTGCAACTGATAACTGTACCAATACCACATTCAGTAACTGTAACTTTACAAGGAATATTGCAGGTACTAATGGTGGTGCTATCGACTGGCACGAAGGAGCACATAACGGTAAGGTAATTAATTCCACATTCAACCACAATATTGCAAACTCTAATGGTGGTGCAATATACTGGAGAGGTCATGATGGTAATATAACATATTCTAACTTCACAAATAACACTGCTAAAGGTGTCCGTCCTGGTAGTTATGGTAATATTGGTGATGGTGGTGCAATCTACTGGGCAGGTATTAACGGTGATGTTGATAACTGCAGATTCATTGAAAATGAAGCTATTAAGAATGATGATTACATTGAGGGTGGCCGTGGTGGTGCGGTATACCTAGACTGTTGTAGTCATGGTAATAAAAATACTACCTTCTGGAATGTTTACTTTGAAAACAACGTTGCAGGTACCAATGGTGGTGCTATTGACTGGCATGATGGTGCTGAAGACGGTTCAATAGATAATGGTACTTTTATTAATAACACTGCTCACCGTAATGGTGGTGCAATCTTCTGGCACGGTCAAAATGGTACAATTAAAAACTCAAGATTTACCAACAACAGAGCAACCGGTACAGCATGGGAATACACTTATGCCATAACAATGGGTGATGTTATAATCATAAATGTTACAAATGCTGGAAAAATTAACATAAATGAATTGATTGATACACCTCAAACTGGTAAATTATATGTAATTAATCAATCTTTATCATCTGATATAAATCACTTTGAATCTTATGTATATCTCGGAACAGATTTCAAAAAATTAGATGAGATAAATATCACACTTTCAGAATCTATCATCTCCCCTGTTGACTGGGGTATTGACCAATACTTCGGTGGAGACGGAGGTACTATTCTTTGGAATGGAAATATAGGTTTAGTATACAACTGTTCATTTGTTGATTCCAACTCTGCCCGTCGTGGTGGTGGAGCATACATGACCGGTTCTGACAATATAACCTATAACTTATGTAACTTCACAAACTGTACTTCAGGAACAAACGGTGGGGGAGTAGACTGGTTGGCAGGAGCTAACTACGGTAAAATCTACAACTGTATTTTCAACAATACTCGTGCAGCACGTTCAGCTGGTGCTATTTACTATGACGGTGATTACGGTGAAATGAAAAACATTACTATTATAAATGCCACTAACTATGGTGGTTCATTACTAACCAGTAAAGACGGAAAAGTAAAATATGCTGGTTGGGATTCAAGCCATTGGGATACAAATACAACCGGTGGAGATGCCGGTGCAATCATGATTACCGGTGATCATTTATACATTTACAATGCAACATTCACCAACTGTACTTCAGTCGGTCGTGGTGGAGCAGTGTTCTTACAAGATAATGATAATGCAACATTTGAATTATGTAAATTCATTAACAACTATGCAAAAGGAACTGCAAACAACACCTGGGCAAATTACACTCAGGAAAGAAATGAATCAAACGATGATACCAAAGTCGATTATGACCTTACAGGTCATGGTGGTGCTATTGCATTTGACGTAAATGCAACCAACTGTAAAATTTTAGACTCCAAATTCTACAACAACCTCGGTCGCCGTAATGGTGGTGCTATTAACTTTGATCAAGGTTCCACCAACAACACTATCAGGAACTGTGACTTTGAAAACAACACAGTTTATGATGACGGTGGTGCTATTAACTTCGACCACGGTGCAGATTACTGTTCCATTTATAACACAACATTCACTAACAATACCGGATTAGGCAGATTCAATTCATCAACTAGAGGAGGTACAATCTGTCTTGTCGGTTCAAACATTACAATTCAAGATTCTAAATTCATTTTAGGAAGGTCATTTGCAAATGTAACTGAAGGAGCAAACATCAGTAAAACTGATGGTGGTGCAATATTCTTAGCAGGTGATGATGTAAACATTACCAACACCTTGTTTGACAGATGTTCCGCTCCAAATAATGCAGGAGCAATTGAAATTGTAGGTGACCGTACTACACTCAATAACTGTACTTTTACAAACTGTAATGCAACCGAAGACGGTGGAGCATTATATGTAGAAGGATTAAACTGTGAAATATATAATTCCACTTTCGAACACAACCTTGCCGGAGACGACGGTGGTGCAATCATATGGAAAGGAGACCATGGTTATGTATATAACATTACCTGTTTCGATAATAAGGGAATAAGCCTTAACGGCTCACACTCAAACGGTGGTACAATCTCCCTTAACGGTAATAATGTTACAATCACCAAATCCACTTTCATTCAATCAGGCGCTTTAATTGCAGGAGGAGCAATATTTGCTACCGGTAACAATGTTACTATTTCAGAGTCTCACTTTGAAAGAAATAATGTTTCCCACACTGTAGTCGAACAAGGCAAAGCATATACCACCGGTGGAGGTTCAATTTATGTATTCGGTAATAATTCAAATATAATAAATTGTACTTTCGACATGGCCAATGGTAAAGAAGGAGGAATTATTTACGTCCAAGGTCATAATGTGACAATTAATTATATTTCCACAAAACGCAGTTTTGCTGTTGCAGGAGGAGCAATATATATCGCTGGTGAAAATGCTACTATTTTAAAATCCAATATTACAATGACCAACTCCACAACATCATCAGGTGGTGCAATCTACATTTTAGGTGCTAATGCAAACATTTCAGAGTCTTACTTCGCACAATGTATAGGTGGTAAGGACAGCACTAGTGCAGTTCGTTATGTAGATGGTGGAGCAATTTATGTAAACGGTGCTGATGCAACCATTGAAAAATCAGTATTCACAAAAACCAATGTTTCACAGGCAGGTGGAGCTATTTACGTACATGGTAACAATACCCATATTAATGACTGTAATTTCACACAGTCCCATGCACGTATTGGTGGAATTATCTATATTGATGGTCCTAACGCAGTAATTAACGGTTCATCACTTAAAATGAGTTCTGCTGATACAAGCGGTGGAGCAATTTATGTAAACGGTACTGATGCAACCATTGAAAAATCAGCATTTGGCATGAATAATGCTACAAACAATGGTGGTGCAATTTATGTTGAAGGTAATTTAGCAAATATTAAGGACAGTAACTTCACTATTGACATCGCCCTTACAGGAAACGGTGGTGCAATTTATGTCGGTGGTGTGAATACCACTATCTCTGGAATTAAATCTAATACCACTATGGCTCCTAATGGTCAGGGAGGAGCTATTTATGTGGATGGTGTAAACACAGTAATTAATGGTTCTTCAATCTCCCGTTCACAGGCCATTAATGAAGGTGGTGCAATTTATCTTAACGGTGATTACTCTAAAATAATTAATTCGACTATAATGCAAACCTCTTCTTCATCTTCAAATGGTGGTGCAGTATATATTAAGGCAGTACATGCTACAGTTAAAGATTCTAAATTTGCCATGAACAATGCTACTAATAAGGGAGGTTCCATATATATTGAAGGTGCATACGCATCTATAATCAATTCTACATTTAATAAAACATTTGCAAGAAAAGGTGTAACCACTTATACTAAGGATAATCAAGGTGGTGCAATTTACATTGCAGGTAACTATGCTAATATTACCGAATCAGTATTTGATTCAGCAGTTTCTGCTGAAGGTGGTGCAATCTACTCTAAAGGATCATATTCCGATATATCCTATTCAAACTTCACAAATAATTTAGCACAACATAACGGTGGAGCTATTTTCTGGTCAGGTACTAATAATGATGGTTCCGGTGCTAATGATAACGATATTCTTGGATGTATATTCATAAACAATACTGCAAAAGCTGGAGGAAGTTCAGGTACTAGAGGTGGTGGAGCTATCTACTACTCAGAAAATGGAGCTTACAGTGATATTAGGGATTCTAAATTCATTAACAATACCGTTCAGGCTACTGATAAAGCAGATGGGGGAGCTGTTTTATGGGATAAAAGTTCACATGGTATAATTGACCACTGTACTTTTGATGGAAACTATATTACAAGTACCAATCTTGTTGGTACAACTGCTCGTTGGATTCAAGGAGGAGCTCTTTTCTTAAGGGCTAAAGATAATTATACTATCAGTAATTGTGTCTTTGAAAATTGTTGGTCTGCTAAAGAGGCCGGTGCAGTATACTTGTCAGTTAGGGATGGAAAACATCTTGCAGAGTACAATATTATTCTTGTTAACACTACATTTATAAATAACACTGCTAAAGCAGGAAAATATACAAACAACAATGGTGGTGGAGCTCTTCAAGTTAAAGAATGTGATTATATTTTAATTAAAAATGTTACATTTATAAACAATACTGCAAATCAGGGTGGAGCCGTTACTCTTATATCTCCTGCTGGAAATCATATTTACTTTAATGACTGTAACTTCACTGGTAACAATGCTTCATTCAAAGATGAAGGTAATGTGGGTGGTATTGGTGGAAGTATATGGGCTCAGAAAAACATTATACTCAACAATTGTACAATTTCAGACAGTTATGCAAGTCAAGATGGTGGTGGTTTATATGCCGCTAGCAATATTGTCTCATACATTAATTTAACTTTCATAAATAACCTTGCTGGAGACAAAGGTGGTGCTTTATACTGGTCTTATGGAGGGGCTACAATAGAGAAAATGGTATTCATTAATAACTCTGCAAATCATGGTGGAGCTATTTACATTCCTTCAAAAAGTGTAACAGTTCAAAATAATAATTTCACCGGAAATACTGCTGTTGAAGGCGGTGCAATTTATGTTGGCCAAGATGAGGCAACCATTAAAAATAATAACTTCACAAATAACAGCGCTCAAAGAGGAGGAGCCATTTTTGAACCGGATAATTATGACTATGAGATTTCCATATCATCTTCATCCTTCGATAAAAACCATGCTGATTATGGTGGTGCAATCTATTCAGGATTTAAAAAAGAAAGATCCATCACCAGCTGTAATTTCACAAGTAATTATGCGATTGATGGTGGTGCAATTTATATAAACAATTCAAATCAGCAAATACAATCCTGTATTTTCGATGGAAACAATGCGACCGGTAACGGTGGATCTGTTTATGTCCATCACAAGGATATATCAAACATAAATATTATTGACACAACATTTAAAAATTCACATGCTGCCAATGGTGGGGCAGTATATAACGGAGGTTGGAAATCCGCAAACCTCATAATTAATAACAATACATTTATTAAAAACACAGCTATCTATAACGGTGGTGCTGTTTTATACATAATTAATGAACATAAGTACAGGGATTACAATAATTTTGATACTCTTGGACATATCGATCCTGTTTCAAAAAGAACTGACCTTTGTGCAACCGAGTCCTCAACTCACTTCATTGTAACTTCATTATTCCTGGATAATACTGACTATGAGTTATTAATTAGAAATGTTTCAGACCGTCAGGCTCCAGTAATTACAGTTATCCTATCAAAACCGGGTGATGTTGATACTGACTCACTTAAATTGATTGTAAATATTACCAACGAAACTTTCTTTAAACAGATTGTTGTAGACCCAAGTAATATTGTAAGCCATTATAACGAAGTCTATGACTTTGTCTATGTCGACATTGATGAGGGTCTAAAGATTGGTGAAACGTATAATATAACCGTCGGATTTTATGATGGTAACTATATGTATAAGGAGACTTCACTTCAAAATCTAACTGCATATGGTGATACAATTGGTGATTTCCAAATTCTTCAATATGCAATTATGGGTAACATTACTCAACAAAAAGATAAGACAGATGTCTATGTAATCAACTTAACTAAATCCTACAGATTTACTCGTGATGATTTCAATAAAAGATATGATTGGTCATGTATGAATCTTACTGCAGATTTCATTGATAAACCATTAATAATTTATGGTAATGGTTGGACTCTTGATGCAAGAGGATTCTCCAGAATATTTAACATAACTGCTTCCAACATTACCTTTGTTAATGTAAACTTTGTAAATGGTAATGCCAGCGGTAAGTATGGTGATGATATTGATAAAGGAGGAGCCATATTCTGGGCTGGAGGAAACGGTACTTTAGATAATTGTCTATTTGAAAACAACACTGCAAGTTATGGTGGAGGAATATATTACAATTCCACTGCTCCAGATTGTATAATTATTAATACTACATTTGAGAAAAATAGTGCTATTTATAATGGTGGTGCTATAGATTGTAATGCTTCTAACATGGGACTCTACGATACTACATTTACAACTAACTACGCTGATACCGGTGCTGCTTTATGTAGGGAAATCAATGCAACCGGCGGACACGGATTCAACAACACATTCCGCTCAAACGTTGCTTTGACTAACGGATCAGCTCTTGCATGGATTAATGCTAATAAAATACATATTGATACATATTACTTCTATGACAATGTTGCAGGCAATAGTGGTGGAGCAATATTTGTTGGTGAAGGCAGTGCTAACTGTGAAATAGTCAACTGTATCTTTGACAATAATAAAGTAGTAAATGATACTGGCGGTCATGGTGGTGCTATTGAATGGTATTCCGAAGAGGGTCTAGTTCTAAATTCCACTTTCACTAGAAACAGTGCATATCACGGTGGTGCAGTATACGTCGGTTTCGGTTCTAAAAAGATTAACGTAACAAACTCCACATTCCGTGAAAACATTGCTGTTGCTGAAGGAGGAGCTATTGGTATAGAAGCTTCTGCTGTTTATATTTCA
Source organism: Methanobrevibacter sp. (assembly GCF_017427765.1). Taxonomy (GTDB): domain Archaea; phylum Methanobacteriota; class Methanobacteria; order Methanobacteriales; family Methanobacteriaceae; genus Methanocatella. The sequence continues at coordinate 81,447 of NZ_JAFRSC010000027.1, read as the reverse complement.
GAATCTAAGTTCTATTATAACAATGCTACTACTGGTGGTGCAGTATATGTTGGCGGTCAGGGTACTACAAATAATATAAATGCATCCGTTTTCGTAGGAAACAAAGCTAAAGACGGTATGGGTGGTGCAATTAATTGGGTTGCATCTTCAGGTAATATTACTTATTCCAACTTTACCAGTAATTGTGCTGATTATGGTGGCGGAATATATTTAGGTGGAAAATCAGATAACAGTTCAATTTCACACTGTATCTTCACAAATAACTCTGCTAAATACTATGGTGGAGCAATTGACTCTAATGCAACTAGAATGAATTTAACTCATACTATATTCGATTCCAATACTGCTCAATTCGGTGCTGCATTATGTAGGGAAGTCAATGCTAAAGGTGGTTTCGGTGAAAATGTTACTTTCATAAACAACCATGCATATGTTGCAGGTGCAGCTCTTGGATGGATGGATTCAGTGAATATTACCATAAGAAATTACACTTTCATTAATAACTCCGCAGATATTGGTGGTGGAGCTATTTATGTAGGTGCAGATAGTCATAACTGTTCAATTATTGATTGTAACTTCGAAAATAACTATGTAACTAATGTGACTGATGATTGGAATGATGAATTTAGTTGGACTGCATGGGATGGAACTCCAATGTATTATGGAGTTTCAGTAGCTCCTAGTCCTGATTTAATTGGTCAAATAGTTATGGAAGGAGATTCTACCGTATATTACTATGCTGATGGTTATTATCCTAGTGATTTATTAGGTCTTGGAGGAGCTGTTACCTGCATAGGTTCTAATGCTACAATCATAAACTCTAACTTCACTAACAACACTGCTAAATTAGGTGGAGCATTTTATGCAGGTGCTGCAAGTGGTAATACTATTATAAATGGAACTATATTTAAAGATAATATTGCTAAAGAAAATGGTGGTGCTATTTACTTACGTGCTTCTGCAGTACATGTTGATGATTCTGAATTCTATAATAACCTCGCTATTAATGGTAGTGCAGTGTATGTAGGTGGTGTCGGTACAGCCAATAAGATACACACTTCCATTTTTGAAGGAAATAATGCGACAGATCGTGGTGGAGCCATTTACTGGAGAGCATACGAAGGTGAAATTTTCGAATCCAACTTCACAAATAACAGAGCTACTTATGGTGGTGCTATCTACTTGAATGGTGTCTCCAATAATACCATTATTGTTAATTCAACATTCAAATTCAATAATGCTACCAAAAACGGTGGTGCTATAGAATGTAACGCATCAAATATCGGTATCTACAACCTCACATTCGAATCCAACTATGCTGGTGAGTATGGTGCTGCTTTATGCAGAGAATCCGGTGCAACCAGCGGTCATGGTACCAACAACACTTTCATCGCAAACCATGCAGGAATTGCAGGTGCGGCTCTTGCTTGGATGGGTGTTGATAACATTAACATCAATTATTACTACTTCTATGAAAACACTGCAGACCATAGCGGTGGTGCTATTTACATCTCAGATGATAGTGACAATTGTATAATCAATCATTCCGTATTTAGAGGAAACAACATTACCAATGGTACCGGTGGTCACGGTGGTGCTATTGATATTGTTGGAGACAATGCTACTATTGTCAACTCCAATTTCACAAACAACAATGCTTACTATGGTGGTGCAATATTTGCAGGTAATTCCTCTGGTAATACAAACATTACCAATGTAACTTTCACAAGAAACAATGCGGTCAATATGGGTGGTGCTATTGAAATTACAGGATCCGGTGTTACTTTAAATGACACCCGTTTCTACTTTAACACTGCCGGTCAGCATGGTGGTGCAGTGTATGTAGGTGGTGAAGGAACCACTAATAAAGTATACTACTCCGTATTTGAAGATAACACTGCAGGAGACCATGGTGGTGCTATTGACTGGCTTGCATATGCAGGTGAGGTAAAATACACTAACTTCACAAGAAACAATGCGCTTTATGGTGGTGCAATCTACTTGAACGGTGTCTCAAGTCAAAGTTTAATATCCGATGTAATATTTACAAGCAACACTGCAACTGAAAACGGTGGTGCTATAGACTGTAACTCTTCAAACATGGGTCTTTTCAATACTCTGTTTGAGTACAACACAGCTAAATATGGTGCAGCTTTATGTAGGGAAGCCGATGCTACATCAGGATTTGGTGTAAACAACACATTCATTGCAAACACAGCTACAATATCCGGTGCGGCTCTTGCATGGTTAGGTGTGGATAACATCAACATCAACAACTACACCTTCTCTGACAATGTTGCATGGCAAAGCGGTGGTGCTATCTATGTAGCTTATGATAGTGACAACTGTACTGTGCGCAATTCAACATTTAAAAACAATCAGGTAGTTAACTTGACAACAGGTCGTGGTGGAGCTATCGACTGGATTGGTACTAATGGTACCATTTCAGATACTATATTTATAAGTTCATTTGCATTGAATGGTGGTAGTGTATACGTTGATGAAAATTCAGTCAACTTCTATGTCGTCAATACAACATTCGAGTCATCCGGTGCATTAGGAAGCGGTGGTTCAATTTCACTGCATGCTGATAATGCTACAATTATTGATTCAAACTTCACATATTCCTTTGCTTCAAGACACGGTGGAGCAGTTTCAGTTGAAAATGTAAATAATCTTACAATCGACAATATTATTGTTGGATACACTACCGGTTCAGGTCATGTTGATGCATCAAATCAACTCTACGGTGAAGGTGGAGGATTATACTTAATAAATTCAACTCTTGTAAACATTTCAAATTCAAAATTCGACAACATCAGATCAAGTGCAAACGGTGGAGCAATTTCCGCAATAAACACTAACGATTCAGTTGTAAGCAACATATCATCCTACAATGAATTTGCATTTGGTAACGGTGGTGCAATCTCATGGATTAATTCAGATAATGTAACTATTGACTCAAGCAACTTCACCAAAACCAGAGCAGACGGTCATGGTGGTGCAATATTCCTGAATGACACAACCAACATTGCAGTTAAAAATTCAATATTCGATACAGCTTCCGCTCCAACAGGTAACGGTGGTGCAATCTATGTTAACGGTAATGTAACTGTCGACAGCAGCAAGTTTGCAGACTGCAGTGCTCAAGACGATTGGGGTGGATCAATCTACTTCCACGATGGAAACTCAACCGTATTCAACAGCACATTTAAAGGTTATGACGCAATTTGGGTATATAAAAACGCAACCGCATACCTGACTAAAAACAATATCACCGGTCCAAATCCAAATAAAAACATGACTTTCCTTGAAAAAGACTATGATTCCACACTCAATCCGGTACTTTATGCAGTATGGAACGACGGTACATTATATCTTGAAAAGAATAACTTTGATTATGTGATATTCAATAACGGAACAATCAAGACTCAAACTTATATGGATATCTTCAGTAACCAATCCCTTGAAAAAGAATGGAATAGTTCATTCTCATTCTGGGCAAACATTACAGATGACAATCTGAATACAATCATTTCAGTATCCTCATTAGGTACATATAACAATCTCCAAGGTGAAAGCGTACTATATAATATGAGTTATAACAGGTATGACACCAATCTCTACTTCCAAAATAAATTTGTAATCTATGGAAAAGACAACGGATTGCCAAACTGTACCATGAGACCTGGAACAATATATGTCAAAATGCCTACCAACATGACTCTGACCAACAGTTCTGTTGAACATGAAGACATTACATTTACTGCTACAATGCAAACTAAATACTTAAGTAATTTCACAGTCAATGGTCAGGAGATAACATTCAGATTTGAATCCAAGGAAGGAGTCGTATTAAATGTAACTACTATTGCAGGATGTCCTGATCAGTGGGATAAGATTATTTCAGAACTTGTTAAAAATCACATGCATATCGGAACCTACACAGTAACTGCAACATATGCCGGTGATGATTATCACTTTGGAAGTGAAGCTCAAATGACATTGATTCTGGAATCTCACCCAATTGAGCTCATGATTGAAGTTGCAGACATCTACTATGGTGAAACTCTAATATGTAACGTAAATTCCACTGCTTACAACACTGAAAATGGATTCCTTATTCTAAGAATAAACGGTAAGGAAGTGGCTACTAAAATTAAACTAGCTGCTAACGGTACTAATGTAACCCGCATTTCCTATGATGCTTACAAGGACATAATAAATCAGACTGGTACATATACAATGTCAGTAATGTTTAACAATGGTACTTACTATGAATATAATCTTAACTTCACAACATTCAATGTGAAAAAGCTCAATACTACCATGCAGACAACTGCAAACACTACAATCACTGTTGGAGATGATGAAGTAGTTAAAGTGGTCCTAACACCTTCAATTGATGTTGGCAAAGATGTTTCTGGATTTGTGAAAATAACAATCAACGGCAAAAAATACATTGAAGAGATTGAAAATGGACAAGTACAATTCAATATTCCTAATTTGGTCAGCGGCACCTACACAGACATACCTGTGGAATATATGGGTGATGATTTCTTCGCTAAAAACTCAACCAAGATTACATTCACTGTAAATAAACAAACCAGCTATGTATTTGATGTAAAAGTTGATAACATCACATACGGAGACAATGCTGTAATCAGAGTAAAAGTTCCAACCGATGCTACAGGAAATGTGACAATTTATGTTAACGGAACCAATAAGGGAACTATTGATGTTAAAGATGGTTCTACCGAGCTTGTTATAAAAGGATTGGGTGGTGGAGAATATGTTGTAAATGTAACTTATAACGGTGACTCCAATTATGCTCCTGGCGATAATAATAATACAAAATTCAAAGTAAGCCAATATAGCAATTGGGACATGACCATAATCGGTAACTATAAACCATATGGTGAAGACACTACTTTCAGCATAAGCAACATACCTCTTGGCATTAAAGGCAACTTAACCTTTAACATTGATGGTGTCAAGTATAACGCATCTATCAATGCGGGCAAGGCTACTTTGACCCTGAACAACCTTTCAGCAGGTAAACACAATGCAACCGTAAGCTATGCCGGTGATGCAAACTACTCCAACAAAACCAAAAAATTCTTCCCTGAAATTCCTAAAGCAACTCCTACAATCACATTAACACAAAACGGCAAAGATATAATTGCACATGTCACTGGAAAAACAACAGGTGATGTAACATTCACCATAGGCAGTGACGAATATACTGTAGACCTTACAAATGGAGATGCTACTTTGGTGGGTAAATTAGACTATGGAGAAAATGTTGTTACAGCCACATATAATGGTGATAAAAATTATACTAAGGCTGATGTAAGAGCATCATTTACTGTTGACAGATTACCATCCTTAGTAAATGTTACTGTTGCAAATACTCCATATGGAAGCCCTGTTGAAATCCTTGTTCAAGCTGGTGCAGGACAAACAGGTTCTGTTAAAATTGAAATAAACGGCAATACATATATGGATGAACTTGATAATGCAGGTAAAGCAACATTCCATATATCCGGATTAACTGTAAACGATTACACTGTAACTGTGCATTATAATGGTGATCATGTATATTCAACAAACGATAATTTAACTACATTCAAAGTAACCCCAGCAGAATTAACAGTTGATATGACTGCAATAGATGTAACTGTTGAAGATAATCCTACTTTCATCATTAACTCTATAAACAGTGACTTCACAGGCAACATGACTATCAAAATCAGCGATGTAAAATATGATGATGTTGTTAAAACTATAGTTCAAATAAGTAAATTGCCTGCAGGCGACTACCATGCTGAAGTAAAATTCTATGGAGATGACAATTACAACGAAAAAACTTTAACTGTTGATTTTACTGTTTCAAGAGTCAATCCTACTATTAATGTAAATATTGCAGATGTGACTTATCCTAATAAAGCTGTTGCTCAAATTACTGTAGATAATAAAGCTAATGGTACTGTTAAAGTTACTATTGGTACTCAAGAATTTACAGGATCTGTATCAAAAGGTATTGGTAGTGTTGATTTAACCGGATTGGATGCAGGTACAAAAGTTGCTGTCATTAATTTCACCTCTACTGATAATTATAATAATAACGTTGGTATCAGTGAAAGTTTCACAGTAAATCAAGCTTCCTCAAGCATTGACATTACTGTGAATGATGAGTATAAAGTCGGTCAGGAAATTGAAATTACCTTAACTCCTCATGGTTCTCAAGGTGCTGTCACTGTTACTATTAATGATGTGACTCAAACTGTTGATAATAATAAAGTAACAATTCCTGCTGGTTTGGATGAAGGTACTTACACCATTATTGCTCGTTTAGCAGAAGATACCAATTATGGTTCAGCTGCTAATTCCAAAGTATTCAATGTTGTTAAAAATACTATTAATTTAACTGTTGATGTTGGCAGTAACGCTCATGTTGGTGACGATAGAACAGTAACTGTAACATTAAATGTCACTGATGCTACTGGAGATGTAATTATCTCAGTTAATAATGCTAATTATATTGCGCATATTAATAATGGTGTCGCTACACTTGATTTAAAAGATTTAGAAAATATTACATACAATATTAAAGCAAGTTATTATGGTGATGATAAATACTTGGCAAATGAATCTAATGAGGCATCATTTAATGTAAGTAAACACGCTGTCGAAATTGGTGTTGTTGTAGACAGTCCTATAACTCTTGGTGAAAGTTCAACTGTAACAATTACCATGGCTCCTTCAATCAATGCAACTGTTGCTTTAACTGTAGGTAATGCAACTTATAATAGAACTTATAATGTTGTTGTTATAAATGGTGTCGGTAAATATGACCTCTTCGGATTTGCTAATAACGGTACTTATGATGTAAATGTCACCTTTGCAGGTGATAAGAAATACCTTAGTTCAAATAAAACTGCTCAATTGGTAGTTAATAAAGTTTCAAATTATGATTTAGATGTATATGTAAGTGATATCAACTTGGGAGATGATGAAACTATCCTTATTGTTTTACCTGCTGATGCAGATATTACTAAATTGGTTGTAAAAGTTGATGGAAATGAGCAACCAAATAGTGCAATTACAATGACAAATGGTTTTGCTACAGTAATAGTTGGTGGTTTATCTGTTGGAGACCATGAAGTAAATGTTACTTATCGTGGTGATGACAAGTATGGTCCTAAAGAAAATAACTCCAACATATTTAAAGTTAGTCAGGGCGAAGGTTCAATGAGTTTAGATGTTGACAATGATACTTATGGTAAATACACTACAATTACAGTGACATTACTTCCTGATGTTACCGAGAATGTCACTATTACAATTGATGGGGTTTCATACTCCAGAAAACCTAATCAAGGTATTGTAACTTTAAGCTTAAACAACTTATCTGGTGGATTGCATTTAGTCACTGCTGTTTATCCTGGTGATGTTCAGTATAAATACGATTCCAAAACAAAAGTATTCACTGTTGACAGAAACGAATCCACTATTGACGTTAAATTCACAACACCTGCTCCTGCCGGTGAAGGTGTACTGTTCAATGTATCAATGGGTCAAGAGATTGATGGTGTTGCCATTTTAACAGTTGGTGACCAAACATTTAATGTTGATTTAACAAAAGGTAATGGATCACAAATTGTTTACGGATTAATGAATGGTAATTATGATGTTAAAGTGGAATTTGCTGGAAATGAAAACTACACAGGCAGCTCCTCTTCAATTAAACAGTTAGTTGTTAGTAAAGCAACCACTACTGTCAGCCTAAGTGATGTCACTATCGAGGATGGTGATGTTGCTACAATCTTAATCACTGTGACAGATGGTGCTACAGGAATTGTAAATGTGACTGTAAATGGAATAACCAGAAGTATTGGTCTTATTAATTCCAAAGCAACTGTTTATGTCCCTAACCTGAGAAACGGCACTTATTCAATCACTGTAAAATATGGTGGTGACGATAAACACTCTGCAAGCGAAAATACTGCTCACAGTATTTATGTAAATAAAATATCTAACTATGCTTTCACTGTCATTGCTTCAGATACTGTTGTCGGAGGTAAATCTACTGTAACTGTTTACCTACCTAGTGATGCTAACGGTAATATTACAATCAATGGTAAGACTGCTAAGGTTAACGGTGGTAAAGCAACAATTGTTTTAAATAAGGAAGATACTGCCGGTGAAAAAACTGTTGCTGTAAGTTATGCTCTTGACAGTAAATATGCTGATAAGTCTGGTGTTGTTGCTCATTACAATGTTGATAAGGCCCATACCAGTGTTGAAATTGCTGTGAACAGCTTATATGTAATTGACGGAACTGTAACAATTACTTTAACTCAGGTTAACGGTACTGCAACTGTTAAAATCAACGGTAATGATTACACTGTAGATAATAATCAAGTTACTTTCACAGCCAGTGTTCCTGATGAATACACTGTTGTTGCCACTATTGCTGAGAATGATAACTATTACGGATCCAGCGATACTAAAGTATTCAATATTGTAAAAGCTTCTTCAAATATATTAATTGGTGTTAAAGATATTTGTAAGGTTGGAGAAACTATTGAAATTACTTTAACCAAGGTCAATTCAACTGCTGATATTAGCGTTACTATTGATGGCAAATCTTATAATGTTGTCGGAGGTAATAAAGTTTATGTCAGTGATTTACTTGAAGGTAATCACACTATTGTTGCTAATTTAGCAGGTGATGGTAAATATGAGTCTGCCACTAACTTTAAAGTATTCACTGTTGTTAAAAATAATTTAACAGTCACTTTAAGTGATGTAGGTACAATCAATGTTGGCAGTCCGGTCACTTTCACTGCAACATTAAATGAAACTGCAATCGGTGAGGTCATATTCAATATTAATGGCGTCAACTACATTGCCTCAATTAATGGTAAAACCGCTACTTGCACTTACACTCCTGCAGACAACACTACTTTAGATGTTGTTGCAACATTTGTTGGCAATGATAAGTTCAATGCAAATTCATCTGCTTTAAAACAATATGCTGTATCACGTGTCGCTTCACAGGTCAGTTTAAGTGACGTTACTATTGAAGTTGGTGAAGTAGCTAAAATCGAGATTACTGTCACAAACGGCGCAACCGGCGTTGTCAATGTCACAGTTGATGGTAAAACACAAAGCGTTGGTCTTGTTGATTCCAAAGCAACTGTTTTAGTCACAGGATTAACTTATGGAGAATATCCTATTGCCGTAAAATATCTTGGTGATGACAAATACGCTGATAGTCAAAATAATAATTTCAAGGTCTTTGTGAATAAAGTATCCGTTTATGATTTCACTGTAGTCGCTTCAGACACTATTGTTGGAGGCAATTCCACTGTGACTGTTTACATGCCTAGTGATGCTGACGGTAATATTACAGTCAATGGTAAGACTGCTAAAGTTGTTGGCGGTATAGCAACCATTGTTTTAGATGCAGAAACTTCTGCTGGTCAGAAATCTGTCAGCGTAACTTATGGCCATGACAGCAAATATGCTGATAATTCTGCCGGTGTTGAAGCTACTTACAATGTTGGTAAGGCAACTTCCGCTATTGTAATTACTGTGAATAATGAATATAACGCTCATGAAGGTATTGAAATTACTCTAACTCCTATTAACTCTACCGGTGAGGTCACTGTCACTATTAATGGCGCACCTTATACTGTTTCAGGCAATAAAGTGACTATTCTTGCCGGTTTGACTGAAGGCACTTACACTATTGTTGCCAACTTGACTGGAGATGCTAATTATGAAGCGGCTCATAACTGCACTGTATTTAAAGTTGTTAAAGATGATTTAACTATTGCTGTATCTCCTACTAGCGTTCCTGCTGATATTTATGTTGGCAGTGAGGTTACTTTCACTGCTAACTTGGACAAATCCGTCACTGGTGATGTGGTATTCAACATTAACGGTGCAAACTACACAATACACATTGTTAATTCTAATGCTGCTGAATGCAAATACACTCCTGTTAACAATGCTACCTTGACTGTTGTTGCAACATTCACAGGCAATGAGGAATATAACAGTAAAGTATCTGCTCCTCAAACATTCACTGTTAACAGAGTTGCAACCACTGTGGTCGTTGGTTTCAATTCCCCTATAACTGCAGGCAGTGATGTTTTAGTTAATGTTACAATGAGTCCTGAAATTACCGGATATGTGACCTTAACCGTCAGCACTCCTGGTAGTGAGGATAAGACATATAGAGTTGCTGTTATAGATGGTTACGGAGAATATCCAATTACTAATTTAGCTAATGCTACTTATTCCATCAAAGCGGAATTTGCAGGTAATGCTAAATATGCTGACAGCACTTCTGATGTAAAAACATTATTGTCTAATAAAGTCGTCACTGGCCTGTCAATCAGTATTGATGAGACTTCTATTAATGTTGGCGAGAATGCTACTGTCAGTATTGAGTTATTAACTGAATCCAATAAGCTTCTCCGCATGAATGCAATTGTCACAGTTAAAGTCAATGGTAATAATCACACAGTGGGTCTTGTCGACGGTAAGGGTAACTTTACTTTAACCAATCTTGCAGATGGCACATATACCATTACTGCAGTATTTGCAGGTAATGATTATTATACACAAAGCACTTCTACTGATGAAACCTTAACAGTTAATAAGATCGCCACTGAAATCAAAGTAACCGTTAAAGAACCTGTAACTTACGGCAATGATGCAATTATTATAGTAGAGTTAGATGCCAATATCAACGCTACCGTCAAATTGATAATTGACAATGATAAAGAGTACAATGTTGGTTTAGTCAAAGGTAAAGGCGGATTCAATGCTTCCGGATTATCCAGTGGCGCTCATAACGTCAAAGTGGTATTTGCAGGCGATAATAAGTATGTCGGAGATGATGACACTAAAGACTTCACAATTGGTAATGCTACATTATCTGCTGATGTGACTGGATTAAATGTTACAGTCAAAGAGAACGCTCAATTTGTCATCAATGTCACTGATGAGTTTAAAGGAAACGTTTCAATCAAAGTTGGAGATGCCGTATTGTACAATGGCACAGTCAAATCATTGATCAACACTACTGTCAAATTGCCTGCAGGTGAAAAAACCGCTATTGTAACCTTCTATGGTGACAGCAATTATAACAAATTGACATTAGATGATATTGAATTCACTGTTTCAAAAGTAACTCCGGTCATTGAATCATCAATAGATGATACAAATTATCCAAGGGATGTAATTGCTATCATTACTGTTGGAAATAATGCTAAGGGTATTGTAAACATTACTGTTGACAATAAAACATTCACTGGAATTGTATCTGGTGGTGTTGCTAATGTAGTTATGAAAGGTTTATCAGCGGGTTACAAGAACGCTACAATTAAGTTCTTCTCCAGCGATGATTATAATAATAATGCAACCTCCAGTGATAAGTTCATAGTATATCCAAATAACTCACTTCTTGAAATATTAGAGTGCGGTGACACTTATAAAGTTGGCGATGATGTAACCTTTAAGGTTAAAACTTACAATTCCACAGGCGATTTCGTCATATATATCAATGGCGAGTATTACAGAACATACAGCTATGAAAGTAGTAGAATTTATGACATAAATCTTGGTCCTAAAGCTGAAGGCACTTATGTTATTGGTATTATATTGGACGGCGATGAAAACTACACTGGATATCTTGCATCAGGACTGCCTACAACCAAAACAATTAATGTAGTTAAAAATAATTTAAGCATTACAGTCAATGACACTACAGTTCCTACAACAATTGTTGTTGGAAGTCCTGTAAACATTACTGCTAACCTGAATGTAACCGTTACTGGTGATGTGATATTCACAATCAACGGTGCAAACTACACTGTTCATGTCGATAATAAGAATGTGGCCGTCTACCAATACACTCCGGTCAATAAGGACATGATTACTGTTGTTGCTACATTCGCCGGCAATGATAAGTATAACAGCAATGTATCCGGTCAAAAACAATTTGAGGTTAACGGAATTGGCACTGAAATCAATGTCACTGTTGGAACTCCTCTAACCTACGGCAATGATGCACTCATTACTGTTGAGATGAATGTCACAATCAATACTACCGTTAAATTGGATATTGATGGAAAATCATACAATGTTGCAATAGTCAACGGCAAAGGTGGATTCAATGCTTCCGGATTATCCAGCGGTCCTCATAATGTAGTAGCAGTATTTGCAGGTGATGATATCTATGCTGGTGATGATTACTCCACTAGCTTTACTATCGACAATGCTACTTTAGATAGTGAGGTAACTGCATTGAATGTAACAGTTGCTGAAAACACCATGTTTATCATCAATGTAACTGATGAGTTTAAAGGAAATGTTTCAATTAAAGTTGGCGAAAATGTATTATACAACGGCACTGTCAAATCATTAATCAAAGCCGCTAAACTATCAGCTGGCGTTTACACTGCTACTGTAGTATTCTATGGTGATGACAATTATGATGAATTGACATTAAATGATGTCAAATTCAATGTTTCAAGAGTAACTCCTGAAATCACAGTCACTATTGATGATGTGACCTATCCGGATAAAGCTGTTGCTATCATTAATGTTGGAAATAATGCTAATGGTATCGTTAATGTAACTGTTGGCAGCAAAGTCTTCAACGGCACAGTATCCAATGGTGTTGCTAAAGTTAATTTAACCGGATTGGCTGCAGGCAGCAGCAAAGTTGCTACAGTCAAATTCACTTCAACTGATGGATATAACTTCAATGCAACTGCAACCGCTAAATTCAATGTAAACAAAGCCAATTCAACTGTGGTCATTGGTGTTGATGAATTTTACGCATACAATGAAACTATTATTATTAATTTAACTACTACCGGATCTGATGGTGCTTTAAATGTAACCATTAACGGCAAGAATTATGAAGTAAACAATAAACAGGTCATAATCGAAAAACTCACTGCCGGTAAATACACTGTCATTACTAGTTTGGCCGGCAATGAAAACTACACTGCTGCTATAAATTCAACAACATTCACAGTCATTCAGGCAGCAACCAGCATTTCAATTGATGTCAATGCAGTTTACAAAGTCGATGAGGGTATCATAATCAGTTTAACTCCTGTCAACTCAACTGACTTGACAGTTACAATCAACGGCAAATCATACACTGTTGATAATAATAAAGTGAATATTACAGGTGGTCTTGAAGCCGGTGAATACATTGTCAACGCTGTTTTAGCAGGCAATGAAAACTACACCGGATCTGAAGATACCAAAACATTCAAAGTAGTCAAACTACAATCACAATTAACAATCAATGTGTCTGACATTACTGTTGGTCAGACTGAAACAATAAATGTAAATGTAACTGCCGGTGCTACCGGTCAAGTAGTAATCACTGTCGATGGCAAAGACTATTATACTGAAATCAACGGTGAATATGCTACATTGAAATTAGATAACCTTACAAATGGTACACACAAAGTTCAAGTAAAATACCTTGGTGATAAAAAATACAATGAATCTACCGGCCAAGATATATTCACAGTAAATAAAATAGAATCTTCAATCAAAGTTGAAGTTCAAAACATCACTCTTGGAGATGTTGCAGCAGTCAATATAACAGTAATTACAGATGCAACCGGTAATGTGACAATTGAAATCGGCAGCGAATACAAACAGACTGTCGGTGTTGTTGACGGCAAATTCAGTGTAATCGTTCCTGGATTGACTGTCGGAAACAAAACAGTTAAAGTGACCTATAATGGTGACGGAAGATTCTTGTCAATCACTGATACAGCCAACTTCACTGTTGGAAAATCCGCTGTTGGAATGAATATTGTTGCTCAAAACGTAACCTACGGTGAAAAAGTGCCTGTAACAGTATTCATTGATGGCGAAGGTACAATAACAATTAAATATGATGATGGCGAAGAAACCAAAGACATAGAAAACGGCAAAGTAGAGTTTGAAGTTGATTTAGGTGCAGGCAACTACACAATCAATGTAACCTACAACGGAAACGATAATGTTAACACAACTTCAGCTAGTGTTGATGTAAGCGTAGCCAAAGCAGATCCTAATATTAAAGTTGAGGTCAAAGACATTGTTTATGGTGATGTGGAATATATAATAATTACTTCAAATGCTCCTGGAAACGTAACAGTCAAAATCAATGGCGTAGAGGAAGTAGCGGAACTCACTTTAGAAAACGGACATTATGTATTGAGGGCAACAAGAGGTTCAACAACCTACAACGGCAAATCAACTGTTGATGTCTATAACCTTGAAGCTGGAAATTACGTTGTTGATGTAACTTATAACGGTGATGAAAACTACAACAAACGCACAGTAACTGCTGACTTCGATGTTGTTAAAGACAATACAACTGTCTCTGTTGAAAGAGATGATTCAATGAATATCCGTGAATCTCAAGTAATCAACATTACAATTGACAATGCCAATGCAAGCGGTAAGGCCATAATAAGCATTGACGGTGAAAATCACACAGTAGATATGTCAAATGGTGTTGCTAACTTCACAATCAAAGACCTAGCTAGCGGAAACCACACTGTAACCGTATTCTACGAAGGTGATGGCAACTTAACTGGCAGCTGGACACAATTCAACATTGAAGTAACCAAACTCGATGCAGATGTAGATGTAACAATCTCAAACAGCACAGTCGGCGGAAAACAAACAATCACTGTTGAAGTTCCTAGCGATGCTACCGGCCAAGTGCTAATCGACATTAACGATAATCATTATTATGCAAACGTAACAGATGGAAAAGCTATACTTGTATTGGACACCTTGCCTGCAGATAACTACACTGTAAACGTAACCTACTTAGGTGATGAAAACTACACCGGCAAATCCGATACAGCAAGCTTCAAAGTAACTAAGAACAACTCAACTGTAAACATTACTCCTCAAACAATATCTGTTGGTGAAAATGAAGTAATAACATTCACTCTTCCGGATGATGCGACAGGAAACCTTACAGTTACAGTTGACGGTAAATCTTACTCAGTTCCAGTAAGTGGTGGAAACGGAACATTAACTATTCCTAACTTGAAAGCAGGTAATTACACAATTGATGTAACTTATAATGGTGATGATAAATATGCTTCAAATACTAACTCAACTAGTTTCGAAGTAGTTAAAGCAACTGTCTCACCTGATGATATTAAAGTTGTTGATTTGGGCAATTCTACTGTTGTTGTGATTGTTCCGTCTGATTTAACTGGTGAAATATCAGTTACACTTGGAGATGAAACTTATAATGCTACAATTGAAAACGGCACTGCAGTAATTACATTGGACAACATAACTCCTGGAGCTCATGACATTAATGTCACATACTCCGGTGACGCTAACCATGCTGATGCTTCAACAACTGCTAAAATATCCGTTGATAAATCACAAACTCCAATATCTGTAAGTGTAAATCCTATTAAAGTTGGTGAAACCGCCACTGTAGTTGTAGAACTCCCTGAAAATGCTGCTGGTAGTGTAACTATTGAGATTGATGGTGTAAAATACACTACTGATAACATTACCGGTGGTAAAGCAATATTTGAAATTGAAAACTTAACTAATGGAACTAAAACAATTGCCGTTGATTACTCTGGTGATGATAACTATGTTGCAAACCATACTACAGCTACTATTAATGTATCTAAAGTAACTCCTGATGTTGGAATTAAAATAACTGATGATGGAAATGATGTAATAATTGATGTTACTGCTCCTGAAGATGCTACTGGAGTTGTATTAATCGATATCGACGGCACAGGTTATTATGTAAATCTTACTGAAGGTAAAGGACAATTATATGTCTCTGATTTAACCAGTGGAAAACATGACATTTCAGCAAGATATCCTGGTGATGATAAATATTCATCAACCAGTGAAAACAAATCTGTTGAAATAGCTAAACTTCCTTCAGATGTTTCAGTTAAAGTTGACAACATTACTTATGGTGATAAGGCAATCATTGAAATTGCTGTTCCTGAAGATGCTACCGGCACTGTAACAGTCACTGTTGACGGCAAGCCGTACACTGCTAATGTAACTGGCGGTAAGGCTATTGTAGTTGCACCTGATCTTAAAGCTGGAAATTACACTGTTGATGTTGCTTACTCCGGTGATGACAACTACTTGCCAAGTGCAAATAACGATACTGTTTTAGAGGTATCCAAAGTTAAAGTTACACCTGATGACATTAAAGTTGTCGATCAAGGAAACGGCACAGTTGCAGTTGTTGTTCCAAACAACATGACTGGTGATGTGACAGTTAAACTTGGAAACGACACATACACAACACATATCGAAAACGGCAAAGCAGTTATCAACTTAGATAATGCAACTCCTGGCACTCAGGATATTGAAGTTATCTATTCCGGTGATGAAAACTATGACGGCACATCCACAACCGCTCAAGTAACAACTCCTAAAGCTGAAGCTCCAATCAGCGTGGATGTCAAAGACATTGGCGTTGGAGATAAGGCTATAATTGTTGTAAACGTTCCTGAAGATGCAAAAGGAACAGTCACATTAGAAATCGATGGTGTAAAATACACTACAGACAACATTACTGATGGTAAAGCAACATTCACAATCGATAAACTGACTGACGGAACCAAGACAATTGCTGTTGAGTATGCTGGCGATAACAAATACCTGCCAAACCACACAACTTCAAGCATTACAGTATATAAAGTACATCCTGAAATGGAAATATCTGTAGTTGACACTCAAGTTGGTGAAAATGTGGTTGTTAAAGTAGAATTGCCTCAAGATGCTACAGGTCAAATCCTGATTGACATTGACGGCGTCGGTTACTATGTAAACGTAACCAACGGTATCGGTATTGCTGAAATACCTCGTATACCTGGCGGAAACTATGATGTAAATGTAACCTACACCGGTGATGATAAATATGATTCAGGCTCAGCAAGGGTAGCAGTAAACGTATCTAAAGTAGAATCCTTTGTAATTCCAACTGCTATTGACATCAATGCAGGCGAACTTGAAGAGATCACATTAGTTCTTCCAAGCGATGCAACAGGTAGGGTAACAGTAATTATTGACGGCGCTAAATTCGACTTCAATTTAGACACTGACGCTTTAGCTATTGCTGAAGGTAATGGTGGAGTTTACTCTGTTGCAGTTGACGGCGGTGAAGGCAAACTTGTTGTTGGCGGTCTGACTAAAGGAGAATATGTTGTAAGCGTACAATATGAAGGCGACTCCAAATACTTGCCAAGTACCAATTCAACTAAATTCATTGTAAACCAAACAAAATCCGATGTTGAAGTGGATAATGGTGGTAATGGTAGTGTTGTAGTAGTTATTCCTGAAGATGCATCCGGAAACGTAACTGTTGTTGTTGATGGTAAAAATACAACAGGAAGCGTTGAAAATGGAACCGTAAATATTAACTTGGAAAATGCAACTCCTGGAAAACATAATATTTCAGTTGTTTACACAGACAGCACTGGAAAAGAATATGTAATCAATTCAACTGTTGTAGTTCCTAAATATCAAACTCCGATGACAGTTGAAGTGTCTGACGCTAAAGTCGGTCAACCTGTAGAGATTACAGTATCTGTTCCTGAAGGCGTATCCGGTAATATTACGCTGGAAATTGACGGTAAATCATATTCCTCTCCAGTAATCAATGGTAAAGCCAAATACAGTGTTGAAGGTTTGTCCAATGGTGGAAAAACTCTGATTGTGAAATACGGCAGTGATGAAAACTATGTAGCCAACGTTACTACTGCACAATTTGAAGTGTCAAAAACTGCATCTAAAATCAATGCATCTTCAAAAGACATTGTTGTTGGAAAAGATGAAACTATTACTGTAACTGTTCCAAAAGGTGCTACAGGACGTGTATTGGTCACAATCAATAATGTAGGATACTATGGAACTGTTGTAAATGGTAAAGCTAACATTATTGTTCCAAATCTCCCAAGCGGAAAATACAATGTCAGAATCAACTATGAGGGTGATGACAAGTTCATGCCAAGTACAACAACAACTTCATTTGTTGTAAGCAAATCAAAATCCTCTTCAGTTTCAGTAAGTGCAGATGACATTACAGAAGGCCAAGATGCAAACATTGTTGTTAAAGTTCCGGCAAAAGCAACCGGTAAAGTAACAATCGTTGTTGACGGCAAAGCATATACTAAATCAGTTAAAGATGGAAAATCAGCATTCGTAGTTTCAGATTTGACTAAAGGTGTATACACTATCAAAGCGCATTACTCTGGTGATAAGAACTACAATTCAAGTGATGATGCCGGTTCAATAAAAGTTTATGCAAAAGGTCATGACGGTGGACACAATAAACATCATGCCTCAGCAGCCAGTGAAGGAATAGAACTTTCAACCTATGCTACAGGTAATCCTATATGGGCATTGCTGTTAATATTGTTAGCTATTGGATCAACACAATTGAGAAGATTTAGAAAATAATTTTTTCTTAATTTTTTCTTATTTTTTTAGAAATTTAATAATTTTTACTTGTACATATATATTACCAAACTTCTTTTTTATTTTTTATAATTCAACATATAATTTAATTAAAAATTCAATTAATATTTTAATATTTAAATCAATTAAAATTAATATAATTAATCGTTATTTTAATTAAAAGCACACAAATTTTCATTCAGTTTCTGGATATTCAAAAAATAGGTAAAATTATCATTTTTCTCATGCTTTTTAAAACGAGGATTTAACTAAATCTTTTTATATAATTTTAAACATAATTTAATAAAAACATAGGTTTGTTGATACTATGGTTGAAGCAATAATGATTAATTGGGTTTATGTAATTCTATTATTTATTTTGGGTTTCATAACATACAGAAGAAAATCTCTGGATTTATTCGGTTCAGCAGTCATGATTTTTATGGGTGTTGTAATCATTTTTTCAGCCGGAACAAACTGGCTGTTGCTTATTGTCTTATTTTTGGTAATGTGTCTTCTTGCAACCAAGTTTTCAAAAAAATATAAATTATCTTTAGGGGAATTTGAAGGAAGAAGAACCTCTAAAAACGTAATTTCAAATGGTGTTGTGGCCTGTTTTATGGCTGCATTCGGAGGATATTACCTGCCGTTTGTAGGAGGATTCATCGGAGCTATTGCAACAGCGACTGCCGATACATTAGGTTCTGAAATTGGAGTACTCGACCAGGAACCTAGACTAATCACAACATTTCAAAAAGTGGATCCGGGTACCAACGGTGCGGTTTCAGTTTTGGGAACAGTTTCAGGAATGGTTGGTGCGGCTATAATCGGTATTGCAGCATATCTTTTGGGAATTGTGGCAAATCCGGTATCTGCGATTCTTGTTTCAATAGTTTCCGGAACAGTGGGATGCTTTATGGACAGTATTCTGGGAGCTGTTTTTGAAAATAATGACTTGCTTACAAACGAGCATGTAAATTTAATTGCAACAATTGTCGGAGCTATTGTCGGAATTATACTGATTTAACTTTTTTTGTAAACTTATTTTTAATTAATTAAACTCATTTTTAAATAAATTATTTAACTATTAAAAAATAAACTTTATAACAGTATATTTTATAAAGGTGATATTTATGAAAGGTCTTATTTTAATTATGGATGGTATGGGGGACCGTCCTATTAAAGAATTTGGAAATAAAACTCCTCTTGAAGCGGCAAACACACCTAATATGGACAAAATGGCTGCTGAAGGAATTACTGGAATCATGGACTCAATAGCTCCGGGAATCATACCTGGAAGTGACACCGCACATTTATCAATTTTAGGTTACAATCCTTATGAAGTCTACACAGGAAGAGGACCGTTTGAGGCAAATGGTGTAGGTGTGGATGTGCTTGCGGGAGACATTGCATTTAGATGCAACTTCTCAACTGTCGATGAAGATTTAATCGTAACCGACAGGCGTGCCGGAAGAATTAAGGAAGGTACTAAGGAAATAGTTGATGAACTGAACAAAATGGTTCTAGAAGATTATCCTGATGTAAAAATCATTTTCAAAGAATCAACAGGTCACAGGGCGGTTCTGGTTTTAAGGGGAGAAGGACTCTCCGGAAAAGTAAGTGATGCAGACCCTAAAGTTGAAGGCAACAAACCAAAAGAAGTCAAACCTTTAGATGATACACCGGAAGCTGCAAAAACTGCAGATATTCTAAACAAACTGGTTGTAAAAACATATGAAATGGTTAAGGACCATCCTGTTAATGTAAAAAGAATCGAAGCCGGCGAACCTCCAGCTAACATTGTCATTCCTCGTGGTGCCGGTGAAGTGCCTAGTGTGGAATCCCTAAACGATAAATATGAAGTAAACTCAGCATGTATTGCTGAAACTGGCCTAATTATGGGAATCGGAAGATTTGCCGGAATGGACGTTATTGAAATGGAAGACGTGACTGGGGGAATTGACACCAATCTGTACAATATTCGTGACACAATCGTAGACCAGGTTAAAAACTCAGACCATGACTTTTTCTTGATAAACATTGATGGAGCCGATGAGGCAGGCCACGACGGTCAGACAGTCGAGAAAAAGGAATTCATTGAAAAGGTCGATGAAGTGGTAATGAGTGAATTAATAAAACTCGAAGACGTTTATATCTTCCTGACAGCTGATCATTCAACTCCAATATCTGTCATGAACCACTCAGGAGATCCAGTGCCTGTATTGATAAGGGGTCCTGAAGTAAGAGTCGATGATGTTTGTGAGTTTTCAGAAGTTGCCTGTGCAAAAGGCGGACTTAACAGAATCAGAGGATCAGATGTAATGAACATAATGATGGATTTAATGAATTATGCCCATAAATTCGGAGCATAGGTGGTAATATGGTAGCAAAAAAACTGTTTGGAACATCAGGAATCAGAGGATTAATAGGCTCTGAGGTAACTTGTGAGCTTGCATTAAATGTCGGTAAATCTTTAGCATACTATCTGGGCAATGCCGGAACTGTTGTACTTGGTTATGATACAAGAACAACAAATAAGATGCTTGACCAGGCAATATGTGCTGGATTGCTTGAAAGTGGAGTCAATGTAATTAAAATTGGAATGGTTCCAACTCCTTTGGTTGGTTATGCTACCGAAAAACTTGATGCCAACGCAGGAATTATGCTGACCGCATCACATAATCCTTCCCAATATAACGGGATAAAGTTATGGAACAAAAATGGAATGGCTTACACTTCAGCTCAGGAAGCTGAAATTGAGAAAATATATGGCGAAAAATCATATGTTTCAGTAAGCTGGGATAAAGTAGGTTCATTAAGCGTCAACGAGGAAATCAAAGGCCAATACGTTGATGATTTAGTTGGAATGGTTGACATCAAAAAAGGTTTAAAAGTAGTTATTGACTGTGCATCCGGTGCTGGAAGCGAAATATCACCTTTAGTATTTAGAAAAGCAGGATGCGAAGTAACCACTTTAAATTCACAGCCTGACGGATTTTTCCCCGGAAGAAATCCTGAACCTAATGCTGAAAACCTTGGAAATCTCATGAAAACTGTCGTAGCTATTGGCGCAGATCTTGGAATAGCTCATGATGGTGATGCCGACAGAATGATTACTGTTGATGAGAAAGGTAACATTTCCCCATTTGATTCACTTTTGGCATTAATATCCAAAGAATTCGACGGTGATATTGTAACAACTGTTGATGCAGGATTATGCATGGACGAATCAGTAAAAGGTGAAATTCTAAGAACTCCTGTTGGTGATGTTAATGTTGCTGAAGTAATAATTGAAAAGAATGCAAGCTTCGGCGGAGAGCCTTCTGGAACCTGGTTGCATCCAGACTTCTGCATGTGTCCTGACGGAATTCTTTCAGGTTTGAGGATGGCTGAAATTGTATCAAGGGACGGTAAATTATCTGAACTTTTAGCGCAGATCCCGTCATATCCGAATATACGTGAAAAGATTACTTGCTCCAAGGAAGCCAAAATCAAGGTAATGGAAAACATGGAAGAATTGCTTAAGGGGGCTTTTGATGATATCGTTGATGTCAATTCAATTGATGGTGTAAGACTGACATTTGAAGATGACAGCTGGGTATTGATAAGACCTTCCGGAACTGAAGATTACATCAGAATAACTTTAGAGTCCCGTGATGAAAATCGTGCAGAATCCATCAGGAAAACCTGTGTAAAAATAATTAACGAAAACTTATAGAAGATTCACAATCTTCTAAACTATTTTTTTTAAAATTCAAAGTTAAAATAAAAAAAGTTCTTTAAAGAATAAATGATTCTTTAAAGATTAATGTGATAAACTTTCAAATCCTTTTGTAGCAAGCAATTTTGTAAATGAACCGTCCGGTTTCATAAGAATATTTCCGTTTGAATATTCTTTTAAAGCAGTTTGTATCATGGTATTTTTCTTGTCAGGATCTTTTGTAGCATTGGCTAGTGCTTTGGTTAATACCATAACTGCATCTCCTCTGGACATTGTTCCTTGAACATTTTCACTGCCTGCATAACCGTTGTATGCGTCGTTTGAACGGACAATATCTGCAGCACTGAGGTTTGTTGGTTCGCCATCAACATAAAGTGGTCTGATGGAATCAATAACACTGTCCATAGCTTCATCATATACAATAACTACTGCATCCGCATGCATTCCGGTATTGGCTTCTACAATCTCTTTTGCATAATCCATACCTTGATCTGTTCCATCCCAAAGACAATCGTGAAGCATCATGTTTCCGCCAATGCCTCCCGGAGCAGCCTGTGAAGGATGTGACATACCACCAGGGTATACTGGGGTATAATTTTTCAGGTGTCCGTTTTCTAAGTGGACCATGAATCCCATATCTACACTACCGTGCGGCTGTTCATATTTGTCTGAAGCTAAAACAAGTATGTTTTTATCTTCTTGTGTTAAATCCGGAGTCATGAACAATGCTCCAGCAATTACAGTCAATAATCCCAAAAGAATTACAAGAAGAATTGCTATGATTAATTTTTTTGTTCTCTTCATTTTTTAATTCCCACACTTATTTTTAAAATCATATTTGTACAATTTGTAAAAATTATTAACAGACAGTAATCTGTTATTAGTTAATAGTCTGATTATTAAAATATTTAAATATTAACCAAAAATGGTAAATATATCTAATTTTTTTCAAAATATCTAAAAAATAATTAATGTTTAAATTATAAAAAAAGTTTAAAGAAGAAGATTTATTCTTCTTCTGCAATAAATGCGTCTACTCCGAGAGCAGCACATTCTGGGCAAACCCAGTCATCTGGCATGTCTGCAGGAGTTGCTCCAGCAGGGATGTTGTAAGCAGGGTCACCTTTTTCTGAGTCAAATCTGTATTCGCAATGTAAACATACATAGATAGTCATTTTAATAATCTCCTTTAAGTTTCACTATTAACAAGTAATAGCTAATTATTATTTTTCTATATTTAACATATTATTTAAAATTAGTTATTTGAATTAGTAAAGTTAATTTATATGTTAAGAGTTAAAGATATATTATTATTAGATTTAGTTTTAAGGGGATAGTCAAAGTGAAAGCAATTATTTTAAGTGCCGGTGAAGGTTCTAGGATGAGGCCATTAACACTTACAAAGCCTAAAACCATGTTGCCGGTTGCTGGAAAACCAATCATTCAATATAACATTGAATCATTAAGGGACAATGGTATCAAGGATATTTTACTTATTGTCCGTTATAAAGAGGAAATGGTTCGTGAATATTTTGGTGACGGTAGTGAGTTTGGCGTAAACATTACCTACCAGAAACAGGAAGCATTTCTGGGAACCGCCAATGCGATTTCATATGGTGAAGATTTTATTGAGGACAGTCTGATTGTTTTAAACGGTGATATCATTTTAGACAATGAAATCATCAATGAAATCATCAAAAAATACAATTATATGAAACCTGATACGCTTATGGTTCTAACAGAAGTGGAGGATCCTTCAGCATTCGGTGTTGTCGAAATTGAAGACGGCAATATTAAAAAAATTGTAGAAAAGCCTAAAAAAGAGGAAGCTCCAAGCAACCTTGTAAATGCAGGGATATACATTTTCAATAAGGATATTTTCGAAAAGATTGCAAAAACAGAACTTTCCGAACGTGGAGAATATGAGATTACCGATTCAGTATCCTTACAGATTGCCGACGGCAAAACTGTAATAGGTCATAAAACCAACAAGGATTGGATTGATGTCGGCCGTCCATGGGAATTAATCGAAGTTAATGAAGAGCTAATCAGCCAGCTTAAGACTGAAATTAAAGGTGTTGTCGAAGAAGGAGCCCACATTCACGGAGAAGTATTTTTGGATGAAGGAAGCATTATCCGTGCGGGAGTATACATTGAAGGCAATGTCTACATAGGTAAAAACTGCGATATAGGTCCTAATTCATATATTAGGGGCAATTCCTACTTCGGTGACCATGTACATGTCGGAAATGCAGTTGAAATTAAAAATTCAATTGTCATGGAAAATACTAACGTTAGCCATTTAAGTTATGTCGGAGATTCTGTAATCGGGTCCAACTGCAACATAGCTGCGGGAACCAACATTGCAAATCTAAGATTCGACAACCGTCCGGTTAAAACCAAAATCAAAAATCAGATGATTGACAGTGGAAGACGCAAACTAGGTTCCATCATCGGTGATTCGGTAAAAACAGGAATCAATTCCAGTTTTTCACCCGGTGTTAAAGTGGGCCACAATTCCACTATCGGTTCTGGGGTTTTATTATATGATGATGTCCCCTCCGATACAAGAGTATTGGTAAAACAGAATCATATTATACAAGATAAAAATAAGAAAAAAGAATAATTTGGCGATATTATGGAAAATAAAAAAGACTCTGTTATAATATGCCCAGGCGCACAGGTATTCGGAAATGTTGAACTCGGAGAAGATGTCTCTGTATGGCATGGTGCCGTAATAAGAGGAGATACAGACTCCATTACTATTGGTAACAACTCCAATGTTCAGGACAACTGTGTTGTTCACTGTACTAAGGGATTTCCAGTAATAATCGGCGAAAATGTTTCTGTAGGTCATGGTGCTGTTGTTCATGGCTGTAAGCTGGATGATAATGTTTTAATCGGCATGAACGCCACAGTATTGAATGGCGCCCACATTTCAAAAAATTCAATTGTCGGCGCAGGTGCCGTAGTCAGTGAAGGAAAAGAATTTCCTGAAGGCAGCTTGATATTGGGAGTTCCGGCAAAAGCCGTCAAGCAACTCAGTGACGAACAGATAAAACTTATTCAGGATAATGCAGACAATTACGTTAAACTTTCTAAACAATATGCGGAAGACTAATAATGAAGGCTAGAAAAATAGTAGATGAAATGGATTCATACGTTCCCGGCAGGTCTCAGGATGAGATTGCCGAGGAATTTAACTTAAATAAGGATGAGATTATCAAATTGGGTTCCAATGAAAATCCGTGGGGTCCGTCTCCTAAAGCAATGGAAGCTATTAAAAACGAGATTAAATCAATCAATAGGTATCCGGAATCTCAATTAAAGGAGCTTGTAGCAGAAATGGCTGATTACTCCGGTGTTGAAGATAATCAGGTCATTATTGGAGGGGATGGGGCTGATGAAATCATTGACGTTTTGGCAAAAACATTCATTGACGATGGCGATGAGTTTATAGTGCCTTTGCCGTCTTACATGTACTATGAATATCTGCTTCAGCAGTACGGTGCCCGTCCGGTTTATGCAAGATGGGATTTGGAAAAAAATGAGTTGGATTTGGATTCAATATTTGATGCAATCACCGAAAAGACTAAAATGATTTTTCTATGCACTCCAAACAATCCTACAGGCACATTAATAGAAAAGGATGTTTTAAAGCAAATTGCTTCAAAAAACCCTGAAATTCTAATTGTCATTGATGAAGCTTACTTTGAATATTCCGAAGTTACCAATAAGGATTTAATCGATGAATTTGACAATATATTCATTATCCGTACCATGTCCAAGGTATTGGGTCTGGCAGGCATGAGAATCGGTTATGGTCTTGCCTGTGCAGAAATTATAGAATACATGCACAGAATCAAACCGGTATTTTCACTTACAAGATTATCCTTTGCAGCTGCCCTTAACACATTCAGGGATAAGGAATATATTCGTGATTCAATCAAAAAGGGAATTGAATCAAGACAATACTTATATGATGAACTGTCAAAAATCGATTCTTTAAATGTATTTCCTTCAAAATCAAATTTCATGCTGATTGGAGTTAAAGACACAGGATTTACTGCAAGTGAATTGGCTTTGGAGTTGATGAAAAGAGGAATCATTGTAAGGGACTGCACTTCCTTTAAAGGATTGGATGAATACTGGATAAGAATAAGTATTTGCACTCTTGAAGAGGACAAAAAATTCATTGAATTAATAAATGAGGTTTTAAACTAATGTTTGTTGGCGGATCAGTAATATCTTCAGTCGAATTTCATGGAAACATGTCATTGGTTATTTTCATGTCAGGTTGTCCTTTAACCTGCAGGTACTGCCATAATGTGGAACTTCTGGATGATACTACTGAAAAGTCTTTTGAGCAGATTAAAGAGGAAATTGATTCTTCAGCCGATTTTTTAGATGCCGTTGTGATTTCCGGTGGGGAGCCTCTGATGCAGCTTGATGCACTAATTGAAATATTTACATATGTCCGTCAGCTGGGACTTAAAACAAAATTGGACACCAGCGGAATTTATCCTGACAGAATTAAAAAATTATTGGATTTGAAACTTCTGGACTTTGTTTCACTTGATGTTAAAACTACTTTTTCAAAATACAGAAAGATTACAGGTTCCAATGTGGGTTTTCAGGTTAAAAAATCCATGGAACTTATTCATGCTGATGAAAATGTCCGTTTGGAGGCAAGAACTACATATGTTCCCACCCTTCACACTAAAAAGGACATCATTAATTTGGCTGATGAGCTTGAAGCCGATATCTATACAATCCAGCAATTCAGAAATAAAAATGTGCTGGATCCCGCTTTGGAGAAAGTTGAAGTTCCAAACCCTCATGATTTGGAAAAATTGGCTCGTGAAATAAAGCCTTACTTTAAAGGTCAGGTCAAAGTCAAATCCGGAGAATTCGGTGAACAGGTAATAGAATAAATTTAAGGAGGAGTTATATGCCTATTTTGTCATTTTCAAGTAATGATATAGATGTAATTACTGGTAAGAAAACCAGAACCATACGTAAAGCATGGAAGACTCCACTTAAAAAAGGCGACAGGCTTTATTGCTACTGGAATCTTGTTTCAAAAGAAAAGATGAAGATTTTTGAGGCTTTGGTTACCGATGTGGAAAATATTTCTTTTGAAGAAATTAAAGACAATGATGAATTGGCCATGCAGGAAGGATTTAAAGACTCTTATGATATGTTAAGGGAATTCAAAAAGATGTACGGCGGTCAGATTGCTGGTTCTGATGAATTCCAAATAATTTATTTTGAAAAGCTTGACATCGATGACTGGAAAGGTGACAAGATAGATGAAAAGGCTATGATTACCAAAAGGGCTGATATTCTCTTTGACAGCGGTAAGTTTGACAAGTCTACAATGTGTTATGAAGCGGCATTAAGACTTGACCCTGATGATGTTTATCTGCTTAACAAGCAGGGAGATAATCTTTCAAGGTTAGGTAAGTTTGATGATGCTATTGGATGTTATGACAAGGCTTTGGAATTTGAACCGGACAATGAATACATTTTAAACAACAAAGCTATTGCACTTCTCAATGCCGGAAGAATCGAAGAGGCATACAAAGCAAGCACCATCGCATATAACTATAGGCCAAGCAGCCCGATTGTATTGTATTGGAGAGGTTTCATTTTAGAAATGCTTGGAAGATATGATGCCGCATTAAGGGTTTATGACAAGTTAATTGTAATTGACGGTGAAAATCCTGAGGTATGGAATGCACGCGGAAACCTCCTGACTGATATGGGAATGCTTGAAGAGGCTATTCAATCTTTCGATAAGGCTGTTGAAGTATGTTTGGATGACTCTGAAATGGATGCCGGTGCAATTAACAGGATGGGCAATGCTTATATTGATTTGGGCAAATTCGATGAAGCTCTAGAATGCTTTAATAAAGCAATATCTTTGGAAAAGCACAATATTGATTTCTTATTGAATAAAGGCGTAGTTTTGATGGAACTTGGTAAATTTGAGGAAGCCGTTGACAGTTTCAACAAAGTGCTGCTTAGAAATCCGGATAATGAAGATGCATTTTTCCTAAAAGAAGAGTGTCTTGAAAACTTTTAGTTGTTTTTATGTAGATGGCATCAATAATTATTTGCAATTTTATAATTTATTTTTATTATTTTAAAAGAAGCTATCATTAAATCACGTGTTTTAAAGATAGAGTTTATTTTAATTATATCTACAATCGATATAATTAAAACAAATCTGGTGATGGTTTTTCGTGTTTCTATTTTCTGTATTTTTTGATTAAACTTATTCCCCAATCGGTCATTTCATCTGCTTTTTCCTGTGAGTCAGACTCGGCAAAGCATCTAAAGATTGGTTCGGTTCCGGATGGTCTGACAATTACCCAGCCATCTTCTTTTAGGATTTTAACACCGTCTGTTAAATCTAGTTTAAAATCAGTAGTTTCCTTGATTTCTTTTGCAATGCTGTCCATTACAAATTCCTTTTCATCGTCAGGACATTCGATTTTCATTTTGCTTGCGTAATAAACAGGAAGTTCGCTGACTAGTTCGGATAACGGTTTTTTCTCTTTTGCTATGATTTCGAGGATTTTGGCAACAGTCATCACTGCATCTCTTCCATAAACGAAATCAGGGAAAATCAGCCCTCCGTTTTCTTCCCCGCCGAAGAGTCCATTTTCATCTTTGAGCTTACGTGCAACAAGCAAATCTCCAACAGCAGTAGCTATTACTTCACCATTGAACTCTTCAGCAACATCGTAAATTGCCTGGGATGTTGCAACGGTTGTAACTACAATTCCACCGTCATTTTCTTTAAGCATCTGTTTTTCAACAAGTGTGAATGTTTTATCTCCTAAAACAAAGTTTCCTTTCTCATCAATGCAGATGGTTCTGTCGGCATCTCCGTCGTGTGCAAGTCCGATATCAGCATTCAGTTCTTTTACAACACTGATTAATTCCTGCAGGTTTTCTTCAATCGGTTCAGGATCACGGCCTGGGAAAAATCCGTCAGCCTGTGAGTTTAAAGTTGTCACTTCACATCCGAGTTTTCTGATTAGGTATGGTGCGGTATAGCATCCGGCACCGCTTCCGCAATCAACAACAACTTTCAATTTAGCTTCACGAATAGCTTCAGCATCCACTTTGGATATTGCTTCATCAACGTATTCGTCAATGATTTTGTCATTGTGATAAATCTGGCCGATTTCAGACCAGTGTGCTCTTTTCGGTTCTTCATCGAAATACAGTTTTTCGATAGCAAGGTCCATTTCATCAGGTATTCCTATACCGAATTCATCTAAAAATTTGAGTCCGTTATATTTTGGAGGGTTGTGTGAAGCGGTAATCATTACTCCACCATCATAATATTTGCGAACAGCATATTGGACGCCTGGTGTAGGCAATATTCCTAAATCCACTACATCACATCCGCTTGATAAAAGTCCTGCTTTCACTGCTTCTTTCAGCATTGGTGTTGATGTTCTTGTGTCTCCTCCAACAGCTACGGTTCCCTGAATTTGGGTACCGTAACACGCCGCAAGTCTTGATGCAAACTCAGGAGTTAAAACATCATTTGCTGTTCTTCTAACTCCAAATGTTCCAAATAATCGTTTTTTATCAGACATGTTTTAATTTCCTATTAAGTTAATCATTATTATTTTTGAATTTCAATCAATAAATAACTATTTGATTTTTAGGCTGTCACCGCTCGATAATATTATTTCCAAATCAGATTTATATTCGGTTATTTTTCCTGTAACCTCAACTTTTTTATCTTTAAAGTCATATATATCCAGATTATTCGATTGTATTTCTGCTGCCTGATTTTCAAATATGACCAGTTGCATCTGTCCTGTGCCGTCGTTTATTGTTAAAAAATAACTGCTTTTTGATGAGGACTGGCCGATATCTGTTATGACGCAGTCGATTTGAACTTCTTCATCTATCATTGCTCTTGAAATGTCTTTTATTTCCACTTTCTTAACTTCAATCGTTGGTGTAAAAATCAGAAGTCCTATGATTCCGATAAGCGAAGTTATTAAAGCCAATCTTAATAATTTGTCATCTGTAATTTCCATGGTTCTTTGTTGGTTGTAATGGTAAAAATAGCTTATAGGATTTTTCCTTGTTAGATTTCTTCATCTTAAAAATATGGTGTTGGCATGTTTTAAAATATTGAAAAGGCAGAATTGTATTGGCGGTGAAAAATTAAAATTAATTTCCAGTATTGTACATGGAAATTAATCTTTCAACGGTGTCTGCATCCATCGGACTTTTATCTTTTCTTATGTTTTTAACAACTGGGAATCTTAATGAATAGCCTGTTTCATATTCCGGTGATTCGACTATTTCGGAAAATGCGATTTCCAGAACAATCTTAGGCTCCACTTTAATTTCACGGCCTTTTGTTGAAATTTCAAGTTCTTTCATTTTGCCGGTGAGGTATTCCAGTGTAGCATCGTCAAGGCCTGTGGCCGCATATGCAACTGTTTTAAAGTCATCATTTTCATCTCTAAGTGCCACCAAGTATGACCCGACGAAATCTCCTCTTTTACCGATTCCGTATGTTCCTCCAACAATAACCATGTCCAGGGTTTCAGGTTCAGCTTTGTATTTAAGCATCTTTTTGCCTCTAAGTCCCGGAATATATGGTTCTTTGCAGTCCTTAATCATGATTCCTTCATGGCCGCCTTCAATTGATGTTTCAAACAGCTCCTGCAGTTCGTCGATGTTGTTTTCATTTCCCACTTTCATTGTACTGAGATTCATCTCATCGGCTGATGTGTCGACGATATTTTCAAGCATTTCACGCCTTTTAAAGAGAGGTTCATCTATCATTGGAACCTTGTAGTATAAAACGTCAAACAGAAACAGCTTTAATGGTACATTTTCCATTGCTTCTTCAACATTATGCTTTCTTCTCACTCTGTGAAGGATGTTCTGGAACGGGAGAGGTTTGCCGTCTCTTGTAGCTATCACTTCACCTTCCACGATGTAGTCTTCATGGGGCAAATATTCATTGAACAGCTCAACGATTTCCGGTAGCGCATGAGTAATATTTTCTAATCTTCTTGTAAATATTTTGATTTCATCACTGTTTCGGTGGACCTGCAGTCTTATACCATCGTATTTGGTCTCACAGATTGCGCAACCCATTTCAGGAATGATTTCATCAAGTGGCGGTGCAAGTTGGGCAAGCATAGGTTTTACAGGTGTTCCTGGTGTCAGATTAAGTTTTTCAAGACCTGCAGCTCCTTCGTCTTTGGCTGTTCTTGCAACAACTGAAAAGTCATTTGTAAGCATCTGAGCCCTTTCGACTACCTTTTTGTCAATGTCAAAAGCCTGAGCTATTGCATCTCTTACAACGCCGTCTCCAACGCCTATTCTCAATTCTTCGGTAATGGTACGGGTCAGATATTTGGCTTCAGTTGCGCTTGCCTGTGATAATAACTCTAAAATAATCGCGATTTTACGGTTTGTTGATCTTGAACCACTGATTTGGGACAGTTTACGCAGGCTGTTGAAAACAAAGTCGATTGTCAGAGGCTGTGAGAAAAAGGTCATCTGGGACTTTTTGGCATAAAGTTTAATGCATGCAAGACCAATATCTCCTTCATCGCGAACGGCATCTTCAACTGCAGCTTGTGTTGTTCCAACGGCTTCAGCCACTGCGCGCTCCACCAGTTTTCCGCCGATTCCGATTTCTTCTGAGCTCCATGCCGGAAATACAACTCCTAAAATTAAAAGTCCGACCTTTTCAATAGTGTCTGAATCTAGTTTTTTAAGAAATTCAGATATGATTTCTGTTTTTTCCAGTCTTTTTGTAGTCGCTTCAAGTGCGGAGTAAACATCTACCAGTTCCTGATATTTCATTAGAATTCTCCTTTGGCTATTTTTACTGCACAGTATTCTCCGCACATTGCACACATTTCATTATCGTCCAGTTCGCATTTGTCCCTGTATTTTCTAGGCTTTGATTTATCCAGTGCAAGGTCGAATTGAGCATCCCAGTCGAAGTCTCTTCTGGCTTTTGCCATTGCTTTTTCACGCTCCCATGCTGAATCAAGTCCTTTTGCAACATCTGCCGCTTCGGCTGCGATTTTAGATGCGATGACTCCTTCTTTAACGTCTTCCAAACTTGGAAGGGAGAGGTGTTCTGCTGGTGTAACGTAGCATAAAAAGTTTGCACCTGCAGTTGCTGCAATAGCGCCACCTATGGCTCCGGTAATGTGGTCATAACCCGGTGCAATATCGGTTACCAGAGGTCCCAATACGTAAAACGGAGCTCCATGGCATATTGTTTTTTGGATTTCCATATTCGCTTTAATCTGGTTTAACGGCATGTGTCCCGGACCTTCCACCATTACTTGTACATTTGCATCCTGGGCTCTTTTGACTAATGTTCCGAGGTTTACCAATTCTTGAATTTGAGGGATATCGCTTGCATCTGCCAGGCATCCTGGCCTTAAACCATCGCCTAAGGATAGTGTAATGTCGTATTCATAAGATAATTCTAAAAGGTAATCGTAATTTTTGTATAATGGGTTTTCCTCATCGTTGTGACTTATCCAGGAAGCCATGAATGTTCCTCCACGACTTACAATTCCCATCATTCTGTTTGCATCTTTCAGTTTTTGGACAAGGTCTTTTGTAATTCCGCAGTGGAGTGTCATAAAGTCCACTCCTTCTTTTGCCTGATTTTCAATGGCCTTGAAGATATCGTCAGGGTCCATATCGATTATTTCTTTGTCTTTTGCTAAAGTAACAACTCCTGCTTCATAAATCGGAACTGTTCCTATACAGATATCAACGGCATCCATAATTTTTTTTCTAAACAGTTTTAAATCAGAACCTGTTGAGAGATCCATCAGCGCATCGGCACCATATTCCTGAGCTAATTTGGCTTTGTTTATTTCCAGTTCAATGTCATCGATTTTAGATGATGAACCGATATTTGCATTAATTTTTGTTTTCAGCCCTTCACCGATTCCGCATGGTTTTGAATGTCCGTTTATGTTTTTAGGAATTACAACTAATCCTTTATCAATTAATCTAGCTAGTTTATTTACATCTATATTTTCATATTCTGCCACATATTCCATTTCTGGAGTGATGTTGCCTTTTTGAGCTTCACTTTTTTGAGTCAAATTTATCCCTCGTATTGACTAATCATTAATAATATTGTTCGTTCAAGTATATAGAATTAATTTTTTAATGAGTTCATTCATATATAATTGTTGAGGAGGATTTTAATATTAAAGTAGTTTATTTTGATACCGAAACAAGCGGTTTAGACTGCAGGGACTGTAAAATAATAGAACTTGCAATGTTGACTGTTGAAAATGGGGAAATTGTAGATGATTATGATGAATTTGTCAATATTGGAGAGGCTATTTCACCTAAAATCACAAAAGTTACAGGCATCACAAATGACATGCTGAGAACTGAAGGGCTTAAAGAGGAGGTAGTTGCAGCAGATATTAGGAAAAAGATTTCTCCGGGCACCCTGATGGTGGCGCATAATGCCCAGTTTGATTTGTCATTTGTTTTTCATTTGCTCAGCAGACATTTTCCCGATGAAGCCTTTGAAATTGTAAGAAATGCAAAATGGCTCGATACTTTAACGGTTTTAAAAGACAGAAAACGTTATCCTCACAAGTTAATTGACGGGGTGAAGCATTATGATATTGACCCTGTTAATTTCCACAGGGCAATTGATGATACAAAAGCATTATATGATTTGACTTTGGCGATGAAAGATGAACGTGACGATTTGGGAGAATATATCAATATTTTTGGTTATAATCCGAAGTATGGTGTTAGCGGACTCAGATTTCCATTCATTAAATACAAACCTCATTATTATCAAAATGTGGGATTACTGCCGGAAGATAGGATTTTGCCGAAGAAATAATTTAGATTAGAGGATATGGCAAATCGGGATTATCTTTTTTAGGTTTTTCACCGCCGATTTTTTCCAAACGCAATTCTAAAAATCTTTTTCCGTTTTCAGTTTTAGCATAAATTGGTATTGATTGGCCAACGATTTTTAAACTTTCCGCATCTCCAATTTCACGAATATTTTTTGATGCGCAGGCTGTTGCTACATCACATCCGTCAAATAGCTTTCTTGCATCTTCAGGGGTTCTTTTGGAGGTGTGAACCACAAAGACATAGATATTTACATCAGGATTTTCTTCTTTCAGTTTGTTTATTCCGTCAATATCGCTTGCTAAAGCTACTGTAACTGCAATGTTTTTATATCCTTTTTTGATAGCTAATTTGATTCCTTCAACTTGGTTGATTTTGGCGGTTTTACTATCTACAATATTATCTTTTCCTATTTCATCAAACAGTTCTGGTATTGGACTGGTTTTTACAAGGCCTGAAACTCTCCCGCCGATTCCCTGAACAAGTTCCGGCTCTTTAACGATTACGGTTCCGCAACCTTCAAGAACCATCACAACAGAATCGATTTCTTTTTTCTCAAGCAGTGTGCATAATATTTCGGATATTCCGAAGTTTAAAAAGTCTTTCATTCTTAACTGGCGGTTTGCAGTGCACATTCCGAAGTCATCTATCCTGAACTGAATGTTTTTGGCAATAACATCTTTGGTGAGTTTTTTAATTCCTCTGTGGTGATCAAAAAGAGGGCAGTATTCGACTTCAGGTTCGGTTACTTCAACGACTTTTCCATCTTTGATGGTAATCTGACTTAATCCCAATGCTTCAATAATGTGTTCACTCATGGTTGAAGATATTGTTAAAAATAGTATTAAATGTTTTGGAGGTTGTGTGGGAAGGGTCTGTTCTTCCCACTAAATATGGTTAGAAAGTTTTTGATAAGAATTAAGGAGGAAAAAAGGAAGAAAATTGGGGTTTTCTTCCTTACATGTACTGTACGAGCTGTTCGTCCTGGTCATTTCCAGGTTTTACTTTCTCGATTGCTTCTTTAAAGTATTTGTTTGGGATTTCACTAGCTTCCAAATTGTTTCTTAGTGTAAGCATAGCTGCTTCTCTGCATACTGATTCAATGTCGGCTCCGACATATCCTTCAGTATTTTTAGCTAATTTTTTGAGGTTTACGTCATCTGCTAATGGCATGTCTTTTGTATGTACTTTAAAGATTGCAATTCTTGCTTCTTCATCAGGTTCTTTAACTTGTAT
Organism: Methanobrevibacter sp.; assembly: GCF_017427765.1. Classification (GTDB taxonomy): domain Archaea; phylum Methanobacteriota; class Methanobacteria; order Methanobacteriales; family Methanobacteriaceae; genus Methanocatella. The sequence continues at coordinate 46,055 of NZ_JAFRSC010000027.1, read as the reverse complement.
GTGTCTGTCAAATCTTCCCGGTCTCATTAAACCAGCATCTAAAATGTCAGGTCTGTTGGTTGCTGCAATGATTGCAACGTCTTCAAGTTCTTCCAATCCGTCCATTTCAGTCAGCAATTGATTTACGACCCTTTTTGTAACGCCGCTGTCAGTGTCATTTCCGCTACGTGTGCTTGCTATTGCATCTATTTCGTCGAAAAAGATCACTGTAGGAGCGGCCTGTTTAGCTTTTCTGAATACTTCACGAACACCTTTTTCAGATTCACCAACCCATTTTGAGAGGAGTTCAGGACCTTTCACTGAAATGAAGTTTGCTTCACTTTCACTTGCCACCGCTTTTGCAAGCAATGTTTTTCCGGTTCCTGGAATTCCATAAAGCAATGTTCCTTTTGGAGGTCTTATTCCTAAGCGTTTGAATGTTTCAGGATGTTTTAAAGGCCATTCAACAGCTTCTTTTAGCTCCTGTTTGACATCTTCAAGACCGCCTACGTCATCCCATTTTATGTCTGGGATTTGTACAAGAACTTCCCTTAAAGCGGAAGGCTGGATTTCTTTTTGTGCTGATTTGAAGTCATCGCCGTTAACCACAATTTTTTCCAATACTTCTTTAGGTATTTCCTCATCGTTTTGGATTTCAGGTAAAATCCTTCTGACTACTCTCATTGCGGCTTCTTTACATAATGATTCCAGATCAGCTCCGACAAATCCGTGGGTTGTGGATGCGATTTTATCCAAATCAACGTCTTCTGCCAATGGCATATTTCTTGTGTGGATTTCAAGCACTTCTTTTCTCTCTTCAGTATCTGGTACTCCGATTTCAATTTCACGGTCAAATCTTCCCGGTCTTCTAAGTGCAGGGTCAAGTGAATCCGGTCTGTTGGTTGCACCGATTACTACTACCTGGCCACGGGATTTAAGACCATCCATCAATGTTAAAAGTTGAGCAACGGTTCTTCTTTCAACTTCTCCATTGGTTTCTTCTCTTTTTGGCGCAATAGCATCTAATTCATCAATAAATATAATTGAAGGGGAGTTTTCTTCAGCTTCTTCGAAGTATTCCCTTAGGTTTTCTTCAGATCCGCCTACGTATTTGCTCATGATTTCAGGCCCATTTATTGCAATGAAATGAGCATCACTTTCGCTGGCTACTGCTTTAGCCAGTAATGTTTTACCGGTTCCTGGTGGACCGTGCATTAATACTCCTTTTGGTGGTGCAATTCCTAATTTTTCGAAGAGTTCTGGTCTTTTAAGTGGAATTTCAATCATTTCCCTTACTTTTTTGACTTCTTCTTTTAGACCACCAATATCTTCATAGCTTACATCCACAAGGTTTCCGACACCTTCTATTTTACTTACATCAACAGGGGACTCATGAAGTTGCACTTCGGTATTCGGTCCTACAATGACAATATCTTTAGGATTGGTGGAAATTACAGCAAATTTGATTTCTTTCATTGCTGGTGTAAAGTCCATCAGTTCATCGAAAAGGCTGTTGAATCCCATACTTGGTCTAGGTGCGCGGATTTGTGATCCGATAATGTCTCCTTGCACCATCACTTTTCCGGCAAATAAGCCACGTACATCACCTTGTACACGGATGTTATTTTCAGTTGGTGCTAAAACAACTTTTTTCGCTTCGGTTGCTTTAGTCTTTTTAACAGTGACTTCACCGCCGATAGTTGCTCCGGAGTTTTTACGTACTAACCCGTCGATTCTTATAACTCCAAGACCAATGTCGGTTTGTGAAGGAAGAGCAATTGCAGCAGTTCTTTTTTCTCCGATGATTTCGATTAAATCTCTTTCTTTAATGTCTAAATCATCCATTACGTTTGGATCAAGTCTGGCAACGCCTTGACCAACATCCTTTTGAGAAATTGCTTCTGCAACTTTTAGTGTGATTTCTTTTCCTGCCATATTTATCATCTCCTTTTAATGGCTGTGATTTAAATAATTGTAATTTCGTCAAATCTTTTTGTTACTTTTTGTAACTTTATTGACAAACATATCTGTGTATGTCTTACTATATAAAGTTTTCGGTTTTGAAAAGTTTTTAAAAACAGTTTTTAGTGGTTTATTTTATTGGATAATATTTAATTATTATTAAAAAGTATTTTATTGATTTTTAATTATTGTTTTTAAAAAAATAGTAATAATTAAGTTTTTATAGCTTAATTAAAAATTTAATTACTTTTTGACAGTTTAATATTTGTTCGTATATGTTGAAACAAATTATCTTATAGTTCCGCCAAAACCAGTGAACAGTTTTTTCACGTTTTCGATGTCTTCTTTTGTAAGGGCTGTAACTTCAAAGGTTAGGCTTATGGAATCCTCATCAATTTGCGGACCGTTATATGCATCAGTCAATTTTATGTCGATGATGTTGTTAATATTCATGACTGTCTTTTCTATGGTTTCAACATGGACATTTTTAGAAAACACGCAACTGATGGATTCAGTTTTTTTCTCTTCATTATCTATTTTCCACTGGTAAAGCTCGTTTTCAAGCAATATTCTGATATTTGCTATACGCAGTTTCTTGGTTTTTGTCCCATTTCTCAATACTGCGATTTCGCCGTCAACACTTTCAAGAATTCCGGTATGTATTTTTCCGGAATAGATATGTTTCAGTCCTACTTCCTGGCCGACGGATTCAAATAATATGCTATATTCGTAATTAAGAGCGCCAATTGCCTTATCACTTCTACCCAAAGCATTTGTAATGTCGCCCATATTCTTTGTAGCATTAATTGCAATTTCAATGAATTTCTCATCATCTTTGCTGTTAATTACATCTCTTAGTTCATTAACAGCTTCTGCAAATGTATTTCTGATTTTGTCCCCATTCGGATTCATTGATTGGATATTGTATGTTAAATACGGATTTTGTGATACTATACGGGCAATCAAATCAATCATCAGGTTATAAATCGGACTTTCATAATCTTCGGTTTCTGAAATGTCCACCTTTAACTTTTCAATTGCCGAAGCGGTGGAGATAAATGAAAAATGAGTAAGCACCTGTACAATGCCCATCATAAAATCATGCTTTTGAGGGGTTGTCTCGATAATTCTCATATTTTTGCTTTCAAGGTATTTGTAAACCTTATCATACCATTTGCCTTTCTTATCTGCGGTTAGAACGATGACCTGATTGTCAAGCCGTGTGGTTCTCGGACCAAAAATAGGGTGTGTTGGAATGTATTCAATTGTATCGGGCAGCACTTCTGCCATGGTTTTGGAAGGCCCCTCTTTAACGGAAGTCACATCAACCATAACGGATCCTTCTTTCATGAATGGAGCCACTTCACGGATAACGTCCTCTGTATGCTGGATGGGAACGGATATGACTAGCATGTCGCTGATATTTGCCAGTCCTGCATTTGATTCAATATAGTTTATGCCGGCTTCACTTGCAACTGCTCTGCCTTTCTTGTGATCTCTTCCGCTTATAAATACATTAAATTCGTCTCTAAAATAGTAAACGAGTGTTTTTCCCAAACCGTCGCTACCACCAATTATTCCAACATTCATTTTAATCACTAATAATTTTAAATTAATAACTATATAAATTATTAACTAGAAAAATTATTGTGAAATTATGAAAATTATAAACCAAGATACAAAAGAGGGAATAATTGAAGTGGTTCCCGAAACATTGGACGATTTGTGGCACCTGTCTCATATTGTGGAAGCTGGTGACAATGCTTCTTCTAAGACAACCCGCCGTATTCAGGATAACACTGGTGATAAGCTAAGAAGTGACAGGGGTGTCAAAAAAACATTTTATTTGGGTTTGGATATAGAAAATATCAGTTTTCATCTCTTCACAGGCAAATTAAGATTGACAGGAGTTATTACAAGAGGTCCTGAAGATTTGATACCTCTAGGGTCTCACCATACATTGGAAGTCAAGCTTAACACTCCGCTTACAATCAAAAAGGAAAGATGGCCAAAGTGGGCAATCAAAAGACTTAACCAAGCAATTGATGCATCAAAAAAGCTGTCTGCTATTATTGTGGTTTTAGAAGATGATACTGCAACACTCGGATTGATGAGACAGTTCGGCATTGAATACTACGGTCCGATTAAAGGTCAGGTTTCAGGAAAAAGGATTGTAGATAAAAACCGACAAAAGAACATAATCAAATTTTATGAAAAGGTAATTGAATCAATAGTCAAGTTCGATTCAATCCAGAATATTGTTCTTGCAGGGCCGGGATTTGTCAAAAATGATTTTTATGATTATTTGAAGGAAAAACATAAGGATTTGGCTAAAATATCCATTATTGAATCCACAGGTTCCGGAGGCCGTGTAGGTATCAGCGAAGTTCTAAAAAAAGGAACCGTGGAAAAACTGACTTCGGAAAACAGGGTAGCTATTGAAATGGGGGCTGTCAACAAACTGCTTGAACAGATTGGTAAAAATTCATCTAAAATCGCTTATGGCCTTAAGGAAGTCAAAAATGCCATCAATTTAGGTGCAGTCAGTGAACTTTTAGTTCTGGATACAAAAGTGGCATCAGAAAACATGGGTGACCTGATGGATATGGTCGAAAATATGAAAGGGGAAGTCATGGTTATCAGCAGCGAACATGAAGGTGGAAAACAGCTGGAAAGTTTAGGTGGTATGGCTGCAATTTTAAGGTATGAAATAACTTAATTATATATAATATTAATGATTAATTATTTATTAGTAAAAATAATTTTAAAACTCGTGATTTAAATGTATACATCGATAGTTATAGCAATGATTTTTGTTTTTGTCTTATCTTTGCTAGGAACCGCAGTAATGGACATAATTTTCAGGTTTTTAGGTAAAAGAGGATATTTGGGAAATTTATATCCCAATGTTCGTGGTGGAATTCCAAGAGGAATAGGTTTAATTCCATTTATAATTTTATCACTTTACTTTTTGCCTGGATATAACAGCCTTATTTTAATAATCGGTGTTTTTGCATTTATCGATGATGTCCTCGGAAGGAAAAAGTCTCCATTCGGAATTGAATGGGGTCAGTTATCACGAGGTATTGGAATAATACTGGTCATGGCTGCAGGCTTTATCCAGGGTCTGGGTGTTTCTGCGATTTTCATTGCTCTTTTAGTGCAGCCTCTCAATATTTCAGATATGCAGCCTGGATCAACTTGTATTGTCACTATGATAATGTGTATATTGACAATGATTTTCATGGTTCTTTTCGGCTCTGCCGAAGTGGCCGAACTTCCGGCAATCTATACTCCATTATTGCTGTTTGTAGTTTGTATGGGATACTCCCCACTTGACTTTTCAGGAAAAATCATGCTTGGTGAAGTCGGAAACCATGTTTTCGCAATAGCACTGGGAGTTTCATATTATATAATGGGAGGTTTGGTCGGTTTAATAGTCATGTTCATAATTACCACTTTCCTTATTGCCTTTGTTAGAAGAAACACTTTAAAAGTCTTCTTCAGACAAAATCTAAGGTTGCTTGACCCAACATTCGGAGATTACTTCATGGATGTTCTAACAGGAGGAGGATTAGGAGATATGTTTAGAAAATGGATTTTTAAAGATAAACAATATGAGGTTACCAATCCGTTATTAATCACATTGGGCTTTAGAAGATTATTATATAATCCTCATGCACCTCATCCGAAAGCATACACTCCTAAAAAGTCAAAATTAAGATTGGGTGCGTGATTATTTGAAAGCGTTGCTAATTGTTACCGGACGGGGATTAGGCGGAGATGCGGCCATTGCTTTAAATGTAATAAAAGCACTTGAAAAAAGAGGTGTTCAATGTGAAATCGCTTTGGACGAATCCGCTCCGGGAATACTGTTTAAAAAGCATGGATATTCATGGCATAAAATTTCCATTCCTCAGGCTGGAGGCCATGCAGCAACCAAACTGTCTGCTGCAAAAGGCGCTTTGAAATTAATGACTGCTACTTTTAAAGCACGAAGTCTAATTAAAAGAATTAATGCTGATTTTGTCATTGGAGTTTTAGGTGGAGGAGCTATTGTCGGTTCATTAGGTGCAAAATTTGCCAGAAAACCTGCATTTTCTTTAATTTCCACACCTCTTGACTCAAAAGTATGTCCGAAGTTTAATGAATGCTTTATTTTACCTGATTTGGACAAGTTCAAATGGGAAACACTTCCCAAAAATACTGACAAGTCATTTTATCCGTTGGCTCCGGATTCAGGTGATGGGGATGCAAAAATCGGACTTTCCAAACTGAAGGAATTTCCTGATTTTGATGAGCAAAAAAAGACTATTGTATTTTCATCAGGATCATCCATATTCAAAGGAATGATTGATGGGGTTTGCCATATGGCTGATTTTACAGATGAATTCAATCTTGTTTTGGTTGGTCTTCCCTTGCATGATGAATACTTGGATGAAATAGATAAAAGAGATATTATCTATGCTGGCTATGTTGACTGGATAAACCATTTATTCAAATATGCTGATTTGGCGGTTTTAACTGATGATGGCGTTTCCATTCAGGAAGCTTTAAGCTGCAATACTCCTATTGTTGCCTTAACTCATGTAAAATGGGGAAGATATCAGAATATGGCAGGGGTATTTAAAGGAGCTATTGTTGAATCTTCTGTAGATGACGTTGTTAAAAATGTCCAGTATGCTTTTGAAAATATGGATTCTCTAAAAGAAAATACTTCAAAATATGCCAAGCTTTGCCTTGAAGCAAGTGATGTTCTGGCAGATAAAATGTTAAAAAAAGTAAAATAAGTGGTTTAGAGCCACATATTTTTAATAATTTTATAATTGGAATCTGTTGAAGGATGTATTTCTATAAATTCAGAATAATCATCCAGATTATAATCCATTCTCATTAAATAGGACAGGTATGCCACATCGCTTCCGGATGATGGGGATATTGAATTGATTCTATTTATTTTATTGTTTTCCTTGTCAAATTCCACTTCAGTATATCCAGTATCTCCGCTTAGAATGTGCCAGAATGAATGAGGTCCTGCAATTCCGGGTATTCCGATTGTCGCTTTGTCTTCATCACTGCATTGTGATTTTTCGTTTTCAACAAAGCTTGCTTCTGTATTTAAACTTAATGCCTGCGGAATGCAACTGTAACTGATTTTATTTCCATATCCTGCCATGTTTCTTGCAGCCACAATACCTTCCTTTCTGGCTACTGGTGTTAAAAGATATCCTCCTGTAACGTCTCCTGCAGCATATATGTTTTCAGCACTTGTTTTCATCATTTCATTAACTTTAATGGTTTTGTTTGGATTTAACTCAACGATATCTTTTGCAATTTCACTGTTTGGAGTTCTTCCTGTTGCAAAAAATGGAATTCCTTCTAGTTCCTTACCGTCTTCAGTCAATACCTTATCTTTAAAGGCTTCTTTAACATTGGTGTTCTCGAATATGTTAATGTCTTTCATGATGTTTTCTAAAATGTATTTTTTAGCGTTTTCACCAATTTCCTTTAGGAACTTGCTTCTTGCAAGAATATTGACTTCACTGCCTAAATTTGAGTAAATGTTGGCTATTTCACAGGCTATTACTCCACCACCGATAATATTCAGCTTTTCAGGCACTTTATCAATCTTTAAAATATCTTTGTTTGTCAGGCCGTATTCTTTACCTTTTATGTCTGGTATGAACGGACGGGCTCCGGTAGCTATTAGTAAGTTGTCATATTCAAGGCTTTCACCGTTAACACTAACGGTTTCACCTTCGATGCTGGCTTCACCGTAAATGATATTGTTTCCAAAGCTTTCATTTTCCATCTGATTTAAGGCTCTTAGTTTTTCCTGTGTTTCAACAATTTTTTCAACAATCTTTTCATATGAAATGTCAAGTTGGCTTTTTATAAATCCGTAATTGTTGAATCTGTTGTTTGTATCAATGAATTTTGTAATGTCTGTTAGTGCACAAATAACCATGCAGCCTTCATTTAAGCAGGTGCCTGCAATATGATTTTTTTCAATTAAAGTAACGTCTTCTCCTAATTTTCCAAGCTCCAGGGAGCCTAATCTTCCTGCGGGTCCGGAACCGATAACAATATTCCTCATTAAAACACCTATTAGATAATTTTATATATATTAAATTTAGTATATAATGTATATATTAAAATTATGGAGTTGTAATTAATGTGTATTGCCGCACCCGCTCAGGTTGTTGAAATTAACAGAGAAGATAATTGGTTATATGCTGACTTTGGTGGAGCAAGACAACAAGCTAAACTTGATCTCTTGCCTGATGTAGAGATTGGTGATTATGTTTTAATCCATGCAGGTTATGCAATTGAAAAATTAACTGAAGAAGCTGCTAAAGAATCTTTAGAAGCTTGGGAAGAACTTTTAGATATTCTCGAAGAAGAGGATATGGAAATGGAAAAAGCAAGAATGGAGTCAAACAATCAATAAATTGACACTCTTGTTACTCCTTTTATTTTTAAAAATTCGTTTATTAAATCCCCTTTGACTGGTTCTTCTGTAATTATTGTTAAAATCGGGCTTTTTTGAAGCTCTGTATCTTCAGCATAAGCTTGTCTTATACTGATTCCTTTTTTTGAAATTAAATCTGTTGTTGCAGCAAGTATTCCTGCACTTTCAGATCCCACTTCTATTTCGATAACACCTAATTCCAGGTTTTTTGCGATATTTTTCAGTAGTGTTCCTGCAGGAATAATGTTTGAAAATAAGTTGTTTAATTCTTCATCATCTTGAATTATTTCAATTGTTGATTTTATTGCTCTTCTGTCAACATCTGCTGCAGTTGCAAGAGCCTTATCACTAATTTTTAGATTTCCGCAATAAATCTTTCCTTCTTCATTGATTGACAGTCCCAGTTCAATCATCTTTTCCGCAACACGTATACGTGCAGGATATTTTTTAAATTTTTCATTGATTGTTTCCCACATTTTTATCATCATTCCAACTTTTTGTACATTCATGTTATTTTATGTTGATGGTATTATATAATTATTGTGAAAATAATTTTTTGAGAAAAATAGTTTTTAAAATTTAGATAAAGTTGTTAAGAATGTTAAAAAATCTTTAAAAATAGTTAGAAGTAGGCTAGATGGGATTCGAACCCATGACCTCCCGGTTATCAGCCGAGCGCGCTAACCAAGCTGTGCCACTAGCCTATGCAATTGGTATGACAGTTAACTGTCAACACTTATACTTATATTAATTACTATATATAATCCTTTCGGTTATATATAGAATTATATAAGATTTTGAAAATTTTATCTATTAATCATTTCGTTAATGGAGTCTGCCATAGCATGTCCTTCAACGATAATTTTTGCAGTATCAATGCCTTCAACGCTTTCAGCTCTGATTTTTGCATCAGCTGCAATGCGTGTGATACTCATACAACCAGGATTGGTTGGTTTAAGAATAATTTCTGCTTGATCGCCATCTACAGTAATATTTTGTACAATACCCATTTCTACAATACTGATTCCCATGTGAGGGTCATTAATTACAGAAACAGCATCTTTAATATCATTTACTAAATCTTCTGACATATAGTGTCTCCTATTTTTTATTATGTTATTACTTTTAAAGTTATGGTATATAAAAGGTTTGATTATTTCAATCTATGTTTTATTTTCACGCCGATACCATTTTCACATTCTTCCATTTCACGACCTGTCATTATGGCTTTTCCGACACCTACAACAGCATCATCTTTAACGACAACCACTTCATCGTTTGGAATGATATTGTGGTCTGCCTTATCGATTCCCGGTGCAAAAACGGTATTGGTCTTTAAATCAAAATCAATATTTACAATATTTATTCCCAAATCTTTTAGGATTTCGCCTCCTGCAAGATTCAGCCTGTACATTCCATAATCCTTATTCAGCAGTGCAAGCTGAACGCCTGAAGACAATATTCTTTTGTGATACATTCCTTTTGTTTTCACGTTATCTGGAATGAACTTATCTCCATTTTCACCAAATTGGTATTTGGCAATTGAACGTAACTCATGTAATGTTTTTTCTCTTCTTGAAACTTTCTGATGTTTTTTAAGTTCCATTCTTAAATTGTAAAGAGAATCAGGTGAAGTCGGACGGTCGTCAACACAGACATTAACAAAATCATCAACGTATGCCTCACAGGACTGCAGATATCCTCCCGCAAGATTTGCAACGATGGTTTTGCCTCGGGTGTATTTTTCAATCAGTCTTCCGGTCTCTTCAATTTCATCTTCAGACCAAACGCCTGTTGTGCTTGTGTCATAGGACTGTATCGGAAAAGTGTTTTCAAGTTCCCTTGGACAGATTCCAAAAGGGGATGTTACAATAAGTTCCTGGTATGATCTTGTCAGTTTTCTGAATTTCTGATGGGATTTGGAATTGGAATATGGTTTTTTCATACTGCAAGGCAGTAAAACAACTGTGTCTCCTAAAGGTTCCATCATTTCCATTCTCTGTCTCCATCTTACAGCTTCAGGACGGTAGAGAGACTGTTCACTTGAACATATTACTTTCATGTTATTCCTCAAAATCTTTAATTAATTCATCGTTAAGCTTTATTAATCTTTTAATGTTTTCATCGGGATTTTCTATTCTGCGTTTCCATTTTTCAATGACAAAATCAACATCCACTTCGGTTGTGCCGCTTATCAGGTTATCTGCATGGGCAACAATTTTTTCTTCCAAAGTTTCAGGTACGTATGATTTTACAGGAAGCCCTAACTCAGTGGCTTCCTCAGCAGTAATTCCTGCGCCGATGTGTCTTTCAATAATATTTAAAACGTCTTGACTGTAACCATATTCCCGTGCAATCTTAACTCCTTCTATTGCATGGGTTATGCCATGGGTTTTGGACCTTCCAATATCATGTAGGAGAGCGCCTTTTTTAATTAAATCAAGATTTGCTTCATCAAAATTAGCAGCTATTTTCATAGCTTTCTTATAGACTGCCTGTGAATGCTGTATAACATTTTCCGGAGTATTCACTTTTTTAAGTAATTCTATTTCCATTTTTATCCGTTTTTCTTGTTAAATGAATTAAAATTACTTTCAACCATTTTCAAATCTTCTTTGATTTGCTTGATGTTTTCGGAATTGTCCTGGAATTCTAATTCTTCCATACAGACAGGACATAAGAACTCATAGTCGGATGCATCATCAAAATCGAATCTTACGTGGCCTTGAGGGCAAATGAAAAACATGTTGTTTTCTTCACGTTCCAATTCGTCATTGAGCATCTTCAAATATTGTTCTGAATCTTTTTTAATACGATTTATAACTTCTTCTTTTTCAAATTTCCATGCATATGTGAACCATTGGGTTTCAGGGTCTTTACTTCTTTTATAACTAGCTAATCCCATGTCGTAAAGTTTGTAGAGTATTTTTCTGACAATATTTAATTTAATTCCAGTTTTATTAGCAATTTCTTCATCAGTTTCCACACCGTCGATTAATGTTTCAACGATAGGTAAATTACTTTCATCTTCAACAATATTGATTAATAATGTCTTTACTAATGGATCGTTTATCATTTAATTTCCTCTAGGATTTTAATAGTTATGTTATCATATTTTTTCATGGAACTGAAAAATAAAAATAAAATAAAAATTATGATAATATTAAAAATTAATGTTAAGTTTTGTTTTTTTTATTATAAAAACATAACTATTATCTTTTTCTAATGATTACTGCCGGCGTATGTGTTATAGAATCAAGCGCTTCAACAGTAACTTCATCGATTTCAGTTCCAAGTACTGCTTTAACACTATGGATTGTTTTCATTTCTGTTGAAAGTGATTTTTGATAATCCTCAGCAATATTGGCGATTTTTAGAGCGCTTCCAACATCCATTTTCTCACTACATCCGAGAGGTGTTGATCCCATGTTTTCGGATAGCTGTCCTTTCAGATATCCGAAAAATCCGTTATCTGCGTCAATACCTTCAATGGCAATCGGAAGGCCTGTAAAGTATTTCCCGTTTTTCATGTAGGTTGCATCGGTGTCTATAATCATGACGCAAACCTCTTTTCCAATTTCTTTTTTTATCTCGCATGCAACCTTTTCGGGATTTTCGGGAAGTAGGGATACGAATGTTCCGGGCGCATTACTTAAATCGATGCCGGCTTCTGATGCAGGTTTGAGTGCATGCTTTAGACCGTACAGCTGAAGGACAACTTCTTTATGGGCTTTTGTTTCTTCAGGCAGTTTTCTTAAGTTTTTGATTGTTCTTTTTTTAATTCCCAAAACGGGTCCCAAAACATATCCCCAAAGATATTTGCTCCATACTGTTGTTAGAAATTTTGCCGTAAGGGACGGTTTGTATAATGATTCATCAACCAATCTGTTCTGCGATACTGAAATTGGTGTTTCAGCTATTACAAGGTAATCTCCATCTTGCATTATTCTTTTTGCAGGTTCTATAATGGAATTTAAATCTTCATTTGGTTTGATGTAACCTGTTTCGATAGGTATTACAATGTAATCTCCATTGATTACATGCTTGATATTTTCTAAGTCAGTCATAAAAATCTTTAATAAATTTGATTTATATAATAATTTAATACTATAGAGTTTATAATTTTTTATTAAAATCGTGGTGTAGATTATGGCAAGAAAATTTATAACATATTTTGATGAACAGGGAAATGACTATACTGATGAATTAATTAAAGCTGTTAATGACAAATTGGAAGTTTGTGATAATATTAGATATATTCTAATAGCATCTTCATCCGGTGAATCAGCATTAAAATTAGCAGAAGCCATAGATAAAGATGTTACTATCATCAATGTTTCCCACAATGTCGGATTCAGCGGAGATAACGAATCAGATATTTCCGATGAGATGATTGAAAAACTCGAAAAAGAGGGAATTAAAACTTATCAGGGACTACATGCATTCAGCGGTGCTGCAAGAGGTGTTACAAATAAGTATGGTGGATACTCACCTTTGGATGTCGTAGCGGATACCTTAAGAATGTTTTCCCATGGTGTAAAAGTGGCTGCTGAAATATCTCTGATGGCTGCCGATGCGGGCCTGATTCCTGTCGGTGAAGAAATTATTGCTATCGGTGGTAGGGCGCACGGTGTTGATACTGCAGTTATTTTAACTCCAGTCAATTCAAAAAATCTGTTTAACATGCAGTTCCATGAAATTATTGCAATGCCAAGAGATTAATTATTTTTTAATTTTTTGGTTATTAATTTTCAAATTGCTTATATAGTAGGTGCATTTAAATATTAGATAAGATAGAAATATTTAACAATTAATTTTAATAAGCAGTATGTGGGGTTAAGTTGTGAAATTTATAGATGATGCAATAAAAGAATCTGAACAAAGAATGGAAGAGAAAGCTCCAGAAAAAATCTCTTCAGACATAGACGAAGATTTAATCAATATTATTCAAGGTGTTAAAACTAATATATTTGTTGTTGGTGCTGGTGGAGCAGGAAACAATACTATTACAAGATTAAATGAAATGGGTATTGAAGGCGCAACAACAATTGCCGTAAACACTGATGCTCAAGATTTATTTTACAGTCAATCTGCTAAAAAAATCCTTTTAGGAAGAAATACCTCTAAAGGATTAGGTGCAGGTGGAGAACCATCAGTCGGTGAGGAATGCGCTGAAGAAAGTGAAGATGAAATCAGAGAAGAATTGGAAGGCGCAGACATGGTTTTTGTCACTTGCGGTCTTGGTGGTGGAACCGGTACCGGTTCAGCTCCAATCATTGCCAAATTAGCTAAAAAATTAGGAGCATTAACTGTTGCAGTTGCTACCATGCCATTTTCTGCTGAAGGAATTAAAAGAAGAGAAAATGCAGAGCAAGGTTTAGAAAAACTCCAGGAAGCTGCTGACACTGTTATTGTAATTCCAAATGATAAATTATTGGAAGTTGCACCTAACTTGCCTTTAAACAAAGCATTCATGGTTTCCGATGAAATCTTAGGAAGGGCTGTTAAAGGCATAACTGAACTGATTACCAAAAAAGGTCTTGTAAGTTTAGACTTTGCAGATATCAGAAGTATCATGAGTGGATCTGGAATGGCTATGATTGGTATGGGCGAGTCCGATTCTGGCGACAGAGCTTTAGAATCTGTACATGAAGCATTAAGCAGCCCATTATTAGACATTGACATTTCCAATGCTACCGGCGCTTTAGTAAATATATCTGGTAGTTCAGATTTAACATTACATGAAGCTGAAAAAATCGTTCAAGTTGTTGCTGACAAATTAGACCCTGAAGCTAATATTATTTGGGGTACTCAAATTGATGAAAGTCTCCAAAATACTGTTAGAACTACTGTGGTTGTTTCAGGCATTAAAACTAATTATAATTCTGATGATGAACCTGATATTGAATACAGTGAAGAAATTTCAGAATCAGAACCTGCTAATGACCAACTGGATGATTTTATTGATGGAATTTTCTAATTCCATTCACTTATTTTTTTTCAAAAATGCAAACATTTATTAATGTTTAAGATATAAATTATTTTATTACTATTATTTTATTATAATTCATTAAATTATGATTTTTTCATAGTTTTTTTATTTTGGGTATTTAAAATGAATGTACAAGAAAGTTTTAACAAATTTATCAAAGACAGTAAAAGAGTATTGAAAGTATCAAGAAAACCTGATTTACCAGAATACAAGGAACTCGCTAAAGTGGTTTCTATTGGTGTTTTAATCATCGGAGTTATTGGTTTTGTTATAGTTTTATTAGGTTCATTAATTGGTTTATAAACCAATTTTCATTTTTTGATCCCAACTTTTTTATAATAAAATTTTGTAATTAATTTATTTTACTTCAAAAATTCATTTTTTTGAAAAGTTTTATATATTACTTATTTACATAGATATTGATATTATAGAAATCTAATTTTCAAGAGTTTTTTTTCTTGAATAATTATGGCTTTTATAATAACTTTTAACTTAATGTATGAATTTATCTTTTTGGATTAAAGAAACTAAGACTTTATTAAGTTTATATGTAAATTAATCAATTAGATGATAATTTTAGAACCTATTGAAGATAGGGGATAGCTTAGTAAATTTTCACATATGTGAATTACCTAAGAATCCGCATTTGCGGAACTTCATTAACTTAGTCAATTATTAAATATAGGTGAATTTTTCATGGAAGAATCTAATAGTTCCATATATGCTCTTAAGACCTCTGCAGGTCAAGAAAGGAATGTAGCCAGGCTTTTAGCTCGTAAAGCTAGAACAATTGATGGCATAGGTATTTCCTCAATTCTTGTTCCAGAATCTTTAAAAGGGTATATTTTAGTTGAATCTTCAACAAAAATAGATCTAAGAAACCCGGACTTAAAAGTACAACATTTAAGAGGGGTAGTTGAAGGTAGTGTAGGCATTACCTTCGAAGAAGCAAAAAGATTCTTGAAACCAGAACCAATTATTTCCTCTATTCAGAAAGGAAGTATTGTTGAGCTTATTTCTGGACCGTTCAAAGGTGAAAGGGCGAAAGTGGTTCGTATTGATGAATCACGTGAAGAAGTCGTCCTTGAGTTAATAGAGGCTGCAGTACCTATACCAGTTACTGTTAAAGCTGATCAAATTAGAATAATTCAAAAGGAGGCTGACTGATGGCTAAAGATACAGTCGAAGTTCTTATCGAAGGTGGAAGCGCTACTCCGGGACCACCATTAGGCCCTGCTTTAGGACCTCTCGGTATTAACATGATGCAAGTAGTGGAAGAAATTAATAAAAAAAGCGCTGACTTTGCAGGAATGAAAGTGCCTGTTATCGTCAGTGTTGACAGAGATACCAAAGAATTCGAAATCGAAATCGGTACTCCGCCAACCACTTCACTTATCATGGAAGAATTAGGCATCGAAAAAGCTTCTCACGAACCAGGTTTGGATATCGTAAATGACTTACCTATTGAAACCGCTTTAAAAATCACTAGAATGAAATTTGATTCATTACTAGCTAATGATTACAAAGCAGGTATCAAAGAAGTCATGGGAACCTGTGTAAGTATGGGATTATCTGTTGATGGTAAAGACCCTAGAGAAGCACAAAAAGCTGTAGATGCTGGAGAATATGATGATATCTTATTAGAATAGATATTATTTATAAAATTTAAATTTAAGTTAACAATACAGTGTATATGATGTTATAAGTAAAATTATAATTGATATACTGTTTTTAATTCATGCAATCGTTTAAGAATTTTTTTCTTGTTATCGATTCTCATGAAACCGAAATAAAATCCAATGAACATATGTTCATGGGGGATGAATATGACACAAGATGTAATTAACGCGGTGAAGGAGGCAAAAGAACAATCAAAGCCGAGAAACTTCACTGAGTCCGTAGATATTATTATTAATATCCGTGACTTAGATGTCAGAAAGCCAGAAAATAGGTTTAATGAGGAAGTTGCTCTTCCTAACGGCCGTGGCAAACCGATTAAAATCGGAGTCATAGCTGATGGGGAACTCATTGTTCAAGCTAAAGAGGCTGGTCTTGACACTGTAATTAATAAAGGAGATTTAGAAGAGTTCGGAAAAGACAGAAAAGCTGCTAAAAAAATGGCAAACTCTGTTGATTTCTTAATAGCTCAAGCTGATATGATGCCACTCGTTGGTAGATTCCTCGGTCCAGTTTTAGGTCCACGTGGAAAAATGCCAAAACCAGTGCCTGCAAGTATCAAATTAGATCCTCTTTTAGAAAGATTACAAGACACTGTCAAAGTTGGTGTAAAACAACAAGCAAGTATTCAAATTGTTGTCGGAAGCCAAGACATGTCAGACGAGGACATAGCTGAAAATGTGGAAACCGTTCTTACAGTCCTAGACCGCAATTTAGAAAAAGGAAGAAGTCAAATAAAGTCCATGTTTATTAAAACAACTATGGGACCAGTAGTGAGGGTGATCTAATGGCTCATGTTGCTGAATGGAAAAAGGAAGAAGTTAAAGAGCTCAAAGGCATTATTGATGAATATGATGTTGTAGGTCTCGTTGATTTAGAAAACATTCCTGCAAAACAGCTCCAGGAAATGAGAAAATCTCTTAAAGGTAAAGCTGTAATCAGAATGTCTAAAATTAATCTTATTAATTTAGCTCTTGAAGATTGTAATGCTGAAAAAACCAACATTGTTGATTTATCACAACATATGGATGGTCAAATTGCAATTATTGCAACTGAAATGAATCCTTTCAAATTGTACAAAATATTGGAAGACAGCAAAACTCAAGCTCCTGCAAAACCAGGAACTATTGCTCCTGACGATATTATCGTACCTGAAGGAGACACTGGATTTGAACCAGGTCCATTTTTAGGTGAATTACAACAAGTTGGAATTCCTGCAAAAATTGATAAAGGTAAAATCTGCGTTCAAAAAGAAACTGTCGTTGTTAAAGCAGGCGAAGAAGTTTCCAAACAAGTTGCAGCTACTTTATCCAGAATGGATATCAATCCGATGGAAGTGGGAATTGACTTAAAAGCAGTATACGAAGAAGGATCAATTTATACTTCAGATGTACTTGCAATCGACGAAGAACAAACATTAGCTGACGTACAAAATGCATTTAGAAGTGCATTCAATTTATCTGTAAACGCAGCTATTCCTACTGATGAAACTATTTCCACAATTATTACTCTTGCATACACCAGAGCTATCAACCTCGGTGTAGAAGCAGCAATAATGACTTCAGAAACTTCAGAACCAATCATTGGTTTAGCACAAGCTAAAATGATGGCTATCGCATCCGAAGTGGCTGGTGTTGAAGGCGCTTTAAGTGACGCTTTAGCTGAAAAACTTTCATCTGCTGCTGTAGCAGCTGCTCCAGTAGAAGAAGAAGTTGCAGAAGAAGTTGTTGAAGAGGAAGAAGAAGAGGAAGAAGAACCAGCAGCTGGGTTAGGGTTGCTATTCTAAAATTAATTTAAAATTTTTATAATAACTAACACTTTAAACAAATTAATGGTGATAACATGGAATATATATATGCGGCAATGATTTTGCACAGTGCAGAAAAAGATATTAACGAAGAAAATGTTAAAAGTATTATTGAAGCAGCAGGAATTGAAGCTGATGATGCTAGAATCAAAGCTTTAATCGCAGCTTTAGAAGATGTTGACATCGACGAAGCTATGGAAACTACTGCTATGGCAGCAGCAGCACCTGCAGCTGCACCTGCAGCAGCAGAAGCTGTTGAAGAAGAAGAGGAAGAAGAAGAAGCTTCTGAAGAAGAAGCAGCAGCTGGATTAGGTGCTCTCTTCGGATAGATTTTTTAAAAATCTATCACCTTTTATTTTTTCTTTTTTTGACTATTTTTAATTTAGATCTATTTTTTTCATAAAGGTATTTTTTTTCAATATAGTTCAATTTATAATCTAATTCTAATCATAAGATTTTAGCATTAATATTATTTTTTTGATCATTATTTTTTAATATAAGTTTATATATAAATTGTATTAATTACGGGATTTTGATTTCATTTCGTAAAATTGCTTTGAGTGGGTTTATTATGGTCGAAAATTTAAATGTTGATTCATTTTATAAATATCTAATTGCTAATGGATATTATTTTGATATAGAGTTAATTGAAAATTATCTTTTATCTTTAAAAGTTAAACCGTTTGAAATATTAACTGGAAATTCTGGAACTGGAAAAACAAAATTATCACAGTTGTTTGCTCAATTTTTAAAAGATTCAAATTTTTACATGATAAAAGTCACCACAAAAGCTAGATCTTGGGGGTATAGTGAAAAAAAGGGTACTGAAGGGCATCGTTGTGGTTGGACTATTTTTCCAGAGTATGTTGAAGGTATTGTTCCGTATAATATTAAAGATACTTATGAAATTGAAGTTGGTGGTCATACATCCACTGCTCAAATCAAGATATTCCCTCAATTATATTATGATAAGCATAATGAAGAATTAAAAAGTTATTTTAGAGAATTGTATTATGATGAAAAGGATCAAATCATAAAAGATAATGCTGAAGGCACTAAGCATAAAAATCAATTAGTTGATTTAGGCATTTCTTGTGAAAGTTTACAATCTATACTTTTCAATGATTATATTCATTCAAAGGAATTTTCTGTTAAAATGAATAATATTGATTCTTTTCTTAAGGATGGGGTGCTTATTTCTAAGGATATATATGAATATACTCCTTTAAATGCGGTGGTTGATTGTGTTGCGTTATCCGGAGGCATTTCCGCCAATGCAAATTTTCATTTAAAATTTCGAATGTATAATTATTTAACTGATGAAATTAGAGAATATTTAAATTCTCTTAAAAGTAAAGGGGAGTCATCATTTGAATTAAAAATTAAGAATTTTATCCCTATTGAAAACTTCGAACCTAATTTCAATAATATGAATTATAAAATTGTTCCAATTGGTGCTAATTGGACTGATAACACTAACATTGTTGGTTATTATAATGTAATCACGGAAGATTATCAATCAACTCCTGCTTATGAGTTAATTAAACAAGCTCAAAATGATCCGGATAATCCATATTTCTTAATTTTAGATGAAATGAATTTATCTCATGTTGAAAGATATTTTGCAGATTTCTTATCAGCTATTGAAAGTGGTGAAGAAATACCTTTGTATGGTAATAATGAAACATTAAGACTTCCAAAAAATCTTTTCATAATTGGAACTGTTAATGTTGATGAAACAACTTACATGTTTTCACCGAAAGTTCTTGATAGGGCAAACACTATTGAATTTAACACATTAACTGCTTGGGAGTATATGTCCTCTGATTTGGATCAAGGAGATTTTGAAGGAAATATTAATTATTTACAATCTCCATTAATCGACTCTGATATAACTAACTTAAATATTGAAGATTTAAAGGAAATTCTATCTGAAATTTCATATA
Organism: Methanobrevibacter sp.; assembly: GCF_017427765.1. Taxonomy (GTDB): domain Archaea; phylum Methanobacteriota; class Methanobacteria; order Methanobacteriales; family Methanobacteriaceae; genus Methanocatella. Next base: position 26,220 of record NZ_JAFRSC010000027.1, on the reverse strand, counting down.
TTGATAATAATCTATGGGATATTTTAGCTAATGAACTTACAGAATTCCAGAAAATACTTAAGGGTTCCAGTTTTGACTTTGGTTTTAGAGTAATCAATGAAATTCTAAGATTCATGGTTGTTGCATGGAGATATGAAAACGAACCTGCTGAGTGGGAAAACTGGCAGAGATACTTTGATGCTCAAATTAAACAAAAAATCCTTCCAAAATTACATGGGTCCGAAAAAGCTATTGGAAATGTGTTGACTAGTTTGTTTAACAGTTGTCTGGAAGATAGAAACAATAATGAAAATCCTAAAAACTTCACTATCACTGAAGAGAGTTGCAGATATTACACTTCAGCCTTAAAGCTTCAAAAAATGTCTAAAGTATTATCTGATCAAAGATATGTTTCATTTATTAATTAAGATTTAAATGATCGAGCAAAAAGTTATTATTCAATTAACTGATGAGGATTTAAATGAACTTGGAACATTAACAGTCAGTTCTATTGACTATAGGGGAGATTTGGAGTCTAACGTTAACATCTCACATTTTATAGCTCTTGAAAATGTTCCGATTGTTGATGAACCAGATAATTTAACTCCTATTCAATATTGCCCAAATATAGGAGCCAATTTTGCCAAGTTAATGTTTTTAGAAGAAACAGAATATCAAATTTTATTTGAATCTAAGGTTTCTGAAGATAATCTTGATGTTTTATACTCGTTAACTAAAATCAATGACAATCATTTTAAACCATTTAGGTTCTCTTTAGATGATAAAATACTTGGAACTCTGAACTTTAGAAGTTATGTTGGAAAATCATTTTTAGATGTTCGAAAGGATAGCATTAACTCCAAAAAAATTCCAATAGAAGTTAGATCCAAAAAAATAGATTATTTTAATCAATATTCAGCAATGATAGCTGATTTATCACAACATGCGTTAAGTTTAATCTTTGAAGTAAATTCTCCACTATATCAAGAATTTGAGCTGGATTCAAGAGAAAAAGAAACATATTATGAAGATTTCATGTTTTTAGAATATCTTTTCAGAGAAGATAACTTGCCTTCAATTTTCGAATATCTGTCTAAAAACTTGCATTCGCAGCTTAGAAATCATGTCGAAACGGTTCAGGTTTCATTCGCATCAAATGTTAATCAAAACACTTTAAAAAATATTGTTTCAAAACCAAATAAATTATCCAAGTCAAGTGCTGATTTACTAATAGTTGATAAATTAAACGGTTACATTCCATCTGAACTGGAGCAAATCAAGCATGAGGAGGTTATAAATATTCCTGAAAACAGATTTTTCAAATATTTCTTGGAATTAATACAAAATTTGGTCGAAAAATTACTTGAAAGCTCAAAGGAAGGTTACATTAAAGATAAACTATTGTATTTTAGAGATGAAATTTCATATTATCTGTCAAGTAAGTTTTTCAATCACATATCTTCAATGGATTATGTTCCTTTCAATTCACAGATTTTACAGAAAAAAGAAGGTTATAGGGAAATTTTTCAGTACTTCTTAATGCTTGAATTCTCATTTAGATTAAGTTGGGATGAAGTTAATAATCAGTTCAAAGGATTTGAGAAAAAATTGTCTGAATTATATGAATATTGGTGTTATTTCAAAATATTGAAAGTTTTAAACGATTTAAGTGTTTATAAAATCAACTTTGAGGATGTATTTGAAATTAACAAGGATAACTGGTCAATTAACATCAAAAAAGGAGAAAGATCGGTTAAAAAATTCAAATTATTTATTTATGATAATGAAATTGATGTTGAATTGTTTTATAATTTGAGATTTTCAGATAAATCGCAATATAAGTCATATTCTCTTGCTTTTAAACCAGATTATACTTTACTCATCTCAATTGATGAATATAAACATTATATTCACTTTGATGCAAAATATAGGTCAGAATTGGAGATTATTGATTTTTACAACAAAATTGAAGTGTCTGATACAGATTTGGATAAAGAAATTGATGAAAGGGATTCGTTAGAAGAAAAAGATCGTGAATTTAAAGATGGGGATATTTATAAAATGCACACTTATAAAGATTCAATTCTGAAAACTGAAGGGTCTTATGTATTATATCCGGGAAACAAGACAAAAAGATTTTATGAATCTGATTTAATTATTCCATCTGTGGGTGCATTTTCTTTAACTCCGGGCAATGAGGATGTAGAGGAAGATAATCTGGAAATTTTCATTAAAGAAGTGTTAAAGACACTTTTATTTAATCATGGTTTGATTATGTATACTTGGGATAGTGCTAATTATTAAACTATATAACGTAAGCTGCTAAATATTTAATCAGGAGATTTATCAACATGAAAACTTTAAATGTCGTTGCAGCTATTATTAAAAAAGACAATAAAATCCTAGCAACCAAAAGGGGCTATGGTGAGTTCATTAACATGTGGGAGTTTCCGGGCGGTAAAATAGAACTTAACGAAAGCAAAGAACAAGCACTAATTAGAGAGATCAAAGAAGAGCTTGACTGCACAATCAAACCCACAAAATTTGCTTTGGACCTGGAATATCAATATCCTACTTTTTATCTTAAAATGTCCTGCTTTGAAGCAGAAATCATTAAAGGAACTCCAAAGCTTCTAGAGCACAACGATGCCAGATGGCTTACAAAAGCCGAACTTGACGAAGTCAACTGGATTCCTGCAGATATCGAAGCTGTAAACTACCTGAAGGAAACCATGGAAGATTAACTCAAAAAGAGAATAAAAAATGAACCCTGAAGATATTATCAACGGAGCAAAGACTGCATTTATAGATGAACAGTTTAGCTCCAGTGCTGATTTTAGACCTAAACTTCTCTACAACAACAGAAACAATAAGGTCATAAACTCAATCAGGGACGAAATCAGGGATTGTGATGAATTCATCATCTCATCGGCTTTCATCACATACAGCGGCATTGTGCAGCTTCTAGAAGAGTTCAGGCAATTGGAGAAAAACAACGTTAAGGGAAAAATACTAACCACAGACTATCTGTATTTCACAGAACCTAAAGCGTTAAGAAAGCTTCAGGAATTTAAAAACCTTGAAATCAAACTCTACAGCCAAGAAAAAGAGGGTTTTCACACTAAAGGCTACATTTTTAAAAAGGATGATGTCTATAGGGGTATTGTCGGAAGCTCCAATCTCACCATGAATGCCCTTGCGGTCAACAAGGAATGGAATGTCGAGTTCACCTCCATGGAAGAGGGTGAAATGCTTGCTGAACTCAAAAGGGAGTTCAATGATTTATGGGCTCAAGCAGACGACCTAAACGACGTCCTGCCTGGGTATGAAAAAATTTACAAAGACAACAAAAACTTCAAAAGCATCAGAAAAATCACCGATGAGCTAAAAGAGCAAAACATTAGGGATTTGACTCCAAATATCATGCAGGAGGATTTCATCAAAAATTTAAGATCCTTAATCAAGCAGGGTGAAAACAGGGCTATTCTAGTATCTGCCACAGGTACAGGTAAGACTTACGCTTCAGCCTTTGCAGTTAAGGATTTCAAACCCAAAAGGTTTTTGTTTCTTGTTCACAGGGAACAGATTGCTAAACAATCAATTGACGCTTATAAAAACATTTTTCAAGACCACGATAACTTCGGGCTTTTGTCAGGAAACTCCAAGGACTTTGACAAGAACTACCTTTTCTCAACAATCCAAACGATGTCAAAGGATGACATCTACACAAAATATGACAAAAATCATTTTGACTATATCATCATCGATGAGGTTCACAAGGCGGGTGCATTGAGCTATCAAAAGATTTTCAGATATTTTGAGCCTAAATTCTGGCTTGGAATGACTGCATCACCCGAAAGGACTGATGGCTTTAACATCTATGATTTGTTTGACAATAACATTGCCCATGAAATCAGACTGCAGGAAGCCTTGGAAGAGGATTTATTGTGCCCGTTCCATTACTTCGGAATTACTGATGTCGAGTTCGACACGGGCGAGATTGATGACGATTTTACCGATTTCAACCTGTTAGCTTCAAATAAGCGTGTTGAGTACCTTTTGGAAAAATCAGAGTTTTATGGCTATTCCGGTGATAGAATCAAGGCATTGGTATTCTGTTCAAGAAAAATGGAAGCGCAAATGCTTTCAGAAGAATTTAGCAAAAGAGGTCACCCTTCAGTTGTTCTCACAGGTGACGACTCACAGGAAAAACGTCTTGAAGCAATCGACAGGCTTACAAATGACGACAATCCCGACAAACTGGAATACATCTTCACTGTTGACATCTTCAATGAGGGTGTTGACATTCCAGAAATCAATCAGGTCCTTTTGGTAAGGCCAACAGAATCTCCAATCATCTTCATTCAACAATTGGGAAGGGGATTGAGAAAATACAAAAACAAGGAATTTGTCGTTATCTTGGATTTCATAGGTCACTATAAAAATAATTTCATGATTCCAATTGCCCTGTCAGGGGACAGATCTTATGATAAGGATAAAATCAGAAAATATGTGATGGAAGGAAACAAGATCATTCCTGGAGCATCATCAATTAATTTTGATGAGATTTCTAAAAAACGTATTTTCGAGTCAATCGATAAAACTACATTTTCAAAAATCGCATTATTTAAGGAAAAATACAATAATCTAAAGTTTAAAATTGGAAAAATCCCAATGTTGTGTGATTTTTATGAAAATGGGGACATGGATCCACTATTGATTTTAAATCACTCCTCATTTAACTGTTATGCTGAATTTTTACAAAAAGTTGAGGAAGACTATAATCATCCCTTTGATGAAAATCAAATTAATTGCCTTAAACTTATTTCTAAAAACTTGGCCGATGGAAAAAGGCCTCATGAACTTTTGATACTTAAATGTTTAATGTATAATAAATCATTTGACGTTGATAAAATTGCTGAATTGCTGAATGAAAAATTTGAACTTGAAAATCAATTAAAATCAATTGAAAGTGCAATTAATTTGCTTAAACTAGATTTCTTCACCGATAAGGAAAAAGCCAAGTATGGAATCACAACCTTTTTCCATGAAAACTACAATATTTCAAACCAATTCAGAGAATTCCTATCACAGGAAACCTTTAGAATCCATTTGGAGGATTTAATAGATTTTGCACTTTTAAAATATGAAAATGTATATCATTCAAACTCAAAACTCAAATTATATGAAAAATATTCCAGAAAGGATGTCTGCAGACTCTTAAATTGGCCACATGATGATTCATCAACAATGTATGGATATAGAATTAAGCATAATACCTGCCCTATTTTTGTAACTTATAAAAAAGATGAGAACATTTCTAAATCTACCCAGTATGAAGACCAATTTATCAATAAGGAAAGTTTTTCATGGATGACCAGATCAAATGTCAAATTGGAATCAAAGGAACCACAGGCCATTATCCATTATGCAGAAACTGACCTTGAAATTCACTTGTTTGTTAAAAAATCTGATGATGAAGGTAAGGATTTCTATTATATTGGTCAGGTAACGCCGTTTGATCAAATTGAAACTACAATTACTAATGATAAAGGTAAGGAATTGCCTATTGTAAACTTCAAATTCAAAATCAACACCGAAGTCAAGGATGAACTTTACAGCTATTTTGTAAATGACTAGAAAAACGCTATTTTTTAAAAATTTATTTATTTAACAAAAAACATAATATCTACTAATAAACAATTTAGATTGATTATTATGGTAGAAATTTTTGACGAACTCGGTTATAAAAAACAGACTTGCAAAACTTGCGGTCAGGAGTTCTACTCACAGGTCGACAGAGACACCTGTGGGGACGCTCCGTGTGACGAGTATGAATTCATCAACAATCCTGCAACTGAAAATTCATACAACTTATATGAAATCCAGCAAGTTTTTAGAGAATTTTTAGAAAGCGAAGGACACACTCATGTCCACAGATATCCCGTTCTGGCTAAAAGATGGAGGGATGACGTATTCCTTGTAGGTGCATCCATCTTCTGTTTCCAGCCTTGGATTACTTCAGGCCTTGTAAAGCCGCCGGCAAACCCTATCGAGATGGCCCAGCCATCCATAAGACTCAACGACGTTGACAATGTCGGAAGAACCGGAAGACACATGACCTGCTTTACTATGGGAACACACACCGTAATCAACAAGGAGGACGATTTCATCTACTGGGAGGATGAAACCATCAGGCTTTGCCATGAATTCTTTGCACACATAGGAATCAACACAGAAGAGATCACCTTCATCAAGTCCTGGTGGGCAGGCGGAGGTAACGAAGGTCCGTGTTATGAAGTGTGCTGCAGAGGAGTGGAGCTTGCGACACTGGTGTTCATCCAGTATGAAACTATGGAAGACGGCACCAAAAAGGAGATTCCAATCAAAGTCGTCGATACCGGTTACGGCCTTGAAAGAATCGCATGGATTTCCCAGGGAACTCCGACAGCGTATGATGCATGTTTCGCACCGGTCGTGGACAAATTAAAAGAGCTCACAGGAGTCGAAATCAACGAGGATATTCAGGGAAGAAACGCTCAGATTGCCGGAATGATGGACATTGAGGACATCGGGGATTTAAAAGAGCTCAGAGCCCAGGTGGCAGAATCATTAAATCTTTCTTTAGAGGACTACTTAAAAGCCGCAGAACCGATGGAAGCTATTTATATCATTGCAGACCACACAAGGTGTCTTGCGTTCATGCTTGCAGACGGTATCATTCCATCCAATGTAAAGGAAGGTTATCTTGCAAGGTTAGTTTTAAGAAGAACCATCAGATTCATGAAAGAATTAAACATGAAGGAATCCCTTGCTGATGTAATGGCGATTCAATTGGACTTCCTCTCAAAATTCTATCCTGAAATTCGTGATAGCGAAGAGCATATCATGAATATCATCACTTTAGAAGAGCAAAGATATGCCGCAACAGTTAAAAAAGGTAAAAGCATTGTCAAAAGATCTATTAAACGACTTAAAAAAGAAGGTAAAAACGAAATGCCTCTTGACATGTTAATAGACTTGTATGATGCTCATGGAATACCTCCGGAAACCGTTGTTGAAATGGCAGGTGACGATTTTACAGTCAATGTTCCGGATAACTTCTTTACCCAAGTTGCAGGAGCTCACGAAAAGGATACAACAAACAAAAAAGATACATTCAAAGTTGATTTGCCTGAAACTGACTTGTTATTCTATAAAGATTTCTACCAAAAAGAGTTTGAAGCCGAAGTTTTGGGAATTGTTGAAAAGGATGGTGACAAATGTCTTATCTTTGATAAAACTACATTCTATCCTGAAGGAGGTGGCCAACCTTCAGATATAGGTAGCGTTTCCATTGGCGGAAACACATTTAAAATAACTCATGCTGAGAAAATTAACAATGTAGTATTGCATCATGTAGATGGAGACATCTCAGAGGATGTGGTCGGTAAAAATGTCGTTGGCGAAATTGATTGGGACAGAAGAATAACTCTTGCACGTCACCACACAGGAACTCACCTTGTTATTGCGGCTGCAAGAAAAGTACTTGGCCAGCACATTTGGCAGGCAGGATCACAAAACGGTCTTACAAGAGCACGTATTGACTTATCCCACTACAAACGCATCACACAAGATGAACTTAACGAAATCGAAAAGTTAGCAAACGAATATGTGATGGACAACATTGATTTGGATATCCAGTTCCACACCCGTGATGAAGCGCAGGAATTGTATGGATTTGTACTTTATCAGGGAGGTATTGTTCCGGGTAAAATGATTCGTGTAGTTAAAATCCCTGGCGTTGACGTTCAGGCCTGTGCAGGTACACACGTACTTAGAACAGGTGTGGTCGGACCTATCAAAATAAATAAAACCGAAAGGGTTCAGGACGGGGTTGAAAGAATTGACTTTTCAGCAGGTCTTGCAGCAATTGATTCAATGCAGCATGACGGCGAGATATTGCGTGAAAGTTCCGCAATTTTTAAAGTTGAAAATAATCAGCTGCCAAAAACATGTGAAAGATTCTTTACTGAATGGAAAGCGCAGAAAAATGAAATTGACAGATTGAAAGGGGAAATCGCATCCCTAAAAATGAACTCCTTAGCTGATGAGTTTGAAGAAATCAACGGTTTGAAAGTTGTTTCCCAGTTAATTGAAGCAGACTTTAAAGAGCTTCAGAAAATGGCAACAGACTTTACAGATAACGGTAAGGCAGATGTTGTAGTAATGGGAAACAATGATGGTAAAATCGTTGGAGCAGCATCTCAAACAGCAATTGATGATGGAATTAAAATCAATGAAATCATCAAAACTGCAGCAGGTGTTTTAGGTGGTGGCGGTGGTGGCCGTCTTACTTTAGCACAGGGTGCAGGTAAAAATGCAGATAAAATGGATGAAGCTATTCAAACTGCAGTTGATTTAATTAAAGGATAATTATCCTTTAAATATTGATTGGATTTTAATCATGTTTTTAATTGCATGATTTAAATTCCATGATTTTTAAAAAGGAAAGTTCATGTCCATTCAATGCTTCAAAAATCTTCCCATCTGCTGAAACAAAAATCAATTCTTCATGTTTGATTCCACAATCATGAGCATCTAAAATTATTTTATAATCCGGAGAATGGACTCCCCACGAATTCAGTTTCAATGCGAAGTTTAAATAGTTTAAATAATTGTCCCTGCCACAATCATGGAGTTTCATTATTCCATTTAAATTTTTATCCCTTTTGAAGTATATTCTGTTAAAATTTCTGTTAAATTTTACAAAGTTATTATAAATGTTTTCACAATTCGCATGTGCGAATTCATTATCCTTCCAAAAATTTTCAAGTATTTTTAGTTTTTTAAATTCATCCAACGGCACATGTTTCGTTTTGTTAATTATGAAATTTTCAAATTCTAAATAGTAATCGAAATTTTTCTCGTTATTTTCTAAAATAGATTCAATCGTATCTAAAAAATGCCTAATGCTCTTTGAAATATCATTAAAAGTATTTAAATATTCTTCTTCAACAAAATTTGACCAAAAAACCGAATTTGAATGTTTTTCAATGAATCTGCTTGCATTCTCATGATGTTTGTCATGAATGATGGTGTATCCGATAGGCATATTTGTATCAAGAAAATATTTCATTAAATCACTCTCAGACTTTTAGCATATTCATACATGTTATTTTCATCAAAATCAGTATCCGGTTGATATATATTCCAATAAAACTCACGAATATAATTAAAATGTATTTTTTCAAATTCTCTTTGAGTTTTTTGAAAGTCATAATTTTCATATGATTTGTTATAGAATTGCAAATTGGTTTTAAATAGTCTTATAAAAAATTTAAGTAATTCTATTGCAAAACAGCAATGGCCAAAAGAGGAGTTTAATGAGTTTTCATAAACAATATAGTTTATTAAGTGGGATACTGAAAGGAAATATCTTAATTCTTCACATAGTTTCAATTCCTTTAATTTTATTGAAATGTTTTTAAATTTCTCTTTTAAATCATGATAAAAATCAAGATTGGGTTTTTGTTTGGAAACCGCTTTTTGATTTGTGTTTATCTTGACAAATGATTTAAGTTTCATCCATCCCTCTTCTATCATTTCTTTAAGTTTTAGAAGCATTTCTTCATCATATTCAATGGTAATGTTTTTGTTCATAAGGTTATGCATATTACATCTCCTAAAAATTAATTTGAAAAATGAAATTTTAGTTGTGTATTACTTTAAATCTCATAATATATAAATATTTTCGAAAATAAGCTTTAAAATAATTTATTATGATGAATGGGGCACTATTTAAACTTTAATAATAAATTGCAGTCATTTAGTAAAATTGTTATCACATTGTAAAATTGTTGCAACAGAAATATTGTATGTAAAAGTTTTGTTTTTGTAGTTCATGTTAAAATCATGTCATTGAAAAGTTTTATTAATATTAAATTTTAAAATTATATTTGCTGTTATATTTTAAAAAACTAGTGTAGAAGGGATTGCTATTTTTTCAGCGTGCACTTAATTGGAAGAGATGTTTAAATGAATTATGATTTGATTATTGCAAGATATGGTGAAATTGGACTTAAAAGTCCAAAAATAAGGTCACGTTTTGAAAGAAAGCTAGTTAAAAATATTAAAGCTACTTTTGAATGCGATGTTGATAGAAACCAGGGTAGAATTTATATTCGTCCTCTTGATTTTGATGAAGGAATTGAAAAGCTTAATAGGGTATTTGGTGTGGTTTCATATTCTCCGGCAACCTCAACAAAAACAACCTATGAGGACATTGATAAAACCTTAGGCGAATATGTTGAAGAGCTGATGGCTGAAGACATATTGGATGAGAATACGAAATTTGCCATTAAGTGCCGTCGTGTGGGAACACATGACTTTACCTCTCAGGAAATGGCAGCACACTGTGGTGGGGTTGTCAGAAATAAGGTTCTAGCTCCTGTTGACCTGACAAATCCTGATTTGACAATTTTTGTAGAAATTCGCGATGATGACACATTCATTTTCCATGAAAAGATTAAAGGTCCTGGCGGATTGCCATTGGGAACCCAAGGAAAAGTCATAGTTTTGCTTTCAAGTGGAATAGACTCTCCTGTAGCTGCATATCTGATGATGAAAAGAGGTTGCGAGGTTGTTGCTCTTCACTGTAACAATGATCCGTTTTCAGGTCCGAAAGTCACTGAAAACTTTAATGCGTTAGTAAATCAGCTTAATATTTATGCGAAAGGCACACCAATCAAGAAGCGTGTCATCGATTATGGGGAATATCTTACAGTTGCCAAAAATAAGGCTCCTGAAAAGATGACCTGTGTTTTATGTAAATCTGGAATGTATAAGATAGCCGAAAAATTGGCTATTAAACTAGGTGCCGATGCAATTGTTGACGGAAGCAGCGTGGGCCAGGTGGCTTCACAGACTCTATCCAATATATTGGCTACAAGATATGGGGTTGAAATGCCAATACTTTCTCCATTAATTGGCCTTGATAAAGAGGAAATCACTGAAATTGCCAAAAAAATCGGAACCTTTGAAATATCCAAAATCGATGATGGCGGATGCAGTGCAGTTCCAAGATATCCTGAAACCCGTGCTGATTTGGATAGGGTTAAAAAAGCCTGTGAAGATATGAACCAGGATGAAGAAGTTGAAATGGCTTTTGAAAATATTAGAAAATTAGATTAAAAAAAATTTAGTAGAAGAGATGATTCTTCTACTTTACTTTTACATTTGTTTTTATTGTGGCTTTGGCGAAAGTCACTTTGACCTTGTAGGTTTTGCCTTTTTTTTTAAAGTATGATATATTCAAGATAACTATTCAGTGATGCCATTAAAACATTCTGGAAGCATACAGATGTATTTGGCAAAATCAACAGGCAGGTGTCATATTGGTGTTGAATAAGGGGTATTTGGTAAGTTTAGGTTAATGGCACAGGCAGCATATGATGCATTAAATAGATATGATAATGATACAATTTATTGTTAAAAGTTTATAAATGTGATTTATTTAAATTTAACGAAGTTAGAGCAATATTGGGTCAAACTGGCCATCGAGAAAAATTTTTAAATAATCAAATCAAAATTAGATAGTATGGATTACATTTATATTGATGAGTCGGGAGAACTAGCAAAACAGACAGATTATTTTGTTTTTGGAGCTATAATAACTAATGCTCCTAAAGAAATAGATAATCTAATTAAAAAAACAAGAAAGAACTATAAGAAACAATTAGGTAATATTTCTGAAATTAAAGGATACACAACAGATGATTATATCTTAAAAAAGATATTAAAGAAACTCAACAATACAGATTGCAGGGTAGTAGGTATTATTTTAGATAAGAAAAATATCTACAAAGTACGTCATAGTTATGATTACAATATTTTGTATGATACATTGGCTTCTAAATTAGCGCAAGAAATCAGTATAAATAATTCCACATCTATCATCGTTGATAAATGTAAAAATAAAAAAGAAGAAATCAATAACTTTAATAAACAGTTTACATCTAATTTGAATAATTCCAAAAATCATTCTGTCGACATTAAACATGCCAATTCAATTCATTACAGCGGTTTGCAAATGGCTGATATAATGGCATGGTCCATTTTTCAAAGTGTGGAACGAGACAATAGCGAATTCATCGATTTAATTCAAAACAAAACTATAAAAAGAGTGTATGAAGAATGAAGAACCTACAGCCACCTAATTGACCATAATGAATTATGGAAAGTCGTCACCTGCGGCGACAAGGACATGTAGGCTGAACCTCTAAAAGGTTTTTACCTTCCAATCTTTCACTAAATGTTTATGTGTCTGTAAGTATTTAAACATTTCCAAGTTATATAAACTTCAGCTAATGAAGAAAAATGCATGCTGTTTCCATTATCAAATTCATTGTCTGCTTCATGACAAGTATGTAATATAATATTTTCCAGTTTTTTGCCTTAAAAATTGAAAGTTGGTATAATCATAATACTATAAAATAATGGGGGGGGCATGAAAAGTATCCTTTTTTTAAGTATTATGATATTTAAGACAACAATAATTAAATAGTATACAAACTAAAAATAATAAATGTCTAGTAAATATTAATTTACTATTTTGAGGTTATTAAAATGAAAACTACTGTTAGTGTAATTAAAGCTGATATTGGAAGTGTGTCCGGACACTGTGTCGCACACCCTGAATTAATGGATATCTGTGATGAAGTTTTAAACGAAGCTTTAGAAACCGGTATCTTAAAAGATTACTATATCTCCCGTTGTGGAGACGACATAGACTTAATCATGACCCACGATAAAGGGGAAGAAAACGAAGAAGTACACAAAACCGCATACGATGCATTCATGAAAGCTACTGAAAGAGCACGTGAATTAAAATTATACGGTGCAGGTCAAGACTTATTGTCTGATACTTTCTCTGGAAACATCAAAGGTATGGGTCCTGGTGTAGCAGAAATGGAATTTGAAGAAAGACCATCTGATCCTGTTTTAGTGTTCTGCTGTGACAAAACCGAACCTGGTGCATTCAACTTACCAGTATTCAGAATGTTTGCAGATCCATTCAACACTGCAGGTCTTGTTATCGATCCATCCTTACACGACGGATTCAAATTTGAAGTATTCGATGTAATCGAACACAAAAAAGTTATCTTAAACTGTCCTGAAGAAATGTACGACTTGCTTGCATTAATCGGTTCCACCGGAAGATACGTAATTAAAAGAGTATGGAAGAAAAACGGTGAAATCGCAGCTGCAATAAGTACTGAAAGATTAAACTTAATGGCTGGCGAATACGTTGGTAAAGACGACCCAGCATGTATTGTAAGAGCACAATCCGGTTTCCCTGCAAACGGTGAATGTGTAGATCCATTTGCATTCCCACACATGGTAAGTGGATGGATGAGAGGATCCCACAACGGTCCAATGATGCCTGTTTCAGAAGCAGAAGCAAATCCAATCAGATTTGACGGACCACCTAGAGTAATCGGTTTAGGATTCCAAGTAGCTAACGGTGAATTAATCGGTCCTGTAGACTTATTCGATGATCCTGCATTTGACCCAACCCGTGAACAAGCTGCTAAAATTGCATCTTACATCAGAAGACACGGTCCATTCGAACCTCACAGGTTACCTTCCGAAGAAATGGAATACACTTCACTTCCGGGTGTAATGAAAAAATTAGAATCCAGATTCGAGGATATGGATTAGATTTAAAAGAGATTTTTTATCTCTTCTTTTTTTTACTTTTTTTTTAAAATTATTTTTTGTGGGCAGTTATTATTGTAAAACTGCTTGAATTGATTGTTATTATGCAGTCATCGACATTCACATAGTAATTTTTACCTTCTTTTGTAACGGTTGAATTTTCCTGTTTTAATTTGGAAATACAATAATTTACAGGTTCAACATCAATTTCCAGGTTCTTTTGAATTCTTCCAATTCCCATTTCAGTCGTATGTATCTTATCAATATTTTCAATCAAAGTCTGCTTATGCATTTCAACACCTGTTTTCTGCATCTTGGTAGATGGTGTAATTAGTTATTTATATATTACAATACTATTTAGTATTATGTCATTTTTAAAATTTATTCTTAAAAATCCATTCAGGAGAAAGAACAGTGCAATTCTGGCGATTGTAGGAATTGCAATTGGAATTATAGTGATAGTTGCTCTTGGTGGAATCACAGATGGGTTAGTTAATACCTTTGAAGATACAATTCATGCGGGAGGTGCTGATTTTTCAATTTCCGGTAAGGAAACCGGGGATTCAGCTTATGGGACTAACACCATCGATGCAAACTGGACTGAAAAAATTGCAAATGTTTCAGGAGTTGAAGAGGCATATCCTATTTACGTCGTGCTGACTTCGGTCGGTGATGATTATATGAATACTCTGATAGGTATTGATCCTGAAGGAACCACTTTGGCAGATATTTCAATGAAAGAGGGAAGAATATTCAAAGATAATACTTCAGAAGCAATTATTGGTGAGATATATGCTGAAGACAATGATTATAAAGTAGGAGATGACGTCAAGATAGACGGTGAGGAATTTGAAATCGTTGGAATTTATGAAACCGGTGACCAGAACATGGCTGGTGGAGTATTTACATCAATTTCCAAGGTTGGAGATCTGATGGATGATGAGGATTCAATATCAAACATCTACGTTAAAGTCAAGAAAGGCGAAGACCCTCAGGCTGTTGCAGATAAGATTGATGAGCTTTACGGTGATGATATTGCAACAATAACATCAGTAATGGAAATGCAGCAGATGGGAGACATGCTGAACATGCTTCAGGCATCCACATGGGCAATATCCCTTCTTGCCATTGTTGTTGGGGGTCTTGGTATCATCAATACAATGCTGATGTCTGTGTTTGAGAGAACCCGTGAAATCGGAGTTTTAAAGGCTGTCGGATGGTCAAATAAGAAAATTTTAACCATGATTGTTGGTGAATCATTAGTGATTACTATTGTCTCAGCCATTATAGGTTCTGTAATTGGATTTGCAGCATGCACACTTTTAGGTCCACAAATTGGAATTGAGCCGCTGTTCACTCCTAAGATATTTATTCAGGCATTTTCAATAGCTATTGTAGTTGGAATCATTGGAGGTCTTTATCCTGCAATCAAAGCAATGAAATTGCCTCCGACAGAAGCATTGAGGTATGAGTGAGGTGAGAAGATGAATGCTGTAGAAATAAAAGATTTATATAAAAGCTATGAGGACGGTAAAATCAAGGCTTTAAATGGAGTCAACCTCACAATTGCTGATGGTGAATTTGTATCAATTATCGGGCCGTCAGGATCTGGTAAATCAACACTGCTGAATATGCTTGGTGCACTTGATGTTCCGGATTCAGGTTCAATTAATGTTGCAGGTCATGATTTAAGAACTTCTAAAAAGTTAAATGAGTTTAGAGGTGAAAAAATTGGATTCATCTTCCAGCTGCACAATCTGATTCCAAACATTTCCGTTCGTGAAAACATTGAAATTCCGATGTATACTCAAAAGATGTCTTCAGGAGAGATGAAAGATAAGGCTTTGAAACTGCTTGGTGATGTCGGACTTGAGGACAAGGCAGATATCCTTCCGAACAAATTATCCGGTGGTGAACGTCAGAGAGTTGCAATCGCCAGAGCACTTGCCAATGAACCATCAATAATATTGGCAGATGAACCAACAGGATCACTAGATTCAAAGACAAGTAGCAAAATCCTTAAGCTCCTAATTGATTTGCACAAAGATAAAAATGTAACATTAATAATTGTAACTCATGATATGGATGTAGCTAAACTTGCAGACAGAGTTATTGAAGTTTTGGACGGTGAGATAATATCTGCTGGTGATGAATCTTTGATAAACAGTAAAATTGATGTATAATTTCAATTTTACTTTTACTTTTTTTTAATATTTCATATTCTGCATTCATGTTTTTTTTACTGCGGGTGTCGAGCAAAATACCTCTTTTTTAATATGTTGCTCTCAGTTTATAAAATTGCTCTAGCTTCATAATATTGCTTTAACTACTTGATATTGCTTTTATTTCAAACAAAAAACTTATTTATTTTGTATTATTATATAATAATAAAGATAATTCTTCTAAATTAGAAATAAAGTGATATTATGGGTGAAGAAATAAAACTACAAAAAACTTTGTTGTATGTGGGCGATGAAGGTGAAGTCTCACTGGATGTCATTGTCGATTCTGAAAGGGAAACATTTTGGGCAACTCAAAAAACAATGGCTGAAGTGTTTGGTGTTACAAAACAAAATGTCTCTTATCATCTAAAAGATATTTTCAAAACTGGTGAACTTGATGAAAATTCAGTTGTCAAAAAAATTTTGACAACTGCATCAGATGGTAAAAAATACCGAACTAGTTTCTACAATCTTGACGCAATTATCTCTGTAGGTTATAGAGTTAACTCTAAAAATGCAACACACTTCAGAATTTGGGCCACTCAGCAATTAAAAGAATTAATCATTAAAGGTTTTGTTTTGGACGATGAATTGTTAAAAAACGGTTCAAGATTTGGAATTGATTATTTCAACCAATTGCTTGAACGAGTTCGTGATATCAGATCATCCGAGAGAAGATTCAATCAAAAAAATAACTGATATCTATGCAACCAGTTTTGATTATAATAAGGATGCTCAGGTAACTCGTGAGTTCTTTGCAACAGTACAAAATAAGTTAATTTTTGCAGTTAGCGGCAAAACTGCTGCTGAAATTATTGCAGATAGAAGTGATAGTGAAAAAATCAACATGGGATTAACTAATTGGAGTAATCCGAACGGAAAAATCATATTAAGTGATGTTGTCATATCAAAAAATTATCTAAATGAAAAGGAATTAAAACGTTTGAATTCCTTGGTTGATGGTTTTTTAACTCTTGCAGAGTCAAGAGCACTAAATGAAATCCCAATGTCTATGAATGATTGGAAAAGGGTTTTAGATGATTATATCAATTTAAATTTATTGCCAATTTTGGAGGGCAAAGGTAAAATTTCATCCAGCGATGCCCAAAAGATTGCAAAGGAAGAATATGACAAATTCAAAGTCATTCAGGATAGGGATTATCAATCTGATTTCGATAAGTTAATCCTCGAAATAAAAAGAGTTGAGGGAGCCAATTAGATTATTCCATGAATCATCCTTAAAGCATCTAAAAGTCCATGGCTGTATTCGATACATCCGAATGCAGTCCTCATATCCCCTTTTTCAAGGTAATATTTTGAATCGTTCCAGTAATCAACGGCCCTGTCATATACCTCTTTTTCCTTTCCTTCAAAGGTAATGTCAGCTACCTGATTCAGGTTTCTTTCAAGTTTTGCAATGTCTTTTGCTATTTTTTCGGGACTTTCAAGTTCACTCATTTCAATTGCCTCCAAACGTGTAATATTCTTTGAGCCACGGTAAAGTATGACAGTACAACTAGGATGTAAATTATATATGTAAAGTAAATGTCTCCGGCGAAATATCCGATTAATGCTCCAATCATCAGGATAATCATCCGAACAGCCCTTTCAGCTATTCCAATACTGCAATCCGCACCCTGTGATTCGGCTCTTGCTCTAACATAACTGACGCAAATTGCAGAGTGAATCGCCAGAATGCCGACAAACCAGTCGCAGTATCCTCCAAATATTATTCCGATATAGATTATCGCATCGGCAAAGCGGTCCATTGTTGAGTCAAGAAACGCTCCGAATTTGGATGATCTTTCATGGTATCTTGCAACTGCTCCGTCTACAACGTCCAGAAATCCTGACATCAATATTGCGGCAGTTCCCAAAATCAGCATATGGTTTGCAAACCCGTAAGCTGCAAGAACAGCGACAAAAGGAGATATTACAGTTACAATGTTCGGATTAATATTCAAATGCTTTGCAAGAGGATTCAGTATTTTTGTTAAAAGTGGTCTTAAACTTTGAAGCATAATTTATATTAGATATCTTATCTAATATAAACTTAAATGAAAGTGCTGAAAACAAGAACTGATGAAATTGATGAAAAGATAATTGCTGAAGCCATTGATGTATTGGCTAGCGGAGGTGTTGTTTTATATCCTACTGATACGGTTTATGGGTTAGGCGCCAATATATTTGACGGTAAAGCTGTTAAAAGAGTTTTTGAGATAAAAAATAGAAGTCTGCTGAAACCATTGTCAATTCTGGTTTCAGACATCGAAGCTATCGGTCTGGTTGCAAAACTGTCACTTTCACAAAAGCAAATAATTAAAAGCCATCTTCCGGGTCCTTACACGTTCATTTTAGACAAAAGGAAAATAGTTCCCAGGGCTGTAACAAGCGGGTCTCGCTATGTTGGGGTAAGAGTTCCCGACAATCGGATTGCATGCAGATTGGCCAGTATTTTTCCAATAACAACAACCAGCGCAAATCTTTCAGATGAAGAGGTTTTATCCACTCCCGAAGAAATCTTAAATCAGCTGGACTGTGATGTGGATTTGGTTATTGATGTTGGTGAGCTGAATTCAAATCATCCATCAAAAATAATTGACCTTACGGCCAGAAATCCTAGAATTGTCAGAAAATAATTCCATTGGAAATTTGATTTCCGCCATTAACTTATATATTTTATAAAAATCAATATTGTATCATGAAAGTATTAGCTAATTTTGAGGATAATCATAAAATTCCATCCAACTCTTCACTGGATGCTCTTTTGGGTGGAGGTTTTGAAAAAGGTGTGATAACTCAAATATTCGGACCGCCTAGTTCCGGTAAAAGTAACATCACTTTGGCTTTAGCCGTTAATGTAGCTAAAAACAATAGAAAAGTAATCTACATTGACACCGAAGGCGGAATATCAATTGACAGAATCAAGCAGATTTCAGGGCCTGATTTCTCAAGTGTAGCTAATAACATAATTGTTTTTGAACCGACTAATTTTTTAGAGCAGAACGATAATCTAAAGGCGATAGAAGTATGGCTTAGAAAAAACCACAGTGACGTGGATTTGATTGTTCTGGATTCTGCTGTTGCACTCTATCGTGTTGATGATATGAAATCATCAAAATTAAACAAGGAACTCGGTAAGCAGATGGGAATCCTATCAAAAATTGCCCGCAGATATGATGTGGCGGTCGTTTTAACAAATCAGATTTACAATGCCTTTGACGATGAAGGAAACAATGACATAAGGGCTGTAGGCGGAACAATCCTGCAGTACTGGAGCAAGGTTATAATTCAGCTTGAACGTGGTGATGAAGTAAACAAGCGAGTTGCCACATTAATACGTCACAGAAGTATTCCCGAAGGAAAGCAGGCAATGTTTTCCATTACTTCAAGGGGAATAATTTAGGTTACTTTTATTAATTATTAAAAATATATATTTACTTTGGAATTGTGTGATATTATGAGGGATAAGGATTTTGATATTAAAAACCCTAAAAAGAAGTTTCAAAAAACTGAAAGGGTGCCTCCGGAAGGCTATGAATGTGCAAATGACTTTTTTGAAGACATGTATATGGATGAAGATATGATCTGGATGGGTCAAAATACAAATCATTTACATGACGATACCATAGCAGATGCCATGGTTGATGCAATCAGGCAAAAGACATATTGCAAATATCCTGCCCCTGAAGGATTTTCAGAGCTAAAACAGTTGATTTTGGATGATTTGGGCTTTAAAGATTTGGAAGTCCTGTTAACATCTGGTGCAACTGAATCCCTATACTTATGTATGCAGGCACTTTTAGAGCCTGAAGATAATGTAATCTTATCTGATCCTGGATACTTCATCATCGGAGACTTTGCAAACCGTTTCGCCGGTGAAGTAAGGTACGTTCCAATATATTTTGAAGAAAATAACTATAAGCTGACTCCAAAACTATTAAAAGAAAACATGGATGAAAATACTCGTATGGTTATTTTAATTGATCCTTTAAATCCGCTCGGTTCCTCATACACTGAAGAAGAGCTGAAAGAATTTGCAGAAATTGCAAAAGAAAATGATTTATACTTATTGCATGATATTACCTACAAGGATTTCGCACGTGAACATTTCCTGGCGGAAAACTATGCTCCTGGCCAAACATTAACAATTTACAGTTTTTCAAAGATTTTCGGAATGGCAGGTTTAAGAATAGGTGGTGTAATTTCATCAAAACCTATAATTGATGCCATCAAAAATGCTGTTGTTAATGACCTGGGTGTAAATATCATCTCCCAATATGGTGCAATTGCAGGTTTGAAATCAAAGCTTGAATGGTTTGAGGATATGAGAGAAACATGCTTTGAAAACCAAAGGTTAATCAGCGAAATGATTGAGCCGATTGAAGGCGTGTTTTTGCCGGTTTATCCGTCTGATGCAAACATGATGGTTATTGACTTGTCCGGTGCCGGAATCAATCCGAAGGAAATGTCAAATTATCTGATTGAGAAAAAACTGTTTACAAGGGAAGGGGAATACACTTCTGAAGACTTTGGAGACAGATACTTGCGTATAAGTTTCTCCATTCCAACAGAAGAAATTAAAGTATTCTGTGAAGAATTCCCAAAAGCTGTTGAAGCTTTAAGAAAATGATTGAAGTGAATTTTGAGGGGTTTAGCTACCATAAACCTCTTCCTGATTTTTATAAAGTGCAAAATCCCAAAAACCCTAAAAGAGAAATCTCAGATGATTTGTTGAGCGAACTTTCAGTGTTGTCTGAAAAATATGGTTTTGTCGGCATAAGCTATTCCAAATTGTCCGATGATTTTAAAAGTGAATTTGATACTGACATCGATAATGTGCTGATTTTTAAGTTTTTAATGGGTGAGGACATACTGAACGAGCCCCAGTCCCGTGAAAAGGGCAAGATGTTGGATAGGGAATTTCAGGGATATGGTGTGCACGTGTATGAATTTGCCGATTTTTTAAGACAAAACGGATTTCAGGCAGATTTGATACATCCGTTGGACGACAGTTTGAGTCTGAGGTCAATTGCAATGCAGTCTAATGATTGTGTAATTACAAGAAACAATATGTGTTTTTTTAGGGAAGGTCCTCACAACGGATTTTTCATGATTCATACATCAATTGAGAATTTGCCATTTAAAAAGGAAAATGACATGCTGTGGGTTAAGGATTTCTGCAGAACATGTGGAGTCTGCATTGAGAGATGTCCTGAAAACGCTTTTGACGAGGATGAAAAAGTTTTAAGGAAAGTCTGCACAGCCCACAGGCAGGGATGCAATGAATGTTTATTGAAATGCCCATTTTACAAAAGGGGTTATGATAAAGTTAAAAAAAGATACGAAAGAATGAAGAGGCGAGAAAATGTCTGATAAAATTGCTTTAGTTTCATGTAGTGGATTAAGTCCATTGGGTTTAGTTGTAAGAGCTGCTAGTGTAGAGTTAGCTCTGGAAAATGAAAATATTGTTGCTGCATGCATTACAGAATATTCTGCCCAGCCTAACAACTGTTCACCTATTTTGGATGATGCAAAAATAGTTACAATTACAGGTTGTGGGGATGATTGTGCTTCTGTAATCTTAAATGAAAAGGATATAAGACCAATTAAGAATATTTCCGCAGATGCTGTTGTCAAAACTTATGATTTGAATCCGCTTGATGCCGTAAGACTGGATGATGACGGTGAAAAGGCAGTTGAAGTATTGAAAAAATATATTCTAAATGAACTTGAAGATTTATAGTTCATTTTTTCTTAATTTCAATATTTTCCAAAGACTCTATTTTATCAATTTGATTGTTTAGAACTAGCAAGGTCAGTTCTAATGCTTTTTTTATTCCATTTTCTGATCTCTGGAATAGAATTTCACTATTGTTTTGGCATAAATCAGCATAGACATCAGTTGTAGTTGTTATTTCATATTCTTCAGTTATAATGGTTATTCCGCCACGACCAACGCCTGCTGTTGTTCCAATGGCAATATCGCAATCACTTAAATTTTTTACAGCTTGAGCCATGATTTTACTTACAGCCTTATCTCCTTTTTCATCATAAACTTTAATGCCTTTAATTAATTTATCCGGTTTGGGAGGATTTTTAACATTTAATATCTTTTCAACGGCTTCAATTGTAGGGATAAATAAACTACAGGTCACACTAACATCACTAAAGTCAAAATTACCATAATCTTTAGGATTAATATATTCGCATCCGAATTTTCCATCATAACTTTGAGCCAGTGCATGGAGTTCTCTTCCAATTTTACCCTGGGTAAAACATTCTGCCGTTGCGATTTTAATCATATGTATCTCTCAATAATTTCAATGCATTCATTGTGATAATTTTTGCAACTTCATCTAAGGTATATGGTGTTACCGGCTCATTATCTCTAATTAGCTTATGTGTGGTTAAAATTAAATGGTTTTCTGTTATTCCTTCTTTTCTCAGCTCTTCAATAGCGGGATTGGAATCATCATATTGGGCAATATCTTTAATTTCGATATTCTCATTTCCAAATCCGAATATTCCTGCGGTTCCAATAGTTTTTGCACCTCTTTCGTGTGCATGTTTAATTATTTTTGCGGCTGTAGGTATTGTATTTCCTCCAGCAATAACGATAATTACTACATCACCTTCCATTAAATCAATATTTTCATCTGTAATGTATTTCGGATAACTTATAATGTTTCTGAAATCTTCTTCATGTGTGCAAAGTTGTTTTATAAAATCTGGCTTGGGTTGGCCTATTTCAGCACCGAGTAGTGTAAAGATTACGTCCCCACCACTAATTGTTTGGCCATCAAAAGCACCGATTGTTTTTGGCCCTCCTCTATGGACCTGCATTAAATTTATTGCAATTCTTAAACCCAATCTTCCGCATCCAATTAAATCAATTCTGCCGCGAGGCACTTGTTTGTCTTCCATTTTCTGAATTTCATCATTTGTCATATTATCACTTGATTTCTAATTTTTCAATTGGTTTTCTATCGATAACTTCAATGTTTATGTTAAGTTCTTTTAAAAGGTTCGCAAGAGCATATAATCCTGGAACTTCGCTTTCATGGTGATTTAAATCAATTAGGGTTATTCCTAAATTCTTTGCAAGCATTGCAGTTTCTTGTGTCAGATCTCCTGAAATTAAAATGTCTAGATTTTTATGTTTGGCGTAAATAATGTATTCGGGATTTCTAAGTCCAAAACCGGAAATTACTCCAACATTTTTTATTAATTTTTCATCATCGGGATTATTTACAATCCGAGCATGTGTAAAATTATCTAAAATATTCTTTTTTAATTCAATAAACTTCTTATCAGCCTTACAAATTCGCCCTATATGGGTGTTGCTATCAAAACAGTCCATTACTTCCAAATTTAGTGTTTTGGCTAGAGCATCATTAGCACCACCCTCAATTATGTCCCAATTTGAATGTATTATGTAAGTTGGTGTTTTTGGGGTAAATAATGGAGGGTGGTGTGTAATAATTAAGGTATTTTCACAATTATCATCTTTAAGTAACAAATCCATGTAAATTTTAATTGAAGTTATCTCTTCTGTTAAATCATATTCTGTTTTAAATCCTATTTCATCGGATTTCAAAGCCAATGATTTTGGTATTCTTTCATCTATGAATTCAATTATTTCTTTAAGTTTCATTTAAATCATTTTTGAGGTAATCTTATTTAATTCAGTCTCAATTAATTTATCCAAATCAAAGGGGTTGATTGTTGAAGTTTTAATAGCATTTACATTTATCAATTCAACAAATTTTTTAATATTTTTTTCTTTGAAAATGATTTCTTCAAAAAACCCCATTTCACAGGCACTATAAAGTGTGCCTTCTTTTTCAAGGCATTTATTTATTAGGTTTGTTAAAATGCCAATAGTTAATGTCATAGTTCCGGATGTTTTTGTATTTATTCCGTTAGTTTTTATAATTGCTTTATTTTTTGCAGTTGTTACATTTAATCTTTCATAAATATTATTTTTTTCTTTTAAAAGTTCATCATTATCTTCGGCTATCGGATCTTCTATTATAAATGCATCAACATCAAATTTGGATGACTGTTCAATGTTTATTCCACCAAAACCTGTTGTATCAATAATGATGTCTCCAGAATAGATTAAATCTAAATCACATGAAAAATTAACTTTATTTTTAATTTGTCCGCCTAAATCAGTGTTTAATAGTTCTTCTAAATGGGGATAAATATCAATCAATAAAATGTTTGTGTATTTTTCACTTAATTTTTTAACAATCCCAACACCTGTAAAATAGGTTCCAATAACCACTATTGGAGTATTTGTATCAATATTTAAACTTTCAATATAGTCAAAAACAGTATTTGACTTTTTTAAAATGATATTATTGAATATATCAATTAATTTTGTTTTGGATTTAATTGTAAATACTTCAGAAGTTATTCCTGTATCGATGTTCATCATTTAACCTTCTATTTTTTTAAAACCAATTTTTTCAAGAGCTTCACAAGCTTCACTATAAACTGCTTCTTCAATTGTTTTCTTATGAATGATGTGTGATGGGGAAGTTCCTGCTGTTAGTATTCTTCCTTTATTGTCAATAAAAATAAGTAATGAACCAGATCCGGGGATTCCTAAACGACCTCTGGCTATTATCAAATCCGCATCACTTTGATCAAGAGCCATATATGCCTTTGCAAGGGCGGGAATTCTGCTGGTATCTGCAGTATTTGTGTTAATTTGAAGTATGTTAGCTTCAGGTAGGTCATATTCATTTAAAACTTCATTCAAAACTTCAACTTTGATTCCGTTTTTATTTGGTACATATATCTTTTTAGCATTTTTTATATAATCTTGAATTTCTGTGATTTCTTCAAGAGTATCTCCGAATCTGCAATTGTTTCTAGATTCTTCAAATGCATTTTTTATCATTTTCTCAAATGCCATATTATCATATCTTAAAAAATGAGATTAAATAGTTTGAGGTATCAGATCTAATTTTTCAATAACATTAACAACTTCTGTATAATTACCGTATTCTGGAGAACCTACTCCTTTAACCTCATGAGGGTAATTGTCTGCTATTACTGTTGCTAAGTTATTTGCGCCGGCTTTAAGTGAAAATTCCACATTTTCAGGACCGACTGTTGGTGTAGGCATTGTAATTGTAATTTCAGGATACATTATTCTTGTTATGGCAACCATTTTCAATTGTTCTTTTAGCGGAAATGCAGGATGATTTTCCATTGGTGTGCCTTCATAAGGATTAAAACCCATTATTGGAATTTCTTCCAATGTTTCAAAATTAGATAAGTAACGTAAATGTTTTATTCTATCCTCTTTACTTTCACCAAGGCCCAAAAGCAATCCTGAAGATAGGCCAACACCTGCTTCACTTACTCTTTTACAGGTCAGTATTCTTTGATCCAATGAGTCTCCAGGTTTTCTTTGATAGAATATTTCTTCATTTATTGTTTCTAGATTGCAGCAGATTGTATCGGCACCCAGTTCGGCCAACTCTTGAACTGATTTTTCGGTTAAATCTCCACCAACATTTACAAGAATTTCTAAATTGGATTGACCTTTTACAATTCTGCATGCATTTACTGCCTGTTTTCCTTTGTAACCATATCCTCCAGAACAGCTTACACGGGGAATATGTGCTTTTTGAATGGATTTTACTGCAGTCAATATTTCCTCATTGGATTTATAAAATGCATTATAATATCCTTTTTCTGAGGTTTCTTCTGCAAACCCGCAATATTCGCATCTAGGTTGAATTTGGCATTTATTTGTAAGGTGTACTGTTGATGTTAACTTGATTACTTTTGATTGATTATCTCTTATGTCGCAGGCTATCTTGAATAATTTTTCCAAGTGTTCATCATCCTCGATGTTTAACAATTCTAAAAATTCTTCATCGCTTAATTCTTGTCCTTGTTTTGCTTTATTTAAGATTTCATCAATCAATTTTACACCAACTTATATAATAATCAATTTAAATTTAACTTATTTTTTAATGGCTATTTTGCATAATAATTAAAAAATAAGTTAATAAATTGTTGGAGTTGCTCCAACATTTTAACTTATTCTTCTTTACCTAAGTAATCTAGCATGGTAGGTACGAGCTCTGATAGTGATCCGAAGTTCATTGAGTCTGCTGTACCTAATAATGCAGCTGGGTTAAGGGCATCATCTATTTTGTCGATTCCTTCGTCTTGCATTAATTGGGTTACGTTAGATAGTGCTTCGAATGCCATGCTTTGTGCGAATCCTGCAGGTGCGCCTAGGATTTGGGTTACTGTGTCTCTGTATGCTAAGATACCTGCGTAGGTAATT
>NZ_JAFRSC010000026.1 GCF_017427765.1 Methanobrevibacter sp. | reverse complement strand
TGTAAAATCTTAAATTGAAATCAAAAGAATATTAACAGAAAACACAATATTAAGTTTTTAAAATTAATCAAATCGTGAAATAAGACTAGTACAAAAAAGGCAATAATGCAATGTCAATGAAAGAAAAATTTTTAAAAAAAAACACCCGTTCTGCAAGTGATAATCACAGAAAAAATAGCTCTGAGAAATATAAAAAATTACTACAAAAATCGCAAAAAAGTATTACTCCAATACCTTTTTATACTATAAAATAAAATATAAAATATGCTAATGCAAATAAAATAAAAGTTCATTGAAACGTCCTTTAGGTGGATTCACTCTATTAATCACTCCATTTAACTAAAGCCTAAAGGCATGAACTTATTTTATTGAATAGACTATTTTTAAAAGAATTATTTTCAAAGATTAATTTATACATTTTATTTAAAAAAAGTATTACTTTTTTGAGCTTATAACACCCAAATAAAATTAGTTTGAAACTTAAAAATTATTTCATTTAACTATACAAATCTAATGCAATAATGCACTTGAAATGCAAACATGATTAAAAAATTAAATGGAAACACCACTACAAAAAACAAATAAGGCTACCACAAAGGAATTTAGTTAAACAAAAATTTTTTTGATTAAAAATTATCAAATATTAAATTAAAGACAATCTTAATTATAAGTATATCTGACACGATAAGTAACTTATTAAAGCAATGAAATAGAAATTAGATTTTTTTAGAAATTTCATCAATAATTGTTTTTGCAATTACTTTTTTAGAAGCTAATGGAACAGACAACACATCATCATCAACTATTAGCACTTCATTATTATCAGACCCGAATTGACAATCTTTTCTGGAGATATCATTAGCGATGACAAGGTCAGTACCAGCATCGGAAATCTGTTTTCTCGCACAATTTATAATATCCTCACGGGAAATGTTAAATTCAGCTTTAAATCCCACTAAAAAAATATCTGGATTAATTTTCTTAATTTGGCGAATAATTTTTGTTGTAGGTTTAAGATTTAAAAAAAGAGAACTTGAAGAGTCAAGTTTTTTATCTGACTTCTGCCTAAATTCAAAATCAGATACTGCCGCTGTTGAAATAAATATGTCATAATCAGATATCAAACTCAAAATAACATCATTCATTTCACTGCTTGTCTCAACATGAACAACATCAAAAACAGAAGGAATATCAACACTTACATTAGCTACAACCAATTTCAAATCGGCCCCTCTAATATAAGCTTCTTTTGCAAGCTCCAAACCCATTTTTCCAGAGGATTTGTTTGTAATCCCCCTTACAGAATCAATTGGTTCATAAGTCCCACCGAGACTTATTAAAACTTTTTTTCCTTTAATAATATCAGTCCTTTTTATTTAAATTAATTGTTCTTAAGGATTCAAGGACAATGTCCTCTTTAGATGGGAATTTGGCTTTTCCTTCATCCATGCGAGGATTTATAAAAGTTGCTGAACCTTCATTTTTAATTTTTTCAATATTTTCACTTATTGCTTTAAACATTGAGTCATGCATGGATGGAACAAAGATTATTGGAGTATCATGACCATAGGCAGTAATCAAAAGAGTGGATATAGGATTATCTGCAATCTTATATGCGAATTTGGAAATTGTATTTGCAGTAGCCGGAGCAACCAATATCAAATCCTCCTGAGAATATTTAACATGTTCAATATCTCCAGTTAATTTGGTTACTACCTCTTTACCAGTTGCAAACTCCATTGAATTGGGATGAATTAAATCGCAAGCCGCTTCACTCATAAAACATTTAACTTCAACATCATTTCTTCTAAATTCCCTAGCCAATTTAATAGCTTCACTAGCAGCCACACTACCAGTAACACATAAAATTATCATAAAAACACCTAAAAAAAGAAATTAAGTAATTTGTATTTGTGATAATACAAAATCAAAGACATACAAATTATCTTCAAACTGATCAATAGGAGCACTATACATTATAACGTAAGCCTGACCACCTTTTTCAAACCAAACAGCCTTATGTTCTTTCTCAGAAGTACCCTGAGTTGAAGTATAGACATATTCCAATGCATCTTTACCACCTACAGAAACGCTTCCGGATGAAACTAATTGAAATGAAGTGTCCTTTTGCATGGATTTATAACTATTATTAACAAATGAATAGAACTCGCCTTCAATAGGCTTTTTTTCTACATTAATATTGACTTGACCAATACCCAATGCATCTATTGAATCAATTTTAGAAATTGCCATAATTGAATAATTTGATTTTGCTTGAGAAACTCCCCAATCTGAAGGATACTGAATTGTAATTCCTCCTTTGGATAAAGTTAATACACTTAAATCTGAATTATCATCATTTTCCGCACTTACAACAGATACAGCAGAAATTAAAAATAATAAAATCGCAACAGTCATTATAGTTCCCTTTAAAAAATTATTTTTCATAATCTCACCTACTTATAATGAAGAAATTAATTTCCATTACTTCCCCCATTACCTCCATTACTTCCGCCATTGCTTGTGGAACTAGATCCACCACCATTACTTGATGATGAACTTTGCGAACTACTGGATGAAGAGGATTGGCCAGAACCCTGATAATTATTTGAATTACTTTGTGAAGAATCAGGATAACTGTTTGAACTATCAGTAGTGGTTTCTATATCATCATCAGCCTGTTTATACGAACTATAATTGCTGTAACTAGTAGTATTAGTCTTAGTAACATTTACTACCTCTTTAATTTCAGGGAATGCTGTATCATCAACAATAGCTACAGTTTCAGAATTAGACATAGTTCCAAAATCCAAATTAAAAATACCGTAAGCTGTACCTGCAGTAAAGCCGATTACTAAAATTAACAATAATAGCAGTTTAAATGTTCCACTATCCATTGAAGATTTTTTCTTATTATTATATTTTGCATCGGACTTTTTAGGATTTATAATGTATTTCTGAACTAAGTCCTGTTCTTGTTTTCTTTTATTTTTGGTAGGTCTCCTACGTTGCTTTTTCCTAGTATCCTGAGATGGCTTGCCCTGCATTGATCTTATTCTCTTTGTAGCGGCTTTAGCATCTATTGAATTTAATTTATCTTCATACTTTGAACGGAAATAGCTATATTTTTCAGCAGATATTTTACCAGACTTATAATCTGATTCCAAATTGTTCATTACGCGTAGAAGTTTTTCTCTTTCATCTGACATTCCTACCCTCCCCTGAATTTATACATAGTAATTTTTATTTAAACATTAATTTAAAGTTTTCTTAAAATTCAGGATATGAACCTAAAACTTTTAAAAAATATGTATTTTCTTTGATTTGTTTTAGGATATTTTGAATGACTTCATCCTCTATATGGCCATTAAAGTCAACGAAAAATAGATATTTGCCCAAACCTTTTTTAGAAGGTCTTGATTCAATTTTAGTCAAATTTATATTAT
The DNA here is from genome assembly GCF_017427765.1 of Methanobrevibacter sp. Taxonomy (GTDB): domain Archaea; phylum Methanobacteriota; class Methanobacteria; order Methanobacteriales; family Methanobacteriaceae; genus Methanocatella. The sequence continues at coordinate 158,626 of NZ_JAFRSC010000026.1, read as the reverse complement.
CTTTTTCAAAAATTCCTAAAATTTTATACAACCCACCTGGCTTATCTTCATAAATGGAAAATATAATTGATGTTTTATCTTTTCCTGTCATTTCATGGTTTTCTTTTGAAAGAACTACAAACCTGGTTTCATTATTATCCATGTCCTGGATATTTGATTTTAAAATTTCAAGATCATACAATTCAACAATCTTTTTATTTCCGATTGCTGCTTTAGTTTTATCACCCATGATATCCTTGGCAGCTCTTGCTGTACTTACTGCATAATGCTGCTGAAAATTATGATTATTTAGAAAATCTCTGCATTGTGCTAAAGCCTGACCATGAGAATATACCTCTTCAATATCTTCCAGTTTACATCCCGGATTAACAATCAGGTTTTGATTAATAGGAATGATGATTTCTTTAAAAATTTTTAAATCATATTTATGGGCTAGAGAATCCAAAGTAATGCCAACCGGCCCTTCAATAGAATTTTCAATAGGAACAATGCCGAACAAACATTCATCATTTACAACACTTTCCATAACTGCCGGGATGGTACAATATGGAACTAAATCATCACCCACCATATTAGCCGCTTCATGAGTAAATGTCCCTTTAGGACCTAAAAACGAGATTGATGTAATTTTAAAGCCCCCTTAAAAATAAAAAAAGAGTATAGTTAAAGAACTATACTTGGTTTTAAGATTCTAATTTTTCAATTAGTTTTAAAATATCTGTTTGTGTAATGATGCCCACTACTTCATCATCTTCAACAACAGGCAATCCATTGAATCCTGTTTCCATAATAATATCTGATACTTCAGTAATAGACATGTCTTTTGTAACAACAGTTGGATTTTTTGACATAATGTCTTCAACCAAAACCTCTTTAATTTGAGATTTTTGGTATTTTTCAGGAACTTTTTTTCTAAAGTCAATGAAAGCTCTCATTAAATCTTTAGAGGTAATCATTCCTACAAGTTTTCCATCATCAACAACAGGAAGCCTTCCAACATGTGCCTCTAACATCTGTCTTCTTGCATGAACAAGTCTGTCAGTTGAAGATACTGTAATCAACTCTTTAGACATTATTTCTTTTACAGTAATTTTATCAAATGCAATTCCGGAAGCAAGAGTTACAAAATCAGCTTTTGAAACAATACCCACCATCTTATCATCATCATTCATGACAGGAACTGAACCAATACCGTTTTCCAACATTAGTTTTGCCACTTCTTCTAATTGCATTGTTTGTGGAACTGTAAACACATCTTTAACCATTACAGATGAAATATGAAGTCTTGATGCAGGCATATTTTCATATTTTGAAGAACCTAGCTTATTAGCTATGTCCCTTTCTGAAATAATACCAACTAATTCTTTATTATTAATAACAGGCAAACGTGAAACATTATGTTTACGCAATAATTTTAAAGCATCAGAAAGATTTTGATCTTTGTCTACAGTAATTAAATCCTCAGACATCAAATTCTTAATTTGCATATTATCATCTCCTATAAGTATTTTAATATCTTTTAACAGCGTTTAATACATCTCTTTCAGTGATAATTCCCATTACTTTATCATTTTTAACAACTGGAACTCCACCAATATTTTTATCAGCGAAAAGTTCGCATAATTCGCCGATAGTAATTGTAGGTTCAACAGTAACTGGGTCTTTAACCATAATATCTGAAATAGTTGTTTTTAAAACATCTGTTGCTAAATTGGAATTTAAATTATCAAATAATTCTTTTGCATTTAAGAATCTTATAACATCGGTAGAAGTTAAGATACCTAATAATTTTTTAGCCGCTTTAGAAATATCCGCTTCACCACCAATAATAGGAATTCTTCTTAAACCGTTTCTTACCATTATTTTACATGCACCTTCGAGAGGAGTTCCCGGAGTGGTAGTAAATACTTTTGGACTCATGAAATCCTGTACGGTTTCTTTGCCTGCAACACCTGCTAAGGATAAAGCAATATCTCTTTCAGTTACAATACCTGCAAGTTTTCCATCACCGTCTACGAGAGGTATAGCACCTAACTGATTAGCTAACATTGTATCAATGGTCTCGCCGATTGAAGCTTTGTTAGATAATGTAATCAAATCACGTGACATGATTTCTTTAACTGGTTCGTTAATAGCTGCTAAAAAGTTATCTTCATATTTTTTCTCAATAATGTTGAATTTTTTTCCTCCACCAAAGAAATCTAATATATCCATTACTGTTACAATACCTAATAATTTACCGGAACCCGGATCAGCGATTGGCAATCTTCTAAATTCGTGTTCCATCATTACTTTAGCAGTGTCTTTTATACTTTTAGAAGGAGGAATTGAAACTACATCTCTAGTTGCAATAGCCATGATGTCTCCTTCTTTATCATGAACTTTTGTTTGACGTTCAACTGCGCCTGTATTTGATTTTCTATTAACGGATGTTTTATCTTTCATTTTCACACCTCAGTTTATATTCACTTCAAAACAAAATAAAATCAACATATTAAAAACAAAATTACTCAATATCCAAAATCTTATGGATTTGAGGAATGGTGGAAACTTCAAAATATTGCCCAACAATTTCAGAAAAATTAAATAATCTAAAATTAACGTTCTTCCACTCAGATAATGGACTGGAAGGTTGGATAATTATTTTAAGGTCGCTTTTGTTTGAAATATTTTTGGATAATTTTTCAACTACTCCTTTAAATGACTTTATTTTTGTTGAAGGCAATATAACTACTTTACAATATACATTTATGCACTTCGCCATTAATAAATTTAGTGATTTAATCTCATTTAAAAAAATTTCTTCATCAAAATCACCATCAAAATGCTCTGGCAATTTAATATCAAGAGAAACAACGTCTAATTTATCGATTGAATCAATATTATCCGGCAAAGTACCATTAGTTTCTAGCATAATCTTTAAGTCGAAGCTTTTGCTAACTTCAGAAATAAAGTCCGGATATAAGCTAGGTTCACCTCCAGTAAATGAAATGGTTCTACAGTCAGGAGTTAAAATCCTATTGATTTCATCAATGACTTCATCAGGAGTCATTAACTTACCTGAATCCTTTGATTTACTATCATTGGTATCACAATAATTACAATTCAGATTGCAACCTGCAAATCTGACAAAAATTTGTCTTTCGCCTATTAGTAATCCTTCACCCTGAAAAGATGAAAATATTTCAATAATTGGAGCTTTCATCATAAATCTTTCCTATACTCTGCGCCCTGTCCGATTCCTTCATTGACACATACTGCAACATAATTTAAGTTATCATAAGTTTCTGAAAGTTTCTTTGCCAAAGTTTCAGCGAAAAACTTGGATAACTCTTCAGCTGAAGTATAAGGAAGAGGCAAGAATACACAATCTACAGCAGGAATTGAATATCCCTTACCATCAATTTTAAAATGAACTGATTTTTTATCTTTTAAATCAAATATTGAATCATTTTCCTTATCAAAATCTTTAAAATCAATTAATTTGTTATAGACCGGAATTAATAATCTGTGATCGAGCTCATCACAAATTGCTTTAGTGAATCCTTTAACATCTTTAAAGTCCACAACAAATTCAAATTCCCCAGAACGCTCACCGTCTATTTCAACATCAACGAAATAGGAATGCCCATGAATAAAACCGCATGATTCGTGACCCGGAATTACATGAGCTGAGGAGAATCTTAAATTAGCCTGCATACCATTAACTAAAATCTTCATCATAACACCTTTGTTTTACTTATGTCATTTTCAATAGTTTCCAATTCATCAATGAATCTGTTTACTGTTTCATTGATTAAATCCAATAAATTATTTTCATTAAATATCTGCTTATCATCCACTTCAATATCATACAATCCGATTGTATCAACATCATCCGGAGTTCCTTTATCTTCCAGATTGAGTGCAAAGTGAATTTTAGATGAACTTAAAGAAACACTAGCTATGGAAATGGATAATTTTCTGTTATCAACAAATATATCATCACCTTCCCTTTTAGTTGAAACCCCATATTCTGTTAAGATTTCTCTGAAAATCATCACTAAAAGCCTTTGGCGAAGATAAGCTATTCTCATGTTTGGAGGCTGCTGGTCAAAAAACTCACAAATGAAATTAACCATATTATTTGATTTAATTTCCAATCCAACATCTGCGAAATCCTTTAAATTATCTGGAGTAATATTAACCGGACCGATCCAAGTTATAATTGATGAGCCATAAATTCCGAATTCCTGAAATGCCCAGGAAGGATTTATTTGGCTTCCATCATATTCAAAAATTTCATCTATATGTTTATGAATAATAGTCATAATAAAACCTTTAATTTGATTACATTATTAATATGTAATAATAATATAAAAATATTATTAATGCAAAAATAATATTATTAATTGGGGAAATTATTATGAAACAAGTTAGAACAAGAGATTTTATTTATACTAGTGATGATTTATACTTTGCATCAACCAATTACATTCATCCTGAAGACAGGGTGATTTCCTTTTTAAGATATATTCCAGACCCAAAAGGAGACCGTGAAAAAGACGGCAGGAGATACAGAAAAGTTGGGTCTGAAGAAGCATACACATATCTGAGGGAAAACCATCCTGATTATTTATACTTCTGTGACGTGACAAATGTTGAAATGATGGGAGTGCCATTAGACAAAGTTGAAAGAATAATCAAACCGGAAGATAGATTGTATGGTCTTAAAAAGACTTTTGAAAGTGGTGGAGAAGTTAAAAATCCTGAATTGATTGCCAAATTGATGGATGTGGCAGACTTTTTCCATTTCATGGCAGATATCCCATATGACCATTTAGGAATTTCCGGATCAATTCTGCCGGGTCTTCAAAAAGACGATGTTAGTGATTTAGATTTTGTTGTTTACGGTCTGGACAATCACAGAAGAGCAATAGAGACTTTTAAGAAATTTAGAGGCAAAGAAGTCTACCTTGAAGATGTTGACAAGCACATCACCGTTCAGGGAATTACAGACGATTATTGGGATTTTGTTTACAACAAAAGAATGAGCGATTCAAGCCTAACAAAAGAAGAATTCAGATGGTATGAAAACAGAAAAGCAAATAGAGGAACAATAAATGGAACTTTATTTGATATTTTAGCCACTAAAGGTTATTCAGAAATTTCAGGCACTTGGGGTGATACAGTATACGAACCTCAAGGAATAGCACAGATTGAATGTAACATTGTAAGTGCTTTAGGCGCTTTTGACAATCCTTCACTTTACACCATTGAGAATGTTGAACTTTTAGACGGTGTTGATTTTGAATTGACCGAAATCGTGTCATTTACACATACTTATGCCGGAGAGGTAGTCGATGGCGAGCACGTAATAGCTAAAGGAAAAGTGGAAAAGGTCATTGTTGACGGCGAAGATTCACATTACCGTTTAGTTGTTGGAACCACACGTGAAGCTATTGATGAGTATGTAAAGCTTAAGGAAAGTCCTGCTTAAAAGCATACACTATAATTTTAAATGTAGGGATACTATGACAGAAAATGATTTATATCGAAAAGCAGAAAAAAGAGCGGATGAGAAGATTGGATTCTATAAACATTTATACAGCTTTGTCGGCGTTAATGTGATGTTTATAATTATGAATGTTATTTTTTCTCCAGGAGAATGGTGGTTTTATTGGATAACTGCCTTTTGGGGAATCGGTTTGATTATCCACTTCCTAAAAGTATTTGTTTTCGCTCCAAAAATTGACGATAACTACAGAGACAAAATGATTGAAAAAGAAATGGAAAAAATGAACAAGTAAAATTCATATAACTAACTTTTTTTGAGAGAAAATAATCTCTCAACCTACTATTTTTTAATTAATGAAAACATTATTTAAACTCTTATCACATATATAATTATATTAAATTTAATGTGATAAAATGACAGAACAGAAAAAATCAGAATGGAACAGTAATCTTGCATTCATGATGGCAATGATTGGTTCTGCTGTTGGACTTGGAAACATTTGGCGTTTCCCAAACGTATTATACTCCAATGGTGGAGGATCTTTCATGATTCCATATATCGTTTCTCTATTCCTTTTAGGAATTTCATTTGTTTTGGTGGAATATGCTGTCGGATTTAAGTTTAAAAGGTCCCTTGCAAGAATACTGTTTGCAGTAAGCAAAAAATTAGAACCCGTAGCATGGTTTATACTTTTAGTTGTATTTTTAATTACAACATATTATGTTTGTGTTGTCGGATGGGACTTAATTTACATATTCTTAAGCTTTACAAAGGCTTGGGGTGCAAATCCTGATTTATACTTTACAGCTAATGTATTGCATGCAACAGATTCAATTTCAGGACTGTTTACTATTGTTCCGACAGTTTTAGCATCTGTATTTGTAATTTGGTTTTTAGCATGGTTCATTATTAAAAGAGATTTGAATGATGGAATAGGTAATGTAAGTAAAATTTTACTGCCTTTGCTTTGTGCAATTGTTGTAATTATTGTTGCATTCTCTTTAACATTACCTGGTGCTTCACTTGGATATACACAGATATTTACGCCAGACTGGTCTGCTTTAGGCAATCTTGATGTTTGGCTGGCAGCATTTGGACAAATCGTATTCTCCCTAAGTTTAGGTATGGCAATTGCAATGACTTATGCCAGTTACCTTCCAGAAGGCTCAAAATTAGTGGACAATGCAATAATCGTGGCATTTTCAAATTCAGGTTTTGAAGTATTTAACTCAATTGGAATCTTTTCCATTTTGGGATTCATGACACTTACCAGCGGAATTCCATTCAACGAACTTGTAACCTCCGGAACAGGACTTGCATTTGTAGTGTTCCCACAAGTATTTAATACAATGGGTGCTGCAGCATATGTTATCGGACCGTTATTCTTCTTATGTATTCTATTTGCAGGAATTACCTCAGTTATCGCACTTCTTGAAGGAGTATGTTATTCAATTTCTGAAAAGTTCCTTATTGAACGTAAAAAGACAGCTACAGTCGTTTGTATTGTTGGATTTTTCATATCAACAATATTTGCAACTGGAGCTGGAAGTACAATTTTAGGAATATTCGACGGATATCTAAATAATTTCGCATTACTATTCGCAATTCTGCTTGAGTGCATAATCTTTGGTTGGATTTACAAATTCGATTATTTGATTAAAACATTGAATGATAATTCATCAATTAAAGTGGGTAAAACCTGGAAAACTGTGATTAAATACATCTTACCAATCTGTATTGCAGGACTTTGGATTCAGGGAGTTTATTCCACATTCACAACTGCAGATAGCCTTAGTACCACAGTCATGATAATATTAACAGTGGTTTTAATAGTCGTTCCGACAATCTTTGCAAAATTACCTGCAATCAATAAACATTACTACGATGTATAAAATTGACTTTAAATAGCTAAATTATTAGCTATTTACTTTTTTTATTTTAATTAAAAGAATTTACGTTGTTTAATACTTCTAATTATTTATATTATTAAGAACTAAGTAATATTACACAATTTTAGAGGTTATTAAATGATAAATATTTCTTCGATTAAAACACATATGTACTGTCCTATGAAGCTTTACATTCAAACTCATGTGGACATGAATGAAAACACAGATTACCAGCTTGCAGTGGAGCTAAAAAAACTTAAAATTGATGTAAAAGACCTTATTCAAAAAAATATGCGGAAAATCAAAAAAGACATGAAAGTATGTGAAATTGAAAGAATCCTATCTGACAATATTGACTCTTACATCAAAAATACGGCAGATGCAATAATATCCATGGATTTAGGCCTTGAAACTTCACAGATCAATCAGCTTATCGATGATACATATTTTAACATAAAAATTACTGCCTTGAAAATAAAACAGTCAATGACAATACTTGACAAAAATGCATTTGAAATAATAGACATGTTTTTTCCAAACTGCATGTATTCCTATCTTTTAAAAGATTCCCAACTCGAATTAATTGGAATGTGTGATAAGATAGAAATTATTGACGGGAAATATTATCCAGTCACCATTAAAAGCTCAAAACCACCAGTTAGAGGAGTCTGGGACCAGGACGCTATAGAATTAGCAGCTTATGCAATTCTTCTTGAAGAAGAATTTGAAACAGAAGTTTTCGTTGGATTTATTGACTATGAAAAAATTGAAGACAGAAGACCTGTCGTGATGGATGTCAATTTAAGAAAAGGATTATTTGACGTGATGCGGGAAGTTAAAGAAATTACGGAGAATAAAAAACTTCCGAATATAAAAAAAAATATTAGAAAATGTGAAAATTGCGAGTATAAAAATATCTGTTTTGAAGAATAATGAAAATAAGGGAGTTATTATTAATAACTCCCACTATATGTCCATAAACATGATTAAAACTTAATATTATTTCCAAGTCGATTTATATCAAAAACTGCAGTATCTGCAATAGACATCACTGCCAGAACACCAGCCTGAATAGGATCAGTGATTATTAAATCAGCATGCTGGGTTACGCTTCCAGGCATATTAAGACAAATCACAATTAAATTGCTCTCTTTTTTAACTTTTTTAACAGCTTCAGTAATTTCTCCACCCATAAGTGAACCTGCTAAAACTAAAGCACTAACACGAGGGAGTCTTGAAATAGCTTCAACTGCTTCAGCTAAAGGTTTTTCACCAACTAATGGAATAGTATCAATACTGATACGTTCCCCACGAATATTATGCCTGTCGGCTTCCGTTATTGCACCCATTGCAACTTGAGATACCTGTGCTCCGCCACCAACAATAATTATACGTTTACCATAAATATCCAGTTGAGAACCATGCAGTTCAACGGATTTGATTTCATCAATATTATTTAAATCCTCGATTAAGTCATCTATATCCTCAACATGTTCAAGTTCTAAATTTATAGAACCCATATTATTTTTTTCAACAAAAAGGTGAACATAACTAATATTAGCACCATGACTGGTGATAACATCAGTAATATCATCCAGAACCCCTTTTTTCTCATCTGATTTAATAGTTAATGTATAATCACTCATTTTATGACCTTACTTTGTCTAGTTCTGCATGTGCTCTTTTCCACATGCTTAAATAATTGTCGTCTTTAGTCACAGGAATGACTTCAAGACCTAAATTTCTGTGTTCATCAATCCATTCTTCATGAAACACAGGAATTTCAATTTTAATTGGTTCAGAGGTTTTATTTACAACTATAAGATTTCTGTAAGGAAAATCCCATTCAACAATGTATCCTCCAAGACTTACCATATGATACGGCCTCATAACAAATTTCAAAATAATCACCTCATAATAATCCAACTACAACAGCCAAAATTCCAAGCAAAGTTGCACCAAGTATTGTCGGCAACAATTGTCTGTTTGTAAATACCGGGCTGAATGCTGAGAAAATACCCATCATGAATACAAATATTAAAGCTACTAAAATATTGACCAAAATTCCTAAAGAGAACACATTTGGAGGTATTCCAATAAATAATACTGAAAATACTGCACCAAGTACAAACATGAAAAATCCTCTTGTCAGATATACAACAGCCCTATATTTAGCTGCATATTCCATATATGGTCCTTCAATAACATCACTTTTCGCTTTAATGATTGAAAACGGATATTCATTTAATATAATCATATAACCAATGAAAAATACAATAGCTGCAATTCCACCGGCAACAGTAAACAAGAATGGCCCATGAGCATGTTGATATGCAACAATATCTGACAGGAATATGCTTCTAGCAGCAGTTACTGGAGCAAATAATGCCAGATACAATGGGAAAGACCCATAAGTAATCATTCTAAGGGACCTTCTGGCACTTATATCTTCAACAAATGATCTGTTTGCATTCTGGTGAGCTGCACCTTTAATCTGGTCTGGGAAAGGCATCCTAACAGACATTACAGATTTTGACAATGCACCCATCAGCACATAACATATTTCTTCGACTTTTAAAAATCCAACAATTGCCACCAAACTTGCAAGTGCAGGGATTTTATAAGCCTGAGGAGTTAATGCAATAAGAATACATAAAACCGCAATGAAACATATTATTGGCAAGGATTTATATAATCCTGAAACAGGAGATGAAACTTTAACATTTTCCTTAAACATGAATTTGATTGGAGCCATAATTCCCGGAGCAATTACTATTGGTCCAATTCTCTGTTGGATTCTTGCATGAACATATTTCCTTTCAATACCAGGAAGTAATGTTGAAATAATAAAACAGACAATCACTGTAAGAATTACTGCAAGAACTGAATTAATTAATGTATTTGAAAACATTTTCTATCTCCTAATTATTTCAATTGCTCTGTCAGTACATGTAAAACAAGGGTCACACTGTACAATACACAGTTGAGCATCTGTAATCTGATCTCCAATACAGGCATATTGCATTGCACCAATATTTGCCATTGAAGGAGTTCTTATAACACAGTGCCTTACTCTTCCACTTTCCAATGCATAAGAATGATACAAGGTTCCTCTCGGAACTTCAATATAACTTTCATTCATACCAGTGTCAAACATTTCCCAATCCCTATTAACAACCTTTCCTTCAGGGATATTGGCAATAGCTTGACGAATGATTTTAATTGATTCGAATGATTCAAGAGCCCTCATTATTAAATTTGACCTTACATCACCATCAGGCTGAGTAACGACATTATAATCAAAATTATCATATTCATACATGGTTGTCCTTAAATCTCTTGCAACACCAGTAGCTCTAAGAGACGGTCCGGTTACTGCCAGTTCAATAGCTTGCTTTTGCGGCAATACACCAATTCCGGTAATCCTTGATTGCAATATGGAGTCTGCTAAAAATCTATCCACAAATCCGCTGAGACCTTCTTCAATTGCATCCATATCATTTTTAAGTCTTAGGAGTTTTGCTTCATCCAAATCACATCTAGGCCTTACACCACCTAAAACAGGACATCCATACTGAACCCTATTACCACCAATCATTGCAAGCAGTTCCATGACAATTTCTCTTAAATAGAACACTCTCATTGAAAATGTTTCGTGGGACAGTACTTCACAACCATGCGCTAAATACAAGAAGTGTGAATGTAAACGTTCAAGTTCCCCCATTATGACACGAATATAAGTAGCTCTCTCTGGAATTTCAATACCTAACCCCAATTCTGCAGTTCTGCAGGAGTTCCATACATGTGAATTAGAACAAATTCCACAAATTTTTTCAGTTAATGCATTTGCCTTTTCAACCGGAAGACCTTCCATAATCCTTTCAATACCTCTGTGATTTACCCCAATGGTAATTTCAGCTTCCTGAACTATTTCATCTTCAACGAAAAATCTTACCCTATACGGTTCCAATGCAGCAGGGTGAACTGTACCCATTGGAATTTCAGTTTCAATAATATTGCTTCTCGGTACTTTTTCATCCATTTAATCCCCTCCTAGTCCGCATCCAATAATGTAGGTAACAGTGATACCACTCCAGCTAAGACATCTTGAGGTCTTACTGCACAGCCTGGAACTTTAGCATTCACTGGTATAATATTTTCAACTGGTCCTTCAATTTCTTCTGATGGAATATCACCATAACAGTTTTTATATACTCCGCCCATCAGTGCACAACTTCCTGCAGCTACAACTAACTTAGGATTAGGAATAGCTTCATAAATTGCTTCCAATGGTTTTCTGTTTAAATGTGTAACCGGTCCTGTGACAACCAAAACGTCAGCTTCACGAGGATTCCAAGTTAAAAACACATTATATTGTTCAGCGTCAAATCTTGGTGATAATATTGAGTTTACAATTTCAATATCGCATCCGTTACATCCGCCAGTGTAAACCAACATGACATGTATTGCTCTTGCTCTTGAAAATGATTTAATACCCATCTAATCACCATCCTCGAAATTTTTCAATACTGTCTTGTCTGACAGGTATTGTGCAATAACTTTAAGTTTATCATCTGAAATTTTAAATGGCTGTTCAAGGAACTCTGAAATGTCAACTTCCTGATCACCCACACAGCTTGGGTGGACAGTACCCTTTTCACCATATAATGAATATATCGGGCAGAAATCATGACAATAATAACATACAACACATTTTTCAAGATTAATTTCAGGTACTTCACTTTTAGTCCAGTCATCAGTTAAATTAACAGGACTTGCCAATTTTTTCATCTCAATTGCCCCTGTCGGACAGACATTAGCGCATCCAGCACATCCAATACAGGCTTTTTCATCCACTCTGTCATCAACTTCCACTGAAAGTGTTGAAATCTGCCTTCGAAGTTCCATGTCTGTAACCCTGTCAGCTGCAAAAAAGATTCTTTTAAAGTTAGTAAAAGCTCCTTCTAAAGCTATTCTAAGTACATTTCTCATTTAAATACCCTCTATTGAATCTTTAAAATTTCTTTCGAATAAGAATGCCCTTGCAGGACATGCATTTTTACATGCGCCACAATAAGTACAATTCTCTTCATTAACAACAAAATTACCATCAATTTCATCAATTGCATCATATGAACATGTTTTATGACATAAACCGCAATGCATACATAATTTCTGCTCAATGAAGTTAAATCCATCTTTAATTTCATTTTTATACATTGTAGTTTTTGGAATTGCATCAACAGGACAGTGAACTGCACAATTCTCACATAAAATACATTTGTCAAGGTCAACAGAAATTGATCCCCTATTAAGAGTAATCGCATTTTCCTGACATACCTCAGTACATATTCCGCATGAAATACAATCTTGTGAAACACTACCATCCCAACTGGCAGTCATGAACTGGCGGGCTCCAACTTCATCGCAGACCTGGACACATTTCCCGCAGGACACACAGAATCCGGATAATGTCGGCAATTCCTTATCGTCAAACTCATCATAGATAAACATTTCTTCATCTTCAGTTAATGTGTGAACAGGACATGAATCGATTGCTTTTTGATGAGTAACATTTTCAGTGTCTGCAGTTGGGTCATATCTTAACTTGCCATCAATATTTTTATGAGATTCATTTTCACATAAATCAGCACATAATCCGCAATTAAGACAAGATATGATTTTACCAGTAGGTTTCTGATTAATCTTATTTACAACAATTTCAAAGTCCTCTACAGAAATTGCATTGTGAGGACAAGCTTTCATACAATTAAGGCATAATGTACAGCTAGATTTATTAACAATCTGAAGTTTGTTCATGGATTCATTTGGACAAACATCACTACAAAGCCTGCATTCACTACAAATTCCATCATCCCTGTCAATGCGCACATGAATTGCGCCAGTAGGACAGTATTCCTGACATCTTCCGCATAAAATACATTTTTCCGTATCAGTTCCAAAGTAAGACCTTGTTACCTGTGAAACTTTATTTGATTTTTTATGAGGAACATTGTCCAATGGAGGATTTAGAATTCTTAATGACTCTATTAAATTGATTTGCTTGTCTTTTTCAAGTTCATATCCATCAACTCTGGAATGACTCGGACATGCACCTTCACAAACTCCACAACGGGAACATATACCATATACAATTCCGTCTTCGATAGTGATATTGTTTGTAGGACAATTGTACATGCACATTCCACAGCCATTACATTTAGCTCTGTCTACAACATATCCACCATAACTATTTTGGAATATTGCTCCATTCGGACAGTTTTTATGACATATCCCACAAGTTAAGCAACTGAATGATTTACCATTAATTAATTTAATAGCTTTTGTAGGACATTGCTTTATACATTCTCCTTTTCCATCACATGTATTAGCAGATAAAAACATATTAAAACCTCTTATTTACTCCTTGCAAATAGTAGTTTGCCTACAAAAATTCCTATTAAAGCAGATAAAAATGCAGTTGAAATAGGTAAATCTGTATAAAACGGATAATTACCTAATTGCCATGCTGCAATAATTCCTGCAATCAATATTACCACAAATGAACCAAGAGTGAATTTAGCATCACTGACATTGAGCTTAATTTGAGACCCAATGATTAAGCCTAAAATTAATCCAAATATGATCGGTCCTAAAGACAACATTATTCACCCTCCTCAACTAATTTTTTAAATCCTGCAAATGCAATAACAATTGAGGATAAACCTACGAATACTTTTAAACCTACAAATATATTGAGATATGGAATAATACCTGCATTAGTAACATCAGGATAATGTAAAACATTTTGAATGGATGCTGGAACGACATTCAATAAATCAGTCCCAACATTGTAGAGGAAAAATCCTCCAACGAATAAACCGATTAAACCAAAGATGACAAAACCTAATGCACCAATTGATTCGAAAACTTCAATATAAGTGTGAGATAATTGTAATGGAGAATTATCTAAGCCATAAACAAGAATAGATAATATAATTCCACTTGCAATCATTGCACCACCCTGGAAACCTCCACCAGGAGTGATGTGACCTCCAAGAATAGTCATTATACCTAAACAAATCAATATAATTGAAATTGGTAAAGATACAATTTTTAAAATCATACTACCTTCGCTCATTGTTTATCCCCCAATAATCCTCTACCGAATATAAGTAGAACTACCAATCCGGCAGTCAATAATATAATTGATTCACCTAATGTATCATAAGCTCTGAAATCAAAAATAACCACAGTAACCATATTTGGAGCTATTTGAGTTCCCAAAGCATTGTAAATATAGCTTACACCAGGATTAATGATATTGCTTAAATGGAAAATTGCATCCAGTAAAGTAACAGAAAATATTGCTGTCAATACCGCTGCAATTAAATTACGAATTGTACTTTTACTAGACAAGATTACCACCCCAGTATAAGAATACGACAATAATACTAAGTGTTACCACCGCATAAAACAGCATTTTTTCCAATGAATCCTCCTGTTCAATTTTAAACTTCGGAATAAGTGGAATGTTTGAAATCAACACGATAGCCAATATTAAAGTTACCAAACCTGCAAGAAGAACACTGATATGTCTAAGCAATATTGCAGACAACACTAATGAAACAATTAAAAATATTTCGGCTGTAATGCTTCCTGAAACGTCAGCATTTGTTACAGGCCCTGGAGAAAACAATTTTCTAAACTGTTTTACAACATTGAATATCTGATCATAAAGTTTCATAATATCCCTCCTACAAAGTTAGAAATTCCATTTGTAACCACATCTGGGAAAATACCTAATAACAGGATGATAATTAATAAAATTCCCATAGCAAAAATCATTGCACGTGGAACATCCTTACCTTCAACTTCCAAATCATTAGGTTTTGGCTTTAAGAACATTGTATAATATGTTTTTACAAATACCACAAATGTAGCAATACTTACCATGATTGCCAAAATGGATATCTCAGGGAATCCGCAGCTTAATGAAGCTTGAACAAGCATCAGTTTAGACTGGAATCCGCTTAACGGAGGAACACCAGCCATTGCCAAACCGCCAATTAAAAGCATGATACTTACTTTTGGATGGTATGCAAGAAGACCTCCGAGTTTTCGGGTATCCACCTCATTTGTTGCATTTACTATTGCGCCAAATCCTATGAATAATAATGCAGTAATAATGATTTCATTCAATGCTTGGAAAAGACCAGCTGTTATTGCGTATTGGGTTCCAAGACCAATACCTAATCCTATAAATCCTAACTCACCAACAGCTAAAAATCCAATCATCCTTCTGAAGTCTGTTTGAGTAAGTGCGAGAGAAACACCTAAAATCATAGCCAAGATAGAGAAGAAGACTATGAGAACTTCAAATATTGGTAGGGATGAATAAATCCTAAACATTATCAATACAATTGAAACCATTGAGATAACTGTAAATGACTGAAGCAATGCTGCTCCATGAGGTTCCGCTTTTGAATAGATTCCAGATTTTATAGTATGGAATGGTGGCAGACCAGAGGCATATAACCAACCAAAGAATATTAAACCGAGTGATAATAAAAATACTGGAGATGTAATATCAACTAAACCATTGTGAACAGCAGCGGCAATATCTGTAACATTAACACTACCAGTCAATGCCAGAAGGAATCCAATTCCCAAAAGCATGATAGGTGATCCAATTGAACCTAAAATCATATATTTTAAAGCCATTTCATAACTGTAATCGATTGATGAAGCTGCAACAATACCCACTTGTGCTAGAGCCAATATCTCAAAGAACACAAACATGTGGAAAATATCATCTGTCAGTAACATTGCAGTTACAGCAGCAGTACCTAAAAACAATAGGAACAAGTAAGGTCCTGAAACTTTTCTGTATTTGGTCAAGTAGATAAAGACAACCAGAAATGTTAAAAGACCAATCATTGCGATGAATATCTGTTGTAAGAATGTAAATGAATAGGTAATTGCCGGATGATATAGTGTGGATGTTACATTATCCATTATCGGCGCATAACCTCCAAAGTAATGAAGCCCATAATTTGAAGCCAACGGTATAATCGGAAGACAAATTGCAACAACAAAAGCGAATATTTTGGTTGCTTTATTAAACTTTGAAAATGCACTAATAAGCAATGCAGCCATCAAAGGAACAATAACCATAAGTGGAATTAGTTCATTCATCGTATTCCTCCTGTTTTGATGTGTCTGCCAACATTACTTTAGTGGACAAAGTTCCATATCTTCTATATAAAACCATTACCAAAGCAAGCATTACAGCTAAAGTACTAGCACCAATTACGATACTTGTAAGTACCAAACCAAAAGGCAAAGGATAAGCAGCATTTGTTGCAAACCATGAAGTGTCCATTCCAGGCAGTAAAATAGGAACAACACCACCAGGTTTATAACCAATAGCAACGATAAACAGATTAGCACCTTCTTCAATAAAACTAATACCAATTATTTTCTTTATGATATTATCAATGAAAATTGCTGAGTATAGTCCAATAATAACCAATGCAGCAGATGTCAATAATATCGCAAGTTGAGTTTGTGCCATTAGCTATCCTCCCTTTGAGTTTTTTTAACAGCCAAAGCAATAAATACAGGAACAATTGCTGCACCAACAATAGCCTGAGTCAAAGCAACATCAGGCGCAAGTAAAATTTGGAAAAGAACTGCAAGAGCTCCTCCAGAAAATCCTGTCAAAATTGCAGCTTTTAATAAGTCTTTTTGAATAAGAGCAAGAATTGCGCTTACAATAATTATAATCATTAATACGAAGTCTAACATCTTACTCCCCCTCATCAATATCTAACATAGCAACTGAAAATCTGGAGTCTGTCTTAAGTTTTTCTGAATCTTTACTCTCTAAAGCTTGCATTTTTTCAGCAGAATGTAAAAACGGATTTCCATCTTCAACAACTTCTTCAGTCACTAAATCTGAATTATTTTCTCTATCTTCTTTTTTCCAATAAGCATTAGCGATTGCATGTGCTGTAAACGGTGCAATAATAAAATATATTCCCGCAAGCAAATATTGGCCAAGACCAATCATAGCAATAATACAAGCAACATCAAAAACACCAACAATGTGAATTCTTCCATAGACTGCATTTTTAGTGTTTTTGGATACTGTGAGCAATCCTATTGCTGATATGATAATCAGAATTGCTGATATAATTAGAAGGGCTGATTGAATATATTCTATCATTCGTCATTACCTCCCAAAACAGCAGCGAAAGCAACAGTACCTACAAAACCAAAGAATATTAAAGCTAATGATATATCTTTATAGAATTCAAGATTATACAAATCCCCTGCAATAAGTAGTGCCATAGCAAAAGCTACAACAACTACAGAGCTTCCTAAAAGCCCCATTGAGCTGGATTTATATGCACTTGCTCTTAAAGCGGCCAACATCATGATAATTAATGCTATAACCACAATATATTTTGAAATAAACAATATATCCATACTATCTCACTCGATTAATTTTAAGAAAATGCCTTAAAAGAAATCTATTCCAGCATTTTCTTGATATACTTCTCAAAAGGAATTATATCCTCTTTTGATCTTGGAGAAATAGCAGCTACTTTAATAATGTTATTTTCACTATCTAAATCAACGGACAAAGTACCAGGAGTCAATGTGATACTATTAGCCAAAATTGTTTGAGAAATTGGTCTTTCCAATACTGTCTCAATATCTATGACAATAGGATCAATTCTCCTCCTCATAACTGAATTAAAAGCAACGTCAATTGTTGCTTTAATGATTTCGTAAATGAGGTCAAGGAAATAAATTATTCCATAACCAATTCTAGTTAAAAACATTAAATAAGCTCCATTTCATTATATAATTATAAGTCAAAATTTTGACATTAAATAATAATATTATTATTTATCATGATTATTTATTATAAATGTATGCTTTTTAAAAAAATCATATAAATTTGAAATAAATTAATAAAAATTTTATTAAAAAAACCAAATGAACAGTTTAATTGTAAAAAATAAGAAATGCTAAATAATCAATAGCCAGGCTATAAATTAAAGAAAAATTATCAATAAACTAAATATTATATACAATGATGAACAAATTTAGTCATACCTAAAGGTGAAAAGCATGGAATTAATTGAAAAACTAGAACCGATAATAATCTTTTCTGCAGTGATTATCGGATTATTATTCTCCAACATCAATTTAATCGCCCAGAATACTAGTTATTTAATAAATATATTCTTATGTTTGATGCTTTACGGATTATTTTTGGAAGTTCCTTTAAATGAATTAAAAAACAGTTTCAAAAATGTGAAATTTAGCCTAACAAGCATTTTAATCAATTTTCTATGGACCCCATTATTTGGGTATTTTCTAGGGTCAATATTTTTCAAAGGCCAAATTGATCTGTTTATTGGATTTTTCATGCTAATCTTAACTCCATGCACAGACTGGTATTTGGTATTTACAAAATTAGCAAAGGGCGATTTGAATTTAAGCCTTTCAATTTTACCAATGAATCTAGTTCTGCAGATTGTTTTACTTCCAATATATTTAATAATATTCTTTTCAAGTGGACATATGATGGATTACACCCAACTTGCATATTCCTTGTTAATTGTCATTATAATCCCATTCATCGCAAGTTTAATAACAAAAATGATTTTTAAGAATATGAAATGGAAAATTGAGAGCATATTCAGTTCACTCGAAATTTGGTTTTTAGCGCTTGCAGTATTTTGCATATTTGCATCCCAAGGAAAACTGCTTTTTGAAAATTTAAGCTCAACAGTAACAATATTTATCCCATTAATCATTTTCTTTGGAGTTAATACAATTATTGACCTTTTACTATCTGAAAAAATCAATTTCACTTATCATGAGTATGCAAGCCTTACAATGACAACATTAGCTAGAAATTCACCGCTGGCACTGGCGATAGCAATCAACTCTTTTCCAGGCCATGAACTTATATCAATTGCCCTTGTTATCGGACCATTGATAGAACTTCCGGTATTATATCTTGTTTCAAAATTCTGTTTGTGGATTCAAAATTCAGGATTGTTTTTCGTCTGCCGGAATATATTCTAACGGCCCATGAATTTCCTTAAAGGTTTTGTTACTTTCCAACTTCTAGATTCCAACATGGAATTAACTCTTCTTTTACAGTCATACAATTCCAAAGCCAGTTTACATTCTTTTAAGTTATCAGAATCCAATATAAGTTCAACCTTATCCAAATCTTTCTTTTCAGGAACCATACTTCTTGAAGAGTCATTCAAAAAGTTTTCATTAATTTCAGCCAAATCGCCTTTAGCTTTAGTATAATATTCATCAGAGTCCGTAAATCCCATATAATAAACCAATTTGGATGTTTTAAAAGTATAAAATTCATCCTGAAGCTCATCAAAGAAATTATTGTTTCTTAAATACTCCTCAATAATATCTGAAAGTTTAAAAAAGTTAATGGTATTTGAAGACGAATGAACTAAAGAATCATCATTTTCACGATAATAATAGAGATACTCCGGAACAAATGAGATTTTTTCAGCATTCAACATGGTTTTTACATGAAATGGCGCATCAGAATATGACTTAATTTCCGGAAAAGTAAATTCATCACTGCTTTTTAGGAAGTCTTTTCTATAGAACTTAAGCCAAGGGGCAAACAAATCATTTAACACATGTTTTTTAGCGTCTTTATATGTGAATGTGAAATTGTTAAAATTAACTTTACCGAATTCCTTATCCAATTCAAATGCAGGAAACTTGTATTCCTCTTCGCCGTTTACAAAAATAGTTTTCATTATGCAAAAATCAGATTCATTTGAAGTGATATTTGCATATAATTTTTTAAATGTGTTGGAATCCAGATAGTCATCAGAATCCATAAAATAGACGTAATTACCATTTACACGATTCAATGTTTCATTTCTGGTTTTGGCAACACCAATATTTTCCTGTGAAACAACAATTATACGTTCGTCCTTATCCTTGTATTCATTGAGGATATCAAGAGACCCATCACTAGAGCCATCATCAATACATAAAATCTCAAAATCCTTAAAAGACTGGTTTAAAATACTGTCCAGACACTCCTTTAAGTAATCCTCAGAATTATAAACCGGAAGTATAACTGAAATTTCAACCATGATATTAATTATTATTTAACTTATTATTAAATGTCAATGATATTATAGAGAAATTCTTAAAGATTGCTCAAACAGCTGAAATAAAAATGGAGCATGATATATAATGGAGATAACAGCCAAAATAAATGTTGAAGCCAAACCAAAATTCCTATAGAATTTTTTAGAAGATATTGGGGCGAAAAGTTTAATTCCAGCAGGAGTAAAAGAATCAAGAACAATATGAGAAAACAACCCTAAAAATAAACTAAAAATGATTTCCAGATAGTTTATCCCACCATTGTTAAAAATAAACAAACTAATAAAAAACAATGGTAGAAATATCATTAAAACTTTTTTATTTAAAAATAAAAAGCTTAAAAGAGCTATTAATACTGCCATTATCAGATAGTAACTTTCCAAAGTAGTTACTGAGGTGATTAACTGAAATCCCCAAATTAATATTAATGATATCGCAGAGGTTAACGTTAAAACACCGAAAATAGAATGTGTAAAACTTCTGTGTTCTGAAAAATAAAAAGTAACACCTAAAAATACAATGATTAACCCAATATAATAAGGTAATTTAAGGATATACAGCGAAATAAACACTATTAATCCCAGAATAATCAACTTATAGACATTGTCCTTTTTGAATTTATGGTCAAAATCCGGAACATTTGCACCAATCAGACATAAAGCAATTAACAGAGGACTATGAAAAAACATCAACGAAAGAATCAATGCAAATGCGGAATGCCCTTTATAAGAAGACATGAAATCACCTTAATATTTAATATTATAATATTAATTAAAATTGATTTCCCGAGAGCATTTGAGAAGTATTATTTTCCAAAATAATCTAAAAAACTTCTCATCTGAGCGAGTGATTTATCAACACTGCCTTGAGCAACATTTGAAAAAGGAGACAACACCTCACAGGTAACCGCCGGCACCCCATTTAGATTGCAAACATCCTCAACAGCACCTTTATAGGATGAACCTGCAAAATCGAATGAAATCACATCAGATCCCATTTCCCGTGAAATATAATTGGCAATCAAAAAACTTTCAGGACAAGGCGATTTTGATGAAAAAATAGATTCAAATCCGGGATTGGAATTGATGGCAGTTGAGTGAAAGTCACCAACGAACTTAATGTCCAAATCCAAAATAGCATTTAAAATAAGATTGCTTAAAGAGTTGTTAATATGAGTTGAACGGTTTAAATCCATTGAATTAAATGTTCTTTCACTAAGCATTGTGGATTTTGGAGCTGCAAAAGGAATGAAATAAATCATATTAGAAATATCACTACCAATCAACTCATTCAATAACTTCAAATGAGCAATTTGGGGAGGCAATTCATTTCCATGGATTCCAGATAAGATAAGCAATTTATTATTACCGTCGCCTAATTTAAAAATTGGAGTTCCAAAAACTGAAGCCTCTAAAATAAACCTGTTTAAATCAGTCAATTCAATTTGGGAAAATAACTTCTTATTTCTGGAAACATATCCTCCAGAAAAATCACAGATATAACTCATCTCCAAACCATCAAATTGATTAACTTTTTCAAACTCCATATATTATAATAGATTAAAACTTTTATTTATAAATGTAATATATAATTAGGGATTGAATTGAAAAAATATATCAAAAAATTAATCAAATTAGTAAATTACGAAAGGGATGCAGAAATCGAACTGATGCGATTTGAAATAGCCCACATGTCAGGCCAGAAAAGAGAAGAGTTAGGCAGAGCCATCAATAAAGTTAAAGGAAAATATGTCGGCAAGGAATTGGGCCTTCAAATAGTCCAGTTTGGAAGGTCTGAAAAGATCGATACCGAAATATCAGTTGGAGATATGGTGCTGGTAAGTGCTGCAAATCCCTTAAGCAGTGATTTTACCGGAACTGTAACCGAAAAAGGTGCCAGATTCATTAAAGTGGCATTCGATAAACGAATTCCACGATGGGTATTGAAGAAAAAAGTCAGACTGGATTTGTATGCTAACGATATTACATTCAGAAGAATGGAAGACAACTTAAAACACTTAAATTTAAAAGGAAAAAATGCATTGGAATACATTTTAAATAAAAGAAACCCTAAAAAGAATCGGCCAACGCCTTATATTGATTATATTGACCAATCCCTCAATAAATCCCAAAAAAGAGCTATTGAAAATGCATTATCCTGTGAAAACTTCTATTTAATTCATGGTCCTTTCGGAACAGGAAAGACCAGAACATTGGTCGAGTTAATATCTCAGGAGACCAGACAGAACCATAAAGTATTGGCCACAGCCGAAAGTAATGCTGCAGTGGATAATATTTTAGAAAGACTGATGGAAAATAAAAAATTAAAATTAACAAGGCTTGGCCATCCGCAGAGAGTTTCAAAGCATAACATCACACAAACTCTAGCATATAAGGTTGAAAATCACAGACTGAACAAAAAAATTAAGAAAATCCAAAATAAAATTGATAATCTGATTGAGAAAAGAAGCACATATACAAAGCCAACCCCACAGTACCGCAGAGGCTATGGAGATTACGATATCCTATATAATGCCTCCAAAGGAAAGGGAGGGCGAGGAATTTCACCTGAGAAAATGAAATCCATGGCGCAGTGGATTGAATATAACCAGCTGATTGATGAGCTTCATGATGACATTAAACGTGTCGAAAACAAGATGATTCGAGACATTATTGAGGAAAGTGATGTTATATTAGCTACAAACTCCTCTTCAGCCCTGGAGTCAATTGCAAGAACCAAATTTGATGTTGCAATTATCGATGAAGCTTCACAAGCCACAATCCCAAGCGTTTTGATTCCAATATCAAAAGCCCACAGGTTTATTCTTGCAGGAGACCACAAGCAACTCCCACCAACAATAATAAGCGATAAGGCATGGGAACTTGAAAAGACACTTTTTGAAGAGTTGATTAAATTATACCCATTCAAATCACAGCTTTTAAATGTCCAATACCGTATGAATTCACTTCTGATGAAATTTCCAAATGCAGAGTTTTACAACAACAGCCTGAAAAGCGATTCAAGCGTCGATGAAATAACAATCAATGATATTACCCAATCTGGCGAAGAAGAGGAAGCAATGCTATTTATAGATACATCTGAAATTGATAGCGAAGGTGAGAAACATCTTAAAGATTCAAAATCAATTATAAACAAACTGGAAGCAGATGTAGCGGTCAGAATAGCCAATGATTATTTAAAAGCAGGTTTAAATGAAGACGAAATTGGAATCATAAGCCCCTATGCTGATCAGGTCAAAATAATCCAGGACAAAACCCCTGTTGAAGTAAAAACAGTTGACGGTTTTCAGGGCAGGGAAAAAGAAATCATCATCATATCAACCGTTAGAAGCAATGAAAATGGAAACATCGGTTTTTTAAAGGATTTGAGAAGATTAAACGTTGCTATTACACGAGCTAAAAGAAAACTAATCATTATCGGAAATAAAGACACATTAATGCATAACCCCACTTATGCAAGATTGATTGAATTTGTTGAAGATGAAAATTTATTGGTAAAAATTTAGGCATACCTAAACTTTTATATACTATGACATACAACATTATAATCAAGAGAACAAAGTCAAATACTTTCTTCTCTTTATAACTCTTAATTAGGGTCCCTATTAAAAAATCCATATAACATTCAACCTCAATTATTGCCCTTAATTAAGAGTTTTTCTTCTGCCTTGTTTTTTTAGAAATTATAAATACTATTAAAAATATAAATATTTCTTGATAATTCATTCTTATCAAAATAATTATGGTGATTTTATGACTGATAAAGTAGTTTTAGCATTCAGTGGTGGACTTGATACCTCTGTATGTGTTAAATTATTAGAAGAAAAATACGATGTAGAAGTAATTACTGCATGTGTTGATGTTGGACAAGGCGAAGAAGAAATGGAAAAAGCAAAAACCATGGCATCAAAAATTGGTGGTCTAAAACACTACAACATAGATGCCAAAGAAGAATTTGCAAATGAATACATCGCACGCGGAATTAAAGCAAATGCAGAATATGAAGGATATCCATTAAGTACTGCACTTGCAAGACCATTAATTGCTCAAAAAATTATTGAAGTAGCTGAAAAAGAAGGAGCAACAGCTATCGCACATGGTTGTACCGGAAAAGGAAACGACCAGTTCAGATTTGAAGCAGTAATCTTAGCAATGTCTGATTTAGATATTATAGCACCAATCAGAGAAATGAACTTAACAAGAACCGAAGAAAAAGAATATGCAGAATCTAAAGGTATCGAATTAAGTTATGATAAAATTTACAGTATTGATGAAAACCTCTGGGGAAGAGCAATTGAAGGAGATGTCCTGGAAGATCCTGCAAACGAACCTCCTGAAGACATTTACGAATGGACTGCATCCTGGGAAGATGCAAAAGACGAACCTGAAAAAGTATCTATAGAATTTGAAGAAGGAGTTCCTATTGCAATTAACGGCGAAATGATGCCTTTAATTGAACTTATCAAAAAAGCAAATGAAATTGCAGGAGCTCACGGTATCGGTAGAGTAGATACAATCGAAAACAGAATGATTGGTCTTAAAAGCAGAGAAATCTATGAAACCCCTGCTGCAAAACTGTTAATTCCAGCACACCAGGCACTAGAGGAATTGGTTTTAACTACTGATGAGTTAAGATTTGCAGAATACATGTCAACACTTTATGCTGATTTGGTCTACAGAGCACTCTGGCAAGAACCATTAAGGGAAGATCTTGACCAGGCCATTGATAAAATGCAGGAAAGAGTAAGTGGAGAAGTTGTAATGAAAGTATTTAAAGGTTCAATCCAACCGATTGTTAGAAAATCTCCATTCAGCATACACAGCATAGAACAAATTACATTTGAAGACAAAGAAACTGACCAAAGAGAAGTTGAAGGTATGATTAAATACCACGGTCTTCAAGCTGCAAATTATCAAAAATTAAACAGATAGCTTTAATGCTATCATTTCACTTCTTTTTTTGAATTGCTTCAATGAAATATTCATTGAAAAAACTTTTATTGAAATCAAACAGATTGATAAAATCAGAATCTATTATATACATTACACACCAATCATCTTTATCCCTGATTCCACGACCATATGCCTGCATTAGAGCCATTACTGCCTGATAATAATACCAAGATTTATCAAGAGCTTTCCTGTATTTAACCTGTTCATTAAGTTGAGGATATGGAACTTTAAAGATAATTTGGAATCTGCATAAATCCCCCTTAAAATCAACACCATCTTTTATTGAAGCGCCAATCAGGACAATATTTTCACTGGACTCGGTAAATTCCTTTAAAATAAGATTTCTATCTTCACCACCGACAAACATTAACGGATAATCTTTTAAATTTTCAATTATCCAAAAAGCCTGTTCATTGCTGGAAGTGTGTATTACACCCTTTTCGTTTTTATGCTTATCCAATAACTCTTTAATTTTTGAAATTGCACGGGAATTTTTCCAATTTGGAATTCCTCTAGTTTGTCCGCTCATACTGGCTACAAATTCCGGATAAATAGGCCTTTTTTCCACATCAAAAGGAGATTTCTCATAGATATAATATGTTTCATCCGGATTGATATTGTTCCATTTGCAGAACTTGTCCTTATTTCCCAAAGTGCCTGTTAAAAATATTCTAATATTACCTAGTTTTAATAGATTTTGAGTATCGTCTGATACTGAAAACGGTTTGAACTCTGCGGAAATATCCATTTTACCGTCCATGATATCGCTTCGATTCGGCAAGTCGATAATCAAATCATCAGCAGATAATCCTAAACTGATTGATGCAAATGACTTCATGTCAGTTTCCAATCTTTGTTTTTCAATATAATCCTGACTGGAAAATTTAGAAGGATCATTTTCAAATTCATCCAAAGTAACTTGAACATCACGTTTATGTTCACCATCTATTTCCTTAATTCTCTCTTTACAAATGCCGATTAAATCATCACACAACTCAATCCAGTGATGAGAATCTCTTTTTAAGCTATTAATAGATTTTGTACCATTCATTAATGATTCAAATATGTCAACACCAAACTTTGTAGATATATATTCCCTATTTAAAACATGCGAGGACAACATTAACATTTTGCGTTCCAGATTATGAGCCTCATCCAAAATCAGCAATTCACGAGGGTCCAGCATGTTGTTGGCAACACCCATATAATACAAAAAATCATAATTTGTTATAACATTTTCAGAATCTCGAGCTTGCCTGAAAGCTATTCTAAATGGACAGGTATCGCATTTTCTTAAATTATATTCATCTTTAATGCAGAAATCGCAAGACCCCTTATAATTGCATGGATAATTACCTTTACCTTTTATTTCAACCAGCATATCATCAAAATCATCCAGATACTGCTCCTGAAGCTGCTTAGTCATTGTTAAAATATATGAATCCTCATACATATTGGCAAGAGTGGTTGCAATAGCGCTTTTACCAGTACCTGTGCCCGCTTCAAGAATAATATTTTTATAACCTTCCCCAATAGCCCAATTGATTTTATTAATAAGTTTAACCTGACTGGATCTAGGATTATGTCCTTTAAAAGACCAATGAACCATCCAATCCAAATTTGAACTATTATTATCCATAACATTCCTCGCAGCATTAATAACAACTTAATAATACTATATGAAAGATAATATTTAAAATTATATCAAAAAATAAATATAAAACAGTGACATAAACAATATTATGTCTAAAATTAACCAATTACAGGAAATTATTGACTCATCAGACAATATTGTCTTTTTTGGAGGAGCCGGCGTTTCAACAGAAAGTGGAATTCCTGATTTCAGGTCTGAAAGCGGAATCTTTAAGAGTCTGGAAAAATATGGAGACACTCCTGAAAATTTGGTCTCACACACTTATTATATGGACCACACCGAAGAATTTTTTAGATATTATAAGGACAATCTAGTTTTTAAGGATGCCAAGCCAAATCCGGCACATATTGCACTAGCAAATCTGGAAAAAGCAGGCAAACTAAAGGCAGTCATTACACAAAATATTGATGGTCTTCACCAGAAAGCCGGAAGTGAAGAAGTACTTGAACTTCACGGATCAATTCACAGAAACTATTGTCAGATCTGCAGTAAGGAGTATGGATTGGATTATATTTTAAAAAGCGATGGCATTCCAAGGTGCGAATGTGGCGGAATCATTAAACCGGATGTTGTATTATATGAAGAACCTCTGAACAACACAGTTTTAAGTTTTGCAATCGATTATATCCAAAATGCAGATACATTGATAATTGGCGGAACTTCATTAGTCGTATATCCTGCCGCAGGGTTGATAAACTACTTTAACGGAGAAAATCTTGTTTTGATTAACAAAAGCGAAACACAATACGACAATCTTGCCAGTTTAGTTATAAACGATGCAATTGGGAAAATAATGTCCCAAATTAAAATTTAAAATAATTTTTCTTTCAAATTTGCATAGAACTGCCAAAATCTGTATGCTTTAGTTGATTTGAAATGATTATTTTCTTTTTTTAATTTTGAATTATCACGATTCAACTTTTTAATCTTTTCATCCAATTTCCTTTTTTCATCATAATAAGAATGGAAATTTGCAAGAGAATAATCTTTAGATAATTCATCATCCGCATATATAACCAGCATCTGCTCCTGCATATAACAGTCCCCAGGTGCAAAAAATATCGGAGCAACTTCTTTAAAATATATTAAGTGTTTATTGTTTATTGCAGTGGGAAATGATGGATAAACAAATCTGAATTCATGTTCCTTATGCATGTTTTTTTCTCTAAATGGAACAAAGACAATCAAATATTTGGAATACTGTGAAAGAGACTCGAGAATTTCATGGGGATTTTTAAAGTGTTCAAGAACATGTGAGAGAACAATAACATCAAAGTATTGGTCCTGGTTTAACAGATCCCCTTTTATGAACTTAACATTGGCCGAACCGTAAGTTTCATTGGCTTCATCAACTGCAGTTTGGGAAAAATCCATTCCAAAAATAGTGGATGTTGAAAAAGTTTTTTGAAGTTCATTAACGCCTTCACCTAATCCGCAACCCATATCGCAGATAGTATATGCATTTTCTTTAATTAAATCTACTATATAATTCGGTAAATTTTCGATTAAAGCTTCATAATGCATTAAAGTTTGTTCTGAACCATGTTTTTCTTTCCAATCTGTTTGAAACCTATGTTCCCAATATTTTTCACTATTCAAATCCATGAATAAACACCCAGAAATTAATATAGTCAATCTAAAATGAATTTAACACTATTATATTTAAAACACAAAATATTTAAAATCTTACTTTAATAAAAACAATATTTTATAATTTAAAAATATTTAACTCTGACCTAAATCAAAATCTAAAGATTCTGGAATTAATTCAATACCATCCAACTGGTTATCGCATCGATAAACCAGAATTTCAACACCTTCCTCATAGGCTTCATTTAATGTTTTCGAGAAATTGGAATCATTTTCCCAGTTCGGTCTAAAGAAATTACCTGCAGGATGCTGAATGAGGAAAAATACCGCACAGCGATTTCCTTGCCTTTTAAGTTTAATTAACTCTTTTAGATGTTTAGCACCCCTTTCTGTTGGTGCATCGGGAAATCTTGCTTCACCATCAACTATTAATGTTACTCCCTTAACTTCGACATAACAAGAATCTTCAAGAAAGCTCATTCCGCAACAATCCTCTTCACGGTTTGCCAAGTATATATCTATTCTTGAATTATCAACTGTTTTTTCTCTTTGATGATAATCATAGCCTGCAAGCTCTTTAATTTTACCATCAACAATTGCATCATATACAATACTGTTAGCTTGCTGGGAGTAAAGTGATACCAACACCCCCTTGTTTTCAACAAAATGAAGAGAATATTTTGTTTTTCTTTTGGGATTATCGGAAGGTTCAAGCCAAACTGTTGCATCTTCAACTAAAAGTTCCTTGCACCTGCCGGTATTTGGTACGTGAGCTATTTCAAGCTCACCATCGACTTCCACTTCTGCTATGAATCTATTCGGACGATTTTTAAAAATTCCCCTAACATAATCCATCTTTAATCACACTACCAATACATGAAACCAAGTTTGTAGCTGAAAAACCGTTGCCCCTTTGTTCATATGCCTCATCACCCGCAGCTCCATTAATAAATGCTGCAAGACAAGCGGAATCAAATGAATTTAAGTCTTGTGAAAGTAAACTGGCAGCAATTCCCGCAAGCGCATCACCAGTTCCGCCAACAGTCATTCCAGCATTGCCGGATTTATTAATTCTAAATTTAGTTCCTGACAATATCAAATCATATTGGCCCTTAACAATTACACAACCTTTAATTTGACGGGTGATTTTTTGAAATTCTGTAATATTTTCATCAACTTTTGAAAAGTCATATGAATCGATGTCAAGTTTTAAATCATTATCAACACCGAAAAACGATTTGAACTCAAAAATATGAGGCGTTAATATGATATCTTCACGATTTTTAATTAATGATAAATTAACCTGTTTTAGCGCATCAGCATCAAGAACAACTGGTTTTTTAATCTTTGCAACTAAAACATTGAATAATTTTGCAGTATCATCATCAATTCCGGCTCCAGGACCAATCAATACAGCATCAACTTTCCCGGACAAATCCAAAATTTCATCTGCGTGTGTTAAAGATAATTTTTCACCTCCAAGAGATTTTACAATCAAATCCGGAGATGTTGATTTGATGGCCTGTGCGGCTTTTTCGGGAGCTGCCACATAAACCAGGTCTGCACCGGCACCTATTGCAGCCATTCCTGCAATAGCAGGAGCGCCGGAATAATCCTTACTTCCACCAACAATAAGTAAACGACCATTGTTTCCTTTATGAGAAGATGAATTTCTATTTTTAAGCCTTAAAAAGTCACCATAATTTACAAAATATTCGGCTTCAAATGGAATTCCAATATCTGCAGTTACAAGACCCCCAACATCCTCTTCATCGGCATTCCTAACACCCGTTTTGATTTTGTGAAAACTGATTGTATAATCCGGAATCACAGCCAAATCACTGACTTCACCTGTTAAAGGGTCCATTCCGGAAGGTACATCAACACTTATCTTAACTCCTTTTGATTCATTTATAATTTCTATAGCTCTTTTTATATTAGCCTGTAATTTTCCATTGATTCCGGTTCCTAAAAGTCCGTCAACAATTACAAATTCAGATTCACTGCTTTTTGCAACTTCACAATTGTCAATATCATCCAATGTCTTTAGATTGAAAATGTTCAAGCGGGACAAACGGGGTTTCATATTCTCCAAAATTTCCAAATTAATTTTAGACTGCTGTGAGCGGATATTGTCTTTCAGCATATAAATATCAACATCATAGCCTCTGTTTAAAAGATAACGTGCCGCAACAAAACCGTCACCACCATTTCCGCCGGAACCTGTAAAAATTACAACTTTAACTGGTTTTGCAAATGTATAAACTGCAATTTTACCAACTTCTTCAGCTAAAGACTTTCCAGCCGATTCCATCAAACATAATCTTGATAAACCTAAATATTCGCAATTATAATCAGTAACCATCATGTCTATTGGGTCCAAAAAATCACCTTAAATTAAAATATAACTATTTAATATAAATATAATTATCTTAATTTAAAGGAAAAATCTTATGAGAAAAATTACTATAAAACTTCTAAAGACATTGCCTACGAAATATGTTACAACCGGCGTGATATTAATAATAGCGTTATTTATCTATGGAATAGTAGGTTCTTATTTTATTATGGGTTTGAATTTAATTGATTCAATTTATTATGCAGTAATTACTATGGCAACAGTAGGATATGGAGATTATATACCTACCACAGGAATTCAAAAGATTTTTGCAACTACATTAGCTTTGGGAGGAGTTGCACTGCTTGCTTATGTATTCAATATTATTATAACAAATTTTCAGGAAAAAATGGGCGAATATTCGAAAGGAGCTATGAAAATGAAAGCGATTGAAAATATGGATGATTATTATATTCTTTGCGGTTACGGAAGGGTTGGAAAAGTAGTTTTCGAAGAACTGACCAAAAGAAATCAAAATGTCATATTATTTGAAAAAAATGAAGAGATTATTGAAGAGATTGAAGAAAGCGATTCAGTTGTCGCAATACATAAAGATGCCACAGAAGATGATTTGATTTCAAAACTGGCAGGAGACAAATGCAGAAGTGTTATAATAAGTACCGGCGATGATGTAACCAATTTGTTCATTGTTTTAACAATACGTGAAAGCAATCCGGATGCATGGATTGTATCAAGAGCCAGCAAAGAGGAAAATTACTCCCGTCTTAGAAAAGCTGGTGCCGATAAGATTGTATCACCAGAATTAATTGGTGGAAAGGATTTATATTTTGAATCAACAAGACCTCACATTTTAAAACTAACTGTAAGGCATGGAGTGGACAAACTTTATGACGAATTTAAAATAATCAGCGACCATGGATGCAATCTGGAAAACATTCAATACCACTTTCCCGGAATTGAAACACCCCTAACACGAAAAATTAATACAATGGACCTTAAAGACGGAAAGCAATTCAAAAAATACCTTGAAAATAATGCAGAACAAAAAGAAGCCATCGAAAATTTATATAAAATTGTAAACAACACCCATTCCCATATCATTTCCGGTCCCGACAGAGCTACTTTTCACAAATTGATTAAAGAACTAGAAAAAAATGAAGAGATTCTTGGAATAAACTTAACTAAAAAAGAAGTTGCCGAACTGACAAGAAAAAACATTGAATAACTCTGTTGAAAAAAAAGAAAGTGAAAGAGAGTTGAACTCTCTAGAATAAATCTTGTAAGTGGATTTGGTAAGGTCCTAAGCTTCCGCCGTAGTTACCAGCACCTATTTCAATAACACCGGGTACTTGACAAGCAGCTTCAATACCTGCTTTCATAGCAGCTTTAACGGATTCTTCATCCACACCATCAATAACGATTTCCATGTTTCCGAATACGTTTTCTGGTAATTCGGTTTCAACTTGATCTTTTAGGGTTACACATTCTTTTTCGTTGGTGGATGCACTCATGAAAGAGTATTTGGAACCAGTTTTAGAACCGGAAGCAACCATACCACCTGAGAAAGGAGTGATTACACCAGCAACAGCGTGAATAGCATCAACAGCTGCTTCAGCAGCAACAATAGAAGTCATTTGACTGTCAGCCATGATGAAGAAGTTACCACCAGCTACACCGTCTTTCCATCCCATTTCATCTTCTACTAAGAATTCACCAGACATAATAGGAATTACGTGCATTTTTTTACCGTTTACATCTTTTTCAGTTTCAAATCCGTCACCGAAGAATTTGAGTTGTTTTCCGGTAGGGAATGCTTCTTCACTTTCAAGAGCATTGAATGCTGCAGCAGTAGGAGCGGTTAAAACACATTGACCGATTCTGTCCATAATTTGTCCGCCTAAAGCTTTTTTAGACATGTGACAAATCATAATTGCGTAACCAGGTCTTCCATCTGGAGATTCAGTTGGAGGAACATATTGGTCAATACCTGCTTCTGCAGGACATCCGATAACTGAAGTAGCAAATCCGGTAGCTTCAGTAGCTGCAATTTTAGCTAAATGTTTAGTAGCTGCAGTAATAATTAATCTAGATACTTTAATTCCGAAACCTTCAGCAAAGGTATCTTGTATATTTACACCATTAATTTCCATTTTTTCACCATTTAGTTCGTTGAAAATTAGATTAAAAAAATATAAATCAAACTAATTTTCTTAACACATAAAGGTATATATTATTATTAAAATAAAGTTTTCTATTTAATCCAAAAGTCTTAATATCCAATGAAAAAAATCTTTAAAACACTAATTTGAATTAAAAAAAATAATTTCCGACAGATTAAACGATAAAATAAGATGATGAATAATCTAAATTATTCACAGGAGTTACTCATTTTCATTTTGTTCTTCGCTCACTATCTCTTCAATTTCTTCATTTGAAGAGCTGGATGAAATTTTATCGAGAACAGAAGATCCGTAATATGGCATAATGACCATACCAATTATTGTAGTCATCCAAAATGAAATCAATCTTTCGATAACAGTTGCTGCAGCACTTACTGAAGTAGAAATACCTGCTGCAGAGTAAAATATAATCATCAATCCATCAACAGCACCAAGTCCTCCCGGAAGAAGAGGAATCATCCCAACCAAACAAGCTACTATAAACACTTCACCTATTACAATAATGTTTACATTAGCTCCAAAGGCCAAAAATACCAAATAGACCCTAAATATTTCAAATATCCAAATTATAAAAGATAAAGTCAAAGTATATACCAAACCTTTTTTATTGGAAATTAACATTTTCATGGTTTCCTGAAAACCAAAAATCGCTTCATGAATTTGATTTTCTAAACTTTCAGAGTTTTTCTTATAAAATCTCCTAACAAGACCAATAATCCATCCATCAACACGTTTTCCAAAACTAGGATTAATACACATGTAAATAATAATTATAAGGACTGCTACAATAGCAATTACGGCTAAAACCATTACAACAATTAACCATAAATCAAAATCAAAAAACAAAGTCATGGATGCAATTGTAACTGCCGCCAGAACCACAAACGGAAATGTATCCAAAGCCCTATCGGCAACGACAGTTGCAAAAGAGTCTTCAAAATGATAATTTTCATCAGCTTGAGATAACAAATATGCCCTGACAGGTTCTCCACCACCACGACCTGACGGAGTGATATTATTGACTGCAAGACTGACCAGAACCATCGGAAGCAATTTTTTAATGCTCACATCCATATCGGCAATCTTATTAAGAATTTGCCACCTTAGAGTATATAAAAAGTAAGTGAAAACTTGAGTTGCTATAGCTAAAGCTATAATTAAAGGATTGGCAATTTTTAAAGCGTCCAATACCTGATCGATTCCTACAAACCACAACATTATGGCTAAAATAAGAATACTTATTCCCAATAATAATATTGTTTTACGGTCCATAACATCAACTTTATATTTTATTTAATAATTCTTAATACTTATAAATTTATATAGATATTTATTCAAATTATTACAATAATGAGGTATATAACTAAGACGGATTTAGTAATTGTTGCGAGCAATTCAGGATTACTGATGATTGGAATCGGAGTTATGTGTTTAATTCCATTAATTTTCGATTTAATCTATTTTGAATTTGATATCATCAGTTTTCTTATTCCCTCAGCAATATCCATCTTATTGGGAATTGGATTTTCAAAATATTTTGAAAACAAAACCAAAAAGAAAATTCGTCTTAAACATGGGATGATGATTTCATCATTTGCATGGCTATGGGCAAGTCTTATCGGAGGTCTTGTTTTCATGCTGGCCACACATATGCCCCTGCTTGATGCTGTTTTTGAAAGTATGTCTGCATTAACAGGTACAGGAATAACCATGTTTGAAGATGTTGAAATATTACCTCACAGCATACTATTTTTTAGAGCTCTCGAACAATGGATTGGAGGTTTGGGAGTTGTCGTTATGGTCGTTAGTGTTTTGACAAAACCGGGTTCAGTTTCATCCAAACTATATAATTCGGAAGCCCGTGAAGAACGTATTAAACCAAGTGTTAAAACAACTCTTAAAATGACCCTGCAAATCTATACAATATATACAATCTTAGGAATTGTCTTATACCTATTGGCCGGAATGCCTGCGTTTGATTCATTATGTAATACTTTCAGCATAATTTCAACCGGAGGTATGAGCATTAAAAACGCAAATATGGGATTCTACCAGGATGATCTGATTTATTTCATTTCGATTGTCCTAATGATTTTAGGAGCTACAAGCTTTTTAGTCCATTATAAAGTTATTAAAACCAGAGGAAAATCATTAATTGAAGATTTGCAATTTAAAATCATTATCTGCGTTATTGCATTTGTAACCGTGATGCTCTACTTTTTATCAAATATCGTGCCAATCGATTTGCTCTTTACAGTCGTATCAGCAATAACTACAACCGGAGCCAGCGTTGCCGCACCGCTTACAATGGCAAGATGGCCGTCATTTGTAATCATATGTATAATGTGTCTGATGTTGACCGGAGGTTCCAACGGATCAACAGTAGGTGCAATCAAACTTGTCAGGATGATAACATTCTTTAAAGGAATCTACAGACATATAAGAGAAATTCTATCTCCGGAAGGACGTGTCGTTCCTGTAAAATTACATGGCCACAAGATTCCTGAAAAAGCAATAGCCCAATCCGGAAACTTCATAACATTGTATATGATGTTTATCATGTTTACATGGGCATTATTCTGTCTTTTTGGATATGACCCGTTCAGAAGCTTATTTGCTGCAATGTCTCTGCAGGGAAACAACGGTCTGGAACTTGGAATCATCAATTACACATTACACCCAGTATTAAAAATTGTAAGTATGTTTGATATGTGGACCGGAAGATTAGAGATTTATCCAGTTTTGATTACTATAAGGGCATTCTTTGAAATTTTTAAAAGATAACTTTATAATGTCATAAAATAAATATTGATTATTTATTGTTAGAGGTGATGTTATGTATATCGTGATTATGGGTGGAGGCCGTGTTGGACTTGCACTTGCAAATTTATTAATTGATAATGGCGAAGACATTACATTGATTGAAAGTGATGAAGCATTATGCTCTGATATTGCAGCAGAACTTGACGCATTAGTCATTCATGGAAACGGAACCAGTTCAAAATTACTTGAAGAAACAAATATTGAAGATGCAGATTATTTTATTGCAACAACAGGAAATGACGAGGCAAACCTGCTGTCATGCATTTTAGTTAGAAAATATGAAGTTCCAAATATTATTGCACGTGTAAGTAATCCAGACCATGAAGAAGCATTTAAAGAAGTCGGAATAGACCACGTTATAAGTCCTGAAACTGCAGCTGCTGCGCAATTACAGAAATTAGTTACAAGACCTAATGCTGCTGAACTGATGACTCTTGGTGAAGGAGATGCTGAAATTTTGGATATGACAATCACCAATGACAAAATCGTCGGAAAACGTTTTAAGGACATATCCCCAACTAAAGACTACATCATTATATCAACTTATCAAAACGGAAAATTAGTTATCCCACAGCCGGACAATACAATCAGCCGTGGAGAAAAGGTAACAGTTCTCGTTAAGAGAGGATCATTTAAAAAATTATCCAAAAAATTAGGATAATTAATTATAAATAGGAATAAGACAATCTAATATGGTCTTTTCCATTTTTTTCCACTATTGGACCATGACCCGGATAGATGTTTTTAACATCCAACTCCAATAATCTTTCAACACTATTTTTCATGTCTTCATAACTTCCGCCAATGTCCATTCTACCAACGCCCCCACCGGCAAAGATAGTGTCGCCGGAAATTAAATTTTCACCATCCCAAAGACATATTCCTCCTTTAGTGTGGCCAGGAGTATGAATGACTTCGAAATCGGCAATCTTATCTCCCTCTTCAAGTTCAATGTCAACACGGGAGTTGTCGACACCCTCAAAAGCAGACATTGAAGTTCCTAAAGTATCCTCATTTTTAATTGAAATTGCATCAAACTTATGAACGGCTATTTTGGCATTAGGGAAGAAATGATTTCCACCAATATGGTCAAAATGACAGTGAGTGTTAACAACCAATTCAATATCTTCAGGCTCTACACCATTTTCTTTAAGTTTAGAAAACAGATAATCTTTATTGTGACCTGCACCAGTATCAACCAATATATTATTATCGATTAAGTAACAATTTGAATCATAATTAAACCCTATAATAAAAACAATATCAGACATGAAAATTAATATTAAGATAAAAGTAATTAAAAGTTTTGAAAAAACATTAACTTAAAATATTCAAAACGGTTTTGTAAAAAAAGGAAATTCTAACTGATAGAAACTATTGCCAAAAAATTAAATAATTTAATCAATAGAATTCTTAACATAAGCTTAATTCATCAGTAAATAAAAAATTTGGAGAGTAAAAATGAAAAAAACAAAAATTATATGCAGCATAGGTCCGGCATCCGATAGCGTCGAGGTTATGAGTGAAATGGTTAATCAGGGCATGGATTGTGCGCGCATTAATCTCAGTCATGCAACACCTGATGACATATTAAAAACAATAGACGTCATCAGACAAGTACGTGAAGCCTGTAATACTCCAGTAGCCATTATGTATGATACCAAGGGGCCTGAGTTTAGAACTTTGAAATTTAAAGATGGAGGCATAACTCTTCAAGAAGGCGATACGATTAAGATGAGTAAAAATTGCATTATCGGAAGTGAAAATGAATTTGGAGTAAATCACGACGAAGCAATTGATTTTATTGAAATCGGCGATAAAGTACTTATTGATAATGCTTTACTCGAATTAGAAGTCATCGCAAAGGAAAAAGAATATGTTGAATTAAAAGCCCTGGGCGAAGGCAAGATTGAGAACCATAAAACCATCAATGTTCCAGGAGTCGATTTAAACCTGGATTTCATAAGTGAAATAGATAGAAAAGACATTACATTTGCAGCGCAGCATTCCTGTGATTATTTGGCATTATCATTTGTAAATACAAAGGATGATGTGATTGCAGCTCGTGAAATAATTAACGAAGCAGGAGGAGACTCATACATCATTTCAAAGATTGAAAGCCGAAGAGGCATAGAAAATATAGATGAAATCATTGATGAATCCGACGGCATCATGGTGGCCCGAGGAGACTTGGGAGTGGAAGTTCCAATGGAGGAATTGCCAATGCTGCAAAAGAGCATTATTAAAAAATGCCGTGAAAAAGGCAAATTTGCAATTGTTGCAACTGAAATGCTCGCCTCAATGTATGAAAACCCCCGACCTTCAAGAGCAGAGGTTTCAGATGTAGCCAATGCAGTATTGGATGGAACTGACTGCGTAATGCTGTCTGGAGAAACCACAATTGGAAAATATCCTGTTTCTGCAGTAGAAATAATGAGCAAGGTATGCAAATATATAGAATCAACTATTGATTATACAAAACATGTCGCCTATAAAGGAACAATAGACATCAGCGATACAATTGCCAGATTAGTTGTAGGCGCTGTTGAATATTCAGATGTCAAATTAATAGTTACACCGACCATGACCGGTTTTACAGCAAGTAAAATCAGTAATTTGAGGCCAAACTGCACTATTTTAGCCTGTTGTCCATCCAACCACATTGCTGAGAAAGTTGTTTTAAACTTTGGTGTCAAACCAGTTATAACTCAGATATATGAAAGCACTGATAAAATAGTTGAAAATGCAAGGAAAGTGGCTCAGGAAGAATTTAATCTAAAAAAAGGAGATCTGATTGTTGTTACCGGAGGATTTCCACTGAAAAAAAGCAGAACAACTAATTATTTAAGAATTTTAGAAATTTAAAAAAAAATAATATGAAGTAAATGCCAAAGCATTTACTTTTTCACTTTTGCAGTTTTTTTAGCAGTAAAGCTACCGTAACTAACCTGATAGGTAATTTTTTTGCCCACTTTAAGTTTTTTAAGCACATTCTTATTAATAGTCCATTTTGCAATTCCTTTTGAATTAGTTTTAACTTTGTAGGTTTTGCCATTGAATTTGAATGTGACTTGTTTGTTTTTAAGTGGTGAGGAACCTTTTTTAAGTGTGGCTGTTAAAACAAGCTTTTTAGCTGATTTTTTAATAGTTACAGTATTGATAGTAATTTTTGTATTTTTATAAATACATTTGCTTACGGTCCCACCATATATGTCTTTACCGTTAGGTGCTTTATTGTCACTGAAAGTACATTTGACCGCTTTTGCAGCATGTTTATCAGAAGCTGATGATTTAAATCCATATATTGCTCCACCTCTCTCACCTGCAACATTATCTGCAAACACTGAGTTTTCAATTAAATTAGAATAATATTTAACAGAAGAAACCCAGCGTCCATTTTCATAATGTCCGGTCATTTCATGGCATTTGAAATAAACTGCACCACCATACATTCCCACTTTATTTTTATTGAAATTTGAATTCTTTATAAAGAGATCCTTACATCCATATACAGCAGCTCCTTTTTCACCGGCCTTATTTGAATTGAATGTGGAAGATTTAATGTCTATATGGGAAAATGCATATACTGCGCCTCCGCCATTACCGTTAGCTACGTTGTTGGTGAATACACAATTGGATATGTAATCCTTACCATGTGAAAATGCCTTATCCATCATAACATTAAGCATGACTGTTAGCTCATCGGTAGTATTTAAAGATTTGAAAAGGTCATTTCCTCTAACAAGATTTAGTGAGAAAACAGCTCCTGCATCACCTCTGGCGACATTCTTATCGAATTTGGAATTTTTCAGATTTAGTGAACCTAAAGAATTTATTGCCCCACCAGCAGTGTCTGCATAATTATTTATGAATTGACAGTTATCAACAACCAGATCTGCAAAATTCAATATTGCGCCACCATAAATCTTAGCAAAACCGTTTTTAAATACTATATTTTTTAATACAACATGATTATTGTCCTTTAAACCATAGAGTATGTTGAAAATTCTAGATTTGGACATTCCATCAATAGTATGGCCATTACCATTAATGGTTAAATTTTTATTAATGAAAACTCCAGTAGTGATATTTGAATCAGTATTAAAAGAGTAATCCTTATCGAGATTTATTGTATCTCCTTCTGAAGCCATTATAATCTTAACCTGCAGTTCGGTGAAATCTCCATTATTGCTTTTACCAATAACTTCATTACTGACTTGATTTTCATCAATACTTATAACTTCTGCATCACTGACACTGCTGGAGACTACAGTATCGTTAACATCACTAGCCGCAACAGAAGAAATGCTAAATAGAATACAAAGCATTAATGATAAAACAAGAATCATATTTTTAAACTTCATGTTTTAACTCCATTTTTACTATATTATAAATAGTTTATTAAATTTTAATATTTATTTGTTTTGAAAATAATTACCTCGAATCAAAATGAACAATACAATATACTTTTATATTATTTAACATAAAACATAATAATGTAAGTTTAAATGGGAAATATTTGATTGTAAAATCAAATTAATATTTTTTAGAATTTATAAGGAAATTTATCCTATAACCAGTAATAAATATTAAACATTACCATTTAAAATTTCATAATACTTTGTTTTAAATGAAATAAGAGGTTTGAAATGAGTAGAAAAGATATCGGCATGATTGCAGAGATAATGAAAAACGATTTTAAATCTGTGTTTTCCAACCCTATTGTAACAATCGTGTTAATTGGAATTATAATTTTACCTTCACTTTACGCTCTTCTAAATATCCAGGCATGCTGGGATCCTTATGGAAATACCGGTGAAGTTCAATTCGCAATAGCCAATCTTGATGAAGGTGCAACAGTAGACGGTGAAAAATTAAATGTCGGAAATGAACTTGTCAAGGATTTGAAGAAAAATGACAAGTTTAACTGGACATTTACAACGGAAGATGACCTGCGGGACGGAGTTTACACGGGAAAATATTATTCGGGCATAATAATACCAAAAAACCTGAGTGAAAATGTCGTTTCAATTACAGGTGACGACCCACAACAGGCAAAACTTGAATATCTCGTCAATGTAAAATCCAACCCAGTGGCTACAAAATTAACAGATTCCGGTGCAAATGCGGTTTATACTGCTCTTAATGCCAAAATTGTTGAAATCATTAACCTTGCAGCATATGGAAAACTTGGAGAATTGCAAGAAGGTCTTGCTTCAGGTGCAAGTCAGTTATCAGGCGGAGCAAGCCAGCTTCAATCAGGTGCATCGCAGGTTTCATCCGGTGCAGGACAGGTGGCATCAGGAGTAAACCAAGTCGAAGATGGTGCAAGCCAAGTTACGGATGGAGCAAGCCAGCTTCAAAAAGGTTCTGAATCAGTCAAACAGGGAGCAAGTCAAGTTCAACAGGGTTCAGAAGAATTGGATGCTGCAGTTGATTCATCCTTAATACCTGAAGGACCTGTAAAAGAGTATGTTGAAAGCAGCTCCGAACTTGCAAAAGGAAGCGGAAAAGTTGCTGAAGGTTCATCCCAATTAGCCGATGGAGCTAGTGAGTTAGCTGGAGGAGCAAGTACTTTAGCCGGCGGTTCAGTTGAGCTCGCAGAAGGTTCATTGAGCCTTGCTGCAGGTGCCGAGTTACTTGGAAACTCCGCAGCGCAAGCATTATTTACCGCAGCAGGATCACTGGGGTCAACTGCAAATATGCTTGGGGAATTAACCGGAATCAATGAAACAATACTTGGAGACTATTTCTATTCACCTGTCAAATTAGACAGACACGAAGTATTTTCAGTTCCTGATTACGGATCCAATGTAGCCCCATTCTATCTCGTATTATCCATGTGGGTTGGTGCACTGATTACCTGCGTAATGATTGAACCGAAATCAAGTGCCGGAACCAAATATTCTCCGTTTGAAATGTATTCCGGAAAGCTTTTGATTTATATAATACTGAGCATACTTCAGGCGTGCGTAACAATAATTGGAGCTCATCTTTTAGGTGTTTATATAACTAATTATGCATTATTTATATCATCGGCAATTCTGGTATCGGCAGTGTTTATGATTTTAATATATTCAATAATATCTGCAGTCGGAACTGTTGGAAAGGGTATTGCGGTAATTCTTTTAGTACTTCAGATATCTGCAACCGGAGGAATCTATCCAATCGAAATCATGCATAAGTTTTTCCAAACATTATATCCATTTATGCCAATGACATACGCAATCAGCTTAATCCGTGAAGCGCAGCTTGGTGTTGTTTGGGCGAATTATATTCCTGCATTGATTATTCTTCTAGCTATAGGTATTGTTACTGTTATTGTTGCAGTATTAATTAAAGAAAAAGCGGATAAAGCTTCAAAGTACTTTGAAGAAAAATTAGAAGAAAGTGAATTATTTTAGAGGTTGACTACAACTTCTCTTTTTTTATTTTTAATATCTGGCATTTATAGAAATAATACTCTAATTTTAAAAATATTGAAATTGCCAAAAAAAGTTTTAAAATAAAAAGTGAGGCCACAGGGATTTGAACCCCGATCCTGGGATTTCTCTTGTCTCAGTACTCCAATTGATCATCACAACGGATACTGTTCAGTTACGCGTATATTTCTTCAAAGACAACTGGAGTCCCAGATGATGCCAGGTTACACTATAGCCCCATACAATATACTATAATAAATATATTTTGATAATATTTAAATGTTAGCATTTAGTCAAATTTCATCTGTTTATCGATACCTGCTATTTCGTCAATTTCCAAACCTTTTTCCAAAGCATAATCCTTTTCTACCTTATAATTACCATTTCTGGTTCTGGGAGTATTTACCGGTTCTAAAAAAAGCCATTTTGTATATTTAAACCTAACTCCAATATATGCTTTAGCACCAAATATTTCAGAAAAATTGCACAAATCAGAAATTTGAGCCTCATCAATGTAAACTTTATCTTTGGTGGTTGTTTTAACTTCAATTGCAAGATAAATTTTACCGTTTCCAGCAACAACATCAGGCAACGGATTTTTAGTAGCACCGCCAGATGCAGGAGCCCTCATTGCGGCAAAATTCCTATCCCAAAGTTTATGTACCAAATCCCTTTCTTCAGCAGACCCTTTTTTAGCCATAATAACACTCAATAAATAATATAATTTTAATAGTATTTAAAAAAAATGTGAGAGCATTTGAAAAGTAATAAGAAAAACAGTTTTATTAATGGGGCCGGGGCCGAGATTCGAACCCGAGTCCCGGGATCCACAGTCCCGGAGGATGACCACCTACCCTACCCCGGCATTGATAGATTAAATAAAAATTGTTAAAGTGCGGGAGCAGGGATTCGAACCCTGGAAGACCTGCGTCAACAGGTCCTAAGCCTGTCCCCTTTGGCCTCTCGGGCACCCCCGCTTATGAAAAAAACAAAGGATACATAGAAACCATAAAAAATCTTAACAAATTTTTAAAAATGCTCCGGCCGGGATTCGAACCCGAGTCTTCGGCTCGAAAGGCCGAAATGATTGGCCGGACTACACCACCGGAGCATACAAATACAAATAAAGTTTTAATTAACATGGGCCCAATGGGGTTTGAACCCATGACCTTCCGGTTATGAGCCGGACGCTCTACCTGGCTAAGCTATAGGCCCAAAAGCGCCGTCGACAGGGCTCGAACCTGTGACC
This sequence comes from Methanobrevibacter sp., assembly GCF_017427765.1. Lineage (GTDB taxonomy): Archaea > Methanobacteriota > Methanobacteria > Methanobacteriales > Methanobacteriaceae > Methanocatella. Next base: position 114,802 of record NZ_JAFRSC010000026.1, on the reverse strand, counting down.
AATCGGTTAACAGCCGAACGCTCTACCTACTGAGCTACGACGGCATAAGAACACCATCTAACTTAACCAAATAAAACCCATGATTAAAAATCAAAAGACTTTAAACAGTAATAATAATTATTATTTGGATACTATATAAACCTTTTGGTTTTTTGGAAAATTATTGTAAAATAATAAAATTCTATAAAATAATTTATTATGAACTAATATATAAACTTTAAGAAACTTATATTAAAATATGGATTTAGACATATTCGACCTAATTAAAAAAGCTAATAAAACAACTTTAAATAAGCATGGAAACTTGATAACCCTTGAAAGAGCGGTGTTTCTATCCTGGTGGTGTGACAAGGGAGACTGTGCATTCTGTTATATGTCAACACAAAAAAATAAAATCAAAGATCCGACAAAAGCCAGAAGAAACATTTACAACATTTATGCAGAAGCGGAAATGTGCAGACGCCTAGACTGGAATATTGAGTTTTTATCTGGAGGATATGAATCATTTACCACCCAAGAAATTAAAGAAATAGCTACAACCATCAAAAACATTACAGGAGATGGAGTTTGGCTAAACACCGGCATAACCGATGAGTTAGGAGAATATGGTTCTGAAATTAAAGGAATAACCGGGGCTGTTGAAGTAGCCAATCCACAGATTCATGAAAGAGTATGTCCGTCCAAAAAGTTAGATGATATCAGCAATATGTTAGATGTTGCCGGAGATTTGGGCTTTAAAAAGGCAATCACCATAATTTTAGGCCTTGGCGAGACACTGGATGACGTTAATTATATTATAGACTATATCAAAGACCACAAGATAGACCGCATAATATTTTATTCCCTAAATCCTCACAAGGAAACAGTCTATGCAAACTCATCACAGCCTGCCTCACTTTACTATGCCCAAGTTGTGGCCCAAGTGAGATTGGCATTTCCAGACATAGAGATAATATGCGGAACCTGGATAGACAATCTGGCGAATATCGGAATTCTAATTTTAAGCGGAGCCAATGGAATCACCAAATTCCCATTATTCAAAATGTTTGGAACAAAATATGGAAAAAGAGTTGAAGAAGAGGTCAAATGGGCGGGACGTGATTTGAAAGGCACATTTACTGATAAAAACATGCTAGGTCCTCAAAAAAGTGAAGTTTCACCAGATTTGGACAAGTTTATTAAACGTTATGTTAAAGAATCACTGAAAAATAAATATTAAACCAAACACCATTTTATAATTAAATCACCTACTTTTCGAAAATCTTTATAAATTACATAAAATAAATATTATTATAATATAAAAATTATCCAATTGGAGGAATTACTATTAGTGACGATGTCGATATGATGTGTGGACTTGAAATCCACGTACAATTAGAAACCGAATCAAAATTATTCTGTGATTGTCCTACAAATTATCAGGACGCACCGGCAAATACAAACATCTGTCCAGTTTGTTTAAACCAGCCGGGTGCTAAACCACATCCTACAAACGAAAAAGCATTGGAAAATGCTTTAATGATTGCATTAATGTTAAACTGTGAAATTGACCAAGGTGTTACATACTTTATGAGAAAACACTATGATTATCCGGATTTGCCTTCAGGCTATCAGAGAACCTCCGTACCTATCGGAATCCAAGGGGAATTAAACGGAATCAGAATTAGAGAAATCCACGTTGAAGAAGACCCTGGCCAATACAAACCAGATTTAGGTATTGTCAACTTCAACCGTTCAGGAATTCCACTTGTTGAAATTGTTACCGAACCGGATATCAAATCTCCGGAAGAAGCAAGAAACTTCTTAAAAGAGTTAATCCGTGTTTTACAGTATAGTGGAGCCGCTCGTGGTGAAGGAACAATGAGAGCAGATGTAAATATATCCATCAACGGTGGAAACAGAGTAGAGATGAAAAACATCAACTCCATTAAAAGTGCATACAAAGCTTTGAATTTCGAACTCATCAGACAGAAAAATACTGTTAAAAGAGGCGGAGTTATCAAACAGGAGACACGTGCATATATCGACAATGGTAAAACCGGATCCACCAAACACATGAGATTTAAAGAAGATGCTGATGATTACAGATTCATTACCGATCCTGACTTACCACCAATGGAAATTTTAGATGAAACAATCGAAAAAGTTTTGGACGTGATGCCTGAAGCTCCTCACAACAAAGTGAAAAGATTTGTCAGCGAATACAAAGTTGATGATGAAACTGCAAAAGTTTTAACTTCAGAAATTGATTTAGCTATTGCTTATGAAGAAGTTGTAAAAGAAATTGATCCTATTTTTGCAGGTAAATGGATGAGAGACGAGCTAAAAAGAGTTTTATCATATAACAAATTAGACTTTGCCGACAGTGAAATTAAAGCAAATGATTTGATTGAATTATTCAACATGATTCAAAACAAAGAGATTACTGTTAAGGCAGGTCAGAGAATCATCGAACAGATGCCGAACAATGAAAAATCACCAAAAGCCATTGCAGAAGAAATGGGATTATTGGGCGTTGTTAAAGATGATGAAATTTTAGCTGCTGTAAAACAGGCTATCGATGAAAATCCTAAAGCTGTAGATGACTACTTAAATGGTCAAAAAGCTTCAATAAACTTTTTGGTAGGACAAGTCATGAGATTGACCAGAGGAAAAGCAGATCCTGGAGAAACTGTTAAACTCCTAAAAGAAAATATCGAATAGAGGTTGAACAATGGCTGAAAAGAAATCCTATGTAAAATATTACATGACAAAAAATGTTATCAGTGTATCTCCCAATACAAAAACTGATGAAATCATCAATTTAATGAAAGAGAGCCACCACAACAGTTATCCTGTTGTTAAAGACAATAAATTAGTGGGAATGGTAACTGCATTCGATATCGTAGCTAAACCATGGACAGAAACAGTTGACGGAATCATGACCACCAAATTGGTTGTTGCTAATCAGGATCTATCCATTAATGATGCATCAAGAGTAATGTTCAGACGAGGAATTTCACGCATGCCTGTTGTAAACGGAGAAGGAGAGTTAGTCGGAATTATTACCAACACAGATATGGTAAGGTCACATATTGAAAGATCAACACCAAATAAAGTAGAATACTTCAAAAGAACTTTAGAACAATTATACGGCATCAAAACTACTTTAAAACACATTGCTGTTGAAACCGATAAACTAAGACCAACCCAGGACAGAGTTTATGCCGATGAACTGGAAGGCAGAGCTTACGAATTAGAAAAAGGACTGGCCGAACCGGCAATTGTGGTTAAAACCGGAGACAGATGGATTTTAGTTGACGGACATCACAGAGCAGTTGCATCAGCGCAGAGAGGCTATGAAACTGTTGATTCATATGTCATTGATTTGGGCCAAGACATCAGATTGGGAATGGAAAAAACCGCCGATAAAGCAGGAATATACACATTTGATGACATTGAAATCATTGATGATGATAAACATCCTTTAATTGCACTTACTGAAAGTTTACAGGACCAAGAGTCAAAAGGTGGCAATTAGATGACTGATGATAAAATCATAAGAGAAGTATATGAAGTATTAAAATCAAGACGGGACAATCCGATTGATTCATACACTTCAAATATTATGCAGGACAGCGATAAAAAAGCTGAAGATAAGATTCTAGAAAAGATTGCTGAAGAAGCCGGTGAAGTTCTCATTGCAGCAAAAAATGATGAAAATCTCGTTTATGAATCAGTCGATTTGATTTTCCACACATTACTCATATTGGTCTATAAAGGAATAGAAATCGATGAAATATTTGAGGAATTTGCCAAAAGAAGAAAATAATTAGAATAAAGCGGTAAAAACATGTTTGACACATATGCTGAGAAAAAATTTTTATTAAAGCAATTAGTCAAAAGGGATTTGACTTCAAAATATAAAGATTCAGTTTTAGGAATAGCTTGGAGTTTTCTTAATCCGTTATTGATAATGATAGTGTTTACAGCTATTTTTTCAATGCTCTTCGGTCGTCAAATTGACAATTACCCCGTTTACTTCCTGTCCGGAAGAGTAATTTATGATTTCTACAAATCAGCAACACAGGGAGCAATGACCTCCGTTAAAGGAAATTCTTCCATTCTTAAAAAGATTTACGTTCCGAAATACATGTTTACAGTTAGTAAAATCTGTTATGAATTTATTAACTTTTTAATTTCATTTATAATCTTATTTGGAGTAATGTTTGTTACAGGTGCTCAATTCCACCTAACAACAATATTTGCAGTTATTCCACTGTTCTTTTTGATAGTGTTAATATTTGGAGTGGGATTAATCCTAGCAGTCAGCAACACCTATTTCACAGACGTTGAACATTTATACGGTGTTTTCGCATTGATATTAATGTATGCTTCCGCACTGTTTTATCCGATGGAAATCGTACCGGTTACCGTGCAGAAACTGTTTACATTAAACCCGATATACTGTGCAATCACATCATTTAGAGAATGTGTCGTTTATGGATTAATACCGAATATGTCTACAGTGGCTTACTTGGCAGTATTCGCATTTACAACATTAGGCATCGGAATAATATTGTTTAATATATATAATAAAAAATTAGCTTTAGAATTATAAGATAGGTTTTATTATGAGTTTGATAGAAAAATTGAAGAATATTTTTAATAAACAAGAATATGCTCAAATTGAATCAGAAGAAAAACCTATTGTAAAAATTGAGCCGAAATACAAGAACATGACAATACTTGCACCGGGTAAAACCGTTTACGACGGTGACGAGAATTATTTCTACATGGAAGTTCATGACGAGAATAATGAACCTATCGCAAATGAAACCATACATGCCAAGATTTCCGGTGAAGAGTATGAATTCGTATCACTTGAAAACGGACTTGTAAGATGGCGTATTGATTTACCTCCAAAAAAACATACTATTAAAATTCAGTTCCCTAACGGAGAGTACTCACAGGTCATTGAAAGTGAACTGAATGTTCGAAAAGCCGCCAGAAAACCTAAAAACAAAAAAGATAGTAAGCCTAATTTAAGACATTGCTCACTTAATGCTCCAAACATGAAAATGTATATTCACAATGAGGGGCAGTTTTACGCTAAACTAAGAGACTACAAATATAATGCAATCCCTAATGAAAAAGTGAAAATCACTTTAAATGATGAAACTCACGAGCTAATAACCGATGATGCGGGATTTGCAAGATTGGATATCGAAAATCTCGGTCCCGGAAAATATGAGGTCATATCCGAATTTGAAGGAAGCGACAAATATGACTGCTGCAGGGCAAAATCCCAATTGCAGATGGCCATCAGGGATATAGACAAGGAAGTCATCATCGATGTTGAAAATCTGACAATGGAATTCAAAGTTACTAAAGATAAAATTGACACATTAAAGGAATTTATTATCAGAACCATCAAAAGAAATAAAGAGGAACAGGAAAAAATAAGAGTCATTGATGATATTTCATTTAAGGTTTATAAAGGGGACAAGTTAGGTATTCTCGGGTTCAACGGTGCTGGAAAAAGTACTTTATTAAAAATTATGGCCGGAATCTATGAACCTACATCAGGATCAATAACCACCTACGGAAAAATTGCACCATTGCTGGAGCTTGGTGCCGGTTTTGATAAAAATTACACAGGTAAAAATAATATTTATTTAAATGGAGCTTTGTTAAGCATCAGCGAAGATGTCATCAAAGAAAAATATGATGAAATCGTTGAATTTTCAGAACTTGGCGAGTTTATTAATTATCCAATTAAAAATTATTCTTCAGGTATGAGGACAAAATTAGGTTTCTCAATAGCTACACAGATTAATCCGGATATCTTAATCATTGATGAAATCCTTGCTGTGGGAGACATTAAATTCAAGAAGAAAAGTGCTGAAAAAATCGATTCAATGATGAAAGATGGAGTTACAGTGTTGCTGGTTTCACATTCCCTGCCTCAAATCAAAAGAATCTGTGACAGATGCATTTGGCTTGAAAATGGAAAAATAAAGATGTATGGTGAAGCTGAAGAAGTATGTGCCGCATACGTCAAAGGTGCGAAAAGCGACTATAAAAAAGAAAAGAAAAAGAAAAAATAGGTTTTAAAATGGATAAAAGATGGATTTATATTTTAATTATATTTATTATCGGAATTTCATGCTTATATTTAGTTGCCGATTCATCAACCACAATAGGAAAAGCAACTGTTAAAGTGAATGCGTATCTGATTACAATACCCGATTCATTCAACATTGACAATACCGGCGGACAATATGCCCAATTAATCAACAGGAATACAAAAGAATACATTACTATTGTGGATTTAGGTAAGGGAGATTTAATCAAACAGAGTGTGGACGAAAAGACAGACTCCCTTGAAAACAACGGATCTTTTAGCAACATAGATAAGTTTAGCCTTAAAATAGATGATGATTCAATACCAAGCATCTCTTACGAATCTTATGATAACAATACAATAAACCAGGTGTCCTATTTCACCAAATACAATCATACGTTTTCAATCGAAAGCACAAATTTCCTCAAGAACGATACAATAAAAGATAACGTGAAATTTATTATTGATTCATTAGCTCCTAATTATAAGCAAAAACAGGATTAATATGAGTGAATTCAAATTTTCAATCATAATTGCGGCATATAATTCCGAAGAAGGAATTGAAAAATGCATTAAATCTATTATAAAACAAACATTAACATTTAAAGATAATACTGAAATAATCCTCATCAATGACGGCAGCAGAGATAATACCGGCGAGATTTGTGAAAGCTTTGCATCAAAATATCCTGAAAATATCACCTACATCTCAAAAAAACATGAAGGTAACGGATCCAGCAGAAACCTGGGGCTTGAATATGCCCGTGGAGACTATATACAATTTTTAGATGGAGACGATTATCTTTCCAGAAATACATTGAAGAATGTTTCAGATTTCTTTCAGGAAAATAATAATGTGGAAATTGTCTCAATTCCAACTACATTTTTGAAATCCGATAATTCCTACCCTTATTTTGATTTGAAATATGAAAAAACAAGAGTAGTGAGTCTGATAGAATTTCCGGAATTTATCCAGGTGCAGACCAATCCCTGTTTTTTTAAAAGAGATTTAATCAAACATGCAAAATTTTCTCATCAGATTAAACTTTCAGAAGAAATCTATTTTTTAAACAATCTGCTTATTGACAATTCAAATTTGGGAATTTGCAGCGAATGCAGATATTACAATAATCGAATAATGGAAAAAAGTGCCCTATTAAACATAATATCCAACTCAAAAGAAGTTGACGGGGATAAAGTGAGATATTATTTAAGGAATCTTATTGAACGGGGTGTTGAGAAATATACTCAGATTCCAGATTTCATACAGAATACAATTTTATATTATTTCAATGAGATTATACTGAATGAATCCATCAACGAAAAGCTAACTCCGCAGGAGATAAAAAGATTAAGCAGTGAAATGAGAGATATTTTAAAATACATTGATGACAGAAACATCTACAACAAAATCCACATTGATGAAAAAATAAAAACTTTTCTTGTTTTCCTAAAAAACGACTATTCCTATAAAAGAGAAGATTTCTTTAAATTAACTAAATCATTAAAATTGGATACAGTTTTTATTGACATATATGAAATTATCAATGATGAATTGTATATTATGGCAAATATAAACTCCATTGACTTTGATGAAAAAATAGAGGTATATGTAAACGATGAAAAAATCGAAACCAAAATAATTGATTTCCCGCAAAGAGAAAAATATTATCTCAATGAAAGATATCTCATTAACACAACTTTCGAATTCAGATTAAAATTGAATGAAAATAAAAACTATAACCTCAAATTCAAATCAGCCATCTATGGAGATTTGCATATTGACTTTTCAAGGCCGTGTAACTTTTCAAAAGTAGTGGGATATGCAAAAACCAAAAAATACCTAAGCTCACTAAAAAATGATCAAATCAATATAACTAAAAAAACAAAAATCAGATGGATTAAAAAAGAGCTTAAAGCCCTTGGAAAAATGTTAAAAAATAAATCACCAGGATTTGAAACAGCAATCCCTATAAGAGCAATATATTTTGCATTATATCCATTCCTAAAAAATAAACGCATATGGTTTTACATGGATTTCCCCACACTAGCTGATGATAACGGAATGCATCTTTTCAGATATTCAGTAAAGCAAAATGATGAAGATATCAAAAAATATTTCGTTATTGATAAAAATTCCAAAGATTATGAAAAAATGAAAGAAATCGGACCGGTTATTAGCTATCACTCAATAAAGCACAGAATTTTAGGATTATTTGCAGAAAAGATTATCACATCACATCCGGACAATAACTATATTTATGCGTTCTGGGGACATTACCCCAATTTTGCAGGCATTTTGAAATCAAGCACAATATTCCTGCAGCACGGAATAACACTCAACAACATTTCCAGCTGGCTGAATAAGTTTGACAAAAACCTGGATTTCCTATTGACTGCATCCAAAAAGGAATATGATTCCCTGTTTAAATATTATTACAATTATGATGAAGATATCATCCAGCTTTTAGGATTTCCGAGATTCGACAATCTAAGAGATGAAAAAACAAGAACAATATTATTAATGCCTACATGGAGAAGATACCTTAATAATGAAAATAAATACACCATAAGTAATTCCAGTTATCTTAAGGCATATAACTCCCTTATTAATAACAAGAAACTTATTGAAAAATTAAAAGAGAACAACTATACAATAATCTTCAGACCTCACCCACATGTATACAATTTCATTAGCCTATTTGATGAAAACGAATATATCCGAATAGATTATGAAAGAGGCAGTTATCAGGATCTCTTTAAAACAGGAGCTCTTTTAATAACCGATTACTCATCAGTGGCATTTGATTTCGCATACCTTAAAAAACCTGTTTTATATTATCAATATGGTGAAGATTATCATTTTAATTTGGATGAAAGTTATTTTAATTTCGAAACAATGGGTTTTGGAGAAGTATGCTCAAATGAAGATGAACTGGTGGAACTGGTTGGAGAATATATTGAAAATGACTGTAAAATGAAAGAAAAACATGTGAAAAATGTAGAAGACTATTTCATTTTTACCGATAAGAACAACTGTAAAAGGGTACATGACGCCATTAAAAAACTTCAGCCTAGAGAATAAACTCCATATTATACATTCCCCTTTCAAAACCGGCAATTTTAACTCTTTTTTTATTAAACTCTTTAAAACCTAAAGATTCATACAGTTTCTTTGCGCCTTCATTTCTGAAATCCGCATCAAGAATCACTCTTGAGAAATTTTTGGATTTGGCATAATCAATTACATCCAATATAACTTTTCTGCCCAGTCCCTGACCTCTTTGAGACTCATCAATGGCGATTTCAGCAAGATACAAGTCATCTTTTTTTATATCGCACAATACAAAATAATCCAGAATATCAACAAGGACCAATTTTAAAGATTTAAAATGAAATTCATGCTTATCGTCATGCAGATAAATGCTTACATATCCAATGATATGTTTATCATCATCCAAAATAACCTTAAAATTTTCATTAATATTCTTTTTTAGCAAATAGCTTGAAATTGAACTTATGGCCTGCTTATCTGATTTGAAAAATAAATCGAATGTCCTATAATCAACATCATAAACCAGTTTAGCAACATGTAAGACATCATGCATTTCAGGATTGAAAGTTTCATAAATCAAATTAATCACTATTGACAATAGTTAATGCAAAAACACCCGCTCCGAATCCATTATCAATATTGACAACAGCAATTCCAGGAGCACATGACTGAAGCATGGCATCAAGAGCTACACGGCCCCCTTCACCAACACCATAACCTACAGATGTCGGAACTCCAATGACCGGAACGTCAACAAGTCCTGCAACGACTGAAGGAAGAGCTCCCTCCATTCCAGCACATACAATAAAAACTCTGACTCCCTCTTTTACCATATGCGCAATCTGCGGAAACAGCCTGTGGATTCCAGCAACACCAATATCATAGGAAGTTATGGCTTCACATCCCCCTTCCTCAACAATTACCTTTGCCTCTTCAGCAATATTAATATCTGAAGTTCCGGCAGTGATAATGCCAACTTTTGCAATTTTTTCTTTTATTTTTTCTTCCTTTCTGATAACTAAAATTTGAGCTCTTTTATTATAGTCGAAAATTAATGAATTTTCGCCAAAATCGGCTAAAATCTTTTCATATCTCTTTTGTGATAATTTGGTAATTATTAAATCTTCATCATTATTTTCCAAATACTTTTTAACAATCACTAACAAATCTTCATAGTCTTTGCTTGGAGAAAAAATCGCCTCCGGAAAACCTGTGCGCTCACAGCGTTTATTGTCGAATTTGGCAATTTCATCAAATTCAAGAATTGAATCCGCTTTTAAGAGAGTTTCCGCCTCATCAATATTCAGCTCTCCACTGACCAGTCTTTCAAGAATTTCTTTCATATTAATAATATAGGATAAAATTTTATATAAAATTTAACTTAAATAATATATCTATGAAAGCCCAAAAGATTTTAACCCAAGGAATAGTTCAGGGAGTAGGTTTTAGACCTTATGTATACCGACTTGCATCTGAATTAAACATAAAAGGATATGTCAGAAACCTTGGAAATGTAGTTGAAATCATAATTGAGGGTGAAAATACTGACTTATTTATTGAAAGATTACCTAAAGAACTGCCGCCGATAGCTAAAATAGATTCCATGAATGTGGAGAATATTGACTGTAAAAATTATGCTGATTTTGAAATCCTGGAAAGTGGAGACACATATTCAGGAATTAGTGTGATTCCACCGGATATTGCCATTTGCGATAAATGTTTGGATGAAATAAGAAATCCAAATGATAGGCGATACAAATATGCCTTTAATGCATGTACGGACTGCGGACCAAGATTTACAGTTATTGAAAGTGTTCCCTATGACAGAATCAGAACATCAATGGATGAATTCCCGCTGTGTGATGACTGCCTTGGCGAATACAGACAACCGCTTGACAGAAGATATCACGGCGAAGCTATTTGCTGTCCTGACTGCGGGCCTCAAATGGCATTTTATGAAGGTAAAACTAAGGTAACCTGCGAAAATCCCATCAAAATGGGTGCGGACATATTAAAAGAAGGTAAGATTTTAGCCATTAAAGGAATTGGTGGAACCCATTTAGTCGTTGATGCATATAATGATGAGGCCATTTGCGAATTGAGAAAACGTCTGAACCGTCCGAATCAGGCCTTTGCAGTAATGAGTAAAGATTTGAAATCCGTTCAAAATTATGCGCAGATTTCAAAAAAGGAAATTGAAACAATCACTTCAAATAAAAGACCAATCGTTATTTTAAAGAAAAATGACAATTATCCGTTTCCTGAAAGTTTATCTCCGGGACTGCACAATATTGGTGTGATGCTTCCTTATTCACCAATGCATTATTTGCTGTTTGATGAAGGAGACATTGACACTTATGTAATGACATCTGCAAATATACCTGGAGAGCCTATGATGATTGAAAACGAAGAAATAATCAATGGCGTTAATGATTATTCTCTTGTGCACAATCGGGCAATTTTAAACAGATGTGATGACTCCGTTATCCGCTTTAGAAATAACGAACTGTCATTTATCCGAAGATCACGGGGATACACACCAGAACCCTATACAATTAACTATGAAGTTAATGATTGCGATGTACTTGCATTGGGTCCGGAACTTGATGTGACATTTTCAATTGCCAAAGACAATATCGTATATCCGTCCCAGCACATTGGAAATACAAATAAGCCCAAAACATTAGACTTTCTACGCCAGGCCATTGAAAATATGGAAAGAATCACTAAAATCAATGAATTTGACGTGATTGCCTGTGATATGCATCCTCATTTTTTTACAACAAGACTGGCCCATGAATTAGCCGAGAAATATGGTGCTGAAGTAATGCCTATCCAACACCACCATGCCCACACTGTTGCACTTGCAAATGACCACTCAATTGATGAAATGATAGCAATTACCGCTGACGGAGTGGGATATGGAAGTGACTCTACAAGTTGGGGAGGAGAAATTCTTTACACAAACATTAACAGTTTTGAAAGGCTTGCTAATTTGCAGCCTCAACTGATGCCGGGAGGAGATGTGGCAACAAGATACCCCGCAAGAATGCTTGCAAGCATCCTGAATGATGAGGAGCTGATTAAAAATTATTCCAAATATTTCAAATATGGCGAAAAAGAAATTCAGATGATTTTCAAACAGCTCAAATCCGGTTTGAATGTTGGTAAAACAACAAGTACGGGCAGAGTCCTGGATTCCATGGCTGTGGCGCTTGAAGTATGTCATGAGAGAACTTATGAAGGAGAATGTTCCATGAAACTCGAATCATGTGCATATTATGCAACCAAAGAGCTGGAAATCCCATACATCATTGAAAATGATACATTAAATACAACCGAAATTTTAAAAGAAGTTGTAAGGTTATATCAAAATGGAGAAAAAAAGGCGAATGTTGCTTATGCAGGTCAAAATGCAGTTTCAAAAGGTTTGGCAGAACTTGCAATTAAAGCGGCTGATAAAAAGAACATTTCAGATATCGGCGCTACCGGAGGGTGTTTTTATAATGAAGCCATCACAAATGCTGTTAAAAACCATGTTGAAAAAAACGGATACAATTTCATTCAGCACTTAAACACCTGCGCAGGAGACGGATCAGTTTCCCTCGGACAGGCAATTATCGCTAAAAAAAGATAAAAAATGGTTTAAAAAATAAACCATTGAATTAATGACCACAAATAGTTATTTATCTATTATTTAAAGTTCTCTCGAGAATATATTCTGCTCTTTCTTTAAGATTACCGTATAATCTAATCTGATTTTTAAGCTCATCAATAGCTTCAAGCTGGCCGGCATCAATTCTCTTTTCGATGTCCAGTAATTTAGACCATTCGTCACCTGAAGGGAGCTGAAGAGTATTTAACATGTCCTCTGAAAGGTTAACGTCGAATGTATTTCTATTAATGGTAATATGGATATTAACCTCATTTTGCAAATCATAATATTTACGCGGACGGCCCCTTAAGATTTTTTTATAAGAAGAGTTCAGGATACCTATTTCTTCCATAGCACGCAAATGCTCTATGATTGCCTTTTGACCAATGTCAAGCTCGTTTGAGATTTCACTGACAAACATAGGTTCTTCTCTTAAGAGGTTTATAATATCCCTTCTGGTTTTACAACCCATTACATCGAGTATATCTTCTTTATCAATCTCTCCTAAGTGGTCGTTATAGTTTCCTCTAATTTCTATGTGGCCATTAGAAGAATTGACATTTCTTTTATTTTTTGGAATGTCGTTACTATTATTCATGATTATACATTATATTAAAAATTATATATAAATCCATATGTTTTTGTTACAACATGTAAGAAAATGTGAAAATTAAATTAAATCCATTTAATTTCAAATATAAAAATAAATATTATTTTTAAAATCATATTAGTAATTCTGCTTGTTAAAATTGAAAAAATAAAAATTTATAACATCATATTAATAAAATAAACTGATTTACATTAGAATAACATTCAGTTACAATAATCAAAAATATCGAAACCTTTATATAACTTTTTGTTACTATAATATAGTAAGAGAAAGATAACTTTTTGTTACTTTAATATTTGGTTTAGAAAAACTTAAAGTAATAACTCTAATATGATGAACCATTTTCCTATATGTCCATAAATTCCCAAAAACCAAATATTAAGGGACTTAAAGTATGATTCTCGATTAAGAGTTATTACAACAGTTTTTCAAAAAAAACCTAAAAAAGGTGTCCATATGACTGACGAAAAAAAGAGTGAAACTGAAGTTAACGAAGAAGATCTTCAAGAAAAAACCGAAGAAGAACCTATTGATGAGTTAGCTCTTAAAGATGAAGAAATTGCAAAACTCAAAGAAGATCTCAAAAAACAAGAAGCTGAAACTCAGGAATATATTTCACTTTCCCAAAGACTTCAGGCGGATTTTGAAAATTTCAAAAAGATTACTGACAAACAAAATAAAGAAATCATAAAATTCGCTAATGAAAATATTATAAAAGAGTTTTTAGATTGTTATGAAGACTTCGGTAGAGCTTTAGAAATTGAAAATGATGACAATTTAAGAGAAGGAATAGAACTTACATATAACAAGTTCAAAGACATTTTGACAAAACAGGGCGTTGAAGAAATTCCTGCAAAAGGTGAAAAATTTGATTTGAACAAGCATGAAGCATTAATGGTTCAAAAATCAGATGATGTTGAAAATGGATATGTTATAGACGAACTGATGAAAGGGTATATGTATAAAGATAAAGTTCTTAAATACTCAAAAGTTATTGTTTGTAAAAAATAATATTACGTTTATTTAATTATATAATAAAAAAAATTGGTGATAATTATGTCTGATACTAAAAAAGAAAAAATTATTGGAATTGATTTAGGTACAAGTAACTCAGCAGCATCAGTGCTTGTAGGAGGAAAACCAACTACAATCCCATCTGCAGAAGGAGCAAGCCAATACGGTAAATCCTTCCCAAGTTATGTTGCTTTTACTGAAGAAGGACAAATGTTAGTTGGAGAACCTGCAAGAAGACAAGCAGTTACCAACCCTGAAAACACTATTAGTGCTATCAAAAGAAGTATGGGTACTGACCACAAAGTAACTGTAAACGGAAAACAATATTCCCCACAGGAAATCTCTGCATTCATCTTGCAAAAAATTAAAAAAGATGCTGAAACCTTCCTCGGAGAACCTATTCAAAAAGCGGTAATTACCGTACCTGCTTACTTTGACGACAACCAAAGAACAGCAACCAAAGATGCTGGAACTATTGCAGGTCTTGATGTAGTAAGACTTGTAAACGAACCGACCGCAGCAAGCCTTGCATACGGTCTTGATAAAGCTGATGAAGAAGACATGAACATTATGGTTTACGATTTAGGTGGAGGTACCTTAGACGTAACAATCATGGAATTCGGTGGAGGAGTATTTGAAGTAAGATCCACAAGCGGAGATACCCAACTTGGTGGTACAGACATGGACAACGTATTAATCAAATACTTAGCTGATGAATTCAAAGCACAAGAAGGTATTGACTTAATGGATAATGACCAGGCAGTACAAAGATTAAGAGAAGCTGCAGAAAAAGCAAAAATCGAATTATCCACCACCACAACCACTGAAGTAAACTTACCATTTATTGCAATGGGAACAGACGGAACTCCTAAAAACTTAATTATTTCTCTTACAAGAGCAAAATTAGAAGAGTTAGTTGATTCCATTGTAGAAAAATCAGGAAAACCAATGCAACAAGCATTAGATGATGCTAAAATGAACAAAAGCGATATTGATAAAATCATCTTAGTTGGTGGACCTACCAGAATGCCAATCGTACAACAATTTGTAGAAAAATTCATTGGAAAACCTGTTGAACGTGGTATCGACCCAATGGAATGTGTATCAATGGGTGCAGCTATTCAAGGAGGAGTATTAGCCGGTGAAATTAAAGACATCGTTCTTTTAGATGTAACTCCATTATCATTAGGTATTGAAACCTTAGGTGGAGTATCAACCACATTAATTGAAAGAAACACTACTATTCCTACCAAGAAAAGCCAAGTATTCTCCACTGCTGCAGATAATCAGCCATCTGTAGACATCAATGTATTGCAAGGAGAAAGGAAAATGGCTGCAGACAACACTTCACTTGGACGTTTCCAACTTGTCGGAATCCCACCTGCACCAAGAGGTGTTCCGCAAATTGAAGTAACTTTCGATATTGACGCTAACGGTATTATTAACGTAACTGCTAAAGACAAAGGAACAGGTAAAGAACAGGCTATTACAATTACCTCTTCAACCAAATTGTCTGATGAAGAAATTGAACAAAAAATCAAAGAAGCAGAAATGAACGCCGAAGCAGATGCAAAAAGACAAGAAGAAATCGAAATCAGAAACAACGCAGACTCATTAATTTACACTTCAGAAAAAACCTTAGACGAACTCAAAGATCAAGTATCTGAAGAAGAAAAAACAAAAGTCGAAGGTCTTGTAGCTGAATTAAGAGAACTTATAGCTGGCGATGATGTTGCTGCCATTAAAGAAAAGTCTGATGAACTATCAAATGTAGTTCAAGAGATTGGTGCAAAAATATACCAACAAGCACAAGCTGAGGCACAAGCTCAACAACAACAAGCTGGAGCTGACCCTAATGCAGGTGCTCAAGACAACAACGATGATGACACAATTGATGCAGACTATGAAGTAAAAGACTAGATTAAATAATATAGTTTTATTACATTGTTGGGAAATATATTAAATCAGAATCAGAATCAAACGATAAACTAACAATAGATAAAACTATTATTTTTTCTATCTATTTTTTTAAATTTATTTTTTTAAGGTGAACGAATGGCAGACAAGCGAGATTATTATGAAGTTCTTGGAGTGGATAAATCTGCGGATGAAAAGACAATTAAAAAAGCTTATCGTAAATTAGCCAGAAAATACCATCCTGACGTTTGTGATGAAGAAGGCGCTGAAGAAAAATTTAAAGAGGTAAGTGAAGCTTATGCCGTCTTGTCTGATGATGAAAAACGTCAAAGATATGACCAATTCGGTCATGCCGGAATGGATGGATTTACTGCAGAAGATTTCTATCAAAACGTAAACTTTGAAGATATTTTCCAGGGTTTCGATATTGGAAACATATTCGATATGTTCGGTTTTGGTGGAGGAAGTCGCAGCCGTGGAAGAACAGGCCCTCAAAGAGGTTCAGACATATACACCGAAGTTCCAATTTCACTTGAGGAAGCATTCCAAGGATGCGATAAAGAAATCAAGATTACCAGAAGTGAATTATGCCCAACATGTAACGGATCCAAATCCAAACCTGGAGTCGATCCGCAAACATGTCCAAAATGTGACGGAACCGGACAGGTTAAAGAGGTCAGCAACACTTTCCTAGGCCAAATGGTAAATGTAAGGCCATGTAGAGAATGTGGCGGAACCGGTAAAATCATTACCGAACCATGTCCGGACTGTCATGGAAAAGGAAGTAAAAGAAAAACAAAAACCATTAAGATTGAAATTCCTGAAGGTGTTGATGAAGGAAATCACCTTAGAGTATCAGGTGAAGGTAACTGTGGAGAAGGACCTGGACTTGAAGGCGATTTAATTGTAACCGTCCACATCAAAGGACATAGAAAATTCACCCGTGAAGGAGACCACATTTATCTCGAACAGCAAATCAGTTTCCCTCAAGCGGCTTTGGGTGATTTGATTAGCATTCCAACAATTGAAGGAAAAGAAGTTGAGTTTAAAATAACCCCAGGAACACAGAGCGGAACTGTATTTAAACTGAGAGGACAAGGTATGAACTCCGTTAGACATGCAGGCAGAGGAAATATGTATGTTACAGTTAGTGTAGTAGTTCCTAAAAAGCTAAACTCCAAACAGAAAAAACTGCTCAACGAATTTGCTGAAATTAGCGGAGACGAAATCAAACATGTTGAAAAAGGAATCTTTGACAGAGTTAAAGATGCAATGAAATAAGTTAGCTAATGCTAATTTATTTTTCTTATTTTTTTAAAATTATTTTCACAAAACACTACAACAAAACCATTGCGAATACTTAAAATATCGATTAATTAAATTTTAGTTAAGACAATATTAAGTGATAATAATTAATCAATACTTGAAAATAAACATCACTATTTTTTAAAATGAAACAAATTAATTGTGACATCTACATGTTCGAAGATGATTTAAAGAATTTACTAAAAAAAGAAAAAGTTAGAGAGATTAAATCTCCCTAGTTAATAGTTATTTTTGTGTTTGCTTTTGATGCTTGGTAACCATTGTCACCTGCAAAGTTTACAGCAGCATTGTAAGTACCTTTCTTATTAATGTTTAAATTGAAGGTAGCTTGACCTTTAGAGTTGGTTTTTGCTGTGTAAGTTTTACCGTTTACAGTAAGCTTAATAGTTTTACCATTTCTGAGGTAAGTTTTACCGTCGATGGATGAACCTTTTTCTGTTTTTAAGGTTACTGTGTATGATTTGGTTTTTGCAGATGCCTTGTATGATTTAGCAGAAGCTGAAATACTGGTTGTTTTCTTGGTTACGGTAATTTTTTGTACAACGAATGAACCTTTGTAGTCATCATCACCTAAGAATGCAACAGCGAAAGTGTATGTACCTGCATTACCTAAGTTGATTTGCAATTTGGCTACACCTTTTTCATCAGTGGTAGTGTTATATACTTTACCGTTGAATCCAATTTTAACAGATTTGTTTACAAGAGCTTTGCCTGAACCGTCAACCAAGGTCACTTCAAAGTATCCTCCACGTTCACCAGCATAATAATCAATAGCTTTAGTATTGTAGTCTTGAGCTTTGATAGAAGTTTCAATTCTTTCATGTTTTACATCCACTAAAGTTATAGCAGCAGTGGAATTAGCTGTGAAACTGTCACCGAGATATGTGATTTCAATTTTACCGTTGTTTAAACCGGTTGCTGTGAAAACACCGTTTTCATCAGTGGTTGCAGTTCCTGCAACAACACCATCAAGTGAATATTGAACTTCTGCTTCTTTAATAGCTTTACCCTGAGCGTCTTTTACAATACCGGTAATGTTGCAGTCACCGTCAACTTCAGTAACAGTAACTGTGGAAGCGTTTTTATCTCCGATTGTTGGAGTGTTGTTGTAAACTTCCGCATTAGCTGCGTTTTTAACACCTTCGTCACCGATAAATCTGGTACCGTTTAACATGTTGTCATGTACTGATGCTTTATGGTCAAATACATTAATAGGAACTTTACCTGAAGTAACTACTATGTTGTTTGTAATTGTGGAAGTTCCATTGACAACTTTAATACCAATATTTTCAACACCAAATCCTTCCCAGATTGCTTCATTTCCTACATCAGAACCAACTGCAGTGATTAAAGTATCATTAACTGTTAGGTTAGATCCTCTAAATGCAATACCTGTAGTGTAATTACCTGTAAGTAAAAGAATATTTGATAATACCTCACTTTCAACATCACCTAAAGAGAAACCGAATACATTGTAAGCATCAGCAAAGATAACGTTATCAATATACATAACAGTTGTGTTTTGACCGTTCATACCTGAGTAAATAGCATAAGCGGACATATTACCTTTAATAAATAAACCGTTGTTGTCTACTACACCGCTTGCAGGACCTTCAATATCAATACCGTTAGCATAATAATTATCGGATGCAACATCGATTGTGTTATTTTCAATAGTGAATTTTTCACCGGAAATGATAATTCCGTAAATATAGGTGTGACCATTTGCAGTGATGTTGTTAGCAGAAATCATTGCATAGTCAGAGTTTTTAAAGTCAACAGCGTAAATAGTATCATAACTTCCTGAAACGCCATTATATGCAACATCAATTACGTTGTTTTCAAGTTGAACTCCTTCAGATTCTTCTACTACAATACCTTCACTGACCGGGAAACTTACCCAATTACCTGAACCTGCAGGAACTTCAAACCAAGGAACATAGCAGGAAACCAGGGATGCATTGAATTTATTGTTTGCAATGTAAGCTCCTAAACTATTGGAAACGTAAAGCACATTGTTAATACCTGATCCAATAGTGTTTCCAGTATATTTAACATCGTTTTCTGTGATATTTAATGCGGATAAATCTTCAGCATAAATAGCGTATGAGTCAAGACCGTCCATATCAGTGATATCGATTGTGTTATTTTGTACTAAAGCACTATTACCGGTTAATAAAATACCTTTACCCTGACCAGTGATAGAGTTATCTACTATGGTGGCATTACCATTAAGAGCTTTAATACCTACACTTTCAACACCAAAGCTTTCCCAAACACTATCATTACCTTTTTCAGATGAATTTAGGTTAATTGTATTATTTTGAGCAATCAACATGGTTCCGTTAAATGCAATAGCTGTGGTGTAATTACCTGCAAGATCAATGAGGTTATCTGATATTGAAGTCATAATTTCACCTAAAGAGAAACCGAATACGTTGTATGCTTCAGCACGAATGCCATTTGAAATATATGCTGATGAAACATTCTGACCGTTCATACCGGAGTAAATTGCATAAGCGGATTGGACACCTTTAACATCAATATAATTGCCGAATACTGTAGCGCTAGCCGGACCTTCAATATCAATACCGTTAGCATAATAATTATCTGATTCTACAGTAATATTGTTAAGATATATATTGAGATTGTCACCGCTTGCCTGAATTCCATAAATATAGGTGTGACCTTTTGCAGTGATGTCATTTAGCTGAATTGTAGTGAGATTAGAATTTTTAACACTGATTGCATAAATTGTATCATAAGAGCCTACAACATTATTATATGTCAAGTTTATTGTATTGCCCATCATTACAGGATAATAACATGAATCAATTACAATACCTTCACTGATTGGGAAACTTACCCAATTACCTGAACCAGCCGGAATTTCAAACCAAGGAACATAAGATGAAACTAAAGACAAGACAATTTTATTTACATAAATCATAGGTCTTTCACAGTTAGAAATATAAATTGCATTATTAATTCCAGTACCTTCTGTAGCGCCAACGTATTCAATTACATTGTTAACAACGTACAATTGAGGACCTAAGTCTTTAGCATAAATAGCATATGCATCAGCATCCTTATTGGCGTTGACTGTAATATTGTTCTCACTTATTGTAGCAGTTCCGCCAGTTAAAGAAATACCTTTACCCTGACCGATAATATAATTTCCTTCAAGGAATACTAAACCATTAGGGTTGGTAGCTTTAATACCAACAGTTTCAACACCAAAACTTTCAGAAACTGTTTCATTACCTTTTTCAGAAGATACTAAACCAATTACATTACCATCTGCCACCATATAATTTCCATTATAAGCAATACCTGTTGTATAATTACCTACAAGATTGATAGAGTTATTAGCGAGTCTAGCATATACATCACCTAAAGAGAAACCGAATACATTGTAAGCTTCAGCGGAAATGACATTATAAACATATCCAGCTGAAACGTTTTGACCGTTCATACCTGAGTAAATCGCATAAGCGGATTGGACACCTTTAACATCAATATCGTTATCGTATACAATACCAGTTGAAGGACCTTCAATATCAATACCGTTAGCATAATTATTATCGGATTCTACTTTAATGGTGTTATTTTCAATAGTGAAGTTATCACCTGTAATAATCAAACCATAAGTGTAAGTGTGACCTTTAACTGTAATATTATTGTTTGTAATCATTGCATTATCGGAGTTTTTAAAGTCGATAGCATAAATGGTGTCATACCATCCTGCAACTCCAAGATACCAAACATCAATGTAATTGTCTTCCAGTGCGACTCCTTCAGAAGAATCTACAACAATACCTTCACTTACAACAGTGCTTACCCAATTGCCTGAACCTGCAGGAATTTGCTCCCAATACACAGCAGCAGAAACTAACTGGAACTCGAACTTATTGCCTTTAATTCTGGCATTGCTTGAGTTTGTAATGAAAATTCCATTGTTTTTATATGTTCCATCTGTGCTTCCGCCATAGAAAACAACATTATTCAAAAGCTTTAAATTATTTGAATTGACTGCATAAATCGCAACACCTTCAGGAGCACGACTATCAACGAAATTAACAGTATTGTTTGCAATGGTTACATCAGAACCGCTGACTAAAATAGCATCAGTTGAATTGGCTTGAGTTATTTCAAAGCCTGAAACTGTCACATTATCAGCAGTAATAAATAAAGAAAGACCATTTAATGTAGCATTTTTACCTGTTAAGGTTATTGTGCTGTCAATATCTAAATATTTAAAATTATAATTTTCAAAAGTACCTTCAAAAATCAGTTCTTTAGAAGTAACGTTTTTTAATAATAACCCGTCTTTATCAAAATAATTGTAAAAAGTATCAGGTGTTACAACATCAGATTCTGAGGCACTTAATTGAGTGTCTTGCTCTACAGCAAGTTCTCCCCCATCAACAGCTATTTCATCATCAACAGCGATTACATCAGCACTATCATCTGCCGCAAAAGCTGAACCGACAGACAACATTACCAAACAGACCATGATTAATGAAATAACCAAAGTTTTAGTTTTAATATTTTCACCTCATTAATATTATTAAATCTATAATAGTCTAATAAAACTTAAAAATAAAAAATGACTATTGATTATATTTTAAATTTAAAGATATTTAAATATAATTCAACTAAAATTTAAAAAAAAGTAAAATAAAGGTTAAACCTTTATTTTTTTATTGTAATTGTATTTTTAATAGTGCATCCACCGTAACTAGATGTAATTGGGTATTTGCCGACTGCTATATTATTAAGAGATAATGTAGCAATACCTTTATTATTGGTTTTGGCAGTATATTTTTTATTTTTGAACTTGAAGGTAATCTTCTTGTTTTTCAATATCTTACCATTTTTATCCACTAGCTTAACGGTGAATTTTGTAGTTTTGGATTTTTTCTTGGAAATATCCTTAGCTGTCAAAGTAGGTTTGAAAGTAATCTTTTTAGATGAGGAATAACCATTGCATGAAGCTGTAATGGTGTATGATCCTGCAGCCAATTTAACAGAATAAGAAGCATATCCGTTTTTATTTGTTTTAACTGTTTTGGATTTACCGTTGATTTTAAAGGTAACTGATTTTCCTGAAAGCGGTTTTTTGGTATTTGCATCCTTAATCTGTATTTTGTAAGTTACTGTGTTACCATAATAAACATTATAGTTTTTAGCACCGACAAATGATATCTTTTCTTTGACAGTTAATTTGGAAGTGATTTTTGCACCATTATAGTTATCCTGATTTGCCACCTCAGCAGTCATGGAGTATGTTCCCTTATTTAATGATGCTCCAACGGAATATGAGAGTGTGGCAACACCATTGCTGTTGGTTTTTGCGCTGCCCATAGTTACAGCTCTTCCTGCTGAATTTATACGTTTGAATGTCACTGATACGCCACTGATTGGATTTCCAAATTCATCTAAAACTTTTGCAACAACATTTCCTTTATCCCCCTGTCCAATGCTTACAGCAGCGACATTAATTTTCATGTTGCTTTTAGATACGAAAACATTAATATCGAAAGAAGATGCCTTGTAATCTTCCTTGAATATTTTGGCTGTAAACAGATATTGGGAAGGAGTATATGATGCATCAAATTTATATTTTGCAACAGCTAGGCCATTTGACACTGTTGACTGAACCAGATATTTACCATCAAGATCATAGAATTTGACAATAGCACCATCCATTTTTTTATCTGTGACCAGTTTGAATTCACCGGTTCCTCTATATTTAACTGAAACATCTTCAGCAGTAGCATCTGCAATATAGATATAATTGTCTGAAACATTGTTGTTTTTAGCATTACTGACAGCTTTATTAGCAACGCCTTTTTCTGAGTTCAGATAGTTATCAGCAATGACATTGTTAATCGCTTCATCATCTAAAGAAATTGCATAACCTTTAGTTGATTTTACTTCGTTATCTGCAATGTAATTACCGGTAGAATTAGCCATCAGAATAATTCCCGCATTGCCAGGTTTAATAGAATCCAGGATTGCAGTATCAATAGCTTCACCATTGCCGTTAGCATTAATTTTATTGCCTGTAATGATGTTGTCGTTTCCATTTAAGAAAATTACACCATAGACGTCTTTAGCGTTGGCATCAACAGTATTGTCCAATACAGTGTTATTGTTGGAACCGTATCCTTCAATACCGTAGATTGCCTGTGAATTTAAATTGAGCTCGTTGTTTTTAACAGTGGATTTATGAGACATTTCGAAATAAATTCCATAAACTACAGCATCTGATTTTAAATTCAACACGTTATCTTCTACAAATGTATCTTCGGATTCATCACCTATAATGATACCTTCAACACAGTAAACTCCATCAATGGTTATCTGATTTCCAACGAATGCATTGTTGGTGGCACCCTGACCTACAGGAGCACTGTGTCCGGTGTAATAACCTAAAACGCCCATTCCATAAATGTAATTATCATTAGCTTTTAGGTAAACATCGTTGTATGAAACAGTGTTGTTATGGCTGTTAAAGTATATGTCAATACCTACAATGGAATTTTGAGAGGAATTGTTTCCTTTGGTTGCTTGCTGGGATTCGAGTTTTGAGGTGACATTCACATCATTTCCATAAATTAAATTATTTGATGAGTATAACAATAAGATTCCGTAAGTTTGATAAATTTCAGAAACAACATGTGCACCATCCATACAGTATTCATTACCGTCTACACAGTAGCGAGTACCGTCAATAACCAACTCATTACCATCCAAACAATAGGATTTACCATCAATTACAAGCTCATTGCCATCCAAACAGTAAGTATTTCCACCAATGGTCACTTCATTACCATCCAAACAGTAGCTAGTGCCATTGACTGTTAACTTTTTGTTGTTGAACTGATAGTGAACACCGTCAATAACAAGTTCATTGCCGTCCAAACAGTATGCCTTACCATCAATAGTTACTTCATTACCATCCAGACAGTAAGTATTTCCACCAATGGTCACTTCATTACCATCCAAACAGTAGGTAGTTCCGTTGATTGTCAGTTTGTTATCTTTAAACTGGTATGAAACCCCATCAATAGTCAGTTCATTGCCGTCCAGGCAGTAGCTTGTACCGTCAATGACAAATTCATTACCGTCAATACAGTAGGCAGTTCCATCTATGACGAACTCGTTACCATCCAAACAGTAAGACTGACCGTCAATAACTAATTCATTGCCGTCAATACAGTATGATTTACCGTCAATAACTAACTCATTACCATCCAAACAGTATGACCTGCCATTGATTACTAATTCATTACCGTCAATGCATTTTTCAGGTGAGAACCTGTATGGCTGGCCAGTACCGATTGTTTTTATCACATTATTTTCAAAGGAACAATCTTCACAGGCATAGGAAAGTAATGTGAAAGTTAAATAATCTCCTTGAGAAGTCAATTCATTGTTTGACACATCAATATCAGTTGATTGTAAAACATAAACTGCATAAGCCGCTTTTGGATCACTTACACTGATTTTATTATTTGTGACTTTAACACCAGATGCCTGATTTATGAAAATACCCCAGGCATTTACTCTTTCAGCCGCTTTGTTGATAATAGTCAAGTTTTCAATTAATACTCCGCCGGAAGTTACCTTGAAAGTGGAATTATAAAATATTGGATTTTTACCGGTAATTCTGACTGCTTTTGTAACATATATTACTTCATTGCTGAACACACCTGCAAAGTTTAAAATATCATCATCACTAATCTCTGAAGTTAAACCGCCATTCTCATTAATGTATTTACGGATATTCTCAGGAGTGATTGTATGAGTAGTTCCCTTAAATATATAAATCGGTTTGGATGTGTCTATTACACCTGCAGGAGAGTTAACTAAACCGTTTCCAATAATACTATTTGATTTATAATCAATATTGGAAGTATCAGCCTGAACTCCAGCTACATCAATTGCATATTTATTACTAGTTGAAATGACGTTATTAGTAACTGTGACATTTTTAGGCATTCTTTTTGAACTTAATTTTTCAATTAAAATACCCACACCAGAATCGGAAGTGATATTATTGTTATCGATAATCAAACCAGAATCTTCACCGCTTTGATAAATTCCTGAACCAGATACAGTG
Organism: Methanobrevibacter sp.; assembly: GCF_017427765.1. Lineage (GTDB taxonomy): Archaea > Methanobacteriota > Methanobacteria > Methanobacteriales > Methanobacteriaceae > Methanocatella. The sequence continues at coordinate 88,988 of NZ_JAFRSC010000026.1, read as the reverse complement.
AAAATAACATTATTCCTAATAATTACGTTATTTCCTCCACCAACAATACCTCTACCTTTCAAGGTTACATTAACCCAGTTGTTTTCCACAATTGAATTGTCAATAGCTGTAATTCCAGCACCTGTAGAAATGATTTTAGAACCAATAATTGTATTGTTAGCCACATAGGAATTATATGAAGCTACAATACCATATTCACCACCAGTTTCAACACCAGGATGATTATAATCTGCTCCAGTAATGTTAATAATATAATTATTAATTATAGTATTTCCACTATCTGCAGTAGAAACACCCCTATAACCACCAATGACTGTGTTGCGGTCAATTATATTATTTTTACCCATGACCTGAATACCGTAAGCCCATGATGTAGGCAATACGTTATAGTGGACAGTATTATTGAAAATTGTATTATAATTTGAGTTTCCACCTTTTAACGGTCCGCCAGAATAGCTGGATAAATAAATTCCATTTGCATCGTCAGCTTCAACGTGGTTATTAGCTATGTAGTTATAGTGAGAACCGCTTAGAATTAATGTTGGAGTGGATCTTGTAAAACTGCCATGACCATATGTAATACCATAGGTTGTCAAATCATTTCCAGTAATATTATTATAATTTGCTCCATTAGCAACACAAATACAATATGAAGACATTCCGGTATTTTTTATTGTACAATCCTTAATTGAACAGTTATTAGCGCTATTTAAAAATATACCGTAGGTTGTATCCTTTGTATTTGCAATATTCAGATTAGCTATAGAACTTCCTGAAGCCCCGGTCAACAATGTAATCATTGAATTTTTCAAAGATGTTGAATCACCAACAATGTTGACTTGCTTTTCAAAAACAAATGATTTATCTGTGAAAGTTCCCTGCAATACAATTGTATCTCCTGGATTTACGCTTGAAGATACCAATTTTCCATCATAAGAACTGAAATATTGATTGTAATTGCTTTCAGTTATTGTATGAGAGGAAGACTTAATCACAGAAGTGTTTTCAATTGAGGCCAAATCCTCTAAATTGGAAGAGCCATAACTAATATCTTTATCAACAGATACTTCCATAGTATCCTGAATATCTTTATTACTGGTTAATTCAGTTATATTTCCATCAGCAGCACTAACTGCACTTATGGAAATTAATACCAGCAATAACACTAAAAAAATATTAATTTTTTTAATCATTATTATACCTCATCACAATTCTTTTATTAATTTACCTGAAAATTTTATTAAATTTTACTTTAAAAATTTTCTATTATAATGTTAATTTATGAAAAGATATATTATTTAAAAATTACTAAAAAACTAAATTTAATTTGAAAATAATTATAAAAAATAAAAAAAGCTGATGATTAATTTAATAATCATCATAATCGTCTTCATTATTACGCCAGTAACCTGCTAAAAATATCGCAATCAGTACAATTACTGCAATAATAACAAATATTGGCATGCTGGATTCTGTAGAGCTTGCAGATTTTGATGCGGATTTCTCTGAAATCTCATAGGATTTAGCACCGGATTGTCCGGAAGAATCCTGGGAACTTTGTGAATCTGAAGCATCTTTAGCATTACCGCTTTGTGAAGGGTCCAAACCAAATGCAGTTCTGCCTCCTGAACTGGATCCTTCTGACTGTTTTTGAGAAGTATTGTTTGATAGCGTATTAGCATTCTGATTTCCGTTACTGGACTGACCTTGATTGCCGTTATTGGACTGGTCCTGATATAAAGGATCAGTATTTGTTGCCTGAGCAAGAATTTCAGCGAATTTTTGCTTTTGAGCAGGAGTTAAGGAACTCAATTGAATGATTTCCGCATTCCAAGCAAGGTTTTTACAGGTGTGGTGACAACATGCAACACCATAATTGATTACGCTTTGCATATATGAATCCACTAATTTCTGAACTGTTTTAGCATCTCCTTCCCAAATTCCTTGCTGAGCCATGTAAATCATCCAGGCGGTTGAAGATTGGGAACCTGCAGCCAATTGTGCATTAGTGACACCGGAATTGATTCCCATAATGGTGTCAGCCAACTGATTACCAAGTTCTTTATTCAGTTTTTCACCACCAATGACTGTACTCGCATAGAAGTTTTGGAATCTGGATGCATAAGCATTCATTCCTGCAGGAGAATTGACCAATGCATTGATATATTGAGGATTTAACAATATGCTTCTAACTTCAAAATCAATTTCCTCTTTATAAGTTCTTGAAATATAGTTATTTTTGTTCCTAATATCGAAAAATGCAGTATCTGGTCTTTCTTTACCTGATTGCTTTTTCAATACATTTGCAGCATTGTATAATCCGCCAAACCAATCATAATAATCATCGGAATCGAATAATCTCCATGAACTGTCAAAGTTTTGAGTAATGACATCTACCTTATCAAGCAAATATTTGTAATTCTCTTTCTGGTTGGTTACAACAACATTTCCCTTTTCATCAAGAGTCCATGAATAAGACACTTTACTTAAGTAGATATCCATAGCATACTCATTTACAGATGAAATATCCCAATCAGCAGTGTTCGGAATAAGATTAGACATACCGGTTCCTTCCAGCACATTGCCCGGAAGACCGAACAATCTGTCTAAAGTAGGATTTTCAGCGTAATGCTTTTTAACGTAATTGTTTGTTGCATCTTCGCCTGTAGCGTTAACTGCCAACTTGACTGAAGTCAGCATCCAGGTAATCCAATCCTTATTGTTTGTAACCATACTTGCAAATACATCAATTCTTGGTCTATTAACAACAGAACCGTTATTTAAAGTCACATTCAAATCTTTTAATGGGATTTGCTCAACTCCAAGTACCTTACCGTTGTCAGCCCATACAGGTTTACAGCCTAACAGGTACATGAACTCGGCAACACCGATTCCTTCAGTTCTGGAAATCTCAGTACCCCATAAGATTAAAGAAGTCAATTCCGGCCATTTGCCGTGCTGTTCATAGTAATTAGCCAGAAGCATGTTAACTATATTTACAGCAGATTCATAAGCCGCATGAGAAGGCATTCTTGTAGGATCAGAAGCATAACCGTCGTATCCTGTAGGTATTGAATCACCATAGGACGGATCAGCGAATAATCCTGATTTCACATAGCGTCCGCTTAAAGAAAGCAGAATCGCATTCCATTCATTGTTCCTTTCAATATTGGCAATGACATCTTCACAGTATAGGGTTGAATTGTATAACGCAGACCCCTCTTTGATACCTAATTGCTTATTTAAATCCTTAACGGAAGTTCCGTTGACAAGACGATAAGCATAATCTTTAAAGTAGGCCTTGACGGCATCCACTTCTTTAGAATATTTAAAATCGCCTTGCAGTTCCTTATAGAAACTTTTTCCCGCCAGTTTAGGGTATAAGAATTCCACCAACTGGTCATAAATCTTAGTCTGGGAAGTCACAATAGTGATTACTTCTTCAGCCAGCTCATAACCTGTCAATATCTTACCTAAAGTGTGAAGACCGAAAGTATTGAAATCATCTTCCATTGCATCCAGGTAATGGTGCAGCTCATCAATATAGTCTGAGAATGATTCGTTGCCGGATATATTTCTAAAACCTAATGCCGGAGCCAAATTCAAAATCTTATTTTTATAGGATTCTGCATTTGATGTAACATTAACTGCCAGTTGTTCCTTATAGTAATTGATGTAATTTTTTAAAGTAGTGTAATTACCATATAACTCAGATGAAACCATAGCTGGAGTCATGTGAGTAATTAACAGTGCAGAACTTCTATCTCTTGCAACCATTGCTTCACCAGGGTTTGATACAATATAAGGATATACAGTTGGAATCAATGACAATTCAAAGGTCCAATCGCCAGGGAATGCCCCAAGGTTAATACCAGGCAGCCATTCCAAAGTACCGTGAGTACCCATACTCACAATAGCATTAATTTTGGCTGATTTTTCCATCCATTTGTAAAATGCAACATACTGCTGATGTGGCGGAATAATCAGGCTGTGGTAATCCTGAACCTCTTCCCAACCTCTACTTGGCTGGAAAGTAATGAACACATTACCGAACCATACACCCGGAATTACAATGTATTTATTCTTATAAACCATTGCAGGGCCTAAATTGTCTCCCCAATACCCAATAAGCTTATCGTATAATTCATCCCTGATATCTGAGGTCAAATGCTCAAACTCTTCAAGTGAAATCAATTGATGATGAGCCATCAGTTCATCCCAATTCTCTTCAACGTATTTTTCAAGCAATCCTGAAGCCCATGAACCTTTATTGTTCATATCAAAGATTATTTGAGTTAAATTATATACTGAAATAAGCTTTGTAAGGGTTTTGTTGATTTTATGACCTTCATTTGATTTGATTAACCATTCATACGTATTATTATAATAATTGGAATACTCTATAGAACCGCCGATATCATATCCCTGAACATATAGCTGAAGCAGCAGTTCATAAGCGCTTGTAAACACGTCCAAATATGAAGCGCCGATTTCGGCCTTACCCGGCGGATAGTTATAAAGCATTACTGCAACTTTCTTATCAGAGTTTTCTAAATCATGCAAATCAGCCCATTTACAGTTCAGCTGAACCATCTTATCCACACCGTCCTGAATCACATGGGATTTTCCTAAGCGGTCAACCCATGATAAAGCGACTTGACCGAATACACCTTCAAAACTAGGATAAGTAACCATATATGTCCATTCGACTTGAGGACCCAATTCACTGTTGTAACTGTATTCTGAAATCTCAACGATTCCTTTCAATACATGCAAATCAATATCAGTCAAATCAGGCTCTGCAGTACCATTTGCATAGTCCAAAGACCAGCTGCATAATGAGTTTACAGCAGAAATTCCTACAGTTGAAATATTGTTAATCTTATTCAAGATTGAAGACATAGGAGGCTGAGTTCCTGTTTTAAACACGTTGAAAGCAGGTCTGCCATTAGCTTCATAACCTCTGATTAATGCATCTGAAACTTCTTCACCACCATAATATGAAGCGATAGCTATAAATGGTTTATCAGGATGGAATTTATCAATATAATCCTTTTCAAACTTCTTAAAAAGTTCTGTAGGATCTAAAACATCCATTAACCAAACGACATAATTCTCGGTCATCCAATTTAGACTACCGTCTGAGCTATGGGTGTAACCCGGATTTTCACGAATCCAGCTATTGATTAATTTTCCTTCAGGCACCAATGTATACATGCCTAAATCCGGATGGTAAAATCCGCATTCCGGAGACATTAACGGAGCGTTATTCTCATCAAGAGTAGGATCATCATATTTTAAAGGATTGATTAAATATTTGACATAAGCAAGATAGTTTTTCATGTTGCTTTGCAGAATATCGGATTCCTCTATGTCACGAGCCTGGAAATAAGAACCAATATAAGTGTTTTCAATAGTGTCATAAGTATTGTTCTTTGCTGAAGCTCCGACAACGTGCAAACCGGTGTTATTCAGGATTTGCTGTGAGAAAACACTGAACGTATACGCTACATTATAGTTGGCATTAGCCGGAGATTTTGAAAGAAGTTCCTTTAAATACTGACCTGTTAAAACGCTGTATGCTGACTCTGAAAACATATCAATATGCATAAAATTTGCATATTCGACTAACCATGCTCTGGATTTATCAAAATCAGTTGTACTGATATAAGCCACTCTTTTCGACATATTCATAAGCACATCGACTTTTTCATTGTGGGAGTTGTAATCCACCAATAATAATATATCCGGAACAAACATGACATCGTCAATTTTGACTGAACCGCTCTGTTTAGTGAAGTCTATGTCTTTAAGGGTTATAGGCTCGTATGTAGAATAGCTAATCTCTAATCTGTATTTGTCAGAACCTAAATTCTTAATTACAACATTACCTGACTTATCCGTAGTCAATGTTGAAATCAGTTTGTTTTTTGAATTATAGACTTTAACTGTGGCTCCAGCCAGGTTAAATCCGTCTTCGTCCCATTTGTTGCTAGTTTCATTATAAGAATCCGTAACATGAACATTAATTACATTGCTTGCTGTTAATACCCCTTCATCTGATGGAGAGTTAAGCATTTCATTAACATTAGCAACGTCATTACTCGTCGCCAAGTTATTGGAAACACTCATAACCTCAGATACTGTTTCGTTATCTCCTGCAAAAACGCAGCTTACAGAAAATAGAAGCAATATAGAAATAATTAATGCAAATATCACTTTATTAGTTAATTTTACCGTATTTTCACCTCCCTTTACACTTTTTTATAAATATAGCAATAATCTTTACTACATTTGTAAATTTAATTTGAAAACATATAAAACTTACTAAACAAATTATAGTTTTTTAATATTAAAATTAAATTAAGCACAAAGGATAGATTTAAATACTACATTAAATAAATAAAGTGTGCTATTATATTAGAGGTGATAATATGCGCAAAAGTACAATAGGTATAGTAATTTTATCTATAATTGTAGTTGGAATGATTATCCCTATCGGATTTTCAGGCCAAGTTGATCCTGTCGTAGTTACCTACGGCGAGACCACATATGCAAATTCAGCTTATAAGAATACTGTTGACACATTTTTCAAAAACCAAGCACATGCCGATTTGGGAAATGCTAACTCAAAAGTAATCACTGCAAGTGAAGTAAATAAAATTGCAAGTACAATAACTGGTAAAACTTACGGATCCAATCAGATATTTTCATCAGCGCTTGTTGATTTGAATGATAATGATAACCTTGAAGTAAGTGTGGACAAATCAAAAATCACCACCATTACCGGAGACATGTATTTATCAGCTTTAAAATCAGCGGGAATCACTAAAGGACACGTTTACGTTACAAGTCCAGTGACTGCAACCGGTGAATCTGCTTTAGCTGGAATTATGAATTCATATGAAGTTGCAACAAACGTTGAAATTCCAGACACTGTAAAAGAAGCAGCCAATAACGAAATTTATACACAAGCAGAAATTGTTAAAAATTCAAATGTAAGTAGTGAAAAATTATCCGATATGGTTGATGATGTAAAAGAGACAGTTAAAGAGGAAAACGTTACAGACCACCAAACTATTGTAAATATAATCCAAAATTACACTGTCATCAATAATATTAACATTACAAACAGTGACATTGAAAATCTTGCAACAACTATTGAACAAATACAAAACGTGCAAGGTGATATCAACAATTACGAATCACAGATGTCTGATGTCTTAAATGGCACTAATACCACTGATTCAGCAAAAGGATTGTTTGATGGGCTATTTAACTAAATAGTCCACATATTTTATTTTTTAAACCAATCTTATTTTTAACTGCAAAAAATTATTTAACCTATTTTTAAAAAAATAATATCCGATAATATGAAATGGAAAATCGGCAATGTCGAAATAGACAACCAGGTCGTTTTAGCACCGATGGCAGGAATATGCGACTCTGCTTTTAGAAGAATAGCCAAATCAATGGGTTGCGGACTTATTGAAACTGAAATGGTTTCGGCAAAATCACTGATGTATGACAACTGGAAAACCAAGGAAATGCTATACATGACCGAAGAGGAAAGGCCAATTTCACAGCAGATATTCGGTGCTGAAGCAGAATCATTTAAAATTGCATCCGAATATATCGCAAAAACCATGAACCCGGACATTATTGACATCAACATGGGTTGTCCGGTTACCAAAGTGGCTGTTAAAAGCAATTCGGGAAGTGCACTTTTAAAAAGCCCTGAAAAAATTGAAGACATCGTGAAAACAGTTGTTGATAGTGTTGATGTGCCAGTTACAGTTAAAATAAGAAGCGGATGGGATAGAAAAAACATCAATGCAATTGAAGTTGCAGGAATTATTGAAGATGCCGGCGCATCAGCGATTACCGTTCATCCACGTACTCGAGAAGATCGCTACGACATTCCGGCAGACTGGTCACTAATCAAAGATGTTAAGGACGCAGTGTCAATACCAGTAATTGGAAATGGAGACATCTGGACATGTCATGATGCATCAAAAATGATTGATGAAACAGGCTGTGATGCAATTATGCTTGGAAGAGCAGTTCGTGGAAATCCCTGGTTAATTAAACAGTGCATTGACTATCTGGATTATGGAATTGAACCTCAAAAGGTAACTCTTGATGAAAAGATAACTATGATTAAAAAGCATGTTGATTTGCTTTCAACCAGAATTCCTGAAAAAGTAGCTGTGCATAAAATGAGGACACATGCCGCCTATTATCTTAAAAATTCATATAGAAGCGGAGAAATAAAGCCGAAGCTATTTAAAATCCATACCAAAAAAGAATTGTATGAACTGCTTGAAGAGTATAGAAAATCAATAGCACGTTAATTGACTTCTTTTTCATGGCTTAAATGAATTGCGATATGGCCAATCGCCAGAATTACTGTTGCAATTATCAAGAATATATTTTTTCCTAGACTCCCAAAGCCAAAAATGCCAAAACAGGCAGTGTAGCACCTGCAACGGGAATTTTCAGAAAGCTTGAATACATATCGGCCATTGTCCTGGAGCTTTTGAAATACCTGATCCAGTATATTTCATACAATATCATCAGCACAAAGACAACTGATTATATTATTGATGTTTCATTAATTTTAAATGTGTCAACGAAGATTTGGGCTTCATCCAATGTTTTAAATGTTGCTTTGAAATAGTTATACTGCGCATCAAAACCCTCTTTAAAACCAACAGTCAGATTATTCAAATCAATGAACACATCATATTCAGTGGCATCTTTAAAAATGTATGCTTTATATCCCTGGGAAGTTGTATTGCTGCCCATCTTTTCATAGGATGTGTCATTTTGATGAGATTCGAAATCTCCAGGTTCATCTTCTCCTTCAATGGAAAGTGAACAGAATACACTTTCATTAGAATATGTATAATGTGTTCCGCCTTCAAAACTGTTAAATAGAGAGGGCATAAATTCCTTTTCATCAGTCAAATCATCACTGATATTGAAAAAGGCTTTGTTTGCATAATTATATTCATGTGTTGATATCAGATTGTGCAAATACTGTTGTAGCAGCTGCAAATATCACTAAAATAACTGCCAACACAATTAAAAAGTTTCTTTTATACATGAAATTGCCTCCACATAATATTAAAATAACTTTGGTATCGAAGGCATTTATATATTACTAATATGAATCTATAGAAAAATGAGGAGAAAAAAAGCATGAAAACACATGCTTTTAAATACATAAATAAAAAAAATGGAGGAAAAATTGGTGGTTATTTCCTTTTGATTACAGCATAACCACCAAGAATAGCGCATACGCAGAATAATGCTAATATTGGATTGCCTGTAGCCGGCATTGTGTGTGTTGTTGTTGCGTTGGTTGCATTAACATTTTCACTTGCTGCGTGAGCGGTGAAGTTTCCGGATGTGGTCATTGTTTGTTCGCTGTGGTTTGTATCAGGAGGCACAATAGTACCGTTGTGTCCGTCTTGGCTTGCATCTAAGTAAGGATCTCCACCAGCAGCGTGAATTTCTTCATCGTGAGTGTTATCCGGAGGAATAATTAAACCGTCGTGGCCGTCATGGCTTGCATCCAAATAATAGTCGTTTGCCTGATTTGAAGTATCGTCAGTTGCACTGACTGCGCATACAGAACATATTACACAGAAAATTGCTAGTATTGCAAATAATTTACTTTTGAATTCCATTTGTATCACCCATTAATAATCGAATTTTTTTATGAAGTCAATAAATTTAAAATGCGAGAAGTTAGTTTTATAAATTAACACCCCTCTGCACAAGTAAATATATAAACAAGCCCATATATAAAGATTTTCGAATGTAAGTGCTCACTTGCATCTTAAAATAATCAAAAAAAGAATAATATAATGAATAATAAAAAAATAAGAAATTTAAAAAAGAAAAATGGAATTTAAAAGATTATAAACAAATCAACAGCACAACATTTAAAATTAAAAAACGGATATTAACAAAATAAGAACTAATTAATATATACTGTCCGAGTTAAAACGAATAAACTCAATCATCGGATATGTTTACTATAATATCCAATTAATAAAAATACTGTTTAACTTATAAAATAGCAGTTTAATTAAACGATTTTGAAGAATAAATTACTAAAAAAAGAAAAAGGTAGAAGAGAATTTAATCCCTTCTAGTTAATTGTTATTTTTGTGGTTGCTTTGCAAGACTTGTAGGTACTGTCACCTGCGAAGTTTACAGAAGCATTGTAGACACCCTTCTTGTTGATGTTAAGTTTGAAGGTAGCCTGACCTTTAGCATTGGTTTTTGCAGTATATGTTTTTCCGTTTACAGTAAGTTTAACAGTTTTACCGGATGCCATGTATGTTTTACCATCAATGGATGATCCTTTGTCTGTTTTTAAGGTTACTGTGTAGGATTTTGTTTTTGCAGATGCTTTGAAGGATTTAGCAGCAGCACTTATGGAAGTTTTCTTAAGATTTACAGTAATTGAATTTACTCTAAATGAAGCGTTGAAGTTTTCATCTCCCAAGAATGCTACAGCGAATGTGTAGGTTCCAGCTTTAATTAAGTTGATTTGCAGTTTAGCAATACCTTCACTGTCAGTAGTAGTATTGTATACCCTACCGTTGAATCCGATTTTTACTGCTTTGTTAGCCAATAAGTTACCGGAATCATCAACCAATTTAACTTTATAGTATCCTCCTCTTTCACCAACATAATAATCAATAGCATATGTAGTATAATCATCTGCTATGATTGAAGTTGCACGTCTTACCGGAGTTAAATCTTTTAATGAAATAACCACATTTGCCGGCAAGGTTTGATCGTCACCTGCATAATCAATTACAACAATACTGTTTGAAGTTGCATTAATTACAATTTCACCTTTATCATTGGTGGTTGTTGTTTTCAATTCACCATTGATTGTGTATGAAACATTTACATTTGCAATGCCTTTTCCATCACCATCAACCAAAACGACAACAACAGTTCCATTATCGCTTACGGTAATGTCTTTAAATTCACTAGATTTTTTACCTATGTTGAATGATTGTGATGTATTAGCCTGATTGAAGTTTTCATCACCGAGATAAGTTATATCCAGGTTGTAACTTCCGGTAGGCAATGCAATATTTAATACACCAGTTCCATTATTTAATGCAATGTTGAATACAGTATCATTATATTTGACTTCAACAAATCCAGTAGCATTTTCATCAACTTTAACAGTTAATGTAAGATTATTTCCACTGGTTTCAACATTAGCATCAATTGGAGTATCCTTCTTGATATGACCAATGATTTCAACATCTTTAGATGTAGCGTTAGTGTTGAATACTGAATCACCCATGTATGTTGCAACTATAGTGTAGTTTCCAGGTTCAATGAGGTTAGTTAATGTTTCTACATGACCATCTATAACATCCATATACATAGTATAGGTCTCACCGGTTTCTTCCCAGACCATATAGAGTTTAACCAATCCGGTTGCAGCTTTATTAACATCAACCATAACTAGAGCAGTGTCCTCATAAACTGCAATGTCAAGATCGATAGTAGTATTTTGTTTGGAAACTTCTGTTATGGTAAATGTCACTTGAGTGCTGTTCATATTGTAGTCTTCATCACCAAGATAAGTTACATCAGCAAAGTAACTGTTTGCAGGCAATGTAGTTGTCAGTTTTGCAACACCATCCACAACTTCAACATTAACAACAGTACCACTAATGGTTAATTTTACGAAACCAGTAGCATCTTCATCAACATTCACAGTTAAAGTAACCCTGCTTCCAATCACGTCAGCACGAGCACTAATAGGAGTATCCTTCTTAATATGACCACTAATAGTGAACTCACCGGAAGTAACATTGGTATTAAACCTAGCGTCTCCCATAAATGTTGCAACTACTGAGTAATCACCAGTTAAAAGAACCTCATCAACAATCGCTTTACCATCAATTACATCCACATAGAGTGCAAATTCTTCTGGACCAGTTACTTGGAATTTAACAAGACCAGTAGCAGCATCATCAACACTAACAGTCATCCACACCTCATCTTCATAAGTCACAATATCCATGGAAATTGGAGTGTTTTCCTTAGCAGGCTCTACAAGTGTGAATTCGAGTTTAGTGGAGTTCTTATTGAAGTTCTCATCACCAAGATAAGTAATATCTAAGCTGTAGCTTCCGTAAGGCAATGAAGTGGTCAATGTTGCAATTCCATCATTTACTGCAATGTTAAATACATTATCACCAAATTTGAGTTCGACAAATCCAGTAGCATCTTCATCAACTTTAGCAGTCAATGTGACTCTGTTTCCGTTTGAAACAACATTTGCTGTAATTGGTGTATCCATCAGCACATGTCCAAGGATTTCAACATCCCCAGAAGTAGTGTTGGTATTGAATACTGAATCACCCATATATGTTGCAACTACAGTATAGTTTCCAGGTGCAATACTGTTTGTAAAGGTTTCCACATGACCATCTACAACATCCATGTACACAGTAGACTCCTCACCGGTTTCTTCCCAAACCATGTAGAATTTAACCAATCCTGTTGCAGCTTTATCCAAATCAACTGTAATCCAGGCAGCGTCTTCATAAGTTACAATGTTGAGATCAATAGGAGTATCTTTTTTAGCAACATCAGTTACAGTAAATGTCACTCTGGTATTGTTCATATTGAAGTCATTATCACCAAGGTAAGTTACATCAACATAGTAACTGTTTGCAGGTAATGTAGTTGTCAGTTTTGCGACACCGTCCACCACTTCAATATTAGTAACAGTGCCACTAATGGCCAATTTTACAAAACCAGTAGCTTCGTCATCAACATTCACAGTTAAAGTAACCCTGTTTCCAAGCACATCAGCATGTGCTGAGATTGGAGTGTCCTTCTTAATGTGACCTTTGATAGTGAACTCACCATAAGTAATATTGGTATTAAACCTAGCGTCTCCCATATATGTTACAATTACATTGTAATCACCGAGTAAAAGAACCTCATCAACAAGTGCTTTACCATCAATTACATCCACATATAGTGTAAATTCTTCTGGACCAGTTACTTGGAATTTAACAAGACCGGTTGCAGCATCATCAACACTAACAGTCATCCACACCTCATCTTCATAAGTCACAATATCCATGGAGATTGGAGTGTTTTCCTTAGCAGGCTCTACAATTGTGAAGTCACATGTAGTGGAGTTCATATTGTAGTTCTCATCACCAAGATAAGTTATATCCAGACTGTAGCTTCCATAAGGCAATGAAGTTGTAAGTTTTCCAATTCCATCTTTTAATGCAATGTTAAATACATTATCACCAAATAGAAGTTCAACAAATCCAGTAGCGTTTTCATCAACTTTAACAGTTAAAGTAACTCTGTTTCCATTTGCAACAACATCTGCTGTGATTGGAGTATCTTTCATCACATGTCCAATTATTTCAACGTCCTTGAATGTAGTGTTGGTATTGAATAGTGAATCACCCATGTATGTTGCAACAACAGAATAGTTTCCAGGTAAAAGGCTGTTAGTTAATGTTTCTACATGACCATCTATAACATCCATGTATGCAGTAATGTTTTCGCCTGTTTCTTTCCAAACCATATAGAGTTTAACTAATCCAGTTGCATCTTTATCCAAATCAACTGTAATCCAGATAGTGTCTTCACCAGCTGTAACGTTAAGATCAATAGGAGTATCTTTTTTAGCAACATCAGTTACAGTAAATGTCACTCTAGTATTGTTCATATTGAAGTCGTCATCACCAAGATAAGTAACATCAACTAAGTAACTGTTTGGAACCAATACAGTTGTCAGTGTTGCGACACCATCAACTATTTCAATATTTGTAACAGTACCACCAATAGCCAGTTTTACAAATCCTGTAGCGTCATCATCAACTTTAACAGTTAAAGTAACTCTGTTTCCATTCACAACAGCACGAGCACTAATAGGAGTATCCTTCTTAATATGACCACTAATAGTGAACTCACCAGAAGTAATGTTGGTATTAAACCTGTTGTCTCCCATATAGGTTGCAATTACTCTGTAATCGCCAATTGGAAGAGTATCTTCAAGAATAGCTTTACCATCAATTACGTCCGCATAGAGCGTGTATTCTCCTGTGCTACCAATTACTTGGAATTTGATAAGACCGGTTGCAACATCACTAACAGTAGCTGTCATTCCAACATAGTACTCATCAGTCACAATATCCAAGGAGATTGGAGTGCTTTCCTTAGCAGGCTCTACAATTGTGAAATCACATGTAGTGGAGTTCATATTGTAATTCTCATCACCAAGATAAGTTATATCCAGACTGTAGCTTCCGTAAGGCAATGAAGTTGTAAGTGTTCCGATACCATCTTCTAATGCAATGTTAAATACATTATCACCAAATTTAAGTTCAACAAATCCAGTAGCTTCATCATCAACTTTAACAGTCAATGCAACTCTGGTTCCACTTGAAACAACACTTGCTGTGATTGGAGTATCTTTCAGCACATGTCCAAAGATTTCAACATCCTGAGATGTAGTGTTGGTGTTGAATGCTGAATCGCCCATGTATGTTGCAACTATAGTGTAGTTTCCAGGTTCAATGCTGTTAGTGAATGTTTCCACATGACCATCAATAACATCCATATACATAGTATACTCTTCACCGGTTTCTTTCCAAAGCATATAGAGTTTAACCAATCCAGTTGTGGCTTTATTCAAATCAACCATAATCAGAGCATTGTCTTCACCAGTTATAATGTCAAGATTGATATTAGTATTTTTCTTGGAAGCCTCTGTTACGGTAAATGTCACTTTGGTGCTGTTCATATTGTAGTCATCATCACCAAGGTAAGTTACATCAACAAAGTAACTGTTTGGAACCAGTACAGTTGTTAATGTTGCAACACCATCTACCACTTCAATATTAGTCACAGTACCTCCAACAGTCAGTTTTACAAATCCGGTAGCGTTATCATCAACTTTAACAGTTAAAGTGACCCTGTTTCCAAGCACATCAGCACTAGCACTAATAGGAGTGTCCTTCTTAATGTGGCCTTTGATAGTGAAATCACCATAAGTAATGTTGGTGTTAAACCTGCTGTCTCCCATATAGGTTGCAACTACTGAGTAATCACCAATTATAAGAGTGTCTTCAAGAATAGCTACTCCATTAATTACATCAGAGTATACCACATATTCTTCCGCACCTGATACTTGGAATTTGACAAGACCAGTTGCCTTATCACTAACAGTAGCTGTCATTCCGACATAGTACTCATCAGTCACGATATCCAAAGCGATAGGTGTGTTTTCTTTTTTAGGCTCAACAAGTGTGAATTCTGCTTTGGTGGAGTTTTTATTGTAGTTGTAATCACCAAGGTAAGTTACATCTAAGGTGTAGCTTCCGTAAGGCAATACAGTTGTTAATGTAGATTCACCATTTTCTAATGCAATATTGGATACGCTGAGACCAGATTTGACTTCAACAAATCCTGTAGCGTTTTCATCAACTTTAACAGTTAATGTAACTCTATTTGCATTGGTTTCAACAGTTACATCAATTGGAGTGTCCTTCATTACATGTCCGAGGATTTCAACGTCTTGGGATGTAGTGTTGGTGTTGAATACTGAATCACCCATGTATGTTGCAACTACGGTGTAGTTTCCAGGTTCGATGCTGTTGGTAAAGGTTTCTACATGACCGTCTATAACGTCCATGTACATAGTATATTCTTCACCGCTTTCTTTACCTACCATATAGAATTTTACCAGTCCGGTTGCAGCTTCATTTATATCAACCATAACCAGAGCAGTGTCTTCATAAACATCAATGTTAAGATCAATTGTGGTATTTTCCTTGGAAATTTCTGTAACAGTAAATGTCTCTATAGTGCTGTTGGTATTGTAGTTGTCATCACCAAGGTAAGTTACATCAACAGTGTAACTGTTTGGCATCAGGCTAGTTGTTAATGTTGCAACACCGTCAACTACTTCAATATTAGCAACAGTACCTCCAACGGTCAATCTTACAAATCCTGTAGCGTTTTCATCAACTTTAACAGTTAATGTAACTCTGTATCCATTCACTTTAGAATCAGCAGTAATAGGAGTATCTTTCTTAATGTGACCTTTGAGAGTGAACTCTTCAGAAGTAATGTTGGTATTAAATCTGTTATCACCCATATAGGTTACGATAACTCTGTAATCGCCGGTATCAAGAATATCTTCAAGAACTGCTTGACCATCAATTACATCGACATAGAGAGTGTATTCCTCTTCACCAGTTACTTGGAATTTGACAAGACCGGTTGCTGCTTCATCAACAGTAACAGTCATTGTCACATTGTTTTCTCCGGTTACGATATCCAATTCAATTGGAGTGTCCTGTTTATTTACATTGAATGTTGTGGTATTATATGCGCTGTAGTTACCGTCAACAACAGTTACAGAAACAAAAATATTCTTACCAACATTTAAATCAGGAATATATTTAACTCCTTCTCCATCATTAACAGATACAGTATAGTTTTCACCTCTAATACTTACAATGTATTCACCGTCAACATCAGACTGAACAACAACAGTAGCATTATCACCATAAGTAATATCCTCAACAGAAACAACAACGGAAATCTGTTTACTTGTTACTTCAAATACTGCTTCTTCAAATGCGGAATAATTTCCGTCAATTGCAGTTGCATTAACAGTATAACTTCCGACGATTAAATCAGAAACGGAAATGTTTCCGCTACCGTTTACAACAGTAACTTTATAAGTTTCATTACCTACATAAACGAGATATTCGCCGTCAGCATCTGCACCAACAGTAACTACTGCTTTTTCACCGTAGGTTATATTGGATACAGTAATGTTTAATTCAACAGCTTTAGGCATGACGAGTATTATGCCGGAATAGACTATGGATTTATTGGTGTAGTAGGAATCACCTTCATAAGTACCTGTGACCAGATATTTTCCAACATTGTCTACGACATACAAATTAGGAACAACAAGTTCTTCGAGACAGGACTGTGTGATAGTGTAAACAGGATTCATATTGGAATCATATACAGTGTAGGTAATGTTTCCATATGCATTTTCTGGAACTTTCACACTAACAGTTGCATTTTCACCATAATAAATAGTATCGTTAGATATGTTGAAAATTCCGATATTTTCATTAACTGTTAAATTAGCATAGCCGTATGCTTCATTATAGTCATCAGTTTCAATTTTATAAACTTTGATTTCATATTTACCAGGTTTGAAGTTTTTACTTGGAACTGTAAATGTTCCGCTGCCGTCAATATACAAAGAAACTGCATCATCGTAGCTGTCGTTTATAAACACGGTATAATAATCAGCAACGTCGACTTTTACATTAATTTCAATATCTTCACCATAGTTAGCTTCAGCATCACTTACAGTTATGTTTGGAGTGGTTTTGTAAACTTCCACATAAACTGGTATACCGACTGGATAGTAGTTTTTATTTCCACCATATGATGCTGCAACTAAATAGTTACCATGGGTCAATGTGAGATTTTCAAGCTGAGTCTTGTTATACCATTTTCCATCCAATTGATAGAGAATCTTATCGGTAGCATTATTGATGAGTGTTGCATTAACTTCTAATTTTTCACCCTGAGTAATATTTGATATTGTAACTTTTAATCCAGGATCTATACGATTGACAGTGAATGTTTTGGTTATTTGATTAAATACAAATGTGTTTGAATCTCTGTTTTGTGCATTTAATACCACATCATAGTCTCCACCTGTTAGATTGCTTAAAGTGTAGGTGAAGTTATTGTTAGTTACTTTGACCGGATAGACTTTGTTGTTAATGTTTAAATTGACAGTGAAGCCGAAGTTTGTACCTATGTCAATAGTACCATTAATTATTTCAGTTTGTCCGTAGTCAATATCACTAACAGCATAATCAACGTTTGCAGTATCAAAGGTTGTATTGGTAATGTTCACATTAGGGTTCTCACTATAGATGTTTCTGCAATCGCCTCCCTTATTGTCTGCAAACACACATTCGTTGACACTAGCATTCACATTTGATCCAATGAATAATGCACTTTCGCCTGAACGTGGGTTGTCTGAAAGTGTGTTGGCTAAAAATGAGGATTCTGAAACGGACAGATTTTTGTCTTCACTTAAAACAATATAATTAACAGTATTGTTACTGAATGTACATCCTGAAATACTATTTTGAACATTGTTCCTTGTTTCGATTATACGACTAAATGAATTTCCTGTAAATATTGAATTTTCAATATTCAGGTTAGAATTATTCCTTGCAAAGATACCCCATCCTTTAGTATTATCGTAAAATTCAGCATTGATGAGAACATCATTACATCTCTCAACAGAAATGACTTCACCTGATCCTAATGTGTTTTCAACAAATTCAGTTGATATGACTTTTGCTGAATTCGCATTAGTTATATTAATGAGGCGGCCCCAACTGTCGATTGTATTGTTTTCAAATGTTGATTCATTAATAATAATGTCAGATTTACTATTGACGAGGTAAGTGTGGTATATTTTATTGTCATAAAATTCAGAGTTAACAATACTTAAATTTCCTTCACTGTATATTAATCCTTTAAATGGTTCTGAATTAGTCCCTGCATGAGTGTCGTTAACTAAATTATTTTTGACAAAGGTACATCCGTCAAAAGTCAAATTACCTCTATTCAAAAAGACTGTCTCTTTATACCTATTATCAAATCCAGTGAATATTGCATCACATATGGTAACATCAGAGCCTTCATTAACTGCTATAAACATTAATATTGTTGAATTTGCATCAAAAATAACCTCTCCAAGTGAAATTATGCTTAATTTTTTACCTAAAATACTCACTCCGAGATTACCTAGATTACTGTAACTTCCTTCCATTACATAAATAATGTCTTCAGCTGCAGAATTACGGATAGCTTCAACCAATGTATCGAATTTTCCACCAGTACTGTTGACAATGAAATTGCCCATATATTCACTGACTGTGAATGTGGTTCCGTTTGCTGCATCGTTATAGTTTTCATCACCTTCACGGACAACCATTACGCTGTAGTTTCCTTCTCCAACACTGTCCAATGTTATTTCAGCTGTAGTGTCAGCAATAGTGAAACTTGTAAGCTTATTATTGAAGAGAAGTTGGAATGTTCCGTTTTTACTTGCGTTGATTTTTAAAACAGGTGTACCTTTATCTGCATTCTTAAGGATAATGTCCTCTACGGTCAGATTTATGTAGACATTCGCTTTATTTACGATAAGCCTGTCCCTTATTGATTCACCATAATAAACGTTGCCGTTTTTATCATAAATGACTTCATTTAATATAACGTCATAAGCGCCTTTTGGTAAAACACCGGTATTATATTCAAATATGCCGTCTGTAATTGTGACATCAGCGTCTTTATAGTTAACAAATCCAGGTAATGTTAATTGAAGGTCCATGTTGAATTGAGGGTCAAGTGTACCTGTAATTGTTGTAGGAATGCCGTATTCTCCATCCGGTACGTATAATATCACATCATAGAAATCGAATGTGTTATTACTAAATTCTTGAACATCGCCTGCATTGTAAATGTTTGCAAACTCATAAGCGAAGTTAATTCCAAAGAAGGATTCTGTAAGTTTCAATGTTTTGTTGTTGTAGATTGCCCCACCATTGCCTGTTGCGGTATTTGCAACTAATGTGGAATTATTCACAATCAGCATATTATTATTGTAAATGGCACCTCCGTCCTTTGCACTGAAACTTCCGCTAAATGATGAATTAGCTATGTTTGCTTCACCGTCATTGAAAATTGCACCACCATATCCGTTTGCAGTGTTATCTTCAAAAGTAGAGTTTAAGACTTCTAATGTTCCTTCATTATAAACAGCTCCGCCATTTATACCTTCATTTTCATTGAAAACTGTGTCTTTAATGGTTAATGAATTTTTGTTATATATTGCACCACCATTTCCGTTATTGATGTTTTCTGTGAAATTGGAAGCAACAATTTCTGCATTTCCATTGTTGTACACAACAGAATTTGTATTTATGACATTGCTTGAGAATTCAGCTCCGTCGATGAATAATTTTCCATTATTTAAAACAATAGCATTATTAATGGAATTAAGTGAAAATACACCGTCTGTTATATTTAAGGAACCTGAATTGTATATGATTGTCTCGGTTTCAAAACCTGTGAAAGAACAGTTTTTAAGTGTTAAACTGCCGTAATTTTCAATTGATGCATGATCTTTTATGCCTCCATCAACAAACTCAATGTTTTCAATTACAACATTACATCCTTCAGCCACTGTAAAGAACCAGTTTGTGCTGTTTCCATCGAAAACAACCACGCGGTCTCTGAAATTGGTAAGTGTGAAAGATTTGCTAATGTCAATTTCCATATTCTCATCAATATGATAATTTGCATTTGCATAAATAATACCATTATCTGTAACATTGCCAATAGCGTCAGTTAAGTTTTCATATACCTCATCTGCGGATATGATGAAGTTTGGCACTATCATTTCAAATGATGCATCTTTAAAGATATATGTATTGAGGTCATGGTCATTCATTACACCTATGGTGTAGTTTCCGCCCATCACATCCTCGAAAGTGACATTAAATGTCTGGGAACCGTTATTGTAAATTGAGTATAATGGTATATAATCGAAGTACAGTAAAACGATTGAATCGAAGACATCAGTAGATGTACCGATAACAGTTATTGTCTGGTTGATTTTATCCATTGACCAATTTACTGTATCCTTAGCGTTAAATATACAAGCTTTCTTAACTATTTCATCAGCAGCATCACCAGCAAAGTAATTCATAGTTCTCTCATCATCTTCACCTTGGTAGTTGTCTAAAAATGTACATGCGTAAAATGAAGCTGATACGAACTGTTCAAGACCTTCTGAAATATAGATTGCTCCACCTTCAGATCTTGCAATATTGTTTATAAATGTAGTGTTATATGCAATGACATCTGCATCCTGATCTGAAGTAACTGAACCGATATATATTACTCCACCATATTCAGCTTCGTTATTGTAGAAATTACAGTTCAGCAATGTTAAAGTACCTGCATCCATTTCGATAACTCCACCATCACTGTTGGCATATCCGTTGATTACGGTAATGTTTTCAAGTGTAATGGTAGGTCCTTCTGTGGTATATATAATAGGAATAGGTGGAGCTGCCTCAATTATCTCTACTTCAGTATCATATGTTAAATACAGGAAGTCACTTTCATGTTGACAGTCAAAAATAACCTCTTCGCCTGCAAAAGCTCTGATTGTTATTTCTGCTTCTCCTTCAATATCAATACCGGCGTTTCCATCTTCGTAACAATAGGTTCCTCCTCTAACTGTAATGATTCCTCCCATTAATGAAGCCGCATCTATTGCTTCTTCCAGGGTTTCATAATATTCATAATCTGAATCTTCATCTTCCTGGTATATGAATGGATAGTTATATTCATCATCATAGTCATCTTCATCCTCGCTGAGAATATTTACATTACTTGCGGACCTCATAATGGATAATGGAGCCATTTTGATATTGCTGGTTGAATAGTATAAATCATCACCTTCAAATACTGCATTGATTTCATAGTCTCCGTCATCCAAATCGGAAACGATTAAATCGTCTCTGCAGGATTGGGTTAGGGTTTTAACAATGTTTTTATTTGAATCTGTTATTGTGTAGGTGATATTTCCTACTGCATTTTCCGGAGCTGAAACACCGACAATAGCCTCATTTGGAGATGTGACTTTATTGGATGCATTTAATGTGACTACCGGAATATTTTTAGTGACTTTCAAAGTAGCCTCAGTGGAATTTGATTTGTAGTTTACACGTTCCTGTGAAGTGACTTTGATTGTGTAGGTTCCAGGTTCAAATATTTCATCTATTTCAACAGCTCTGCTACCGTTAACATATTTATCAGTTTTGTAATCTCCAATTTCTATTGTATAGATTGATGGAACATTTGTTTTTATGTTTACAATAACGGTACCATTATCTTCTACTTCCACATCCTCTACAGATATGGTCGGATTAGCTTTATATACTTCAAAATTGACAGTGGAAGATGAAGGTGCGTAATCTTCATTATTGTAGGTAGCTACTAGGGTATATTTTCCTGCATCTAATTTCAATGATTCGAGTTCATCTTTTGTGTATTCTTTTCCATTCAATTGATAACTTATTCTACCTGAAGCAGTGGAAGGCAATGTTTCAACGACTTTCAGGGTTTCACCATAGGTAATATTGTCAACAGAAACATTTAATTCAATGCCTATACGGTTAACTTTGAAAGTTATGCTTATGCTGTCCATCAAGTAGGTATTATTGTTCATATCTACAATATTGTTTAAAACAGCGGTATGTTTTCCATGATTCAATACACCTGCATTATAGGTAAATGCATTGTTTTTAATTTCTGCAGTGACATTTTCACCATCAATGGTTAAGTTTGCTAATGTGTAGATATTGACACCAGGATTTGCTGTACCTTTGATTATTGAGTTATTACCATATGAAACAGTTGACGCTTTTAAGTTAGCATCGCTAACTTCAAAAACAGTATCATGAGCCACGGTAAATCCGTTGCTGTAAACATGCCTGTTTTCTCCTGTGTTATTTATAAAAATACACTCTTCAATGAGTGCTATAACTTTAGGAGAGGTTGCAACAGCTCCAGTTGTTGCATGGTTATCTGTAAATGAACTGCTATCTATAAGTAATGTGAGTTTTTCATTATTAGGGTTTTTGATTAAAATTGCAGAACCCAACTTACCGCTATTGTTATTGAAGGCACAGCCTTCAATGAATGCATTTGAACTTCCGTCAAGACATAAGACTCCTCCGTCGACATCCTTGTTGGCGTTGTTTTCAAAGTTGGATAATCCTATGTCAATTGTTACCTCGGTAGTGTTTGCATTGACATATATTACTCCACCTTCAAGTTGGGCTTTTTCTCCTAAACTATTTTTGATGTTGTTTTTAACGAAATTAGATAGACTTACAGATGCATATCTTGAATTGTTTCCGACATATATTGCAGATCCTTTAACAGCAGTATTCTGTTCAAAATCACATGAATAGATTGCTGATTCAAATTGAGCTATGTTTTTAAAGTGAACTGCTCCTCCTTCACGTGCAGTGTTGTTTATGAATTTGGAATCTGTGATTGAAATATCCTCATAACCCAATGATGTGACTGCTGCAGTACTTACTTTTAAAGGAGCGACATTGTTTATGAAATTACAGTTGTCAATTTCCAGTGATTCTCCGTCACTGAATATAGCTGCTCCACCATTTCCAGCAAATGATGTTTTTGTAATCTTATTGTCTGTAAAATTACAGGAATCCAGGGAAAGATATCCGTGATTGACTATAGCTCCATAATTTGTATTTCTGTTGTGAATTCCTCTGAATGCTATACCATAAATATAGACTTCAGCATTTTTGTTTACGATTATGAAATTCGCATCGCTGCCCTGAGCATCAAAGACCACAGTTTCCAGTGCAATAATATCTAAAGTCTTATTGGATATTACTACTTTTGTGTCTTTATATGTGCCGTTTTTAACATATATTGTATCTTCATTGCCGGAATTGGCTACAGCCTGTGCTAAAGTATCATATTCCACATTTGTACTTACAACGAGGAAGTTGCTGTAGGTTTTACTTACTGAAAAAGTAGTAAAATTCATGGCAAGATCAAAGTTTTCATCAGCATCACGCATAGCAACAACTGAATAATTACCTAAATCAAGACCGGTCAGCTGCATACTGCCTTTACCGTTTACAACTTCAAGCTTATAATATTTATTTCCGATGAAAATTGTGTAATTATTATCCCAATTAGCATAAAGATTTAAAACAGGTATTTCAGGAATTAATACGTCTTTTACTTCAAGATTCAATAATATTTTAGCTTTTGAAATAACTACTTTTAGATATGCAGGGTTTGTTAGATAGAATTCGTTTCCATTTAAATCAGAATAATATACGTGAGTATAGAAATGGTCATTACTGTCTCCCTGAGTATACATTCCTTCCATGGCTAATTCATGTGTTCCACCACTCAGCACTCCAAGATTTATATTAAATTTGTTATCTTCAACAGTAAGCAAATCTCCGAAAACATTCTCATCATCTATGGTTCCTGATAAAAGAGTAAAAGTATTATTTAAATTTGAACCCCAGTCAAAAGCACCATTAAGAATATACTCACTACCATAGGAAGCATCTTTTTTCTTCATTGATAAATTCAAATCATATTCATTAAAATCTAAATTAAATTTCCTTGTAGATGATTTGGAATATATGTTTCTGTAATCAGTTGCAATATTGGAATCAAAAACACAGGAGGTAATATTAACGAGGCTGTCGCTGCTGTCAGTTATATAGATAGCTCCTCCAGTTTCAGCTGTGTTTAGCATGAATGTACTGTCCTCAATTTTAAGATTAGTTGCATATATTGCACCACCTTCAGTTGTTGCATCATTACGGGTAAATTCGGAGCTTGTAATAGTTAAATCGGAAGAAGGATTTGCATTAATTGCTCCTCCCTGTTCACCAGTATTGTTGGTGAAAGTACATTCCTCTATAGTTGCAATAGTGTTTTTTAAGATAATGTGGCCGTTTAAATCAAAAGTTGTATCATTTAGTGCCAGTTTTGAATTTTGGGCATCAATTGGAGTTCCAGGTTGGTTTTGAGAATTTTTAATATTATTAAATTCACAATCTGTAATTGAAGACTCCAAATTGCTAGTGAATATTAATGCTGCATTTGAAAATTTACCGGTTATAGTTATATCTTCTAGGATAAGTTGGGCATTAGCACCTACGTCCAACAGATAATTTTGAGAATTACCTTCAAAAATGACAGTATCATCATATTCAGAAATAATTTTAGGCATAATTGTTACTACTTTATTTCTAATCTGTACGTTAAAATTAGAAGAATCGGTGTAAGTTCCGGCTTCAACAGTAATTACTCCACTTCCACCATTAGGAATAGCATTAACCGCAGCACTTAAAGTTTCAAATACGTCCTTATCGTCTAAAACAAAATAAGGTTCTATAATAGTAAATTCAGTTCCAGAATATATGTATCTTTTTTCATGATCTTTCATCATGTAAACAGTATATGTTCCTTTTTCAAGATCAGTGAATTCTACAGAATGGAAACTAGCCCAAGGTTTTTCAGTATAATAGGAACCGTCTTTATATAAAACCACTAAATTTACACCCTCATCTTCAACGTCAGGAGTTATTTCCACTGATTTAGCAGGAGCGTCTACTTCAATTTCAAGGGAACCCTGTCCTATAAATAGACAATTTTCAAAACTCCAATCTGCACTTTTATCACTATCTATATCATAATCATCAAAGTCGTTTGCATCAGAGCCTTTTTTATTTCCTTCGAAATAACAGCTGTTAAGTGTAACTGAACCTCCATCTTCAATACAGATGGCTCCACCGTATCTGTCAGCCTTATTGTTTATGAACCTGCAGTTGTTGGCTACAAGTGTACCTTCATCCACAACTATGGCACCACCCAATCCATAACTAACTCCATCGGAAGAAGCATGATTTGACTCAAATATACATCCGTTCAGGGTCAATTGTGCTGAATCTTCAACTTCAATAGCACCACCATCTCTTCCCTTCAAATTTTTAAAGGTAATGTCATTGATTGTGACCTTTACATTATTATTAGTTACACGAAGGAACCAACCACTTTCACTTCCATCAAAAGTTACTGGGCCGTTGCCGTATGGCTGGAGTGTTATAGTTACTGCTGTATTAACTTTATACTCAAAATCATCATCATCATCAGAGTATTTATAATAACCTGCCCAAACCTTTATTGTTCCTCCATTATTACCTTCAGCTGCAGACCAGGCATCTTCCAAATCATAATACCATTCACCAGTACCATCATAGTAAAAATTTTTACTACTGTGTTTAAGCAAATCATCATTTGTAGCGGAAAGCACATCATCTGAAGCAGAGGATGCAACTCCCACCTTATGATTTTCATTTCGACTATCATCTACATTAATTTCATCAACATCATTGACACTTTCAACCGCAGGTGAAGTGTCATTGACCTCTTGTTTCAAATCAGAAGAAGTTGTTGCGATATTTGTATCACCAACTTCATCTGTCAAAGCGATATTTGTATCACTAACTTCTCCTTGCAAGGTTTCATTAGCATCAGCCGCTGAAATTGCACCGATACTCATAATCATTACAAGGAGTAGCATCAGTAATATTACCATCCTTTTTTTCGTCATTTTTAATTACCTCATATTGTCTAAAAATCAAGTAATCAAACAGAACATTCGTTCTGTACAATAATACATATATAAATATTGTCAATAAGTACAATACTTAATATATTGTTTTATTTTTGATTATTAATAAATATAATGCATTATTTTTTAATTGATGATTTGAATGAATTCATAAAACAATGGTTAAAGCAAAAAAAAAACAAGAGCAAAAATGGAATTTGCAAAAAAAGTATACAATTTTTTCTTATTGAAGTTTTAAAGTTATCTGAATTAAAAAAAAAATAAATAAAGGTTTAAAAGTTACCTTTATGCATTAACATGACTGAAAATCCGCCATTCCTATTTGCGATAGTCAATAATCGCAAATATCCTTTTGATACTTGAAAATGCAGTTTCAATAGAAGCCATAGATGTACTTAGTTTTTTAATAGGCTTAGTCAGTAACTGTCCATACATGATAACCGCCAATAGGGTTCCCAGCTGTATTTCACCAACTGACAAAAAGTAAATTCCCGCCATATAGACAGTTATATTACTTACATTTGTCAAAAGGGTTGTAACAGGCTCCATAATATTAGTAATGTTTCTGGATTTGGCATAATAGTCAATTACAGTTTGGTTGATTTTTTTAAACCCTTTTTCATGGAATGAATCACGATTTGCAAGACCTCTTTCAAAATAGCTCATCAATCGGCCCAAATGCTTTTGATGACCATCATAATAGTCTTTAGATTTATAATCGCATAAAGAAAAGGAAGTGACATAAATTGGCAATATCACCAGATAAATTAAGCTCAATCTAAAGTCTGTCATCATCATCAACACTATTACAAGGACTATCGATAGGATTTGCGCATAAATTTCAGAAAATCGGGAGGAGACAAACTCCCTGATGTTCATCACGTCGTTGTTTAATCTGGACATGATGAGGCCCTTTGAGTTTTCCTGAATGAAACCTGACTCGACAACATCAATCCCGTCAAATAATTTCATTCTTAAATTATAGGCCACTTTTTCACCAGTAATCCCCATGATTCTCTTTGGAGTTAATTTTAACAGATACCCTGCAGAATATAATGCCAAAAGCAAGGCAAGGTTAAAGTAGACGCCAGCATCGTTGAATGAATTCACATTGGAACTCAATAAATTAACCGTATTCCCTGCAACTTCAGGGGCATAAACCATGCACAATGTGGATATCGTGAGCAAAATCATTGACATTATTACTTTGATCCTGTCATCCTTTAATATTAGAGTGAATTTTTGAGATATTTCCCTTCTTTCAGCCCAAATGCCCTTATCCTGCCAGGATACATCTTCCTCTACAATTTCTATTCTTTTTGGATTATCAGTGCTTTTGGATTTTATGACTTTATCTTCCAGGTTCAGGACTTCCTCCAAACGCACGGAAGTAGCATATGCACGTGGCCACCTGTCAATTAATGCCGGAAGAAAAGTTAATGTGCTGACGAAGTAGGCAACATATATAAGAATAACGAATGAATCAACTACACTGTCGGTTTCAAAACCAATGGTGTATCCGGAATTAACCATTGCAAATGTAATTAGAACAATGGCATATAAACCCCATAACAATACTGGCCCGAGATAATATTGGCTTAAAATATAGGTGACATTCTTATCATAGGAATTCTCACATGCCTCTTCAAATTCGGCTTCATATTCCTGTTTATTGAATGGAATCCTGCCAGCAATATCACTGATTTTGGATAAAAACATCAGGTTCAGTTTTCCGTATGTCTTTTTGGCCCTGAAAAATATTTTCACAATTTGTTTCATTCTCCAAATCAGAAGCAGGCCAAGAACTCCAACAAATGCCAAGAAGAATATAGCATAAGTCGTATCAATCAGTGCTATTTCAAATAATTGCTACGAGTGTAACTGGAACGAGCATTAATTGTGTGAGTATTATCACTATAAACCCTGTTCTGAGGACATCCCCCTGGTTGACCGTGTAACCAGCCCTGAAATTTTAAATTGCTTGAGTTCCTCACCAGGCAAGTTCATCAGTATATGAAATATTTTCTCACGGACAGTATATGCAGCATTTGAAGCCACTCTTGTTGAGAGATAGGAAATGACATAAATGGCAATCACTGAAATGACCGTATACATCAGCATGTATGATCCTGATTTGATAAGCAAATCGATTTTCTGTTCTTTAACTCCGGTCAAAGCCGCACTGAACAAGTCAATTATTTCCATTTGAAAGAATGTCTGAATGACTATCAAAGCGAAAATAACCAATATTGTTTTCCATTGGAATTTCAGTGAAACCTTCAAAAACTTTCTCATGAATATAATTTAGTTTTTAAAATAATATATATTATTCCCTAAATCATGAAATGAAATGTAGTTACTATTTTCAAAATATAATCGAACATTTGTTCTTCATATTGATTTTCACAAACAGAACATTCGTTCTCTACATCATTTAATAACCATTAAATTTAAATTTAATAATCAATAAGGAGGGAATCAAATGAATAAAAAAATCGTGTTTGCATTAATTGTAGTGGGTCTGCTTGCTGTTTCAGCAGTCAGCGCTCAGAATTCATTGCTTCTAAACAATAATGATGATGATTCCATGTATCAGGTCTCTTTAATGCAGGCTTTCATGCATGGAGAATATAATGGAGTAATCACAGTAGGAGATTTTAAATCACATGGAGACATCGGTCTTGGAACATTTGAAGGAGTAAACGGTGAGATGATAGTTTTGGACGGTGTAGTCTATCAGGCAGCCGCTGACGGAAGCATTAATGTCATGCCGGATAATGAAACCATACCATTCGCCACAATCACCAAATTTGATGAAGATGGAAAAATAACCAATTTAACTGCCAAGAATTTCGATGACTTAACAGGTCAATTGGACAAGGAAATTGAAAAATATGGCGTAAACAACATGTATGTAATCAAAATCAAAGGTGATTTTTCAAACATTACCGTTAGAAGCGTTGAAAAACAGGAAAAACCATATAAGGAATTCACTGAAGTTGCAAAAGTAGACCAAAAGGTATTCAACCATACTGACCAGACCGGAACACTTGTTGCAGTATATTTCCCAGAGTACATGAATGAGTTGAACATGCACGGATGGCATCTTCATTTCCTGTCTGATGATAAGGCAACAGGAGGCCACGTCCTGGGATTCAATAATTTCAGCGGATCAGGCCAGATTGATGAAATCCACGAATTCAACATGATACTTCCAACAGATGACACATTTGTAAAAATGAATTTCACCGAAGACATGACAAATAAAATCAGCAGTGTAGAATAACTCTTTTGAGTTATTCCCTTTTTTTATTTATTAAAAATAACTTGAACTAAACTATCCATATCCTTTTTTTGAATCATGCAGTAATCCAAAGTTATTTTCAATAAGAATATGCTAATATTTGTGTTTTTTTATCAATTTAATTATTTAATTGTATTTTTCAAAAACAATGCCTGTTCCAACATATATTATTGTCTAAATCATGAAATTTAAAAAATATAGTCAGGATTGATATTTCCTGAATGCATAGGCAAGAATTGAGCCTGCAAAATTCTGCCAGACAGAATAAATCGCTCCGGGAACTGTTGCCTGGGACAAGTTTGGAAAATGGGTTTTTGCAAGGCTGGTTGACAAGCCTGAATTTTGAAATGCAATTTCAATAGCCACTGTAATTATCTGTTTTTTATCCAATCCCGCAAGGCGTCCGATTCCAAATCCAATTAACATTGAAAGGAAATACTGCAGGACAATGACAATGAGTATTACAGTAGATGAAGTTAAAATAGCCTGTTTGTTGGCGCCGATTACTCCTGCAACGATTAAACAAATCACAATGGAGGATACAGTAGGCAGGTAATCTTTTAATTTTTCACAAAAATTAGG
The DNA here is from genome assembly GCF_017427765.1 of Methanobrevibacter sp. Lineage (GTDB taxonomy): Archaea > Methanobacteriota > Methanobacteria > Methanobacteriales > Methanobacteriaceae > Methanocatella. The sequence continues at coordinate 58,740 of NZ_JAFRSC010000026.1, read as the reverse complement.
GAATTTGTAATTCAGAATCAACCCCAACATGATTGGAACAATGACTATCTGAACAATTGAAATGAACATGTCAATCGGATTGAAATGAATCTGATTGCCGATTAACAATAACGTGATAATTGGAGTCAGCAAGGGTGAAATCACAGTGGAAACTGCAGTTAAAGAAACCGACAGTGCCACATCTCCCTTTGCAATGAAAGTAATGACGTCAGATGCCGTTCCTCCAGGCACGGTTCCAACAAGAATGAGTCCGGCGGTCAAAGCAGTATCGAGGCAAAACGCTCTTGCAAGAGCAAATGCCATAAGGGGCATTATGATATATTGTGCTGAAATTCCAACTCCAATTGCCTTAGGATTTCTGATTACATTAATGAAGTCATCCGCTTTCAGTGTGGTTCCCATTGTAAAAAGAACTATGCTTAAAAGCAGATTGATAATGTTGATGCCGTTATATTCGCTTAAAACCCATTTAAATGAATTTGGATAGACTAGAGAAATAGCTACCCCCAACAATATCACTATGAAAAAATATTTTTCGATGAATTCAAAAATCCCTTTCATATTCTAATTTTTTGATTTTGGACCTTAAAAACATGTTGAAAAAATCAAAGGAGAAAATTATTGAATTGACTTCTTTGACTTTTTAAGAAATATTATTGAAACAATAACTGTTGCAATAACCGAAATCGCATTGGCAGCCATTGAAGGCAATCCCAAACATTCCGGAGCCTGCAAGATATATCCGAATGTGATTAATGTGCACAGGATTGCCGGAATCAATGCGACAATATAGGGTTTGTCATTATTGTTAAGATAAGCGCTTGCAACATATAATACAACTGTAGCAACAATTAATTGGGACACGGCAAAATATCTCCAAATCAGACTAAAATCAACAAAAGTTAATCCGAATGCCACTAAAAACAACGGCACAGCAATTTTCAGTCTTGAAATCCACTTTTCATGGTTTAGATGAAGTTCATCGGCAATTGTTATTCTTGAACTTCTAAGTGCAGTATCACCGGATGTAATCGGACAGATGACAACTCCAATAATGGTTAAAACCAAACCGACAGGCCCCACTAATGTTTTTGCCATTTCATAGACTCCTACTGATGGTGTTGCACCATAGATTACTGCAAGTTGAGGCTGTCCGTGGAAAAATGCCATTGCAACTGCAGCCCAAACAAGAGCAACCAAACCCTCCAAAACCATAGCTCCATAAAATACAGGTCTTGCATCATTCTCATTTTCAATGCATCTTGCTACAATCGGGGATTGGGATGCATGGAAACCTGAAACGGCACCGCAGGCAATTGTAATAAAGAGATATGGGAAAATGCTTTTGTCAGTTAAATACAGACCTTGTGTTGTGAATTCCGGAATGGAGTATGACGGATTTAAGATCAACGCTCCAATCATAAGCACTGCCATGATTAGCAGTAATGCTCCGAAAACAGGATATATTTTTCCAATGATTTTATCAACCGGAAATACTGTTGCAATCAAAAAGTAAATGAATATTAGTGTTGTCCAGATAAGTATATCGATATTGGTTAGGTTCGTGAGCAAACCTGCAGCTCCTTTTGCAAAGGTGGCTGAAACAAAAATGCCTGTAATGATAATAAGAACCGCCATGAACTTTTGGACTTTACCTCCCAAATATTTTGAAATGATGCTGGGCATAGTAAATCCTTCATTTCGCACGGACATGAATCCAGAAAAGAAGTCATGAACTCCACCAATGAAAATTGTACCCGCTACAATCCATACGAATGCTGCCGGACCGAATAATGCTCCTTGTATTGCTCCAAAAATAGGTCCCAAACCGGCAATATTTAAAAAATGAACTAAAAAATTCTTTATTCTAGACATTGGCATATAATCAACACCATCCTGCAGTCTGAATGCAGGAGTTTGTTGAGTTTCATCAACGCCTGAAATTCTTTCAATGAATTTTCCATAAACAAAGTACGAACCAACCAATGCCAAAACACAAATAATAAAGCTATACATAATAATACCTTTGATTTTTGATTTTATCTTTTCCAGATACTATTGCTATCCCTATTTTTGACTTTAAAATCCTAATAATCCCAATATTATAGAAATAACAAATATAATTATTCCTATTTTTAATAATGTTTTCAATCCTTTTAAAACAGCATATATTATTAGAACTATTATTAATATCCTAATTACATTCATTATCATCATGTCCATCATGTTTTATAACCTCCGACAATTGTTCTATTCGAAAATTTCGTCTTTTATAAATGATTAAATCAAAACTTTTAAAAAAAAAAAAAAAAATAAAAATAAGCAATCGAAAGATTGCTTATTAAGCTTTTATTCGAGATATAATCTTACACCTTGGACTATTAAAGCTACACCGATAAGGATTGCAGCGAAAAGTGGTTGACCGATTGAAAGTCCTCCAAGAGCAAAGGATATTATACCTAAAATTATAATGAATATAGAAGCGATTTTTGATATTTGTGAATCTGAAATAAGACCAACAATACCTGCTAAAATCAGTATAATACCAATGACATAGAATTGTAATCCGAAAATGAATGACAATGCAGCAATGTTAAATACGAATACCAGCCCCACCAGGACTGCTAAAATTCCAATAACAATATTTAATGCTGAAAATCCGGATAGAATTACAGCTATACCCAAAAATATTAAACTCAATCCAATAAGAATGGACAGAAATGCAGTACTGAAAATAGGACAAATTATAAAAATTAATCCTAAAAGTATTGATAAAATTCCAGATATTTGATTTGATTCCATATTTTTTTCCTCCAAAAATTTTATATATAAAAAAGGGAAATGAGAGTTAAACTCTCATTGATTTTTCATATTCTTAAGCCGCAACGTTGCAATGAATACAATAGCCAGCAGAATAGCCGTTACTATCATTACGAATCCCATGGCTTCCTGAATAATAGTATCTACAGCTTTTAAAACAGTACTGTCCTGTGTGATATTATCAGTACCTGCTTGTTGGAGATAATTGGTGGCATCATCAAAGAATTGTGCGTCGCCTGAATGTTCTGGTGCATACATATCGATTGCAGTAGAAAGACCACCCATAACTCCTAAAATTAAGATTACACCGATAATTGCTGTACCCATTGATTCACCTAATGTCTGTGTGGTTGTAAGAACACCGGATGCGTTGTTTTCATTTTCCTTAGGAATATAAGCTAGGGAAATGTCTGTACTTAAGGACATGACAAAACCAAGTCCAGCACCCAATACAAACAAACCAGGCATTAAATCATACATTGTTGTATTCAATCTGAATTGATAGCTTAAAATCACACATCCAAGGATTGCGATTAGAGATCCTGCGGCTATCAGTTTTTTATGACCAACTTTAGTAGATAAACTTGGAGCTGCTATTGCAAATATAAGCAGACCTATAGTCATCGGAAGTGTAGTCAGACCTGTATTTAATGCATTTAACTGCATTACACTTTGCAGGAACAGGGAAACAGCAAACAATGCTCCTCCCATTGCAAGACAACCTATCAATCTAATGATTGCTCCTACACGTAAATTTCTGTCTTTGAATAACCCCATATCAAGTAACGGCACTTTACCATTACTTTTTCTTCTACTTTCAAACCATGCAAATGCTGCTAAGATAATTAAACCTGCAACGATTACCATTATACTGGTTGAGGTATCTTTTGTCAGCATTAATATACCCCATACGAACAGGACAAGTCCTATTAATGAAATTATAGCACCAGTAATATCCAAATCGCTTCTGGATTCGGTAGGTTCGAAATCAGGTATTTTATGTTGCATTACTAAAATAAAGATAACAAATACTAATTCAACTGCAAATCCCCATCTCCAACTGAAAAATGTTGTCATGACCCCACCGAACAGCGGACCGACAGCAGCAGAAACGGAAACCATTACACTTTCAATTGCCAAAGCAAATGTACGTTTTTCACCGGAATAAATACCACTAATAAGAGAAACAGTAGCAGGTGTCATTAATGCCCCTGCAATACCTTCAATCAATGCCCATCCAATAAATAACACTGGTGTGCTCCAACTTATTGCTGCGGTAAAAGTACCGACACCATAAAGTATAGTACCAATTATGAACAGTTTCTTTTTACCGACAATGTCCTGAAGTTTGGTACTCAGCAGCATGAATGCAGCAGTGATGAGAGTATAAAATGACATAATCAATTGAATAGTACTCACATCAGTATGCAGGTCAACGACGACCTTGGAAATACTAACATTCATGAATGTAGCGTCCAATGTTATAATAAATGAAGCACAGGCCACTAGTATTAATGGAATCCAAGAGTGTTCCTTAAGCGTTTCATTCATTTATTAATCCTCCATATCAATATAAAAATCTTAAGAAAATATTAACTAGATGCCAATATTTTTCTTGTTAATATTTATCATTTTATTGTTTTATAAAGTTTTTGTTGGTTAATTCATTGAAACTATGTGGTTAATCACTATTTTCAAACATAACCAAACGTTTATTCTTAATCTTAATTTTTCATAACCGAACGTTCGTTCTCTACATTATTTAATTACCAAAAAATATAAAATATTATATATATGGATACAAAAGAATTAATTTTAGAAAAGACTTTAAAATTAATGATTGAAAAGGAAAACTCTCTCGTTTCAGTTAGAGAAATCAGTGTCGCCACCGGAATTACTATTGGCGGAATATATCACTATTTTTCAAATAAAGAAGAAATATACAATGAAATTACTGAAAGATATTTTATTAACTATTTCAAATTCAATATTGACGAACTCAGACAGATTAAGGGAAATGCAAAAGAGAAAATCCACGATGTCATGGCTGAAATTTTTACACAAAAACAGGCAGGAATCAAGATTGAAACGATTGAAGATGAAATAGACTACAGAATCATATTGCTGATTTTGACTGCAAAAGGATTTGCTAATGAAAATTACCCCAGGTTTCTCCCCAATAGCCTAAACGAATTGAAGGAATTTTTCACAGAAATTATTGAGGAAGGTCAAAAAAACAGACAAATCCGACAAGACTTCCCAACCGAAGACATTGCAGAGTCATTAATTATCATGTACCTGGGCATTCAATATAAATGGGACATATATTTAATTGATGATATGATTTCAGACTTTGAAGATAATTTTAATTTGGAATGGGAAAAGATTAGATTTAGAGAATAGATATTAAGAAACATGAGGCTGTTAGATGAACACTAAGGACTTGATTGTTGAAAAAACGCTGAAATTGATACTGGAGAAAGGCACAACGGATATTTCAATTAGAGAAATTCAAAAATGCACCGGACTGACAACCGGAGGCATATATTATCATTTTTCAGATAAAAAAGAAATATTCGAAGCGATTCTGCAAAAGTATATGATTGATTACATTAAAATAGATTTTGATAAAATCCCACTTGAAGGTTCCGCAAAGGACCAAATCCATGACACATTGCTTTATATCTTACATCAATACGTAAACGGCGTGGAAATTGAAAGTGTCAATGAAAAAATCAATTATCAAAGTGTAATACTTCTTTTAACCGCAACAGGATATGCCCATGATGATGTTAACGGAACAATTTCACAAATAGGAAATGACATTAGAACTTTTTTAAGATACCTTGTCGAAGATGGTAAAAGTAAAAATGAAATCAGACAAAATTTATCAACTAAAAATATTGTAGAATCATTGTATACAATGTATATGGGAATTCAAGGTTTTTGGTTAACTTTCGCAAATGATGATGTTGATCTCATTTTTGAGAAAAACTTTGACATGACCTGGCAGACCCTCGAATTTCAATGAAAACTATTTTTTTAATTTATTAAAAACCATGAGATTAGTCACTATTTTCCACAAAATAACTGAACGTTTGTCCTTTATATTAAATTTTCACAAACAGAACGTTAGTTCTCTACACCATTTAATTACCATAAAATATAAAATATTGTATGTATGGATACAAAAAAATTAATTTTAGAAAGTACTTTAAAATTAATGATTGAAAAGCAGAACTCTATTATTTCAATTAGAGAAATCAGTGCCGCATCCGGAATTGCTACCGGCGGAATATATCACTATTTTTCTAATAAAGAAGAGATATACAATGAAATTACTGAAAGATACTATCTAAACTATTACAAATTCAATATAGACGAACTCAGGCAGATAAAGGGAAATGCAAAAGAGAAAATCCACGATGTCATGGCTGAAATTTTCAAAGAAAAACAAACCGGAATCGAGATTGAATCGATTGATGATGAAATAGACTACAGAATCATATTGGCGATTTTGACTGCAAAAGGATTTGTTCATGAAAATTTTCAGAGGTTAGTCCAAAGCCTCCTAAACGAATTGAAGGAACTTTTCACAGAAATTGTTGAGGAAGGTCAAAAAAACAGACAAATCCGACAGGACTTTTCAACCGAAGACATTGTAGAGTCATTAATTATCATGTACATGGGAATTGCATATAAATGGGAGGCATATATAATTGATGATATGATTTCTGTCTTTGAAGATAATTTTGATTTGCAATGGGAAAAGATAAGATTCAGAGAATAATTAATTAACTTGAAAACATTGCGTGGTTAGATGAACACTAAGGACTTGATTGTTGAAAAAACGCTAAAATTAATATTGGAGAAAGGTACAATCGATATTTCAATTAGAGATATTCAAAAATGCACCAGACTGACAACCGGCGGCATATATTATCATTTTTCAGATAAAAACGAAATATTTGAAGCGATTATGCAAAAGTATATGGTGGATTATATGAAAATCGATTTTGATAAAATCCCACTTGAAGGTTCCACAAAGGAGAGAATCCATGATGGATTGCTTTATATTTTGCATCACTTCATAGATGGTATGGAAATTGAAAGCATCAATGAAAACATCGATTATGGAACTGTATTAATTCTTTTAACCGCAACAGGATATGCCGATGATGAGGTCAACAGGACAGTTTCACAAATAGGAAAAGATGTTGGAATATTTTTAACCGACCTTGTTGAAGACGGCAAAAGGAAAAATGAAATCAGGGACGATTTCTCAACCAAAAACATTGCCGAAACATTGTACATCATGTATATGGGAGTTCAATGCTTTTGGTTAGATTTCCCAAATGAGGATATTGATCTTCTTTTCGAGAAAAACTTTGAGATGACCTGGCAAGCCATCGAATGGCAGTGAAAATAAGAAAATAATTAATATTCATGGCCTGTTAAGAGTAACCCACCTTCTGTTTAACAGCATTCATCTTAGCGTGCTACCTTGCCTCATACAGGTTGTCATCGGCACCTTTGCTCTTGCATCCTACGGAATGGCCGTTTCACCGCTTCTTTTAATGTCCTCAATTAAATATCATCGTCTACCATTAAAAGCCGTGTCGTTTCTGCTCCAGAGTCATACTTCTCAGTATACGTTTTTCAACGCCGTAGTTCTGTGTGATGGGCGGAGTTTCCTTAGTTTAAAATAAACCAGCAGCTGTCTTTAACTTGCCAAAAATATTAATTAAAAGTAGCAGGGCCTAGATTTGAACTAGGGATCTCGGGGTTATGAGCCCCGCGGGATCACCAGACTACCCCACCCTGCTATACAAACAAAAATAGTATAAAACTATATTATAAATATTGTTTAGATTGTATATAAAGTTTTCCATAAAATGGAAAAAATCAAAGAAAATAAATTTAATTATTTTCTAATGATTCAATTCTTTTATCCAAATCATTTAATTTTTCTTCAGTCACTTTTTGGAATTCTTCAGAAGATTTTTTAAAATCAGCGAAACTTTTATCCAACTTATCCACATTAGCTGTAGTTTCAGAGAATTTATTTTGAAGCTCATCCAAATCATCGGTAGTGGCTAAAGACCAACTTTTAATTAGCTCATCACTTTTTTCATCTAAAAAAGCATCAATTTTTTGGGAAAAAGCATCAGTGTTGAGTGCAGAATCAATATCACTCAATTTGATTTTAATCCTTTTACCCATTGATTCAGATTCCTCTTTTTCAGCAGGAACTTCTTCTTTGGATAAATCATATCCTGATTCTGAACCGCCAGAACTGCCCAAAATTTCATTCATGTGCGCATCAGCACTGGCAGGTACATAACTGCGTATTTTATCAACAGTAGCAGGACTGTTTAACAAATAATAGTAAACTAAAATTACAATAGCTACAATTAAAATTATAACTGCAACTACTTCCATAGCATCCATTTTACCACCTGTCTATTTCATTTTTTTAAGTTTAGCTTCTTTTGCCTCAATTTCTTTAAGCATTTTTTCTAACTTTCTTTGTTCAGTTTCAGCTTCAAGTCTGGCTAATCTTTCATTGATTTCAGAGTGAAGATAACCGACATTGCTTCTGACTTCAGTTGTGGATTGCCTGATAGCTGAAAGACTGTCCTGTTGCTCTTGCGGTAATGGAATAGGATTATCCATTAATCTTTTGGATTCAATGTCTTTTTCAACCATGGACATTTTTTTGAGCTCAATTTCTTTTTCAAGCATTAATATTGAATTTTTAGATTGTGCAACCTTTCTCCATTGGAAAACAATGATAATAATTACAATTGCAACAATGACCGCAATGATTAAGAAAAACATTTGGTCAGGTATTGTAGGAATTTCCATTTAATAACCTCCAATTTTATATAAACTAGTTTAATAATATATTATTATATAAACTTTATCAATAATAAAATTAATTATTCGAAAAAGAAGGTAATACTATATGATAGAATCTTACATAGAAGCTGGAAAACTCACATCAAAGATTCGTGATGAAGCTTCAAAAATGATTAAAGACGGAACTTTAGTTATAGACTTGGTAAATTATGTAGAAAGTGAAATTTTAAAAAATGGTGCCGAAATAGCATTTCCATGCAACGTATCAATTAATGAAATAGCAGCGCATTACACCTCACCTGCAGGAGATAAAACCAAATTTAAGGCTGGAGATATGGTTAAACTGGATTTAGGTGCAATGGTTGATGGCTATATTGCAGATACTGCCGTTACAATAATTGCTGATGGAAACATTGATGAAAATTACACACAGGATGAAATTAACTTACATGAAGAAATAGTAGAAGCATCAGCAGCAGGTCTTGAAGCGGCAATCGCAACTGCGAGAGCCGGAATTGAAGTGTCAAAAATCGGTGCGGCAGTCCATGAGGCAATATCCGAATATAAGTTAAATCCCATTTTTAATTTGACAGGACACAGTCTGGAGCAAAACAATTTGCATGCAGGAATTTCAATTCCGAATTATGACAATCATGACAACTATATTCTAGAAGAAGGCCAGGCAGTAGCGATTGAACCTTTTGCAACCAACGGTGAAGGAATTGTAAATGATGCACCAGGTCATTATATCTTTTCATATATGGCAAATAAACCATTCAGAATGAAAACAACCCAAAGAGTTTTAAAATACATCCAGAAAAACCACAGATACGTCCCATTTTCAGGCCGCTGGATTACAGACGAATTCGGCGAAAGGAAAGGATCAATCGGACTTAAACAATTATCCGAAGCAATGGCAATATATCCTTATGCGCCACTTCGTGAGAAAAAAGACTGTTTTGTAAGTCAAAAAGAACATACAATAATTGTTGAAAAAGAAGGTTGTACCGTTACAACTATCTAGAAGGGATTAACATCTCTTCAAAACTTATTTTTACTAAAATACTAAATTTTTAAAAAAAAAGAAAAAAGAAAGAAGATTTAGTATAAAGCAGGGATTTTAACTCCCATTTTAGCTCTTCTTTCACGTTCTGCAGTGTTTTTGTCTTTTTTACCTTTAGCTAATTTTTCAAGTAAAGGAAGACCAGGTTTTACTTCGTCCATTGGTTTAGTTTCGATTAAACCAGCTGAAACAGCTGCTTTAAATACACTGTCACCATCGTCAGTTCTGGTTAAAACAGTAGACCATCCGTCAGGAGATCCTACAGAACCGGTTGATACGTCAGCCCATTCAGCTACGTAATCTTGACAGATGTTACAACCTGCTTGTTCGTAACCGTGGGTTTCTTTGATAGCTAAACCAGAGTCTTCACCATCTTTAGTTAACCAGAATTTTCCTTTACCGATGTCCATTTTAGTAGCATCTTGTAAGCTGTCAAATCCTAATTTTGCAGTAGCAAAGGTGTCAAGAGAAGCCATAGGGAAGTTTTCCATACAGTAGATACCGATGATTAATTTTACTTTTTCAGCGACAAATCTAGTGAATGGATAAGCTTGTGCTTTTCTTAAACCTTGGGTTTGACATGGAGTTGATACTACACCAACTTTTTCTAATCCGTATTGACGTGTTGCTTCTTTTAATGCGGATAAAGTTGGGGACATGGAGTATTTAGTACCTGCTGCAGCAATAACTTCATCAGAGGAAGTTACTACAGTAGGAATTGGTCTCCAATCGTCGTCAGGAGTTCCAGCTACAACTGCACCTTCAATGATACCTTCATCGAGTGCGTAACAGAGTAAAGCTGAAACAATTCCTCCGTCTTGTGATACATCTAGAATTTTTTTATCAGTAGATCTTGCAGATAATGCTTCTTTATAAGTACCTAATGGCATATCCATTCCTCCTAAAGTCCTGTTTCCTTTTTAATTCTTTCTACAGGTAACCAAGATCTTGGACACATCATGTAGCAAGAACCACATTTAATACATCTGTCTCTGTCACAGCTAGGTCTACCTTCAGAAAAGCCCATTGCCCTTGTAGGACAAGCAAGAGCACAAGTTCCACAACCAGTACATAATCCTTGGCGGATTACATTGGTTAATACGTCACAACCACATCCTTTATCACATGCAGCCCAATCCATTGCTGGTTTTAAGTAATCTAAATCGCCTTCGCATAATGCAACGACAGCTTTAGCAATCATTTCAGGTGCTACAGGACAACCAGGAAGTGCTAAATCTACTTTTACTAATGAACTAATTGGTAAGAAAGATTCGTGTTTAGGTTGTGCTTGTTGACCACCACGAGCAAAAGTAGTGAAACAACCAGTTAAAGCACAGGAACCGAATGCACAAATTAAGCCAGATTTTTTCCTTGCTTCTAAGATTTCGTGGACACTGTGTTCATCTTGTAAACATACAGATCCTTCAATTAAACATAAGTCCATTTCTGGCATTTCTTCAGCATAAGTACCATGAATCCATTTATCAACTAAAGTTTGTCCATATACGATTTCAACCATGTCAGTTAAAACAGTGGATAATATGTCATAGTTTTCGGTTAAAGACATTGCATCCCCAGTACAACCACTTAAGTGTATGTAACCAATACGTGGTTTTGATGAAGCAGCTTTAGTTTCTTCTGCAGGAGCAGCTTCAACTTTCTCTTCTACAGGAGCAGCTTCAACTTTTTCTTCTACTTTTGGTGCTTCTTCAGAAGAACCACCGAAAGCTTTTTTCAATTTATCAAACATTATTTTACCCCAATTTCTTTTAAAATAATATCAATAGCTTTAGGAATCGCCTTTGTAACAGGTTCTGTTAAACCCATATCAACATCCGGAGTTGGAATCTCAGCTGGTTTACAACCAACAATAACTACTTCACATTTTTGAGAAATTTCTTGAAGAGGATTTTCCACGGTCATTCCATGAGGATTATCATATTTTCCTTTTTGCATAACATTTGGATCAAATACATCTACGGTTCCAGGCTCAGCATTAAATTCAACCACATCCAATACGATGAGTTTTTTCCAATCATACTCTTCGTATAGTGGGAAGAAATTAGTTGGAGCCGCAGTTCCACCATCAATGAATTGAACCCCTTCAGGTAACTCAATACCATCAAATTTTTGCTTAATTTGCTCTAAAATCTCTTTATCGAATTCATCCTCTACATATGAAGTAACAGCTGGATCATAATAGTCATTAGCATCATTTGTATATTTTTGCAAAATGTTTATAAGAATAGGACCGAATCCATCATCTTTAAATAAAACATTTCCACAACCGATGACGATTATATCCGAATCATAAGGCATTTAATTCCTCCAAGTTACTTAGATTCTCACCATTTCATTTTTAAGAATGGATTTGTCTTCGTCGTCAACTACCATTACGTGAGTAGCACATGATAAACATGGGTCGTATGCCCTAATTACATGTGGACCGAACTCGTGAGAGAATCCTTCAGTTGCAGGACCCATAGTTGGAATGTTCCATGTAGTTGGTACAATTGCAGAGTAGAATTTAGTTTTTCCTTCTACAACTTGTGCCATGTGTACGTCAGTACCTCTAGGACCTTCGATTACACCAAATCCAAGTTCTCCAGTTCCTCTTTTATCGTAACTTACGTTTGCAGGAGCGGATGTGTCAAGTGCATCTAATGCTTCCATACATGCGTCGTAGTTTTTCAACATTTCGTCAGCACGTGCAACGTGTTGTGCGATTACACCTTTGTCTTTAAATCCTTGGAATTTTTCCATTCTTGCTCTAGGACCGGTTTCTACGTTATTACCTTCCCATAAAGGAATTACGGAACAAGCTCTGGTACCAATTTCTGGATCATCATACCATGCTTCTGGTAAAACTTCAGAGAATTTGTCCATATCGAATTCGTTAGTACCGTAAGTAGCATCCATAGCCATTAATGGTTGGTCGACTACACCTAAATCTTTTGGTAAACCTGCGTCGAGAACGAGTCCTTTGATGAAATCAATGTGTTCTTCGAGTTTTGGTCTGAGTGCAGTCATTCTTTCGACTAATCTTTCTTTAGTGAATGGAGTAATGTTTCTTGCCATACCACCTACTCTGATATCAGCAGGGTGGATTCCTTCACCAGCACACATATCTACTACGTATTGAACAGTTTTTCTGATTTCACTTACACTGTCAACTGCAGTTGCGAAATTACTTTCGTTAGTAATATCTGGAGCAACTAAGAAGTGGTGAATTGCTGCACTGTTAATACCGTGTGCTGCTGCGACAGCTTTTCTTAACAATTTACCTGCTTTAGGAATTTCAATACCTAATGCCATGTCCATTGCTTCAGCGGAAGCTAATGTGTGTGGAATTGGACATACTCCACAAATTCTTTGACATAAAACAGGTGCTGTTTCAGGAGCTTTGTTAAGAACCATCTTCTCTAAACCCCTAACAGGAGTTATACTAAAATACATACCTTTTGTAACTATCCCTTCATCGTCAACTTCCATGACCAATTCGGCATGGCCTTCTTGACGAGTTGTTGGAGATATAACTACTCTATCTTTCAAATATGTCACCTCAATTATTAGCAATTAGAAACTAACATTAATTATTTATAAATATTATTATTAATAAATTATGCCACAAAAAATTAATCGAAATATATATAAGAAATAAAAGACTTAATTTAAATATTATACATAATATATATTCAAAGGAGGGAAAAAATTGGATAAAGCAAATATTATAATTTCAATTATTGTTGTGTTATGTATCGCAGCAGCTGTTGCAGCATACGGAATAACAAATAGTGACAGTCCAATATTCTCCGACTTATCCAGTATGTCCGCTAACAGTAATAATGGAAACGGACTCGGCAACAGCACTCCTGCTGGAAACGGAAGTGGATCTTCTGTAGCTACTACTGATGGAGGAAGCAGCGGTTCAGGATCTGGAAGTTCATCATCAGGTTCAGGATCCGGATCAGGAAGTGGTAGTGGCAGTAGCAGCGGTTCCGGATCAAGCTCTAGAGGAGGCAGTGGCTCTGGATCAAGTTCAAGTACACATTTATCATATTCCACAGCACAAAGTATTGCAAATAGTGCTGTAGGAGAACCAGGATGTTATGCTGGAAACGTATATTATTCTGGTGGATATTGGTATGCTACCATTTATGATGAAGATGGAAATGCTGTAGACAGCATTGGTATTAATGATGCAACAGGTAGTGTAAGTAGAATGTAAGGATTTTTTTAATCCTTTTTTTATTTTTTAATAAAATAGATAAATATATATAATAAAAAAAATAGATTTATTATTGTTGTATATGAAGGGCCCGTAGCCTAGCTGGATAGGGCGTCGGACTTCTAATCCGAAGACCCCGGGTTCAAATCCCGGCGGGTCCGCTCTTATTACAATTTAACTTTTTTTAAATGATTTTTTCACAGAATTAATAATTATGGGCTTGTAGCCTAGTCTGGAAGGGCGTAAGACTCCTAATCTTAAGATCGAGGGTTCAAATCCCTCCAAGTCCGTATTTAATTTTAAAAATTATCTAAAGTGATGACTTTTTCTTTTTTTGATTTATTTAATTTTCTATCAAAAGAAATCTGACCGTATTTACCCCCGCCGCCAGGAATAACATCAATATCATTATTCCTAAATGATTCTATAGCAGGAGCAACATTTGTATCGATTCTGCTAATTTCTTCTATTGGAACGTTTAATAATACTTCAATTTCTGTTTTAAAATTATCTATTAACTTTTGCCATATGCCCTGAACCGTTTTTGTAGTAACGCCTTTTCCATAAATTGTTGAAATCAACTCTGCAAGAGGCATCAGATGAACGTAATCCGGCCTGAAATCAGGATGTTTCGGCTGATTATAATCGGCAATTTCAGATATTCTAAAATCAACCCCTTTTTTAACTGTTCCGCCGCAGCTGCATTTCATCTTATTTTCACGTGCAATTGCAGGATCAATAAGTTTATAGCATTTGGTACATGCAGTCATGTGATATTTACCCAAGTTAGGGATAAGACCATAATTTGCTTTGATATCCCTATGTTTAATAGCATGTTTTATTGAAGAAAATGAAATATCTCGAAGCTCGATTTGATTAAACTCACGGCCCAATCTATGGGGCCATGGTGAATGTGCATCTGAATTAGTAAGAAACGGAAAATCTTTAAGTTCATCTACTGTATCTGCCATAAATGTATCTGCAGAAAGTCCAAGCTCTACAAAATCCGGTTTTTTACCGTAACAGTCATAAATACTATCAAAGGACTTATACATCCCTGTCCATGGGGTGAATGCATGTGCCGGTCCGATTAAACAGTCATAATCTCTGACCAACTCCAAAAGTTCAGCGCCGCCCAATTGAGTTTTAGGTCTTCCGTCGGAAGCCTTATTTTTAGAAGGCAACTTCTGGGACAATTCACGGGCAATATCAATGTCTGGAATAATAATTAAATGATGAATCCTGTTTTTTCCTTCAACTTCCACCGTTAAAACAAAATTCATATCATCTAACGTATAGATTCCGTCACCCGAATAAGATGTTTGCGCCTCAATCATATTCAGCCAGGCAGGATGAAATGCATCACCGGTACCCAGAAGCTGCAATCCCTTCAACTTTGATTTAGGCGCCATATTCTCAATTAGCATGTCTTTAGATGAAGCCATTGAAAAACAGCTGTGAACATGAAAATCAGCATTTATCAACATGATTAATTGTTAGAAAATTGTCTTATATTAACTTATCCAATAACTTTTTAACATCGCAAATATGACATTTCTCATTTTTAGGATACAAATCAACCCCCAAATCATCATTTTGAGGAGATTTATCCAAATTTTTTAAAAAATAGTTTGTTTTTTCAATCAGTTCGATAATCTGTTTTTGATTTGTAGGATAGGCAAGCTTCAATGTTGGAATATCTGAATCATTAATAATTTTTAAAATAAGGCTGTGAGCGTTATTGCATGAGTTTCCACCAAATAAAATCAGGTCGTTCAAAGCATTATACATTGGAATGCGATTTTTAGGTCGTTTACCTATTACAATAGCCGCATCGGCTTTATCAGCCACTTTGGAAAATAAGATTATCCTACTTTTAACACCAGAAGGCATTTCACTAGTAGTATATTTTGAAATGACATTGTCAAAAATCAGATTTCCCTCACAAATGTCCATATTATCATATTTTGAAAAATTGGAGGGAGATAAATAACTATGTCTATTTTTTTCAATCAATGGAATGACAATCATGGATGCGTCGGGAACTACAACAATATTCATGAAAAAAAGTAAAATAAAAATATATTGGTTTAACCAATATATCTTAAATCATCAGCATTTCCTGCATTAGCTTTATTAATCATATCCTGTTCCATTTGTTGAGCTTTAGCAATCATTTGTCTTGTTTCTTCAGCTCTTTCTTCTAATTTATCAACATTAATATCAAAATTAAGTAATATGGACAATTTATTCAATATTGCCTCTGCAGATTCGGCATCAATAAAGTAACCTAAAGTTTCACCCATCAGACAGGATCCAGGAATTCCCTGGCGAACGCCTAACCCCAAAAATAAACCGGATGCACCAACAATGCCCCCATCGTTGGATCTAAGTTCAATATCAATTTCCTTTAGTAATTCAGCATTCTCTTCATTAGTAGCTGCACCGAAAACTTTAGGAGATTCTGGAGGCTGGCCTGTAACCATTCCACCTAATGTGTAAATCCTATCAATACCATACTGTTTGACAAATTCCAAAATATCCTTACAGACAAGGTATTGACCTTCAGGGGATAAAGATTGAGTATTGCCGACAAGAATAATTAAATCCAGATTATCTTCACCAACTTCTCTTAAATAATACAGTTCATTTTTCATGTTTTCAATTATCCCATCCTCTTTAACAATAACTTGTGGAGGGAAAGTTGGAGAATAAATTTCAGCAAATTTTGTAGCTCCTAACTCATCAATCATGTGGTCAGCAGCCAATTTACCAACATGTCCAAGACCAGGTAATGCTTCGATAAAAATAGGATTATCTAATTCAATGTCTTCTAAAACAGTTATTTCAGTAGTTTTCATACCCAATTACTCCTTCATTGATTCTTTTTTTAATATTCTACGATATTTACCATATTTATCCTCAACAGAAAATTTAGGAGGATAAATCACTTTAAGCTTGCCTCCGCATTTAGGACAAGCATCCTTTAAAGTATAAATACCGCATTCAGGACATTTATTCATTTTCATATTCATAAGAATCTAATTATCTAATTCTCTTAAAAATGAACCATTTCCATTAGATTCTTCGACAACTGCAATACATCTGTCAGCAGCAGCTTTGAGAGCTTTTTCTGCCAATATATAATCAGTAGATTTTACAGTAATCCTGTATCTTGGTGCCCCAACACATTGAACTTTAATTTCCTCTTCCTCATCGCCGTTATCTTCAGCAGCTTTCAATGCAGCGATGATAATTTCAACACCGTTAGGTACGAAAGTTTCAATATCTACATAACCGCTGATATGGACTTCCGGAGGAGTAATATTTTTCTTAGCTACTTCAGTAATAGCATCTGCCCAATCCTGAGGGATTCCTTCTTCAGTAAGTGATTCTGCACCTTCATCAGAAGCAGTTTCAAAAGCACCATAAACATCACCGAAGATGTCCATAAGTTCATAACCTACTTCATCGTAAGCAGCGTCCAAATCTTTATCTAATGATTTAGCAGCCAATTCTAAGAATTTTTCAGCTTTTTGCTCGATTTTCCAATGTTGGATTTTTTTAGTTCTTTGATCTTCACGGATTCTTTTTAAGGAAGCATCAACATGCCCTTTTTTAGGATTAACTCTGAGAACACGACAGACGATTTTTTGGTTTTCTCTTACATGATCTCTGATATTTTTAACCCAACCGGAAGATACTTCAGAAATATGAATAAAAGCTTCTTTGCCCTGATATTCTTCTAATTTAGCAAAAGCCCCATAATTAAGAACTTTATAAACAGTACCTACAATAAGTTCTCCTTCATCAGGCCATTCTTGACTTTTTCTTACCATACTCTCACCAACATCAATAAAAATTATAAAAAAATAAGTAAAAAATAAGTTTAAAACTAGAAATCTAGTTTAAAACTTTTTCAATGTGTGCGGTGATTTTAGCTTTAGCACCGCGAGATTTGACAAGAGTTTTACCACAAATAATACATTTTACATCAGATGCTGCACGATCAAATATTACTTGTTCATTGTCACAATCTAAACATTTAACTTTTAAAAAGTTTCCTCTACCTTTACTAACCATGTTAATCACCTATTTTGCTACAAATTCAGGTTTTCCTGTTCTGAAAGATTGTTTAATGTGAGATTTACCACATTCTTTGCATTTAAGTCTTAAGTCTAATTTTTTAACTGGTTTGTTTCCAGCAGGTAAAGGCCTTGGATAACCTCTGTAACCAGCAGTTACACGTCTGAATTGTCTTTGTCCCCAAGTTAACTCACTAGCTTTTCTTTTTTTTGCAGTGTGAACCTCATGTACTGTGTGTCTTTTACAATGAGGACAGTATGTTCTTTTTTCTTTTGGTATTTTCATTTTTCCACCGTTTTACACTATAAAGTGTTTAATTAATAAATCATTGTCAACCCATTCATGAATTTATCTAAACTGACATCTAATTAAAAAACGTTAGAGATTAAAACTGCTTTGTAACGCATCAAGTCTACAAACAGCAAAAATCCAAATTATATAAAATATAATTTTTTAGTATCACAAATAGATATGCTCTTTATTTATGTTTAATAAGTTATATAAAGTTAATGGAAAAACAGCTAAATTTTCACTTGACGACCTTTTCGATTTTTGAAAAATATTTTTGCATTAACCATCGGCAAAGTCACTAAATCCTGAGGTCTGAACGGACCATAAACCTTTTCATCAACACCCACAATAGGACCTACCTCATCAAAAACCAACATTGTAACCAATTCTGTGTCCTTAGCAATTTTTTTAGATTCAAAATCATAAAATTCATCAGATTCATCAGCTGCATTAGGATTATCTTCAATATTAGTTTCTTTTGGTTTTACAATTGGTTTTTCTTTTTTAGCCTGATTAATTTTGGAATTGATGATTTGCTTTTCGATTGGCTCTGGCTTTTCATCAACAATGACTTTGGCCTTGTTGATTTCATCTAACCTGTTTAACACTTCATCATCAGTTTTTGGAGTTTCCTTGGAAGAATCTAAAGTATTGGTTTGCGGTTGGCTAGGTTTGACCACTTTATGTTTTTTGTCATCATCATCTTCAGATAACTTTTCTAAAGAGATATTGCCCCTATGGTTTTTTAGTGTCTCGATTAAAGAATAATAGAATTTCTCCTCTTCAGGAGTTAAATTTAGGGGAGTTGTATCAACCAAATCAAACTGAGGTTTTCCAGTGAAAAGATGATATGACCTGTGGATATTGACTACGGCAGATTCTGTGATTTTTTTCTCACGCCTTTCACAGATATCGGTAGCAACCATCTGAGCATTCTTAAGTATGCTATGAACATTAGAAAACGGATCTTCCATTGCCCTTTTTCTTAAATCATCTAAATACTCATGAATATCAGTATAAAAAGTCTCATCTACACGAGCTAGAGTACCGTTGTTACGTTCCTTCTTTTGAACATTACGTAAAGTCTGATAAAATTGGTCGTCCACTTAATATCCTCTTAAAAAATTGTTAAAATAAAAAAAGTTAAAACAAATGAAATTTATTCATCTGTTTCTAATCTAGGAGCAAGCAAGAAACTTAGTTTACCGTCACCGGTAACCATAGTAAGAGTTAAACTTAATGGCATGTCAGTACCTAAACCAATTTCAGCTTCCTCTGAAAATTTATCCGCTTTAAGCATTTCTCTAATTTTATCCAGTGAGAACAAAGATTTTGCATGTTCATTGATATTTTCACCATGGAGATATTTGATGCTTGCATCACCAAATTCACCATCTGCAGATGCAATAAAGTAATCTTCATCAACCTGGAATGCAATTTTATCTGAAAAGATATCAATATCATTAATACAGTCTTTTAATATAGAGAAACGTACTTTGAATGAAGTTGGATGTTCGATTTGAGGTGGAACAGGGTTATCATATTCCATATCAATCAATCTTATTTTGAAAGTCCTTGTTGCATCTCCTTCAAAAGTAATGATAAAGTTTCCTTCATCAACAGACATCAAAACTCTGTCTTGAGATTTTGCACGTTTGAGAACTCTCATAAATTCATCAGTATCAATATTAATTTTTTCAGGAACATCACAAATGTATTCATCAAATAAACTGGCTTTAAGTTCCAAATGTACGAAAGTTATATGACTGCGGTCTAAGGCATCTAATCTCATGCCTTCACTATCAGTTTGGATTTGTACTTCATCAACAATGGATGAAATAGCATCAAAACTGGTTTTTAGTATACTAGAATCACTTAATTCTGCTTTAAACATAACTAATCCTCTAATTAATAATGTCTATATATCTATTTTTTATATATAATAAATTTATCTTTTTATTAATTATTCATTAGCTGCCTTTTTCATTGATGAAACATATTCACGTAATGGTTCTTTAGCATTTTCACCGTGCTGCTCAATTATCTTAACAATTGCACTGCCAACAATTACACCATCAGCAATCTGACCAATTTGAGTTGCCTGTTCGGGAGTATTTATTCCAAAACCGACTGCCAACGGCAAATCTGTAACATCCCGAATGTCCTTTATTATTGCATTTAAGTCTGTTTTAATCTCAGAACGCATTCCAGTCACACCTAAAGATGAAACAATATAAATGAAACCTGTTGCATCACTGGCTATTTTTTGAATTCTTTCTTTTGAAGTTGGAGCGATAAGTGAGATAACATCAACATCATTTTTCAAAGCAATATCTTTAATTTCACCTTTTTCTTCAAAAGGCAAATCAGGAGAGATAATCCCATCAATTCCCAAATCATTGCATCTTTTAAAGAATTTTTCATAACCGTAAAAGAAAACAGGATTAATATATGTTAAAAATACAATCGGAACATCAGTTTTGGCTCTAACCTTTTCGACAATGTCAAACACATCATCCGTTGTTGTGTTGTGTTTTAACGCCCTTACATTAGCATCCTGGATAACAACACCTTCAGCCATAGGATCTGAGAACGGAATGCCAATTTCTATTAAATCACAACCGGCTTCTTCCATCGCCAGGATATATTCAACAGTTTTTTCACAAGTCGGATCTCCTGCGGTTAAAAAACCTATGAATGCTTTGCCATTTTTAAATGCATTAGCTATTTTACTCATTTAACTCAACTCCCCTGTATTGTGCAATTGAGCGAACATCCTTATCACCACGTCCCGAAAGACAAATCATAATAATATCATCCTTATCCATTTCCGGAGCTATTTTCATTGCATGTGCAACAGCATGAGCACTTTCAATAGCCGGAATAATGCCTTCCATTCTTGATAAATATTCAAAAGCTTCAACCGCCTCTTCATCATTAATCGGAACATATTCTGCTCTGCCAATATCTCTTAAATAAGCATGCTCAGGACCAACACCCGGATAGTCAAGGCCTGCTGAGACAGAATATACCGGAGCGATTTGACCGTAATCTCCCTGGTTAAAAATTGATTTCATTCCATGAAATATTCCTATTTTTCCGTTAGTTAAAGCCGCAGCATTATAAGGAGTGTCTACACCCTTGCCTCCCGCTTCACAACCGATTAATTTTACATCTTCATCGTCAATGAAATTATAAAATGCACCCATGGCATTACTTCCACCACCGACACATGCTACAACAGCAGTAGGCAACTTTCCTTCTTTGTCTAAAAATTGCTGGCGAGCTTCAGCACTTATAACTGCTTGAAAATCACGTACAATCATTGGAAACGGATGAGGCCCCATTGTAGAACCTATCACATAATTTGTATCATGAACTCTTGCAATCCAATCCCTAAATGCATCATTGACAGCATCTTTAAGAGTTTTTGTTCCTGATTTAACGGAATGCACCTTAGCTCCAAGCAGTTCCATCCTATATACATTTAAAGCTTGTCTTTCAGTGTCTACTTCGCCCATAAACACTTCACATTCCATATCCAATAGCGCAGCAGCAGTAGCGGTTGCAACTCCATGCTGTCCTGCGCCAGTTTCGGCAATTACTCTTGTTTTTCCCATTTTTTTAGCAAGCAATACCTGGCCTAAAACATTGTTAATTTTGTGAGCACCTGTATGGTTCAAATCTTCCCTTTTCAAATAGATTTTTGCTCCGCCCAAGTCTTCAGTCATTCTTTTTGCATAATACAACAAGGACGGCCTTCCGGCATATTCTTTTAATAAAGTATTCAATTCATCTACAAAATCAGGATCATTCATGTAATGATAATACTGCTCTTCAAGATATAACAACTCATTCATTAAAGTTTCAGATATGTATTGACCACCATACTCACCATATCTTCCATCATTCAATTTATAACCTCCATAATCTCTTTAATTTTATTTTCATCTTTAAATCCGTCAGTTTCAAGGCTTGAACTTAAATCAATAGCATATGGATTAAATTCTTCAATAGCTTTAACAACATTAGCTGAATTTATTCCACCTGCTAAGAAAAAGTCTTTTTTTAAATCTTTTCTAATCAGACGCCAGTCAAAGGTTTTTCCACTGCCTTTACCACTGTCCAATAACAGATAATCAGCTTGAGAATCATCATAGTTTAATAAATCTTCATTTTCTGACATCTCAATTGCATTGATAATTTTTAGCTTATTATTAGTTTTTTCTTTTAGAGCATTAATATACTCCTCATCTTCCGAACCATGAAGCTGCGCAATTTCAATTATTCCTCCATTGAACAGTTCCAATATTTCGTCTGCAGATGCATCAACAAAAACTCCGACAGAACTAATATTTGGGTCCAGATTATCCTTTAAATTTGATGCCAGTTCATGAGAAACCTGTCTTTTTGACTGTGCAAATACAAAACCTATATAATCAGGTTTATACTTATTTACAATTTCAATATCCTCCTGTCGGCGAATCCCGCAGATTTTAATCTTAACCATTTTTCAACTCCGAAATCATCAGCTTTTTATCATCACTTTTCATTAAAGTTTCGCCAATTAAAACAGCATCAACATTATTTTCTTTTAATCTCCTTACATCTTGAGGTGTTTTAATGCCACTTTCAGAAATAAATATGACATCGCCACTAACACATCTACGTAGATCAATACTATTTTCAATATTTACACTAAAATCAGTCAAGTCCCTGTTGTTAACTCCAATAATTTCAGCACCAACATTCAAAGCGGTCCGAACCTCATCACCGTCGTGAGTTTCAACAATGGCTGAAAGACCCAAATCATGAGCAAGGTCTAAAAATTTCTTTAGCTCAACAATTGATAAAATGGACACAATCAATAAAACACAGGAAGCGCCAAGCAGTTTTGCCTCCCAAATCATATACTCATCTATGACAAAGTCTTTTCTCAAAATAGGAATGCTTACATTTTGAGAAATTTCTTTTAAATAATCATTGGAGCCTTTAAAAAAGTAAGGTTCTGTTAAAACGGAAATTGCAGATGCGCCGGCAGCTTCATATTCTTTTGCAATAGCCAAATAATCAAAATCCTCAGCAATTAATCCTTTTGAAGGAGAAGCTCTTTTAACTTCGGCAATAATTGAAATTTCGTCCTCGCTTAAAGCCTGCTTAAAAGGAAACTCCTTTGTAATTTCTAATTTTTGAACTTCACTTTTGAGTTCTTCGAGGGACTTATTTTTCTTAGACTCTTCAATTCTCTGTTTTGTTTTCTCGACAATTTCATCCAACATAATAATCATCTGTTTGTACATTCAATAAATCTTTCAAGCTGTTCCAGCGCTTTTCCGGAATCAATAATCTCTTCTGCCATTTCAACGCCTTCCCTTAAAGATTCGACTTTGCCCGCAACATATAAACCTGCAGCGGAATTCAATAAAACCGCATTTCTTTTTGGACCTTTTTCACCATTTAAAATTGACAAAGTGATTTTGGCATTTTCTTTTGCATCACCGCCAACGAGATCATCTTTTGACGCCAATTCCATTCCAAAGTATTCCGGAGATATCTCATAAGTCATGATTTCACCGTCTTTAAGTTCACAAACTGCTGTTTTGTCACTTGCAGAAATCTCATCCATGCTGTCAAGACCATAAACGGTTACTGCAGATTTGACTCCTAAATTTTTTAAAACTTTTGTTAAAGGTTCTACAAGTTCTTTTTCATAAACTCCCAATACTTCCATACTGGCCCCTGCAGGACTGGTGAGAGGACCTAAAATATTGAAAATTGTTCTTATAGAAAGTTCTTTTCTCACTCCGGCAACATATTTCATGGCCAAATGATAGTTTTGAGCAAACAAAAAACACAAGTTAATTTCTTTTAGACATTTTAAGCTTTTTTCCGGTTCAATGTAAATATTAACACCTAATTCCTCAAGTACATCAGCAGCCCCGCATTTGCTGGATGCTGATCTGTTTCCATGCTTGGCTACCGGAACTCCTGCTGCGGAAATGACAATTGAAGATGTTGTTGATATATTAAACGTGTTTGAACCATCACCTCCAGTTCCAACAATTTCCAAAACATCCTCATCATTCAATAATCTAACACAATGAGCTCTCATAGCTTCGGCAGATGCAGTGATTTCGTCAATTGTTTCACCTTTCATGGACATTGCGGTTAAGTATGCGCTCATCTGCACCTCACTTGCCTCACCACTCATAATTTCATCCATAGTCTGGTAAGCTTCATCATATGTTAGATCTTGTTTTTTATACACTTTTAAAATAGCTTCCTTAATCATAAAATCCCCTTATCTACTTTTTCTAAAAAATTGCTTATAATTGTTAAACCATCAGGAGTCAATATTGATTCCGGATGGAACTGAAGTCCATATACATTAAATTCCTTATGTTTAACTGCCATGATTTCGCCATCATCCTTGGCTTTAGAGATGACCTCCAAACAATCAGGAACTGTATCTTTGACTAAACTCAATGAATGATATCTTCCAACATTGATTTCACTTGGAAGACCTTTAAACAGATAATCATAATCCAGAGAAATATCCGATGATTTTCCGTGCATCAACCTTTTTGCATGTGAAATATTTCCTCCAAAAGCTTCACAGATTGCCTGATGGCCCAAACAAACACCTAAAATCGGAATTTTATCATGAAATTCCAGGACAATATCTTCACAAATTCCTGCATTTTCAGGTTTTCCCGGACCTGGAGACAATATTATTGCATCCGGATTTAAATCATAAATCTCATCAATTGTTATTTTATCATTTCTAAAAACAGCAATATCTCTTTCGACCTCACCAATCAGCTGAAATAGATTATATGAAAAACTGTCATAATTGTCAATTAAAAGAATCATTCTATTCCCCCATCTGCAATTTTTAGTGCATTAATTACTGCTGCTGCCTTATTTAAGCATTCATCAAACTCTTTATCAGGAACGCTATCTGCAACAATACCTGCACCGGAACGTATGAAAACTTTATTATTTCTTGCAAAAGCTATTCTAATTGAAATGCAGGTATCTATATTCCCGCTTAAGTCAACATAACCTATTGCCCCACCATAAATTCCACGTTTGTTGTCTTCAAGTTCATTAATGATTTCACAAGCCCTAATTTTTGGAGCTCCGGATAATGTTCCGGCGGGAAGAATAGAATCAATAGCTACAAGTGAGTCCAAATCACTTCTTAAAATTCCGCTAACAGTGGATCCGATATGCATCACATGAGAAAATCTCTCAACAGACAAATATTTATCAACATGAACAGAACCTATCTCAGAAATTCTGCCGATATCATTACGTCCCAAATCAACCAGCATGTTATGTTCGGCCAATTCCTTTTCATCGGCCAACAATTCTTCTTCCAACTCCAAATCTTCCTTTTCTGTTTTTCCGCGAGGTCTTGTTCCTGCAAGCGGAAATGTGTATAATTTTTTATCTGTCAGTTTAACCAAGGTTTCTGGAGAAGCTCCAGCAATTTCAATATCATTACTTGAGAAATAAAACATGTATGGAGAAGGATTGGTGGTTCTTAAAACCCTATACGTGTCAAATAAACTTCCGGAGATGTCAGCTTCAATTCTGTTAGACAGTACAACCTGGAAAATATCTCCTTCTTTAATGTAATGTTTCGCTTTTAAAACCATATCACAATATTTTTCACGTGAAAATACAGGTTTAAAATCTGATTTTAATTTTAATGGTTCTATATCAGCTTTTTTACCATTTTTTATCAAGTCCGCAATGTCTTTTAATTCTTTACAAGCTTTTTGATAATTTCCATCCAAATCATCGGTTTTTATATTAGCAATTAAAATTATTTTTTGCTTAAAGTTATCAAAAGCAACAACTTTATCAAACAACATCAAATCAATATCTTTAAACTGATCCTGATTTTCAGCATCCAATTTTAGAGAAGGTTCGGCATATTTTATATAATCATAAGCAAAATAACCAACAAAACCACCAGTAAATGGAGGCAAATAATCTAGTTTTGGAGATTTGTTCTTTTTAACCAGATCTTTGATGATTTCGCTGGGATTATCGGTTTCGATAACCACTTCATTATCATTGAACTCCTCAAAGTTTTCATCACCTCTAATGCGGACAACACCGTTTTGACAGGTAAATTCCAATAGCGGATTAAAACCTAAAAAGCTGTATCTTCCCCATTTTTCAGCATCTTCAATACTCTCCAGCATATAACAATGGTTACTGATTCCTTTTAAAACTCTTAAAACCTCTACAGGAGTAGCTATATCTGAAAATAATTCATAAGATACAGGTATTCGCTTATACTCCTTATTTTTTGAAATATCTTTTACTTCTTCTAAACTTGGGGAAAACATATAATCACTTAATTTAATATTAGGACAATGTACTATTTAAAGCCTTGTTGTAACTTTTTGTACATTACAAAATTTTTTAAAAAAAATATTGTTACATTTTGTCCTGTTCCTGACTAAACTGAATAACAATCTTTTTAACTTCTCGACTTTCCAGATAAGGAAGTTTTTCAGAAATTTCCTTTTCCAAATTCTTATTTAACTCCAATCGTTTTTTAGCATACTCTTCACCCTCAAATTGACTCCTATACTGTTTATTTAAATTGGAATATTTGGTAATTAAAGGTTGAAGGATAGAACCAATATCTTTGTCGAGCTGGTCATTAATGATTTTTCTTTTGCGGATATCACTAATATAACCGACAACAGTTACAAAGAACCCTAAAACAGTTACTGTCAATGCAGGAACGAAAATCTTTTCATTGCCAATATATACAATTGTAACAACAATTCCGATAAATATAAGAGCGATTCCAATTTTCTTTAAATCCATGTTAAAACTCCTTTAAGAATATCTATGATTTTTTATTATTTAATTTTATTCAATTCCCCGATAATTGAAATTAATAAAATAACCGCAGAAACTACAGCCAAAATACTCATTACTGCAATTACAAGATTATTTGAAAATAATAACTGGTTAAAATCAGCTATCCTAATTATCTCGGCGAATAGATTGTTTAAAAAATGAGCAATAATAGGAACAAAGATATTTTCAGTTTTAATATACAGAATTGCCATACAAACCGCAAAAACAAACGCAGAAATAATGCTTCCAAAACTGTGAAGTGATGCAAAAAGCAATGAAGATATCAATACTGCAAATACTGTTGGAACGAACGGCTTCAGCCTATTTAAAAATACTCCCCTAAAGATTAACTCTTCAGATATTGGAGAAATAACAATTGTTGATACAAGACCGCCTATAATCGGGACATATCCAGATATTGACATTGAAGGAATTGAAAAACTGATAAGAAAATCCAGAAATGGAAAATTATTAATCAGTGCATTGGAAAAATACAGCATTCCATAAGAGAAGAAAATATTTAAAAACACGATTAGTAAAACATATTTTAACTGAATCTTATCAAATATGCCAATTATATCATTTTTTATCCATTTAAGAGAATTTTTTAATTTAAAAATGAAATAACAAATGATTATCAAATAAATCCACTTGATACTGCCTATACCAGCATAGTTTGACAGAACAAATAAAACTAGATAGACAATAATAATAAAAATCGAAAGGTTTTTAATTTTAATCTCCTTTAAAGCGTCATTAAATAAAGACATGTTACCAAAACTAGAATCATTATGTAAAAGATAAATTACATAGAAAAACAACACACTTTTTAACAAAACAACAAATAAAATACCAATTCCGAAATCTCATTCAATCGTTTTCAGTTAACACAAAAACATCTTCAATAGAACCTTTGCCCAAAATCTTTGTAATCTTATAGGCCAATAATAAGGAAGGATTATAACGAGCGTTTTCTAATGCGTTTATTGTCTGACGAGTCACGCCAACAGCTTCGGCAAGCTCCTGTTGAGTCATGCCTTTTTCGTGGCGAAACTGCCGTATTTTTGTTTCCATATGCTCACCTATCATATAATCTTCAGATTATATAGGTTGTATTAATATTTTTAGATAAAGTAATATAAATGTTTTGTAAATTATAATTAAAATATAATAGACAGAATGATTAAAATATATAATATAGATTAATGAATTAAAATGAGATGATAAAAAATGGCTATACATCCTATTGAATTTAGGTACGGTACCCCAGAAATGAAAAGAATATGGGAAGAAGAAAACAAACTGCAAAGAATGTTAGATGTGGAATCTGCATTAGCACAGGCTGAAGGAAAACTAGGAATAATTCCTCAGGAAGTTGCTGATGAAATTGCCGCTAAAGCTACAACAGAATATGTAAAATTAGAAAGAGTTAAAGCTATTGAAGCTGAAACTAACCACGACATTGCTGCACTTTCCAAAGGAATCACAGAAGTATGTGAAAATGGCGCAGGAGAATATGTGCACTTCGGAGCAACATCTAACGATATTGTAGACAGTTCAAATTCATTGCTTATTCGTGACTCAATTGAAGTTTTAAAAGAAAAATTAGAAAGATTAACCAAAATAATGCTCAAATTAACTGAAGAAAATAAAATGAAAGTATGCATCGGACGTACACACGGACAACATGCGCTTCCGACAACCTACGGTATGAAATTCGGTATTTGGGCTGATGAACTTCACAGACAATACGAAAGATTGAAACATGCTGAAGGAAATGTCTGTATCGGTATGATGGACGGTGCTGTAGGAACCACCGCCGCATTAGGTGAGCAAGGTTGGGAAATCCATAAAACCGTTGCTGAAATATTAGGCCTTCCTGCCGCTACAATTACAAACCAAGTTGTTCAAAGAGACAACCATGTAGAGTTTATTAGCGTGCTCGCAAATATCGCAAGTACCCTTGATAAAATCGGATTGGAAATTAGAAGCCTTCAAAGAACTGAGCTAATGGAAGTCGGAGAATATTTCGATCCTGAAAAACAAGTCGGAAGCAGTACAATGCCACACAAAATGAATCCGATTACTGCTGAAAGGATTTGTGGTGTTGCAAGAATCATCAAATCATATGTTAATGCAGCATTAGACAACAACCCTCTCTGGCATGAAAGAGATTTGACCAACTCTTCATGTGAAAGAATCATGTTCCCTGAAAGCTGTATACTAACCGATTACATCTTAAACTTGACAATTAAATTAATGAATAACTTAATATTCTATGATGAAAACATTGAAAGAAACCTGAACTTGACTAACGGGTTGATTATGGCTGAAAGATTGATGGCAGAACTTACACGTGCAGGAATGGGAAAACAGACCGCATATGGAATTGTAAGAAAAAATGCAATTAAAGCCAATAAAGAAAAATTACTCTTAGGAGAACTGATTTTAGAAGATGAGGAAGTTCAAAAATATTTAACCGAAGATGATGTTGAAAAAATTATGGACCCTCACACCTATGTCGGATCAATCTCCATAATCATTGACGAATTGCTTGAAAAATCTAAAGACTGGTTCTAGGTGAAAAAATGAGCACAAGTATTAAAGAGTTAAAATCAGTGAATTTGGCTTCATTTACAATAATTATGACCGCTATTGCAGTACTGTTTTCAATAATCTCTTCAATAGCTATCGTAATAGGAATTGGAATTGCAAGTCCAGGTTCTATTGGAGTGTCACTGTACCTCATCCCAACAATAATTGTAGGTACTTTCATGTATACAATCTACAATGCATTCTGTGAAGGTTTCCTTTTTAACATTATATCTAAAAAGGTAAATACAATCAAATTGGCATTTGCAGATGAAAAAGAACTAATTAAAGTTTCAACTACACAAACAGCAATCATAATTGCAATGATAATAACAATACAGGTAATATTGATTTATTTGGCATCATCCTTCATTTTACCATTGCTGCTTAGTTCAATAATGCAAACTTTAATGTTTTCCGGCCAGGAAATGATAGCATACAGCATTTACCAAATATTAATGCTTATAAGTCAACCAATGATTATTGCAATGATAATATTCGGCACATTTATAATTTCATTCGTGTTTGTTTTGCTTGGAACTTACATTTACAATATCCTTGCAAATACTGGAAGAGGTGCGGTATTTAACTTAACAAAAGAAGATAATATGACTGCAATCGAATCTATAGACACCTTGAAATTAGGTATTGTTTTTGCAGTGGTTGGAGGTGTATTAAACTTAATCAGTGCATTAATAACATTAATCAGCGGTGGAGAAATCTTATCCTTCCTTATTAATGTTATTGTAGGATTTATCAGTTTATTTATATATGGTATCCTTATAGCAATATTCTATAATTTCCTTGCACCGAAACTTGGAAAAATAAAATTGGAATTAATTGATCAATAGACCAATTAATTTTTACTCTTTCTTTTTATTTCAGGCACATATCTTTTAAGCATTAAAGATAATGTGATGACAGTAACCGAACTCATTGCCATAGCCAAACCCGCTAAAGCCGGTTCAAATGTTATACCAAATGCAGGGTATAAAACACCTGCTGCAATAGGAATCAGAATTGAATTGTATGCAAATGCCCAGAATATATTTTCTTTAATTCTTCTCATTACTTTTTTAGAAAATTGGACTGCTGCAACCACATTTTCCAAATCCCCTTCCATTACAACAATATCTCCGCTTTCCATAGCAATATCTGTTCCATTACCCATGGCAACACCAATATCTGCCTGTGTTAATGCAGGAGCATCATTAATTCCATCTCCCACAAACAATACTTTTTTGGTATGATTTGCCTGTGTTTCTTTTACAATGCTCAATTTATTTTCAGGCAGAACTCCAGCACGTACATTATCAATTCCAACTTCACGGGCAACATTGAGTGCTGTTGATTCATTGTCACCTGTGAGCATATAAGTCTCAACACCCATCTTATGCAATTCGTCGATTGTTCTTTTGGAATTAGCTTTGATTTTATCAGACAAACTCAAAATACCTTTTACGGATTTATCCTGTGCAATGAAAATTATGGTTTTGCTTAAGCTTTCAAGTTCATGGTATTTGTCGATTGATTCATCTGAAACATCAATATCATTAGACTGCATTAACGCCAAATTGCCTGCAAAAACATCACTTCCATTTATTTGGGCTTTCAAACCCTTACCTGTGACATTTTCAAAAGTGCTTGTTGAATCGAATTCCACACCCATCTCTTTAGCTTTATTAACAATTGCTTTTGCAATAGGATGATTGGAATTCTGTTCCACACTGGCTGCAAGCTGGATTAATTGACTGTCAGATATTCCATAAGCAATTATATCGTCAACTTCAGGTTTTCCTTCTGTTATTGTTCCGGTTTTATCAAAAGCAGCCACATCAATTTGTCCGGCATTTTCTAAAGTATCACCATTTTTAATTAGAATACCGAACTCAGCCGCCCTTCCAACACCAACAGTAACTGCGGTCGGAGTGGCCAGTCCCAATGCGCATGGACAGGCAACTACCAAAATTGAAATTAGACATGTTAATGAGAACAACAAAGAAGCTCCCAATACAAAATACCATATTAGGAATACAACGAGAGCTATTGTTAAAATTACAGGAATAAAATAACTTACAATTGTGTTTGCAAATTTCTGAACAGGAGGTCTTGAGGATTGTGCCTTTTCAACTAAACGGATAATATTTGACAATACAGTTTCTTTTCCGATTTTTTGTGCTTTAATATATAACACACCGTCCTGGTTAATTGTTCCTGCAAATACTTCTTCACCATCTTTTTTAACTTTAGGTATTGGCTCACCATTAATCATTGACTCATCGACATATGATTCCCCGCCAACAACATCACCATCGACAGGAATCTTGTCTCCAGGTTTTACTAACAACAAGTCATCTATTACAATATCTGCAATTGAAACTTCTTTTTGAGATGCAATTTCACCATTTTCATCGAGTTCTATAGCTGTTGCAACAGTAGGTTGAAGACCAATTAACTCCCTTATTGAATCTGAAGTTCTTTTTTTAGCTCTTGCTTCGAGATACCTTCCAATCATTAAAAATGAAGGAAGCATTACAGCGGAATCGTAAAACATGAAAGAATGGTCTAAAACAATGTGAAAAGTACCTAAAATACTTGAAACGTATGCCACCATAATACCCATGGAATACATCACATCCATATTCAGATTTTTGTGCATTAATCCATTTCCACCAGCTTTTAAGATTGGTAAGGAAACATATAAAAATGGAGCAATACTTACAAGCAAGGATAATAATCCCATTGAAGATATATTCAGTCCGGTTGACTGTTTAATGGAATCTGTTAGACCCATTAACGGATCCCATCCACTAAACATTAAAATCATTAAGATAGCTGAAAATATTAAACCTACAATGATTCTGTTACGCTTTTCGGCCAAATCTTTCTGATAAATAGCTTCTTCATCAATTTCGCTTTGCCCTTCAACTCCTAAAAGTTCAAAGCCCAGTGATTCGATTACTTTTTCAATTTCATCCAAATCCACTTTAGATGAATCATACCTTATTTTTGCAGACTGAGAGGTCAAATCTGCTTTAACATCAAAAATACCATCCAATCTTATTAAAAAATTCTCAACATTCATTGTACATGAAGCACAATGCATACCCTGAATTCTTAAAGTCATCTCATCTGAATGGAGTTCAAAACCTAAGTTTTTAACTAATTTATCCATTTCATCATAAGAAACTTTTTTGGGATTAACGGTAATGTGAAGCTTATTTGAAGCCAAATCGGCATCAACATCTTCCACACCGTCAACCTTTTCGAAAGTTTTATTTACACTTAAAACACAGGATGCACAATGCATACCTTCAATCGGAACGTCCATGTGTTTTGACTTTGCCATGACAATCCCCCATTAATTATAACAATAGTTTTATATTTATCTATAATAAAAGTTTAGGTAAAACAAAAAGTCATTTATATATTACATCAATTTCACTATGAGGAATGGTTCTTCTAAATTTCACTTTCGGATAGCCGATTACAAAAGAAGAATACATGTGTTTGTCTGAATCGATTTCTGGGAAAAATTCCATTAGCCGATCGTGGTCAATTTCATCAGCTTTTAAAATGAACAGAGAATAAAATCCTCCAAGACCTAAAGAATAAGCAAGCAATTCCAATCTGGTATTAGCTATAACAGCACTTGTTTTATCAGTTGAAAAAGTTAAAATAAGCTGTTTTCCCTCCCACAACAGAGGATGGAATTCTTTTGAAGAGGAATCCTTTAAATAATCTCCAAATTCTTCGATTCTGAAAAATTTTTCCTCTTCGATTTTAATAATATCATATACAAGATTCATGAATTCATCTAATTTTTCATCCAAAACGACAAATTCAACATCCTGTTCGTTTTGTGCTGATGGTGAGTAATAAGCAGCTTCAAATAATTTATCAAATGTTAATTTATCTATTTTTTTATTTTTAAACCAGCGGACAGACCTTCTTTGTTTTAAAAACTGAAGCAAATCATCGTAGCCAACTGGGATTTTTCGGGGATTATACTCAACTATCCTATCTTCATTTCCCTGAAATGCTTTTAGAGTTATCGCTCCCACCTTACATACAGCCATACAATGACCACATTCAAAACAGTTGCTGCCTGTTTCAACAGCGAAGTCATTGACTACAATATTGTCTCGAATACATACTTTTGAACATTGACCGCAGGCATTACAAAGATCTTCATCAATGATTAACTTCATTTTACTATAACACCATCTTGAATAACATTTAAAATATTCTCATTATCGCTTAAAACAGAAATATCCTCTAAAGGATTTGAATTTACCAAAATTAAATCAGCAGCATAGCTTTCTTTAACCAAACCCAGGTTGTCCTGGCCTAAAAATTCTGCTGCTTTGACTGTTCCACTGGCTATTGCCTCTTGAGGAGACATTCCAATATCAACCAAGTGGACCAATTCTTCTAAATTATGACCATGAGGAATTACGCCACTGTCTGTACCCATTAAAATGTTTACGCCTTCCTCATAGGCAACGGCAATATTTTCTTTGTGAACTTTAACGATTTCCTTTAATTTTTCTGTTTTCTCATCGGCGTAACTGTCCCATGCAGGAAAACCGTTTTCATATAAAAA
This sequence comes from Methanobrevibacter sp., assembly GCF_017427765.1. Lineage (GTDB taxonomy): Archaea > Methanobacteriota > Methanobacteria > Methanobacteriales > Methanobacteriaceae > Methanocatella. Next base: position 24,300 of record NZ_JAFRSC010000026.1, on the reverse strand, counting down.
TTGATGGACCAAAAGTGTTGGAACCAGATTAACATCCTTTTCAACCATCTTTTTAGCTGTTTTCCTATCAATAAAAGTACCATGCTCAATTGATGTAAATCCTGATTTAATACAATTGTTCATTCCTTTGAGACTATGGCAATGGGCTGAAACACCCATATTGTTTGCAGAAGCTTCTTTAACAATAGCCTTAAGTTCCTTTTTATTAAATTGTGGAAATTCCGGCGAAGTATTTGTAGTTAAAACTCCTCCACTGCACATTACTTTAATAAAATCAGCGCCTGCCCTTTTAACTTCACGAGTCTTTTTTATGACCTCTTCAACACCATCACATCTTCCCTTTGGAAAACCAGGATACATTATCTCCATATCAAAGCCGGAGGGTAAAAACAAATCGAAATGACCACCAGTCATGACCAGAGGAGTAATTGACAGATGGATTTTTGGAGCAGGGAATAATCTTCTCTTTTGAGCTAATTTAAAACTTAAATCAGCAGACCCGCAATCCCTAATTGAAGTAACACCTGCATTTAATGTTTGTATAGAATGGGGAACTGCATTATAGAAATGAATTCCCAAAGGATTTGCCATGTTTTCCTGTTTGTGAAAACCCTTTGCAAAAATATGCGTATGGCAATCTATAAATCCCGGAAGCAAATAATTATCTTGCCCATCAACTAAATTGGCATCTTTAACATTAATTTTTGAAGAGGAAATTTCCTTAATTATATTATTTTCAATTAAAACATTTTGTGAAGTTTTAACTTCTTCAAATGGATTAATGATGTTTACGTTTTCAATTAGAGTTTGCATATTATCACTACAATATTTCTATTGTTCCGTTATCCCCGTCAACTTCCACTAAAGTTCCATCGGTTAAATCTTTAATGTTAGCCGGTGAATCCACCATAGGAATATCAGACATTATTGCACCAGTAGCAATTATTGGCTCAGCATTAAGACAGATAATTGCTTTTGGAGCAGTGTTGTTCTTCATCATCTGAAAAATTACATAAGAACCAACAGTAGACCCTTTACCACCAGGAATAAACAGAACCTTATCTTTAATTATTTTTCCTTTTAGTTCATGATTCGGATCAATTATTTCACCATTTTCCGGATTTACACCGCCTAAAAAACTAATAGGTTCTGATGAAACAATCAGTTCTCCTTTACCTTTTCCTTTTGCAATACTTCTACACTCAATCATAAAATCACTTTAAAATAACCTATCTTCTACACTTTCACCAGCATTTAAAGCATTTGTAGACTGGATAGTGTCCACCAATGCCCAAATCCATATAACAAATACTAATAAGAACCCAATAACAAAAAATACTAAAAATGCAGATACAATGTATCCAATTAAAAATATTATACCTTTATGATTCAAATTTAAATAGAATTGACCTAATCCCGGGAAAATAACACTTAAAATAATCGCTAAAACAATATTTTTCTCTTCATATGCGTTTACAACGTTCCTATTGGCATTATTGTTAACAACCCTATTTTTTAAATCATATCCGCAATTTGGACAGAATTTAAAGTCTCCATTTAATTCAAATCCGCAATTAGAACAGTACTTCTTTTTCTCGGTTTTAACATCATGCACATCTTCTGTTGTTTGGCTAGATTCCACATTAACTATTTGAGTTTCACCAGCAAGATATGCTCCACAATTTCTACAGAATTTTGTATCTGGAACCTCCATTCCACAATCTGGACATATTACCATAATTTCACCTAAATAACATCCTTTTTCATGATTTCTCTTAAAACGGCAGTTGCATATGAGCCTTTATTGATTGAAAACTCACATAAAACACCCTCCTCTTGAGGGGTTGCTTTTGCATCCCATACCTGAAAACGCATCGCACGTCTAAGGCCATGACTTCCCAAACGTGGCATTTTAGGGACTTTAAAATCCTCTTTGGTAAGATTATAATTCTTTAAGATATTTTCTTCCATAATGCCGACTTCGCCTCCTGCAAATGGAACCTTTGTACCATACAAGGGACAAGTCGGATCTGCCTTAAAGTCTGTAATCAATTCCTGATATTGTTTGGGAGTCTTATCTCTGACTATATTTTCCTCATTATCAATGATAATGTCTCCTTCAACATATTTATCGATTCCCATAGCTACACGATTGCTTACAGCTTCATTAAACAAATAAGATTGATAAGCATGAACAAACATCCTCTGCAGCGGTTTTGGAAGTGCATGCAGAGCATTCATATAAGACTGATCAGTCAGCTCACCTTTTTTGGAGTCTCGGATTAACTCCTTAATCATCATTTTTTCATAACGCATTCCTTTACCCATTAGAGTGAGAGCTTCTTCAAGATTTCCGTCATCATATGCCTGTCTCGCCTTCTGATTGTCTTCACCTTCATCTTCTGTTGGATTTCCAATATATCTCCCAACAGCTTTTTCCAAATCATTTTCAACCAGTGCTTCGCCAACCAAATGAGTAATAGTTCTTGGCTTTCCGAATCTCTGCCATCCGAAATAATTAGGAACGCCCTTTATTTCAAGTTCTCCCAAAACATCGTTTGCAATTTCTGCGCTTTTTTCAATATCATCCAAGTCCTTAATGAGAATTTTGAATTTATTTCCTTTAAGCTGACCCATTCTGAGTTTTTTACGGCCACGAACAACCTTTAAAAAATCGGTTTTATAAATATCCAAGTTTTCAACTTGCTTGAATTGCTCTTCAGAATCCATATTTGCTATGCAAATCCATTGGCGGGTAATGGCCTTTTTATCTTTCATTCCTGCAAAGCCCATTCTTTTTCTTGAAATGTGCAAATCACGGGCAATATCCAAAACCACATCCAAGGTGGTCCTTCCAAGTTTCTCAATCCAGACATAAACATTCGGACCTTCGCCTTCAGGAGTTATTTCAGGAATTTCTTCTACATAAAAATCTTCATATTGGTTTCTAATAGTCCCACCAATACCTTTTTGGGATGTAACATAAGTGTTAGCATTTAACATAATAATCACGGAAATAATAATGCCCCGACCGGGATTTGAACCCGGGGAATGGGATCCGCAGTCCCATGTGTTATCCAAACTACACCATCGGGGCTAAACAAAATAAGATAACAAACAAATATATTATTTTTATAGTATTTAAATTATTACCATACCGACAAGGTATATGAATACTCACCATAGGTTCTAGTAGCTTGCGATACATTAGCAGCATTTGAATAATCACCTTTGAACGCCAATACTTTACCATTTAAAACATTATTTTCACTGAACTGGTAATTTTCGATACCAAGGCTTTTAAACTTATTTTTACAAATCTCAGAAACTTCTTTAACGGATTTTTTTGAATTTTTATTATCTTTTAAAGTATCAGAAATGCTTCCAATAAAACTTACATCAGTGAAATTAACCTTACCCGATAAAATTTCCATAGTATCCTGAGCTGTTTTGAAATCCCTACTATCATAAGAGTAATCAGGACTTGATATACTAATAACAGTGTTTACAACAAAAATTGCCATTAAAAGAATCGCAATAGCTAAAATTGACTCTATTAAAAAAAAATTTCCTTTATCATCTAACATGTTGCAAAATTGGAGTTCAAAATAAATAAAAAATTTGGAAGTGTGCAGAAGTGCTTTTGCACGCAATCGCACTTCGACAATTAATATATTCAAAATATTTCAAAATATTTCTTACAAAATAATTAATTGATACAATTTAAACAGAATATCTAGTGATAATATGCCTTCATTTAGTGAAATTGAAGAAGAAAATAATCCTAAAACTACAATAATCAAATATACAAAAGAATTAAGTGAAAAAACTGGAAGGAATACCATCGTATATTATTCCGGTTGGTTGACACTAGAAAACGAAGAAAGCGCAATAGATTCCATGGACAAAAATGGATTCATGAGCGTTATAAAAGATTTAGATAAATCAAAAGGATTAGATTTGATATTACATACTCCCGGAGGATCAGTAAATGCAACAGAATCTATTATAGATTATTTGCATGCAGTTTTTGGTGAAAACATAAGAGCAATTATCCCACAAATGGCTATGTCTGGAGGAACAATGATTGCTTGCTCATGTAAAGAAATATTAATGGGAAAACATTCCAGTTTAGGTCCAGCAGACCCACAAATTTATGGAATGAGTGCCCGAACTGTAATTAAAGAATTTGAACTAGCTAAAAAAGAGATTGAAGAAAATCCAAAAAGTACTCATTATTGGACAACATTACTTGATAAGTACCCTGCTAATTTTTTATTCGAATGTGAAAATTCTATTGACTGGGCAAAAGAAATTTTAGAAAAATCTTTGAAATATTCCATGTTTAAAGCGGACAATCAAGAAATGATTGAAAAAATTGTATACGAACTTATCTTTAGGGAAGCTACAAAAAGCCATTACCGAAATTTATCGCCGGAAAAATGTCTAGAAATAGGTTTAAACATTAGATACATTGAAGATGATGAAGAAATTCAAGACTTAATATTATCAATACATTATGCGAGTTTAAGTTATTTTAATAACGTGAACACTAGTAAAATATATTCCAATCAAAATGGGACATTTCTATCCTATTTGTTAGATTGAAGATAAATTATTTAAACAATTAAAACATAATATTTACTTAATACCTGCATAGGAGATGTTATTATGAATGAAATTACATATAAGCACTACATAAAATATTTTAAAGAACATGACCCTATGAAACTCTCACCATATGATAGGTCAAGACCCTACAAAAAAGAAAAGATAGGAATTTTAACAAGTAAAATGTAATGAAGGAAAATCCAATGATTTTTCTTCAAAAAAACTAATTCCTTAGAATATGTTCAATAACTTTTTCTTTTTTAGCAATAGCTGCATCTGAAGCTTTTTGAACTTTTTGTTTCATCTCTTCAAAGTCTTCAGGAGTTGTTTCACCAACTAACTTTTTAATTTTGGTATATGCAGCTTCCCTAAACAATGGAACCAATTTTTCTTCAGTTGAATCCTCTTTAATTAAAATCGGCTCGCCGGAGTTGTTAACCTCACCAATTTCAGATATTGCAACATCATATTTTCCAACTGCCTTTTTAATATCTCCAACAATTTCCGGAGGAGCAATTAACATTAATGAATCAGTTGAAACACCTAACGGGTCAATATTTAATGTTTCAAGCATGTTTAACACATTAGGCGCAACCATTTGTCTGATTTCTTTTTCATGAAACTCCAATCCAACACCGGTTGTATTTGAGATTTCATGAGCATCGCCCCTAAGACCTCCGTTTGTCACATCTGTCATTGCATGGATGTCTTTTACAAGGTCTGCTTCAAACAGCGCATGTGATGCCTGAACAAAGTTAACATTCATTGTGTCCCATACAACATCAAAGAAACCGTTGTAAAGTGCAGTTGTTGTTATTGTTCCACCACCGGAACCTTCAGTTAAAAGGATAATATCCCCTTCGGTAGCTCCTTTTCTTGCAGTTGGAGGATAAGCTGATACGCCGACGCTTCCAACAGCTGATACAAATCTGTCGCCTAAAACCATATCTCCTCCGACACGAAGAGTACTTCCGGCAACGATTGGAACATCTACAAGTTCTGAAACTGCTGCAACACCTGCTGTAAAGTCAAATATTTTAGCAACATCCCCGTCATCTGCAAGGTGAACATCGCTTAAAATTGCAACAGGATCTGCTCCCATTACGCAAACATCCCTTAAAGTTGCACGAGTTACATGAAATCCGCCTAAAAATGGATATTCGCTTAAACGTGAGTGTATTCCATCAACAGCTGTGGTAATATAGACCTCATCATTTTTAACTGGAGCCTTTACGACACCTCCATCGTCCTGTTCTGACGGATTTACAAGTGAGGCAGTGTTTGTTGAGGATACTATTTCAGCTATTTTTCTGTGAACAAAAAAGTCTCCGGCTCCGCGAGATCCTACACCCATCTCCCCCATGAGCACATCAGCTTTATTTACACTAGCAATTTCTTTTAAAAACTCATCATCACTTTCCTGCAATTTTAAAGTTGTTGAAACTTCATCAATTACAGCTTTTGCCATTTCAACAGAGTTTTCTTCTGAAATTTTCTTATATTCTCTTATTCTCACAGCTAAAATCTCTGCAAGGTCATTATAATCATAATCATCAATTCTTGCTCTTACAAATCCTTCTATATCCATAATTAAATCTCCAAATTAGTGAAATTTTTCAAAATTTTAAGTCCCGCTTCACCGCTTTTTTCCGGGTGAAACTGTGTGGAAAACAAATTATTCTGATTTAATGATGCCACAACATCACCGCCGTATTCGCAAGTTCCGGCAATAATATCATCTTCATCAGGCACTACATGATATGAATGAACAAAATAGAAATATTCACCATCAATACCCTCCAGAATAGGAGAATTATTGACTACATTTAATTTATTCCAACCCATATGAGGTATTTTAACACCTTTTGGAAGCATTTCAACATGCCCCTTAAATAAATCCAGACCTTTAACGCCTGGAGATTCCTCACTTTCACTCATCAGTACCTGCTGGCCAAGACATATTCCAAGAAATGGCTTGTCATCAGCAACATGCTCTTTAATAACACTTTCAAACGGTTTTAAATTCTCCATTGCACTTCCAAATGCTCCGACACCCGGAAGAACCAGATAATCACTGTTTGCAATTATTTCTTTATCATCAGTAATCTGATAATCACAACCGATTTTTTTAAAACCGTTGGAAATGCTTTTTAAATTTCCACTTTTATAATCAATAATTGTAATCATTTTATTCCAACCATCCGATAGCTGCTCTAATCATTCCGCCAAAATCGGAAAATACTATTTCTTCAGTTCCTAAAGTTTTTGAATGTGCGTCAAGCTCCGCTACAACATGAGTATAGCCCAAATCTTTAAGAGGCTCAACCAAACGAGGCCCATCAGTTACTGCAACAGATTCAACGTCAAATTCCTCAATTGGAAATGCATGAGGAACTCCAAATACGACAATCAAGTCCAAATCCTTATCTTTCAGATATTGTGCCGCTGCATTTGCTGTTACCGGATATTCATCAAGTCCACCAGTTATATAGTCAATATCCATCGGCAGTTGATTTACGATATTTCTTGCATGGCCCCTGATTCTTTCAAGACCTGTGTTTTCATCCAAATTAGCTACAATAATTGGTTTATTATCACTGTTAATGTCTTTATAATCAAAGTTGATAATATCTGCAAACAGATATGCTGTTTCTTTTTTAGCATTATGTACAAAAGCAACTTTATTTCCATCCTTTAAAGCTTGAACAACAATTTTTGCAACATTTTCCTTGGAATCGCCGAAATTAGGTTTGATATATTTACCCTGTGCCATTCCACGGGTTTTTTCAACTTCTGTTGCTTTTTCAAGCATTTCAATTTGTCTGTCTGCCTCATCTCTTGGTATAACACCACATTCAACAGCTGCGTCTAAAACCATGATGGCTCCTACAGTATTGTCACCTTCCCCTGATCCCCCATGGGATTCAACTGGAATTACAGTACACGGCAAATCAGCATTGGCTATGGCTTCTTTTAAATCTTCACCAATAATCATACTTGCACATGTTCCAACGACGCCCATCAGTTTCGGTTCAAACATGTCATAAGCCTTAATTAAAGTTTCCTCCAGCTTTTCGCCGGCGCCTAAAATAAAATCGTTTTCTGCCATTGCGGTTGTCAGAACCCTTACCCCGTCACTTTCAAGTAAACGACCGGTTCTAAAACAGCAACCGTTTGGCCCATGCATAATAATAACATCAACATTCATGTCTCTTAAAGTGTAGAGAGACGCAGCAATTGGACTCGGTCTTGGATGCATATTTTTTTCACCTGATAAATTTAACAAATAATTATATAAAATTCTTAATTAATATAATTAATTAACAAATTCAGGAGATTGCATTATGAAGCTTGACGAAAAAATTTTAGAGGATAAAATCAGAGAATACCGAAAATCTAAAAGCTGTTCTGAGTCAACTTTAATGGGACTTTGTGAAACTGCCGGTGTGGACATCACAACCGAAGAGATGACAAAATTAGCTTGCGGATTTGCAGGCGGAATGGGTGGAACATTTGATGAAGGAACCTGCGGTGCAGTTACCGGTGCCTTAATGGCAAACGGTTTAATTTTAGATGATACCTCAAAAATCAAATCCAATGCAAAGGAAATTTTCAATTCATTTAAAGATGAATATGGAACAGTCAGATGTGATAAGATAACCAATAATGGAGTCGATAAGTCCCCATGTGTTGACTGTTGCGTATTTATTGCAAAAAAAGTAGCTGATTTATTAGATGAATAGTTTAAAAAAATAGTGGTCCAATTACATGAACGGAACAGAAGTTTTTAAAGAAGACAAGGCAAATTACACAGGTTACTTAGACCACATTATGGATGAGCCAATAACAGATGAAACATTAAAAGAAATCGATGAGATGTACAGCTATGCTGATGCTTTAAGTATAGAGAATTTTAAAAAACACGAAAGAAATCTCTTTTTATTGGCATTTATGGGAAGTGCATTGATTTTTATATTTCTTCTTTATGATGAAGCCGAATGGCATTTGCTCATATTCACATGCATCCCCCTAATAATAATTTCATATTTCTTCAGTGATTTAGCAATGCGATGGGATTCCCATAGAAAATACCTGGAATATAGAGTACTTGCTGAAACACTTCGTGTGCAATTTTTCCTTTTAATATCAGGAAATGAAACTGATGTGAAAACCATTATTCCATGGTTTACTAAAGAGGGTGTGCCTTGGATTTTAGAAATCCTACCTAAAACACCTAAAAAGATAACTCAAATCAAACAAATTTCAGACATTTGGATTAGATCACAAAAAAAATACCATATAGGTGCTATCGAAAAAAAAGAACCGAAAGAAAAAAAGAATACTCGCATTGTCCAAATTACAATCGCTTTAAGTATAATCGCATATGTCGCCACACTAGTTTTTGAATCTATCATGTTGAGTAATCCCCCAAGAAATATTGATGCAAACCTTGTTAGAGCCTTATTAAAAATAGCTCTGGGAACTTTTTCAGCAATAGCATTATTTGGTGCAAGCTACTATGGAAAGATGTCACTATCAGACACTATAGAAGACCATAAAAGAATGAAACATTTATATGAAGAAGTTGAAGCCAAGATTGCGATAGACGGTGAAACACCAGAAATCGTCAAATATCTGGCAAGGGAATTTTTAATTGAAAACAGTACATGGTATGCTTATCAAAATCAAAACAAACCTGGCGTTATATTTTAATTAGGCGCGAATATGTAAACTCCAAAAAAGATTATCAGTAAAATTACATTTAAAACTGTAAAAACAATCAAATATTTAATTTTAAAATCATCAAATTCGCGAACAAGAATTTTATAGGAAATCAAATTGGCCATAGAGGCTATAAGGGTTCCAAAACCTCCAATATTAATTCCAACAATAATGGCTTCATAATTAGTGCTAAAACCACTAAGTAACATTGCTGCAGGAACATTGGAAATAATTTGAGATGAAATAACACCACAGAGAACCTCATTTCCAACAATCCACTTGGTAAAAAATGATTTGAAAAACGCGATATTTTCCAGATTGCCTATTAAAATAAAAAGAGCAATAAAAGTTAAAAGCAAATAATAATCAACACCAAATAAAATTCTTTTAAAGAAGTTTTTCCTATTGATTTCTATTTTACTTAGTTCAGGTAAAACTATATCGTTGTTAGGAATAAAAAATAATAATATTGCTAAAAATAGCATAGATACGATAATATAAGGTAAAAGCAATAAGAAAAATGATGTAAATGATATATTAGACACAGTATACATTACAATATTGTGTGGAGCACCAATAGGAAGAACCATACAACCCACGTTAGCTGCTATGGTCTGCAGACAGACTGTAAATATTATTAAATTTGTTTTTTCAACTTTTTTTAAAGCCAAAATGGCGAATGGTACAAAAATAATTAAAGAAACATCATTTGTAATAAAAATGGAGCTAAAAAAACAAGCAAATACTAAAACTAAAACAAGATTTCGCGTATTTGCTGTTCTAGTTACTAATTTTCGAATCAGAATCTCAAAAACAGATAAATTTTTTAAAATTTCAACAATGACCATTATTACAAAAAGCAGTATAATCGTTTGCCAATTGATATAATGAAAATAATTACTACTCGGTTCAACAAAAAAACAAGATACAATAGCTAAAATTAATGATATGCAAAATACAATCTCTTTTTTAAAAAAGGTTACAGTTTTATCGATTAATTCAGCCATATTATCTGTTAATGATTAATCCGCTTTCTCATCCATTGTTTCTAAAAGAAAACTTACAGGCCTAAAACCGTCATTGCAGGATATCATGGCAGATTTTTTATTCTTCATCCAACCGTCATAGAAATCTTCAGCACCGTTAGCTAAAGCCAGTACAAATGGAGAAAGACTTTCCCATGCGCTGTCACAGAAATTTTCAGGTTTTTCCCATCCGTTTGCAATGAAAACCTGGTTTAATTCAACATCACACTCATGCTCTAGAGGATTTTCATATTTTTCAATTAAATCATCATGCCTGACTTTTTTAACAACTGTGATTTTAACCTTCTGCAAAATCATCACCTAAAATAAAATTAAAAAAAAGCAGAGGAATTAACCTCTTGTAATAATACTAATAATGTCGCCGTCTTTGAGTTCATAATCACTGGCCACACGCATTTTAGATCTGGCATCTACTGCATGCATGAACTTATCTCCAATGTCTGTGTGGACAATATAAGCCAGCTCACGAGGAGTGGAGCCTCTTTTGACCAAAAATCCATCAGGCAAAACATTGCCCTTTTGGTCAGTGTATTTGTTTTCATCCTGAACCGGATAGACCACAATATTATCCAATAGCTCAAAAATACCATAGTTTAAAGCATCCTGAACACCGGTACTTCCATAAACATCCAAAATATTAGCTTGAATATAATCCAAAGCTTTCTTTTGAGGTTCGGATAACTCATCAGGTTTTAATATTTCAAAATGGTCTTCACCTGAAACATAACTTATCAGACCGGATTCATTTGCTTTTACAAGTGCAATTTCGGAATTTGCAGATGTTGGAATAACATTCGGATATTTTTCCTTAATTCTTTCGATATTTGCTTTGGAAGTTGGCAAATCCGCTTTGTTTGCAATAATCATCATTGGCTTTGCAATATGGAGGATATTTCTTGTAAGCTCAATTAAGTCTTCTTCTTCCCATTTGTTATAATCAGGTTCAACTGTTCTTTTAGCCTCAATAATATCTTCAATAGCTATACCAGTACCGGACAGCTGGTCAAACAATACTTTTGAGATATCTAAATGCTCAGCACCTACTTTTCTGATAAGTCTTACCCAATTTTTTGATAAAATTCCATACATCCACATTACAATCTCGTTTTCTAAAAATTCCAAGTCTTCAAGTGGATCGTGACTTCCAGCGTCAACAGGATTTCCTTCCAAATCTGTAGAACCTGAAGCATCAATAACATTTATGAATACTTTAGCCTGCATTAAATCGTCTAAAAATTTATTACCTAATCCTTTTCCTTCATGTGCTCCAGGAACCAATCCTGCAACATCTATTAATTCAATTGGAAGCAATCTTTTTCCATCTATACAAATTGAATTGTGAGGATTGCATGTAACGCCCAATTCCTTACATGGACAATCTTTAATTACATGAGCAACAGCCTTGTTTGCATCAATTGTTGTAAATGGATAATTAGCCATTTCAACACCAGATGCTGTTGCTGAATTGAAAAAAGATGATTTTCCAACATTTGGTTTTCCACAAACTGCAATTTGAAGCATAATAATCACTTTAATTAATAACACCTAAATGTATGTTTTTAAAATTATAAATAGTTTCAGAAAGTAAATTATAAAATACATGAAAGATGAAGAAATTGAGAAACCTTCAGCAATGAAAGTTCGCCAAGGCATTCAGGATGCTATAACATATTCACTTCCAGACAAAAAGTTTAGTGAAAAAAACATTGATTTGGTTGAAATTGATATTGAATTGGAAAATTTGGGCTGGAATTTTAACAATTATCGCATTTTAAATTTAACAGATATCCATTTGGGTCAATGGATTAATCCCGAGTATCTAGATGACCTAATTGATTATGTAAACGCCTTAAACATTGATCTGATTACTTTAACAGGCGATTATTTTTCATATGTAATAGATTGCTATTTGGATTCTTTAAAAAAATCATTTAAAAAATTAAAAGCTCCTGATGGAAAATTCGGTGTTTTAGGCAATCATGACCACTGGATGGGCGCACAAAAAGTAAGGGATATATTTAAAGCCTCAGATGTTGTTGATTTAAGTAATGATGTTGTTACCCTTAAAAAAGGCAAAGACCGTTTAAATTTGGCAGGCGTTGATTCAAGTACTGTTTGTGCAGATGATTTAGATAAAGTAATTGAAAAATTACCTCAAAACATTCCAACAATATTGCTCGCTCACGAACCGGATTTTGCAAAGCAATCCTCACAAACAAACAAGTTTGATTTGCAGATTTCAGGCCATTCCCATGGAGGCCAATTTATCATACCAAAATTTGAAACAACCCCATTTAGAGGACCAAATTCAACAAAATTCCCTGTCGGAATTTATAAAGTTGGAAATATGATTCAATACACAAGCAAAGGTCTTGGAACAAATTCTTTTAGAATCAGAATCAATTGCAAGCCTGAAATTACAATAATCACACTAAAAACGACTAAAAAACAAAAAATATTGATAGAATGATTAAAAATAGATTAATTTCATACTCAAGGACATTAATAACATATTTGCTGCTGGCATTAGCCAATATAATAGCAATATATGCAACAGATTACATCAGCGCTGATTTTACAGTCGGTCCTTGGTATAATGCCATCATAATTGTAATTGCTGTATCAATTGCAAATTCACTGCTATGGCCTATTTTTCAGAGATTTCTAATGAAATTTATCATATTCACATTAGGTATCGCAAACCTGTTTATTAATTCACTGATATTTTATATCGCAGCATATTTTATTCCGGGAGTTTATGTCGGCTTTTATGGAGCGCTTCAAGTTCCGATAGTGATGGCAATAGTTACAACATTTGTGATAAACACTACCCACACAAACTACTTTGACAGTTACATGAAAAACATTTTAAAATATGCTTTAAAAAGAAAAACTGCATATAAAAAAAGATATCCTGGAGTTATAATGCTTGAAATTGATGGTCTGTCAAAAAACACGTTACAAAAAGCCATAGATAAAGGAGTCATGCCTAATTTAAAACTGTGGTTAGATGAAAAAACACATACCCTTAAGGAATGGGAAACTGATTTGTCCTCACAAACCGGAGCAAGCCAAGCTGGAATCCTGCACGGAAACAATAAAAACATTGTGGCATACAGATGGGTTGAAAAAGAAAATGACAATCGGATAATAGTTTCTGGAAAATTAAGCGACACTCCTGAAATTGAAAAGAGAATAAGTAATGGGGAAGGTCTGCTTGTAGACGGGATAAGCATTGCCAACATGTTTTCCGGAGACAGCAAACTAACCACATTAACATCATCCAAATTGGAGGGATTAAAAAGAATCTACAGTAAAAGTTTGCACACAGTATTTTTAGACACCTACAATTTCCCCAGAATTTTCGTTCTATTCTTGTGGGATATTATCCTTGAGTTAAAATCACAAATTGTTCATTATATAAAAAATATTCAACCCAAGATTAGAAGAACAATAGTTTATGCTGCCGTTAGAGCAGGAGCTAATGTGGTTTTAAGAGAAGCTACTACAGAAATCCTAACCGGCGAAATATTGACAGGAAACATTGATACTGCTTATGCAACATTTATGGGTTATGATGAAGTAGCTCATCACTCAGGAGTAGAAGATGACGATGTTTGGAGTGTTTTAAAACAAATTGACCTTCAATTCCAAAGACTTTCCTCTGCTATTGAGATGAGTGACAGAGACTATAAGTTAGTGGTGTTATCCGATCATGGACAGAGTTTTGGCGCAACATTCAAACAGAGATATGGAATGACACTGGGAGATTACGTTAGAAGATTGCTTCCCGAGGATTTGAAAATATTTAAAACAAAGTACAACATTGACCACTTTAGAGATGCAGTCATTCCGGAAAATAAACAGATAAAAAATATTAAAGAAAAAGTTGGAGATATTCGCTACAATTTATTTGATGAAAACAAATCAATTCAAAACATCAGAAAAGAAATAGAAAACAGAAAACCTGCAATAATCTTTGAAAATGAACAGTACATTAATCTGCGGGAAAAATACGCCAACAGTCTAGATTACATCCGGGGCCACGAAAGTGTTGAGCACGACACAAAAAAAGTAAAGGATTCCGAATTAATAGTTTTAGGATCCGGAAATATGGGATTAATCTATTTGACACAATGGAAACAACGTTTAAGCTACGAAGAAATTGTAATGCTATTTCCTGATTTGATTCCGGGTCTTGTTAAACATTCAGGCATTGGGTTTATACTTGTAAACTCCATAAACAATGGCGCAATGGCAATAGGTAAAAATGGAATAAACTATATTGATAATGAAAAAATAGTCGGAGAAGACCCTCTTGAAGGGTTTGGAAAAAATGCTTCCAGACATCTAAAAAGACAAAATGCATTCGACAATATGCCTGATATTCTGGTGAACAGTTTTTATGATTCGGAAAATGATGAAGTTTGCGCATTTGAAGAACTGATTGGAAGTCACGGAGGACTTGGAGGAAACCAAACTAAACCGTTTATTTTATACCCTCATGAATGGGAAAATCCCGGAGAGCTAATTGGAGCAGAATCCATATATGGATTTTTAAAAAAAGAAATAGAGAATTTAAAAAATATTTAAATCCTACTGATCCAATAATCAAACACCTCAGAAATTTCCTCATCAAAGCTTATTGTCTTATCCCTGTTTTCAGGAATTGCTTGAGGATAATCCCTATTTAATCTGATTAATGTAGTGTTTGGATAATTATAGGTCATCTGTTCAAAGGGATATCTTATAATGGCTGGAGTGTTAAAGCCTACACCCAACTCAAGAAATACAATATTTTTATTTTCGTCAACACCCTGTAAGAATTTAGAATAATTTTCGCTCATTTCATGCCATTTTTCATCCTCAACAAAGAAATTGTCCTTTCTGACATTAATTTCCATATTCCCGCCGCAAACAGGACATACCGGAACCAAATCAGACGGAATCCTACAGTTTTCGGTTTTTTCAATAGCTTCTAAAACAAGTTCTTCATTCGAATACAATTTATCATGACAGGCTGTGGCACACTGCATGAGCCCATAATCCCCCTGAGTTGCAAAAATTCTCTCATCTTCAAAGCCATTTATCCAAAATTGATGCTCAACATTGGTTGTTAAGACAAAATAATCCTTATTCTTTACTAAATCAAGCAACTGACCATATAATTTTGTTTTTCCAACTGAATATCTGTTTACATAGACATGACGAGCCCAATGAGCCCATTTCTCTTCCTGAGTCCCATATGGATAAAAGGTTGCAGAATACATATCCTGAACCCCATATTTTTCAATGAAATCCTGGAAATTATCATCAAAACGTTTTCCCGAATACTCTATACCTGCGGCTGCCGAAAATCCTGCACCAGCACCAATAATTATATAATCAGCATCATTTATAGCTTTAATAGCATTGTCTAGTCTTAAAACGAATTTATCCATCTTCATCCCCCCACAATAAGTTTTTATATATTGAATATGATTCCTCTGAAAATACATCAAAGATTACATGCAAATCTGTTTCATGTGATTTTAAATATTCTTCTACTGTGTTAATGGCAATTCTGGCTGCCAAATCCTGTGGAAAATTAAAAACCCCTGTTGAAATACCGCAGAATGCAATAGATTCAAGGTCATATTCATCGGCAATTTCCAAACATGACCTATAACAGCTAGCCAATGCATTCTCATCATCTTTAGAAGGAAGCATTCCCTGAGGTATTGCAGGACCGACAGTGTGAATTACATATTTTGAAGGTAGATTATAAGCATCTGTGATTTTAGCTTTACCGATTGGCTCGTCTGAACCTTGCATGATTTCATTACACTCCTGCCTTAGTTGAACGCCGGCTGCTGAGTGAATCACATTGTCAATGCAGTTGTGCATAGGTATAAAACAGCCAAGCAATTTTGAGTTTGCGGCATTTACGATTGCGTCAACCTTTAAGGTTGTAATATCTCCTTTCCAAAGTGCAACATTGCCTTTAACCTCTTCAATATCATTTAAAGATGTTAAAGTCTTATTTAAAGTTTCATTTGTCAAATAATCATCCTGAATGTTTAAAAATTCCTCACTAACTTCAGAGGGCATTCTTATATTCATTAGAGATCGTAACAAATTTTTCTTAGATTGAATATCATTCGGAATATCAATAACTTCATTTCTCTCATCAATCAAGTAATTAATTAAAAAATCCAGTTGTTCAGCAGTTTTAATTTTAATCCCTCCAAATAATTTGTTAATAATAATATAATTTAAGATATTTAAATGATTTTTGTAACTAAAAAGCAACCTGGTTACTTGAAAGTAACTAACAAAAGATATATAACATTTAAACAAAGTTAATAATATGAACACCGAAAAGATAGTTTGTCCCGTTGATAAAACTCTGAATCTGATTAATAAAAAATGGAGCATACAAATCATAAGAGACATGTTTTTTGGTAAAAAACATTTCAAAGAGTTTAAAGAAGATAAACCAAAATTGAGCAATAAAGTGTTGTCAAATTGCCTTAAAGAGCTGGAAGAAAATGGATTGATAGAAAAAGTCGTTTTAAACACCACCCCAGTGACAACAGAATATTACCTGACAGAATATGGAAAATCCATGAACAGAATTGTCTTTGAACTCGCAATGTTTACTTTACATGACGAAAATGACAATAGCTATTCTGATGAAACCAGAGAAATGCTAAAAGAAACATTTATAGAAAAATTAGGAATCGATGGTTAAAATGAGCGGAAAAATTTATATTGTTGGAATTGGTCCCGGTGCAAGCGAATATCTAACAAAAAAAGCTGTTGACACAGTAAATGCAAGCGACTATACTGTTGGAAGTACAAGAGCAATAGAGCTTTTTGATGATGTTAAAGGAAAAATTCCTTTTAACGTGAAAGACTTATTGGATAAAATCGAAGAGGGTGTTCAGCTAGCTTGCAACGGAAATACTGTTTCCATATTATCAACCGGCGATCCGGGTTTTTCAGGAGTGCTGAATACAGTTTTAAGAATTTCAGATGAAAAAGGATTTGATAAAGACAATATCGAAGTAATTCCCGGAATCAGTTCACTTCAGCTTGCTGCCGGAAGATGCCACATTCAGTGGGACAATGCCAATGTGATGACTTTTCATGGAAGGGAAAATATTGAAGACATTCTGCCGGTCATAAACAATGGAAAGACAACCATTGCGCTTCCTTCAAGAAAAGTGAAGGACATGGCTCAGTTTTTACTTGACAATGGCGTTGAGCCAAATCGAAAAGTTGTTGTCTGCGAACGTCTCAGTTACCCTGATGAGCAAATTGTAGAAGCCACTTTAAAAGACATTGCTCAAAGTGAATTTACCTATATGTGCATTATGGTCATATATTAGAACAATTTATC
The DNA here is from genome assembly GCF_017427765.1 of Methanobrevibacter sp. Taxonomy (GTDB): domain Archaea; phylum Methanobacteriota; class Methanobacteria; order Methanobacteriales; family Methanobacteriaceae; genus Methanocatella. The sequence continues at coordinate 6,537 of NZ_JAFRSC010000026.1, read as the reverse complement.
TGTAAAATTCATTTTAAAAGTCATTTACCATTTATTTTAAAGATTAAAACATTTATATTCTAGAAATCATACTTTGATTGTTAATTAAAAAAATTAACGTCAGGTAGATACTATGAATAAAAAAATAAACACCATATGTTTTATTTTCTTATTTGTTTTTTTGATATCGGCAGTTTCTGCCAGCGAAATTGAAAATAAAACAACAATAAGTATTCAACAACCTAATCCTAACCAGGATTTAAGTAAAATAAGTGTAGAAAAGGATAATGAAAAACTAAGTGCCACAAGTGATGAAATAAAATTAAGTGCCGCTTCCAAGTCCCAAGTGATAACTAAAAAAAAGACCACATTAACTGCACCTAATGTAAACATGTACTATAAGGACGGAAGCAAATTTTCAGCGACATTAAAATACGGCAAAAAGACAATCGGAAATGCTAAAGTTCAGATAAAAATTAACGGAGAAACATTTACAAAAACGACAGACAAAAACGGGAAAGTATCTATAAATCTAAATTATAAAAGCGGAAAATATAGCGTTTTAAGCATATGCAACGGAAATAATGAATTTGAAAAAAGTAGCGCAAAAAGTACAGTTACAATTAAAAGTACCATAAAATGCGGCGATTTGGCAAAATACTACAAGAACACATCACCCTATTCGGCCACTTTCTATGATAAAAAAGGAAAAATTCTGAAAAATACCCAAGTGAAACTTAAGTTGAACGGTAAAACGTATTCTGTCAAAACCGATAAAAAGGGTATCGCAAAATTAGCGATAAACCTGAAGCCCGGAAAATATGGCATTTCAATTACCAATACAAAAACTTCAGAGACACTTACAAAAACAGTCACAATCAAATCGCTGATTGAAACAAAGGATTTGACAATAAAAGAAGGTGAAACAGGAAAATTTAATGTTAAAATACTGAATAATAACGGTAAAGCGGCAGCCGGTAAAAAAGCCACATTAAAAGTAAATGGCAAAACCTATACAAAAACTACCAATAAAAACGGCATTGCAACATTAGAAATAAAATTAAACCCCGGAAAATACACAATAACAACCGAATTTGACGGTCTGAAAGCAACAAATAAGATAACTGTAAATAAGGTTATAAAAACATCAAAATTCATTCATTCCACACTGATTCCAAATTATGTTAATGTAACAATCCCCCACGTATATCAAAATTCAGCATATTCACTGAAGACAGGTTTAAACGGAATAATAAAGATGCCGAAAATAGAAACATTCATTGTGCAAACTGAAAACAACGGTTATCTGTTTTCAACGTCAAGCATTAACGGATTGGATTCAATTGTTCTCGGATACAAAAGCTATTTTATCCCATTAGATGGAAGTGAAATGAAAACTGACACAAATAAAAATAATTTTAAGGGAACAGGACTGATAATTTCTCGAATAAGCGGATATACTCAAATTGACTATCAATCCAATACCAAAGACAATGTCGAATTATTCGGGTTTTATGCCGACAGAGGATCTCTAAACAGTGAAACATTAACATATATGCAGAATGACAAGATAATGGCCAAAGTGAACTTTCAAACCCAAAGCTTTGATGAAATGGGTCTGAAATACAGTTTAGCCAAATTTTATCAAAAAACCATTTATGACTTTGACTATAAAAGCTATGATGAAATTACAAACCACAACACGCAATCGATAAAGTTCGCAAACACCAATACCCCAGTTACATTTTCATATTTCGGTAAAAGCATTGAAGGCTACTGTTCAAAAGAAGAAATAATAACGAAATTTATGGTAAATGATAAAGAAGAGCTTAAAAAAACAGAAATCATTAGCTATGGTCTTGGTGAAAACTACAGAAAAACGTTAGGTTTTGAGGTTCTTCAGTCATACAGCATAATCAATGAAAAAATAACAAAAACAATTTTGGAAAATTGGGTCAATGACAATAAAAAATATTTGGACAGATTCGGAGTGATGAATGTTTATGGAATGCATTTGGCATCACTGGAAACCGCCTGGCTTGCAGATGAGATGGCAAACAGTTATTCCAAAGAATATAACGTAAATTGGAAAAGAGGACACACATTAACAATAATGGGCGGCATTAACCTGGAGGATACATATCTAAACATATTAAATGCAGATATGGGCATGGACGTCAGTGGAGCTGAAAAAAATGTTTTATTATTCAGACTAATCAATTCTCTAAACCTGCCAAATTTAGAGGATTATGCATTATCTGAAGTTGAATGGAGATATAAGCAAAACTCAACGAATTCCCTTGAAAATGTTTTTAATTCAATTTCACTAAACAGATTCAGCATCACCCAATTAGGTGAAATGATTTACATATTCTCGGAAGACACAACCCAATCCGTTATAGCATATAACACATCGAATGGAGTGGCTAATGTGCTATTATACCACAATGACAATGTTTATAAAGGCTCAACAATATCCACAACGAAAGACTGTTGTAGTGTAGGCATAATGCCCAAAGACATTATTGCCGGAATCAGAAACACTTTAGGGTCCCTTTCAAAAGGAATATCTGAAATTCTAAATAATGCACAACCAGCAAGCTACATTACATACCTGGTTGGAAAAGAAATATTAAACAAAGTACTGACAGGTGCCTCATCAGCTTATTTGGGATTATTTTCAACAATGGCTGTTGTTCAAACCGTTGGTACGACATACAGAAATAAAGTGGTTAATGAAAAAGAATGGTATGCAGTTATGGACAAATATACATTCACAAGACCGGGATATCTTCAAAACAAGAAAGTTTATAACATTCCAAATAAAAATGGAGGATATGATTATATTGAAGTTACAATCAACAAAGATCTGACTTTAGACAGAAATAATGCAATATACATTAGTAATGGAAAAACCAAACATCTAACTAAGACAGAAACCTATCAATATTTTGAAGGTGATTACTGGACACCATACAGCATTCCTACAAAATACTGGGACAATAGCTGGAAAGGAGTTGTAAAATGAAAATAATTGAAAAATTCAAAAATCAGCCCAAAATAATTCAGATATTAGACATCATATTTCTAATTTGTCTAATTTATGAAATTATTTTATTGATATTGACCGGTTCTATGGATTATACCATATCCGCCCTGATGATAATAATTCTGGGCGTGACTAGCTGGTATAATCTATTTAAAAGTTAAAATACTCGTTATTTTAACTTATTTATTTTTTTAAAAAAAGAATTTAAAGTTAAGAATAATTAATACCTTAACTTATTATAACTGAATAGCTTCTTGAACTACTTCATCATTGTCCTCATCATCATATAGGATGTGAGCTAATTTTAATAACTTTTCCTGACCTTTAACTTCATCTTTAAATAAAGGAACTTCTGCAATGTGCTGGTTTGGGAATTTCTGGTCAATTAAAGCTAAACGTTTTTGCTGTAACTTGTGTCTTGAATGGCAGAAATCACAATCGCAGATATCAGGCATTACTTGATTTACAATAACACTATCAACAGTGATATCATGTTTTGCAAGTGCTTCAAGAGCCCTTTCAGATTCATAAATTGACATCTCTTCCGGAATTACAACCATCTTGAATGTGGTTCTATTAGGATCTGATAAAACTTCTTTTGCCTGGTCAATTTGTTCTTTGGTTCTTTTTAAATCTTCAGAAGTTTGAGGATCATCTACTGCATCCATAAACGGCATGATTTTTTTAAGTGCATTGGTAGCAGTGCCTAATTTTGCCTTAAGCATCATCATTTTACCAACCCATGAATCCATAACTTCCGGGAAAGATAATAATCTTAAAGTATGTCCTGTTGGAGCAGTATCAAAGACTACAACATCAAATTCATCGGAATTCATCACACCCATAAACATTTCAAATGCAGCCGCTTCATCAGCTCCAGGAGAAGATGATGCCATATCCAACTGGTCAGATAGGAAATCCATTCCCAATAATCCCCCATCCTCAGATGGATTTGCTGCTTTTTGAGCCTCCAATTGTGCCTGTTTTTGAGCCATTGCTTCGTCAGGGTCTATTTCAACTGCAAATAAATTTGTTTTTATTTCACGCGGATAGCTGCCAATTGGTACTTCCAGTGAGTCTGCAAGGGAATGTGCAGGGTCAGTTGATACGATTAAAGTTTTTTTACCCTGTTCGGCCAACCATAATGCAGTAGCGGAAGATACTGAAGTTTTACCAACTCCACCTTTACCACCTACAAAAATAAATGTTGTCTTATCTTTATTAAATTTAAAATAATCTTTAAATGCCAAGAGATTACCTCCTTATAATATAATTACTTTAGGTTGTACTCGAATTTTCGTGTACTTACTCCTTTTTTCATGAAATTTTTCCATTTATTAGTGTAAAAAGTATAGATTTTAATTAATCTTACTTTAGGTTACTAAATGATATTTAATGTTTTATAGTATATAAAGTTAGTTATCAATAATGACATTCCAATCTTTGTGATAACGAAGATTAATTTTTGAACCACCCTCCCTATAAGAGGTGGAGATTCCGAATTTTTTTCACTTAATAAGGTTAAATAAAATTAAAATAGGGTTTTTGGATATTTTTTTAAGTAATCTGAAAATGATTTTTCAGTTAAATATCTTTTTTGATTAAGCATTTTATTCCAAATTTCATTTCCTTCTTTTTCAGTTATCATGTCGCAGTTAAATGCTTTGACGAGTATATCTCCAGTCCTTATTCTAGTTAAATTGAAATGTTTGACTGCATCATTAATATCCCTAGTATTATTACTGGCCAAAATACCATTATTTTCCACAGCTAATGTAATAGCAGCTGCTTCACCATCACCAATTTTCCTTCCGGTGAATTCTCCATCACAAAGCTTTAGAAAAAGAGTATAACTTTCGGATTCAACATCAAAATCCCTAATTTCTAAAAATCCTTCATAATGCAAATCGTCAATACGTTTTTTCAATATAATTACTCGAGAAAATTCTTCATATACTTCATAAGGAATAATTACTTTCTCAAACATTTCTTTTAGTATTGTAACATCATTAATACTTATAAAACTACTTAGACAATCGGTATCATAGAATATCTCTTTATCACTCATAAGTCCTCCAAATTATACACCAAATCACTTAGATATGCTTGAATAAGATATTCTTCCCGTTTTCCATTAGAAATCAAATCTTTCTCGTAAACTTCCTCAACTAATCTCACATAATTGCCTATAGTATAATCTTTACCGATATAAGGTTCATATAAACTGGAATCATATCCCCTATGTAGAGCATTGTTTTTAATGTTCGGTTTAAACAAGTTAAATTCATCAAATGTGATGTCGCCCCCACTTTTTAATCTATAAAGCAGTGCTTCATGAGAAATTTGGAAATATTGTTCACAGTCAATTATGGAATTCAAATTCCATTTTTCTATATTATTCTCCTTTTTATAAGAATATAATGCATTAATTGGCATTAATAAGAATGAAGCAAATCTGTTTGCATTTTTTTCGATTTCATCATTACTATTTAGATTACAAATTGTGAAATTTGTATCCTCATAAAATAAGTGATAAATTTCATGAGCTGCAGTGAATACTTGCCTTCCTTTGGGATGTTTGGAATTAATAAACATGATTTGTTGTGAATCAACTTTAAAGCAGGCCCCACTTATTTTATCATCCATTTTTATAAACACAATTGTTAGATTTTTTAATTTACTTGTAATTACAGGAAAAAAATCTAATGGAGTACCATAATCTAAACCAATATCTAATCGGAATTCCATGGCTAAATGATTAAGTTTATATGAATTCATTTAATCACCATTTAATTCATTTAATTCCTTAAGGTTTCTAATTACCCTATTCATATTTGCTAATGTATTTAAATCTAAATCTTTTGATGATCTAAATTTAAATTCATCTTTGGAATAGTTACCAATTCCTTTTAAAATATATTCTTTAGGACAATTATAAAGTTCACATAATTTATTTAGTGAAGAGGATTTTAATTTCCTATCATTATTTTCTAATTTGGCAATTTGTGTTTGTTTAAATCCTAAATAATCTGCAATTTGTTCTTGAGTAAAATTATGCATTTTTCTCAATTTTTTTATCCTATCGCCTATTGTTTCAACCATGTTATTCCTCCAAAATCTCAAATAATACTATTTTGGAATAAAATATATATAAATATTTGTATAATTATATTCCAATTTTGACTTTTGCATATAAAAAAATAATAAGCTGAATAGTTATTTGAAATTGAACTTCCCTGTCGTGTTGACGACGGGGATTCGTAAACCAAAAAAAATATAGTTTATTTTTTTGGAAATTTTACTGCACCGTCGTCCCGACGATTTCTAATCCTTTATTAAGGATGTTAATGGCCGCATTCCAGTCACGGTCGTGATGTGTATGGCAATGCGGGCAGTCCCAGTCCCGTATTTCTAGATTTTTAAGTCCTTTGAGGTTTTCATTTTTTTTCTTGGCATTTGTGGCATATTTGAGTGGATGGGAAAAATTTAGATACTTTAACAAATTCTAC
>NZ_JAFRSC010000025.1 GCF_017427765.1 Methanobrevibacter sp. | reverse complement strand
TAAAAAAACATATAAAGATTTACAGAGAGCAATTGAAAAGTAATATCCATCAACAAAAGAAAAAAAAATAAAGTACACTCAACACAAAATACACAAAAATAACAAACTAAAATCTGATAAAAATAGAAAATACCCTTTAAAAATCATATTTAATATAAGTATACCCATCTTGCAATTCATCCCCGACTTTTACAGAAGTCATGGTATTCTTGCATTATTAAGATAATTAACCTCCTCACAATACAATATGTTGTTAAAAGCATACCCCATGTTTTCCAAAAATATATTTTTTCAAATATTTTCCATCATAATTTGATATAAATACCTATTTAATGTTTATTTTTTATTTAAGATGCAAGTGAGCACTTACATTCGAAAAAATTTATATAAGGCCTTTAATAGAGCTAATGGTAAGTGATAATCCAATTTCACTAAAAAAAATTAAGGAGGTTAATTATGAAAAAAATTATCTTATCATTATTATGTCTATTAATAATATCATTAGGTGTTGCATGCGTAGCCGCAAGCGACAACACCACAGTAACCCATGACTCTATACAAACAATCGATCAACAACACATACCTGTTGACACAAATATGACCGCTGAAAATAATATTAACAATAAAATTGCAAACACAACTGACAATGATGTCGCACAAACAGTTAACAACGATACTATAAACGTGATTGACAACGCCGTAACTGCTGACAACGCTGTAAAAGTTGCCGACAATACTGCAAATGCACAACCAACAAAAAACCCTACAAAACTTGATATCAAAGGCCCAAAAATCACAAAGGATGGCCTAAAAGTAAAGAACACTGCTACATCTACTAAAACCAATAACAGAGGTTTAGGAGTTTTGTTATTGTTTTCAGGCACTGCTATAACAGCCGGTATCGGAATTTATATGATTATAAACCCGTATGCTTTTCAATAACTGAATATTCATTTTGAATATTCATTTTCTTTTTTTGCTAGTTAATAACTGTTAATAAATTAAAAATATGATAAACTAATTTATTCCGATAATTTTATATTATCAGAGATATAAATAATATAGTATATTATGTAAAACTAATATTTTTCAAAGGTGAAAACATGCTTATATTAGCAACAAGTAAAATTCAAAGTAATTATCAGACTACAATCCCCAAGGAAATAAGGAAAAATTATGATATTGATAATGATACTGTTGTAGAATGGGCTATTAATGATAACGGGAATCCCGAAATAAATTTCAGGAAAAAAAGAAACTTTAAAAATTTAGGCGGAGCTTTTAAATCTGATGAAAGAACAAATGCAGTGGAATTGAAAAGGAGCTTATACGAATGAAAAAAATGTTTTTGGACACTTCATTTATACTGGCTTATGTCAATTCAAATGATGAGTTACATGAAAATGCCTTAAGACTTGAAGAAACTGAAAATGTTCTCTCACAAAACTGTCACATCAACAACAATGTACTAAATGAAGTCTTAACATTAACTGGCAGGAAAATTAACATAGCTGCTGCTGAAGAAATATACTATGGCATGATTGATAGCTTTGAAATATTGAATGAATACAATATTTTTAACTACACTGCAAAAACATTTGACCTATTCAAAAGAATTGTTGGGTCTAACAGCGGGAAAACAAAATTAAGCTTTACTGATTCAAGCATTATCCTAACCATGCAAGAATCAAATATTCATGATTTAGTTAGCTTTGATCAACAATTTAAAAATTTTAATGAAATCAACTTAATTGGTTTAAATTATTTGTAAAAAACGAAAGTACCCCTAAACTTGCAATTCATCCTCAACTTAAGAAGATGAGGTATTCTCGCATTTTTAAGTAAAAAAAAGCAATTATTTAAATAATGATTGGTATATTTTTAATTATGAAAAATTTTAAATAGGTATTTTAAAGATTATCTTGAATTAAATTTTAATAATTTGATGGGAGGTGAAAAAATGTTTATAGGAAGAGGCGATGATTTAATGGACGGTTTAATGGGCGCTAAAGCAACATGCCCTAATTGCAATACCACCATAACTTTTAAAGAAGGTGCACTTCTTGCAAAAGAGAAAGGCTACACAGAACAGGTCGTTATGTGTAAAAAATGCAATAAGGTATATGGAGTTCATTTGGTTCCTGGAAAAATGACATTATTACCAAGATAATGAAAACTATTAATTTTTTTATATTTTATTTATTTTTTACTTAAAAAAGAAAATTGGAAGTTAATAGACTTCCAATCAGCAAACTATTAAAAGAACTGTTTTTTAGCGCCATTTAACATATCAAGCAATTCACAGCAGATACAGAACCTAATTCCGGACCTAAATTAATAGGCATGGTAAAAGACGGATCATCGCATAACATCTGCGCGCCTACAATAGCCATGTCAATCTGCACCAAAGTAGGATTTGGACTCATCAAATAATTCAAAATCCATTTTATTGCAGTATCCTGTTTATCTGTTAGAGAACCCCCATTGGATTCTTCTTTTGCTTCATTCTTTTTAAATCTATCGAATAAACCCATTTTATCACCATTTATTGTTAATTAGCATAATACTTATAATCCCCGTTTGATATCATTTGGACTGTTATCACTAAATTCACATCCCTCAGCTGTAACTTCACTAGAAGTTATTATAGCACCAGCATCATTACTGGCCTTATTTGCACTGAATTTAGAATCTGTTACTTTTAAACTGCCAAAACTACTAACAGCTCCTCCGAAATCATCAGATTCATTTTCAATAAATTCACTATTAGATATCTCCAGCATTACATTATTTTGAGCATTGACTGCTCCACCGTTATTTTTAGAAGAGTTATTTTCAAATTTAGAATCAGAAATATTTACCTTTGTATAATTAGCTACTTTGACTCCTTTAACTGAACTGTCAACACTAAACTTATCGGCTCCTTCCTGAATGACAATTGCCCCCCCATAGCCTTCTGTAAAATTCCTAATAAATTCTGTGTTTGAAATCACAATTAAACCAGCATGCTTGGCGGATAATGCTCCACCACCCTCATGTGCATTATTATTTTCAAATAAAGAATCTTTTAATATGAATTCACCACCATTGTAAATAGCTCCGCCATTCTTTGATGAATTATTTCTGAATTTAGTGTTTGATATGTTTAAGTTACCGTAATGGCCTGAATTAATAGCTCCGGCATATCTTGCATGATTATTATCAAATAAAGAATCTTTTAACTTTAATTCACCACTATTATGAATGGCTCCCGCAATATTATAAACCCGATTATTAATAAAAATTGTATTTTCAATATTTAAAATTGACCAGCCTCCATTTGATATTGCGCCACCGGAATCAAACGAATAGTTACTGTCAAAACAAGAGTTCATGACTGATGCTTTGGATGAATATTTTAAATTCTCATCAATTTTTGGAATATCGCTCGACAATACAGTGCCCGAACATCTTGAAGAATTGATAATAAAACTGGAATCATTTATTTCAACTTCTTTAAAGTTTCTTATTAAAGAATTTTTATCGCTGAAATTGGCCGAAAGTGTTGATCCAATGATTTTTAAAGAATTCTCATTACTTATCAGACCAGCAAATGTTTTATTGTTAATGAATTTGCAGTTTTCCAAGGTGAGTGATGCTTTATTTACAATAATGGATTTTGTTGCAGAATATGCGTTTTTAAATGTAATATTTTTAAGAATAACATTAATTTTATCATTAATTATAGAAAATAGTGATGAAAAATCATCTCCATCAATAAAATGACCATTACCATCAAGAATTAGGTCCCTTGTAATTTCAATACCTTTTCTAAGTTCATAATCGGATTTATTGTCAAACTTAATATCGCAATTTAATTTCAATTCACTGTTTTGTCTGATTTGTGCATCCAGATATGCAAATGATTCAATATTACCCGGTACCTTATTTAATTCACCTACATTATAAACCAAATCGCTTAAGTCATTAGCGGTTTGAAGTGAATCATTGTTAAATATCGGCTGGGAAATGTTTGATTTGTTATCTGTGAACTGATTATCCTCAAGATACAGTTGTCCGTTATTGAATATGGCGCCGGCCATTTCTGAGTTATTATTATTAAATTTACAATTCTCCAATTTAAGAGTATCATGGTTAAATATTGCCCCACCATAAGTTTTGGAATTGTTATTCTCAAATATTGAATTTAACACATCCAATTTTCCGTTATTTAAGATAACACCTCCCTTATCATCGGCATCATTGCCCTCAAATTTACATTCCTCAATTATTAGAGAAGCGCCTTTTGAAACTTTGATTGCTCCTCCGCCAGTTGACCCTTCTTCATTATAATTAAATAAACGCCCATTTTTAAAAACTATATTTTTTAGGGTAATGTTTTTGGCACAAACATTGAAAATCCGTGATTTTGAAGCCCCATCAATAGACCTTCCCTGTCCGTCAATGACCAAATCATCGATGTCTAAATCGATTCCGCCTTCATAAAAAGACAACTCATGGCTTCCAATCGATATGTCATTTTCTAAAATAATTTTTCCCTCAGTTTGGTGGATTAAATTGTCCAACTCCAAGAAACCGAATTCAAGCACTTGCTCTTTGTGAATACAATCTACTGTTCCATGATCATCAATATGAGGCATTAAATCATCACAAAAAACACTGGAAGCATCAATATGCCCCTCGTTAAAAATTGTAACTGTTGAATCTTTAAATTTAGGATTTTGGATGTATAAACTAGTCTTATTGTAAATATCACTGCAATTGTCTTCCTTTGAAGAATTGTTTTCAAATAATGTTTTATCCAGAAGACATCTATCGCCAGAATTGCAAATTGCGGATACATCCAAACGATTGTTTATAATTTTTCCACCCAATATCTTTACTGTGGAATCCATTTGATTATCAATGATTAATTTTGATGAATTATCTTCAAAAACAGAATCGACACAAAGCATAGTGTTTTGATTTGAAATAATAACAGATTCTGTTTCATTTTGTGAAAATTTACAGTTCATAAATTTAATATCCGAATCATTGGTAATTACATCCCCATTGGATTTTAAAGAATTTTTAATAAATTCCGTTTTAGAAATTTCCAATGCAGCCGAACCATGATTATTAATGCCCGAACCGCTGCCGGCATTGTTGGCCTCAAACAATGAATCATGAATTTTTGTTTTACCGAAATTTAATACAGCCCCTCCAAGATTTGCACCATTGAATTTGAATTCGATATTTGAAATATCTGATGTGGAATCCAATAAAATTAAAGCTCCACCCTGTTTAACTGCAGAATTATAAAGAAATTTAGAATTCTTTAAATTTAAATTTGCACCGTTATTATTATAAATTGCACCTGCATCAGTATCAGATTTGTTAGATAGGAATTCACAATCCTCAACATTTAGAATATTTAAATTATGAACACAGCCCCCACCGATTAGGGAGTGATTTTCCTCGAATTTGCAACTGCGAATAGTGGTTTCATTCATATTCAGAATTGCTCCGCCGTCCATAGCTTCATGTTCTGTAAATTTACAGTCAATAATCAATGATGAAGATTTTTCAGACGAATTTATTGCTCCTCCACCATACTTTGCATCATTAGCATTGAATCTTGTTTTAGTGACTTCAAATTTAGATAAAGTGAAAATTGCTCCGCCCTGATCGCCTTTATTAAATGAAAATTCCGAGTCTGAAACTTTTAAGATTGCATCATAATGGTTTTGGATGGCTCCACCACCCATAGACTTATTTGAACCAAACTGAGAGTCCTCAATATTTAATTCAGCCATATTGGTAATGGCTCCACCGGAAAACTCAGAAGTATTGGAATTGAATTTGGAGCCTTTAATCAAAAGATTTCCTAAATTTAAAATAGCTCCACCAGTATATGCGACATTATTTTTAAAGCTACAGTTTTCAATTATGCATGAAGCACCCTTTTGAACATAAATTGCTGCACCCAATTCAGCGTGCATTGCATTATTAAAATTAAGGTTTTTTATGATAACGTTTTTAGCGGTGATGTTGAAAATACGGGATTTATGGCCTGAAGATATGGAATTGTTGTTTCCGTCGATTACGATACCGTCGACATCGATTAAAATTCCTTCTGAAAACCTGTTTAACTCAAAATTGCTCAAAAAAATGTCAGAATTTATATTAATTTCACGTTTTGAATGGATTAAATTGTCAAGTTCACTAAAATCCAATATAACCGGTTCTTTTTTAATTGAAACATCATGAGAACTATCTTTACTGTTTTTTACCTCTTCTTTATCTGAATTAGATTTTTTGAAAATTCTATCCAAAAATCCCATAATCTCACCTAATTTAAAGTTTATTTAAAATAATATTTAAATAAACAAGATTCCTCATGAGAATTTACTATATGATTTTCGACTAGACAAGCAACTTCGTTGAGCATCAAAAACTGAATCATATACATTAGTCTCATTCAAAAAGCCAATAAAACCTAAACCATTTAATACATTCTTAACAACTAATTAAATGACAATATAATTATTGTTAAAATTGGTGAAAATATGAATAATAAAAAAATATTATTAACATGTTTAATATTGGCTGCAGTTATTGCCTCAATCGGAATGGTAGTTGCTGAAAGTAATATTAATATACCAGACGGATATAAACTTGACGACTCACTAAGTGTTGTTAATCAAACAACTAAATTTTTTGATGTCGACTGTACATATAACCGTGTTGTAATGGTGAATGGTGACAAAAACATTACTGTAGATACCTTTTTACCTGAAAAAGAAATTACTTTAACCCCAAGTGGCGGTTCAGTAATGAAAAATATTTCAGATACTCCATGTCTTTACCAAGAAAAAGACGGACGCTTCATTTTTGTATACTCAAATAACAATCAGTTCGTACAAATTGACGCTCCTGATGAAAAAGTAATTGCTGAAGTAATAAGCAAATAGACAACATAAAGCCAAAAATATATTAATTTTAAAAATGCGTTAGGTGATTGATTTTACCTAACAAATTAACTTTTTTTAATTTTCAATGAATTTGAAATGACTAATTATCCCACTTTCCAAAATACCATGTATCATTAATTTTTACAAAGCTGGCAACCGTATTTAAAGTCCATTTTCCATTGATACCATATACTTTAGCTGTTAAGGTTACGTCAGCTATCATGGAAGCGTTTTCATCATCATCCCAAAGTATAGTGGGCTCTGAAATTTCAGATTTAAAATAATTTAAAGTCCCATCCATTACTTCACCAATGAACTCTGATTTTGATTGTTTTTTGCCGGACATGTGAACCAATTCATAGTCATCCAAAATAATTTCATTCAATTTGTCTTCATTTTTATCAATTAGTGCCTGCTGAAACTCAACAAACCTATTAATTATCACATTATCAACACTTGAAAATGATTTTTCGCAAACGATTTCTACATCAGACATAATATAATATATAAATTAATAAATACATATTAGTTATTGTATGAATGATTATGTTGGTGAAATCATTAGTGAAATTCCAAAAATTGACTTAGAAAAAACAGAATCAGACATCACTGAATTCATGAAATCAAAAGTTAACGAATCAAAAACTGATGGAATTGTTGTAGGTTTGAGTGGAGGAATCGATTCAACACTTATAGCCTATTTAGCTTGCAAAGCCGTTGGAAAAAAAAACGTGTTTGGAATTATAATGCCATCCGCTACAACACCGACTGAAGATAAAATTCATGGAATTGAAATAGCAAAGATTCTTGGCATCGATTATACTGAAATAGCTATTGACAGCATTTTAAATGAATTTTTAATGATGACAAATCTTGAAGAAAATGATTTAGCTATTGGAAACCTTAAAGCCAGAATCAGAATGTCAATCATTTATTATTATGCAAATCAGAAAAACTACCTGGTTAGCGGAACCGGAAATAGAAGCGAAATCCTGATTGGTTATTTTACAAAACATGGGGATGGTGCATGTGATATGGAGCCAATTGGAGATTTGTACAAAACTGAAGTTTATATGTTAAGTGAACATTTGGATATTCCTCCTGAAATCATCAAAAAACCGCCTCGTGCAGGACTCTGGGAAAACCAGACTGATGAAGCGGAAATCGGAATGTCTTATGATTTGCTTGATCAAATTCTTTATCTTTACACTGAAAAAGATATGAAAAATACTGAAATAGCTGAAAAGTTAAGCATTTCAGCAGATGATGTTGATATGATTATTGGAAAAATAAAAAGGAGCGAACACAAAAGTAAAGTTCCTGAAATTCCTCAAAAAACAATCTTATAATGGTGATTTGGTGAGTGAAAATATAGAGAAAAAATGGCAAAAAAAATGGGCTGATGCAAAACTATTTGAATCAAACCCTGATGAAAGGGAAAAATTATTCCTTACAGTAGCTTTTCCATACCCTAGTGGAGCTATGCATATAGGTCACGGACGTACATACACCGTTCCTGATGTTTATGCAAGATTTAAAAGAATGGAAGGTTACAACGTATTATTCCCAATGGCATGGCACGTAACCGGCGCCCCTGTTATTGGAATAGCAGACAGAATTAAAAGAAAAGATCCATGGACACTTGATTTATATGAAAGAGTTCACGGAGTTCCAAAAGAAACCTTACCTAAATTGGAAGACCCCGAATTTATCGTCAAGTACTTTTCAACAGAATATCATGAAGTAATGGAAGATATGGGTTATTCCATCGATTGGAGACGTGAATTCAGAACAATCGATCCAACATATAAAAAATTCATCGAATGGCAAATTACAACTCTACACGACAAAGGATTAGTTGCCAAAGGTGAACACCCAGTTAAATACTGTCCAAACTGTGATAACCCTGTAGGAGACCACGATTTACTTGAAGGTGAAGGAGTGGGAGTCAATGAACTCACACTTTTAAAATTCAAAATAGATGACAAAATATTGGTCACAGCAACCTTAAGGCCTGAAACAATCGTTGGTGCAACAAATATCTGGTTAAACCCTGATGTGGATTACGTTTTAGTTGATGCTGAAGGTGAAAACTGGGTTATAACAAAAGAAGCTCACTATAATTTACAACACCAAATCAAAAATTTAGAAATCATATCTGAAATTGACCCTAATGATTTAATCGGAAAAATGGCAACCAATCCATTTACAGGAGATGAATTGCCAATTTTCCCAGCAAGCTTTGTTAGCGCATCATACGGTAGTGGAGTAGTATTTTCTGAACCTGCAGATGCTCCTGCAGACTACATTGCACTTCAGGATTTAAAAAATAACGAAGAATTAATATCCAAATACAATTTAGACGGAATTATTGAAAATGTAGTTCCAATTCCTGTATGTACCCTTAAAGGATACGGAGAAATTCCGGCTGCAGACATTATCGAAAGACTTGGAATTACAGACCAAAACGATGAAAAGCTACATGAAGCTACAAATGAATTATACAAAGCTCAGCACAGTAAAGGAACCATTATAGAATCAATTCCTGGTTTTGGCGGAATGAAAGTTCGTTTTGCTCGTGAACAACTTAAAGAACAGTTAATCAACGACAATATGGCAACAATAATGTATGACTTCGCTGAAAGACCGGTTGTATGCAGATGCGGAAACAACTGTGTTGTTAAAATCATGGACAACCAATGGTTCATGAAATATGGAAACGAAGAATGGACCGAAAAGACCTTAAAAGTTCTTGAAGGCGAAACAATCATTCCAAAAGAGCTGAAAAGTAACTTTGAATATTACATTAACTGGTTGGATGACTGGGCATGTTCTAGAAAAGTGGGACTTGGAACAAGACTTCCTTGGGATAACCAATGGTTAATTGAACCGTTAACCGACTCTACAATTTACATGTCCTATTATACAATTGCCAAATACTTAAGAGATATGGACCCTGATGATTTAACCCCTGCATTCTTTGATAAAGTTTTACTTGACAAGGACTCCGGAGACATCAGCGTTCCGGAAGATAAAGTTTCACAAATCCAAGATGAGTTTAACTATTGGTATCCTCTTGATTGGAGATTATCTGCAAAAGATTTGGTAGGTAACCACTTAAGCTTTTTAATGTTTACCCACAGTGCTATCTATCCTGAAGAAAAATGGCCTAAAGGAACTGTCGTGTTTGGAATGGGTCTTTTGGAAGGAAACAAAATGTCCTCATCAAAAGGAAATGTAATTCTTCTAAAAGATGCAATCAATGACTATACCGCAGATGTGGTAAGGCTTTTCCTGATGGCATCTGCTGAGCCATGGCAAGACTTTGACTGGAGAGAAAAAGAGGTTCTTGGAACCAAAAGAAGACTCGAATGGTTTAGGGAATTTGCAGCGAAAATTGAAGAAATGAAAGGATCCAAGCTGGATTTAAGCAATATTGAAAAGGTTGAATTGACACGTACCATTGACTTATGGATGATAAGTCAGCTCAATCAGCATATTAAAAAATCAACAGAAGCTTTAGAAGTTTTCCAAACAAGACAAGCACTACAAGAATCCTTATTCCTGCTTAAAAAAGATGTGGACCATTACTTATACAGAGTAAAACATTTAATTGACTCACAGGACCCTGCAATTGTCTATGTCCTGTCAACCGTCCTCGAAGCCTGGATAAAACTTCTTGCACCATTTACACCACATACTTCAGAGGAGTTATGGGCAAAATACGGTGGAGAAGGATTTGTAAGTGAAGCAGCATGGCCGGAATATGATCCAAACTCAGTGAGCGTGGAAATTGAAAAATCAGAAGAGTTTGTGCAAAATATCATCAAAGATATCACACATATCAAAAAGATGGTTAAAGGAGACGTTTCAAAAGTACATGTTTACCTTGCTCCTGACTGGAAATGGGATTTATATAAAATAGCTGATGAAGTCGGAAAACCTGATATCGGTCAGATTATGGGAAGAGCTGTTGGAGCAAATATCTATGATGACAAAAAGGAAATTGCTGCAGTAGCTAAAAAGATTAGTCGTGAGATGACTAAAACCAAATATATCGGTAAAATCAACGAAGAAGAAATCTTAAATGACGCTTTCGACTACATTACCGAAGAGGTTGGTGAAGAAATCATTATCCACACCGATGATTCATACGACCCACAGAATAAGGCAAGAAATGCAATGCCGTATAAACCGGCTATTTTCATGGAATAATTAAGTTTATTCCATTATTTTACTTTTTTTATATTAATTGTGCATGAATACGAAGACTTCTTTTAAACCAGAGATTGCACAGAAATTTAAAAAACAGCCCTAATCATCTTTAATTTTTAGATACAATAATGTCATATCATCAAACTGTTCACAATCCCCAATATAATCATTAATATCATCTAGCAACGGCAATATAGGGTCAGAATCACTTTTAAAATTATTGAAGAAATTTATAAGCCTTTCTTCACCAAACATTTCATCGTTTTTATTATTTGCATCAGTTATTCCGTCAGTATAAACCACTACAGCATCCTTCAATTTAATTTCATCCTTTTTAAACTCAAAATCTTCCAAGATTCCCAATACAATACCTTCATCAACCATTAAATATTCAAATTTATTATTGTGTTTAATTAATGGAGGATTATGGCCCGCATTTGAAAATGTTAATGTATGTGTGGCCTTATTATAGATTCCAAGCCATAATGTGATAAACATTACCTCAGAATTATTCTCACATATCTGATTATTTAATTCAAACAATACTTTAGACGGATCCTTTTCGTGGCGAAGCAGTTGTTTTATAATAACCTGAGTAATTGTTGCCAGAAGTGCTGCAGGAACACCTTTACCTGAAGCATCACCAATTACAAGAGCCAAATTATCTTCATCTAACTTATAATAGTCAAAAAAGTCTCCACCGACTTCTTTTGCAGGACGAGAATATCCATTAACCTTAAACTGTTTTTTATCAATGGCTTCGGTCGGAAGATTAGCCTGTTGAATTCTTGTGGCTATATCAAGTTCTGCCTTGATACGCTCCTTTTCACCTTCAATTTCGCGAATATTTTCAATATAACTATTATTGTGATTGATTAAATTAGTGTAACTTCGAGCAAGAGTTCCTATTTCATCATCATCTTCCATATAGGGAGAGTAAATGTCCAATAGACCTTCCGTTTCGATTTTTTGATTTTCATGAATAAAATTTTCAATCTGGGAAAATGAAGTTAGGGGATTGATTACCCTATTTTCAATGTATCTTAAAACCGAAAGAGATGGAATTAAAAATATCAATAAGACAACGTCAATTATTAACAGCATTGATATTGCAATATCTTCCAACTCCAAAGGAACATAATAGTCCACAACAGCAATTAATACTTCATCAGATGATATTATAAACCCAAAAATGGCTAAAATCAAAATCATTATAAAAAATCTCTGCATAACTGATTCGGGGATTGAATTAGAAGATATCTCTAAAATATCTGACGTGAATGGTTTTGTCAAATATGCAAATAACAGCACAATGAGGAATATCAACTCTGCAAGTACAATAATGCTATCCAATTTAAAAGTATAACCAGTGATGAGAACAACCAAAGTTGAAACAATCAACACCCACCCCAAAACAGAATATAACTTCTTATTTAATTTTTTTTTTGATTTTTCAGGAACATGATAAAAATTAAACTTTTTTGAAAGCCATATTCCAATAATTCCAAAAATAAAAGATGAATTTATAAAGTTTAAGAAATATCCCATACCAATAGCATCAGTTATATCAGCAATATTTGGAATTGTTAAATAAATTAGCTTCTGATGCATAACTGCATATAATGTTGAACATATGAGTATTATTGCAAAAAACAATAGGATATGGGAAGTATCATTTAATCTGGGTTTTGTAATGGGAATATTCATTATTTTTTCATACCATAACTTATAGGCCAAATAAGAAATTCCAAATCCGATAATTGCTGAAGGAACCGCAACTATTAAACCGTATCCCCTAATTAAATCACATAAAAAATTTCCAAATACAGAACCAATAGCTCCATAAGGCCCTAATAATAATCCGGAAATTAATAAAACTCCCACATGAGGTGAATAACCTAAACCAAAACTTTTTCCAATGCCTAAGTAATACACACCTAAATTAAAAATTAACATTAAAATAAACGGTATAAATATTTTTTTTAGTTTTGATTTCATCATTTCCCTCAGAAAATAATCATTAGCATTATAATAATACTCTTTAAAAACAACTATATTAACTTTTTAGAATAATTTTACATTTTTGAATGCAAAATGTTGATTGTACGGACAAAAAAACAATATAAATACTATTATTTACAAACTATTTTCATTCAAAAAGAAAATCAATAAAATTCAGATAGTATGACAAACCCTTCAGTTATTTCAAGAATTGCCAAGTTAATTTTGAAATTTACAAAACCGAAATATATGGACTCCAAAGAGGAAGTTGATGAATTTTTATCCAAAAAATCACATCAGCCGAATAAATCCATAAAAAGCATTTTCAGAAGTTTTGATTTTAATGGAATGCAGGTTTTCACCTATGGAAATAGTGAAAAATCAAAAAACATTGTACTATACATACATGGCGGAGCATATGTAAACGAAATTAACTATCAACACCATTTATATTGCATGAAGCTATCACGAAAATTAGATGCATTTGTACTTGCACCTGTTTACGGACTCGCTCCTTTGCATAAATGGCAAG
Source organism: Methanobrevibacter sp. (assembly GCF_017427765.1). Classification (GTDB taxonomy): domain Archaea; phylum Methanobacteriota; class Methanobacteria; order Methanobacteriales; family Methanobacteriaceae; genus Methanocatella. Next base: position 92,854 of record NZ_JAFRSC010000025.1, on the reverse strand, counting down.
AAACTTTTGAGGCCATCACGCAATTATACGAACATGCACTTGAAGGCAATAAAAACATCACATTAATGGGTGACTCAGCAGGCGGAGGATTTGTATTGTCATTTGCACAATACCTAAAAACAACTGATTTAGCTCAACCAGACCACATTATAGTATTTTCACCATGGGTAGATATTTCAATGGGCAACACTCCATTTGACAGTGAAAATGATCCTATTTTAGGTGAAATCGGTTTAAAAGAAATTGGAAAAAGCTGGGCCGGAAATCTGGATACCAAAGATTACAGAGTCAGTCCGATTTTTGGAGACAATGACGGACTTGCAAAAACACTGATATTTGCCGGAACTGATGAAATATTTTATAAAGACATTGTAAAATATGTAGAAAAACTTAAAAAAAGCAACGTAAATGTAAAATTAATCACAGGCAAAGACCAATTCCATATTTATCCGTTATTCCCCATTCCAGAGGCAAAAAAAGCATTTAGACAAATAGAAAAAGAATTGTTAGAGAAATAACTCCAACTATTCAAAATCTTTTGCATGGTCACTGGCACTGCTTCTTACAGACTCAACTGAAGAACCCTTATTTGACCCACTTACAACAACACCCTGGTCATTATAATAAACATTGTATTTTTCATCATAGTGGACTGAATCCCCGGATGAACTGGATGAGGAAGATTGGGATGTTGACTGGGTAGAATAACTACTTTGAGATGTTGTAGTCTCTTCAGGTGTGTCATCTTCAATAGTTATTACAGTATTAGCACTGCATGGTCCATATTTATCATTTCCATCGTATTTTACGATTACACTGTGATTACCAGGATCTTCATTAGATAATGTCAGATATCCTTTACCATTACCATCCGTAACAACAGAATAGTTTTCTGTTTTGTTGCCGTCATCATATAAAATGGTTAACTGTTCGCCGGAAATAGGATTTCCCTGCACATCTTTAAGTTCAAATTCTACATTATCGCCATTTTTTATAGTGCTATTGCTTAAAAAGGTTATTTCGGTACCCTGTTGACCGGTTCCAAAATGTGTAAATGCAAGAACGCCCCAAACAGCAATAATTAAAACTATTAAAATAATTATAATAGCATTTCTATTCATGATTGCACCTGCAAAATTCTTTATCAATTTAAGTTTAAACTTCATCATAAATAATTATTACACATTTTTGAAAATATAGTCCGAAATTTAAAAAAAATAAGGAGATAATCAAATAATTATCTCATGTATAAAATGTATTTTCCGAATCTTGGAATTCTATAAATAATAGCTGCAGCAGTGAAACTTAATATTACCAATAAAATCCAAAGAATTATAGCTTTAACCGGTTCTGTGACTGGTAATTGAACAATAAACGGAAGTAAAGGTAATCTAAACAAGTTGTGTATTAAAAATACCGCAAATGAATATTTGGACAATACTTTAACACAACTGTAAAATCTGACTTTTTCCTTTCTTGAACATAATTCAAATAGTGAAAATGATCCCAATAAAATGAATGGGAATTCATACCATAAGAAGAAATCATAACCTATTACGAATGCATAATATTGGAATCCGACACAAATTAAAAAGGAAACTATAGCAAGTAACGCCAGTTTATAGCTTGAAATATGTTTAAAGTTACCTTTTTTAACAAGATATCCCAATATAATATAAATTCCATAGATTCCTCCGCTAAAACCAAGGCAATATTGAATAGTTACACCGGAAATTCCATGCATATCACAGATAAGTGTGACGAACGGCAGCAGGAATGCCAAAAGAGTAAATACAATACTTGCCTGATAAATTGTACGAACATCAAAGTGTTTTAAGGCACTTGCAACAAACGGCATGGAAAGATACATTCCGATAATCATCGGCATATACCACATGTGAGAGTAGAACAGATTTCCTGCCTCTGCAAAGTTTACCTGGGCACTTCCAATAGTAATAAACTGCAAGCTGATAACATAAATTATCGCCCAAAGTACTGTAACAATAATCAGACCTTTACAATTTTTACTCCAAAACTTCTGAGTTTTCTCATCATCATAATGCCTATCCAGCAACAGATAACCAGTAATCATCAAAAAGAACGGAACCCCGATACGGCCAATAAAAAGAGATGCGAAATTAAAAATCCTTGAATAAATAGTATAGTTAGTTATCGCATCTGAAGATATGATGTATATCCCATCAGTAGCATGAATGTATAATACTGTCAGAATAGCTATTGCGCGAACAAGGTCAATCCATTCAATCCTAGTTTTACCCATATATTTTCTCCAAATAAAATTTGATACAATAATATATAGTTTTCATTATAATTAAATAGTTTAGTTAAATACAAATTATATTGCTTTGAAATCCGTGCAATTCTAAGATAATATGTTGTAAAATCTTACAAATACACAAATTATTTTAGTTACAATTTTCTTGCAAACAACAAATAACCGCTATGGCCAACCATACGTGTTTTAGGCCTTATTCCATGTTGGCGGATTTCCAATCCCCTCTCAAAAATTTCAATGATATCAATATCATAAAATCCGACTTTTTTCGCTATACGGTGAGACAATTTGGCCTGATCGATGTAAGGAGCATAAACTGCAAGCCATCCCCCAACGTTTAAAGATTCCAAAACGTCTTCAAATATTTCAAAAGGTTTTGGCAAATCCAGAAAGACCAAATCGATGTCATCCTCATCGATTCCATCCTTGATATTCTGATTTTTAACTTCGATATTTTCAATTCCGAAGTTTTCTATGTTTTTCTTTGCAACCTGGGCAAAATCCTCGCGTATTTCATATGTAAATACCCTGCCTTCGGGACCGACAACATTTCCAAAGTTTAAGGCAATAGCTCCGGCACCGGTTCCGGCATCAACTACCCGTGAGCCTGCACCCAAACCGGTATGTGCCAATACATAACCTATGTCCTTTTTTAATAGAATGGAACATCTTCTCTCCATCAAATCTATAAAATCATTGATGTTAGGTTTTACGATTTTAAATGTGTGGTCGAGATGACTTTTAATTTCATCTCCGACTTCCGCATTCTCCAAAACGTCTGCTTTAACAATTCCCAAATCACTTTGAAATTCCTCACCGGACTTTAAAATATACTTTTTACCACGTTCATCTAAAATCATTTTCATTTTTAACACCTAATTTTCAAGTTCCGCCAATCTTTTTACTCTTTTCAATGAATCAGGGTGAGTGGACAGCAATTCCATAATCCCGTTTTTGGTGGAGATTTTAACTTCTGAATTTGCAAGTCTTCTTAACTCTTCATCGGAAATTTTTCCATCGCCGTCAAAGTCTATTTGCTTGAAATCAATTATATCATTCTTTGCATTATTTACATCATTTACAAAGAAAGCCCTGTTTGTATTTACCTCATCAATTGTTTCCTTGCTGCATTTTGCTGCTCCATAAGAAAGTTTATATAAAGCGGATACTAAAGAAGCAGGACGATTTCCGAACTCAACACTCGCCTCATCGGCATAATATTCCCTTGTCCTTGAAATAAACAATACCAGCAATTGTCCGATTAAGTAGAAAAAGTAACCTACAATTCCGACTATAATTACGCTACCGTTCCTAGCGTCTCCTGAAAACATGAATGACAAGGCAACATAATAACAAATCATTGGAATTACACTAACGGCTGCAGTTACGGCCATGTCATTATGTTTGATATGACCCATCTCATGACCTAAAACTGCTCTTAACTCATCATAGTCAAGTAAGCCTAAAATAGGACGAGTAATTGCAATGTGTCCGCTTTTAGATGATCTCCCATATGCAAACGCATTAGGAATATTAATTTCTGACAGACCGATTTCGGGTTTAGGAACACCGGCTTCCTGTGCAAGTTCTGCCACCATTTTATGAATATGAGGTGCTTCCGCTTCGGATAAAGGTCTTACATTCATTGAACGTTTTACTATAGAAGGTCCGAACCAATATTGTAAAAATACAATTAAAACACTCATACATCCATACAATAACCAACTTTTAATTCCCAAATACCACCCTACAAGCAGAACCAGGAAATATACGATAGAAAACATTACCATATAGGTAAGTATCATTCTTAATCTGAGTTTCCATGTGCCTCTCATTTTTAACACCTTAAAATATTACTTTTCAAATGCTGTCTCAATTAAATTATATATACTAATTTCCCATATAAAAACATTAACCAAAAGTTAATTATTAACCTAAAACATAACATTTTACAGTAACAAAATGGTGATTAAATGAGCGGACCATGGGTAGAAAAATATAGACCACAAAAATTAGAAGACATTGTAGGACAAAAGCAAATCATTAACAGACTTGAAAAATATGTAGGCGAAGGAAGCATGCCTAACTTAATGTTTACAGGTCCTGCAGGTGTCGGTAAAACAACCACAGCCTTAGCTTTAGTAAAATCCATCTTAGGAGAATACTGGAGACAAAACTTCCTGGAGTTAAATGCATCCGATGCAAGAGGAATCGAAACTGTAAGAAACCAGATTAAAAATTTCTGCAGACTCAAACCTGTCGGCGCTCCATTTAGAATAATCTTTTTGGATGAAGTAGACAACATGACTAAAGACGCTCAACACGCTTTAAGACGTGAAATGGAAATGTATACAAAAACCGCTTCATTTATACTTTCATGTAATTACTCATCAAAAATTATCGACCCGATCCAATCAAGATGCGCAATATTCAGATTCGCTCCAATAAAAGGTGAAGAAATTAAAGAAAGACTGCAGTTTATCTGTGATGCCGAAGGATTTGAAGCAGATGACAAAGGTCTTGAAACAATAGTTTATTTTGCCGAAGGAGACATGCGTAAGGCCGTTAATGTCCTGCAGGCCGCAGCCTCTGAAGGGGAAACAATTACTGAGGATTCTGTTTATGAAGTAGTATCCAAAGCAAAACCGCAGGAAATTGGAAATATGATTAATAAAGCATTGATAGGTGACTTTTTAGGTGCCAGAACCATCTTAAGAGAAACCATGGTACTTCAGGGAACCAGCGGAGAGGATATGGTTACTCAAATTTATCAGGAAGTTTCCAAAAGAGTCGTTGAAGGCAAAATGGAACCTGACTTTTACATTGATTTAATTAATTCAATAGCCGATTGTGATTTTAGAATAAGGGAAGGAGCAAATCCAAGAATCCAACTTGAAGCTCTGCTAACCAAATTCATTTAAGGTATAGAAATGTTATGGACTGACAAATACCGACCGCAAACATTAGATGAAGTAGTTGGTAACAATAAAGAGAAAAAAATAATCCAGGATTGGGTTGGAAATTGGAAGAAAGGCAATCCCCAGCAACCCCTGCTTTTAGTTGGACCTCCAGGAATTGGAAAAACCACCCTTGCACAGGTAATTGCTAAAGAGTTTTCCGAATACATTGAGCTTAACGCAAGTGATAAACGTTCACAGGACGTCATTAAAAGTACAATTGGAGAGTCCTCATCATCAAGGTCACTGTTTGGAGATGACTATAAACTGATTATTATGGATGAAGTTGACGGAATTCACGGTACCAATGACCGTGGGGGAGTCAAAGCTATTGGAGATATAATTAAAAACTCCAAACATCCTATGATTTTAATTGCCAATGACTTTTACTCAAAACGTCTTCAGTCAATAAAGCCTAAATGTACCGTTATTAAAATGGCTAAAGTGAGAAGCCCAAGTATAAGAAAAGCCCTGAAAGAGATAGCTGAAAAAGAAGAAATTAAAGCTAATCCGAAGGCCTTGGACCTGATTGCTAAAAAATCAAATGGTGACATGCGTTCTGCAATAAATACTTTTCAGGCATTAGCTGATAAAGATGAAATACTAGAACCGAAGGCTGTCGAAGATTTAAGAACTAAAGATGACAGATCAGATATTTTCAATGCAATAACCGGTGTTTTAAAAAGTAAAAATCCTCAGCATGTAAGGGAAGCCCTGAGAGTGGATGAAGACCCTACTTTGGTGATGGAGTACATAGCAGAAAATATTCCTAGAGAATACACCAAAAAAAGTGAAATCAAAAAGGCTTATGAAAACATTGCGAAAGCCGATTTGTACTTTGGAAGAGCCCAAAGCAGCAGAAATTACGGTTACTGGAGATATGCAAGTGACTTTATGGGAATCGGAGTAAGTTCCTCCAAAAAGGAAACCTATAAAAAATTCACAAAGATTCAGACCCCAACCATTTTTACACTGATGGGCCGTAACAGAGGCAAAAGAAACCTAAGAGATGGAATTGCCGAGAAAATGTCTGGAAAAATGCATATTTCACATTCAATAGCGATTTCAATGTTTCCATATTTGGAGATAATGTTTAAAAATGATGAGCTTGCATGGGAAATTTCAGACTTCCTGGATCTTGAAGAAAATGAAATTAAACGTTTCAGATCCAAAAAGATTCCTAAAAAAGTTGTCACTAAAATGGAAAAGCAGAAAGCTCAAATGAGAGTTGAAGAACGTGACAGAAGATTTGAAGAACTTCAAAAACAAATGATGGAATCAGTTAGTGAAGAAGTAAACCAAGAAGATGAGGAACTTCCATTTGAAATTCCTGGAATCAGTAACGTTGAAGAGGAAACAATTGAAGAAGAATCAAATCAAAAAGAAATCCCTGAAGAGGAAATAATTGAAGAAAAAACTGTTGAAGAGGAAAAGCCTAAAAAGAAAACTGACAAGCAAGTTTCACTTTTCAGTTTTTAGTTTATTTTCAATATATTCGCTGGCACTGACAACATTCTCTTTGTATTGGGGAGCGACATCCTCTAAAAATTGAGAAAATGCAATTGCCAGTTCATCATTATTTTTATTTTCTATAGTATCCCTACCATCCATTTCTAAAAATGAATTAATCCACTCCAAAGGCACATTCACTAAAGGATAGATTTCGCTGGTTTTATCTCTAAACCTTAAACCTTCACCCCGGAAAATGCTTGAAAAAATATTGTTTACCTCATCATCCAAAATTACAGGATTTACAGCCAAATCATAATTCCCCTCATAAACCAGTTTAACACCATATTTTCTGGTGTATGGTTCCAGCAATAATTCAATGATAAAATTATCCTTAGGCATCAATATTTTTGAGTTAGGCTTGATTTCCAAAGCGAGATGCTTTGATGATTTTGAGCATATCTTTTGAAACAGACTGCTTCTTACAACTTCAATATCCGGATACTGCTTGTTGAATGTAGCTTCGCGGGTTCTTGAAAACTTTGAAAATCTCAGGTTGTTAATATAGATTTTTTGAGGAGTATATGAAATGAAACGAGTGTCAACACCAATTATTTTTAGAAATTTCAATACATCCTTTTTGGATGTTGTAAACTCTTCTGAATCTTCAGTTAAACCAGATATATCAAACATTAAATCCATATTATCTTCCCAAATGTCTATTAAGTGCATCTTCCATTACATCAATAGGCGCATCCATACCGGTCCAGATTTTAAAGCTCTCTGCTCCCTGATAGAGTAACATCTTAATTCCATAAACAGGTTCTGCACCTGCTTTGATGGCCTCTTTTAGAAGTACGGTTTCATTAGGATTGTAAACCGCATCAAATACAACCAAATCCCCATGCATATTCTCAGCTTTTGCAATCGGTTCATCGTCAATGTGAGGATCCATTCCCAGAGGAGTAGTGTCGACCAGAATATCTGCATCTTTTAAGTAAGTGTTGATTTGAGAAATTGAATCTGATTTGACATCACTTATCAAACCTGAATTTGAAATATCCCTAGCCAAGTTTTGAGCTTTATCGACATTTCTGTTTAGAATTGTTATTGAACTGGCACCAAACTTAGCAAGATAAAATGAAATAGCTCTTGATGCTCCACCGGCACCTGCAACAATAACATTTTTGTCTTTAACAGAGGTTACTTCTTCAATAGCCCTTATTGCACCAATTCCATCAGTATTATATCCTTTAAGATTATTAAAATCGATAGTGTTTACAGCACCAATAAGGCTTGCAACATCATCAAGCTCATTTAAATGCTGCATCACTTCAATTTTGTGGGGAATAGTGACATTGAATCCTTTAATGTTTAATGCCTGTGCTCCATTTATTGCACTTGAAACATTTTCAGGTTCGACATCAAAAGCAACATAAGCCCAATCCATACCCAAACTTTCAAATGCGGCATTGTGCATCGGTGGTGAGAAACTGTGTTCAACAGGATGGCCAATCAAACCTACAATATTTGTACTACCTTTAATATTCATATATTATTAATTGATTAAAGGTTATACTAAAAACTTTTTAGTCTCCTCATCGAACTTGTTATAATCTGATTTGAACACCTTATCCTGAATAGGCCTGAATTTCTCATACTCCAATTTGACAAATTTATCAACTTCTTTTCTTGAAATTTTCCATTTTCCTTTCAATACTGCATATTCATAGAATTCTAAAAACTTATCGAGTCTTTCTGACCAATCTTTCATGCTCATTGGAATCTGTCTTTCAGCTCTGTCTTCAGCATAGTCCAAATACATGCTTACAACACGATTAAGAGTTTTCAACTCTTTTTCTGTAAGATAATTTTTAGCTACTTTGGCATCCCTCAACAGTATCTTTCCGTCTGGTGCTCTGGACCATGTTGTCAAACCCATATGTTCTTTTTTGCTGTCTGCCCTTTCATGAATGATTTCAGGAGCAGTTAGGCCAACAACAACATAATGCAGTTTGTTTTGAACTTTTGCATAGAATTCTTTTGTTATTTGGGCATTTTTGTTATAATCATAAGCGGTTGTGAACAAATCAGTTACTTTCTCATATACTTTTCGCTCAGAAGACCTTATCTCACGAATAACATCAACTAATTCTTCAAAGTACTCTTCAGTGAATTTTCCACCATTAATAAGAATGTCCTTGTCGATGACAAACCCTTTTCGCATGTATTGCTTTAAAATATTACGGGACCATTTACGAAAGTGAGTTGCCTTTTTTGAATTGATTCTGTATCCGATTGAGATGATTGCGTCAAGATTATACCATATTTGGGGCCTACCGCCCTTTTTAGAGTTTTGTGCGGATTCCTTACTAAACTCTAAATCATCCTTAAAAAGTTCATTAGAGCTTATACTTACTTCTTTTTCTTCAAGCTCGCCTTCCTGAACAATATTAGAAAAATGCCTAGATATATTTGATTTATCAGTGCCAAAAATCTCAGCCACAACTGTTCTACTTGCCCACAAGGTTCATCACCAATAATAAATTTGCCTTCTACAGCACCCTCTTCACTTTGATACAGCAAGGTATCAACTAATTTATATTTTACCATTTTAATCCTCCTTAGAGATAATTCAATTAGATAATGTGCTTACAGCAAGTTAAAAGTATTTTAAGTGCAAAAATGCACAAAAACACAGCTATGCTGATGTGTAAAAGCACACCTCCAAAACTTATTTAACAATTATACATCAAATTATTAACAAATTATCCGAGAGCATTTGAAAAGTAATTGAACAAAGTTATATAATACCTAAAAAACATAATTATATTATAATAAATTTAATCATAGGAGAGCAAAAATGGAATTTACAAGACCAAGGGGTACTAGGGATTTCTTATTTGATGAAATGAGGCAGAGAAAAAAAGCAGAAAGTACCTTAAGAAATGTATTCGAAAGTTACGGTTATCAGGAAATTAAAACCCCTTTATTTGAAGAATTAAAATTATTTACAACAAAATCCGGAGAAGAAATTGTCAACCAACTGTACAACTTTAAGGACAAGTCCGACAGGGAACTGACCTTAAGGCCGGAAATTACCGCTCCGGTTGCCCGATTATACCTAAACGAACTTGAAAAGACTTCCACAAAACCTATTAAACTTTATTATTACGGAAGTTGTTTCAGATATGAAAGACCTCAAAAAGGAAGATTCAGACAATTCTGGCAATTTGGCTGTGAACTGATTGGAGCAAAATCACCTCAGGGTGAAGCCGAAGTCATTGCACTGTGTACAGATGCGATTAATGCTCTGGGAATTACAACAGCAGACGTTAATCTAAACCACCTTGGAATCATCAGAGGACTTTTCAGACACTTTGAGATATCAGCCGAAACCCAAAGGGAAATAATGGTTGTCATTGATAAGGGAGACAAGGATTTGTTAATTGAATCCTTAAGCGGAGACGAACCTGTTATTGACAATGATGAGTTAAACCAAATACTTTTAAAACTCATTGACTTGGTTGGAGACAAATCCATTTTAAGTGAAGTTGATGAATTGCTCGAGCCTTATGATGAACCAAAAGAAGCTTTAGATGAATTCAAACAATTAATCGAACTGTTAGAATCATTTAATGTTAACAACTACACCCTTAACTTAGGTGTTGCAAGAGGTCTTGACTACTATACCGGAATCGTGTTTGAGATTTACGTTCCCGAACTCGGTGCCCAAAAACAAATCTGCGGCGGAGGATCATACAATCTGGTGAAACTCTTCGGAGGCCAGGAAGTTGAGTCCACAGGATTTGCACTTGGTTTTGACAGATTAATGAATGCAATAGAAGAGCTAACTGATGCAGAAGATTTGCCTTCACATTTAGATATTTATGTTGCACCAATTTCAGAAAGCGTAAGGCCTAAAGCTTATGAAATCACACAACTTTTAAGGCACAACGGCATTAAAGCCGATGTTGATTTGAACGGCAAAAAATTCAAAAAGCTGATGAATTATGCCGATAAGATTAAAGTTTCAAAAATAGCTATAATCGGTGAAAACGACCTTAAAGAAGGAAAAATTACTATAAAAGATATGGTAAGCGGAAACCAGGAACTGGTTGACATTGACGATATTATTGATTATTTAAAAGAGGAATAACTATGGAAATTAACTTCAGACACGAAATAAATGGTGTGAAAGTTATAACCGCAATTGCACAGGACGCAGATACAAACCAGGTGCTGATGCTTGCAAATATGAATAAAGAAGCGCTCATTAAAACAATCAAAACAGGCAAAGCCCACTACTGGAGCACTTCAAGAAATCAGTTATGGTTAAAAGGAGAATCTTCAGGACACTTTCAGGAAGTTAAGGAGATTCTTGTCGACTGCGACATGGACGCAATAGTTTTAAAAATTAAGCAGGTAGGCGCCGCATGCCACGAAGGTTATCTTTCATGCTTTTTTAGAAAAATCAACACAGAAAACGATGTAGATATTGATGATTTAAAAGATGATGACCTTGAAGTCATTTTAGAGAGATTAGTAAACCCTGACGATGTGTATTAAGATGAAATGCATAATACCTGACACAAGCGCAGTTATTATTGGTGCTGTAAGCGAATTGATAGAAAACGGAGACTTTGACTATCCGGAAGTTATTGTACCTGAAGCTGTAGTTTGCGAACTAGAACATCAAGCCAACGCCAAAAGGTCTGAAGGTGCAAAAGGGTTGGCGGAGCTTCAGAAACTTCAAAAAATGCAGGATGGCGGCGAACTGGCCATTACATTTAAAGGCAAACGGCCAACCAACTATGACATCAAATACGCCAAAAGCGGAGAGATAGACAGCATCATAAGAGACCTTGCAAGATCAGAATTTGGAACATTGCTTACAAATGATAAAGTCCAGGCTGAAGTTGCAAAAGCACAGGGAATACCGGTTTATTATTTTGAACAGAAATATACCCATAAAGCCTTATCAATCGAGAAATTTTTTGATGAAAACACAATGTCAATTCATTTAAAGGAAAATGTTGCTCCAATGGCTAAAAAAGGAACTCCAGGACACATTGATTTTGTAAAACTTGAAGATAAACCTTACTCCTATTCCCAACTTAAAAATATCGTGGATGAAATTCTTGAAAAGGCACATACCGATTCAAAAACATATCTTGAATCCGACAAAGAAGGATCCTTTGTTGTTCAGTCAAGAGAATATAGGATTTCAATAGCTTATCCTCCATTTGCCGAAGGCCTTGAAATAACTGTGGTCCGCCCGGTTGCAGATATTGATTTGGATGAATACCATTTATCCGAAAAACTTCTTGAGAGAATTAAAACCAGCGCTGAGGGAATACTGATATCAGGTTCTCCGGGAGCCGGAAAATCCACATTTGTTCAGGCTATTGCCAAATACTATTCAAGCGAATTAAATAAAATTGTAAAAACAATGGAATCTCCAAGAGATCTGCAATTGGATGATGAAATAACACAATATGCTCCACTGGAAGGAAGCATGGAAAATACTGCTGATGTACTGTTGCTTGTAAGACCTGACTATACCATTTATGATGAACTCAGAAAAAATACTGATTTTAACATTTTTGCTGACATGAGGCTTGCAGGAGTTGGTATGATTGGTGTTGTCCACGCAACCCGCCCAATCGATGCAATTCAGAGAATCGCTTCAAGAGTGGAACTTGGAGTAATACCTTCAATTGTAGATACAAGCATCTATATTGAAGACGGCGAAGTAAGAAGTGTTTATGAGACAAAAATGACCGTTAAAGTTCCAACCGGAATGAAGGAAGCTGACCTTGCAAGACCTGTTATTGAAGTAAGGGACTTTGAAACCGGCGAACTTAAAAATGAAATCTACACTTACGGAGAGCAAACCATCGTAATGGATATGGATTTAGTAAACGGAACATCTCAGGAAGGTCCTAACAAGTCATCTGTGGATGTTATTGCGGAAAATGAAATCTTGCGAAAAATTAAAAGGATGCTTCCGAAAAAGGCCAAGGTGGATGTTGAAGTAATCTCACCTGAAAGGGCCAACATTTACATTCCCGATCAGTATGTACCTAAAATCATCGGCAAAAACGGTAAAAGGATAGCTGAAATCGAACGTGAAATCGGAATCAGCTTGGGAGTGGAAGTCATTGATGAAAAACCGATTGATGAAACTCCTTTTGAATTCGATATAATTCATACAAGAAAACAGATGATTTTGGATTTGGGAAGAGAAAACGGAAGGCAAAACTTTGATATCCTAATTGAAGGAGAATACCTGCTTACCGCAACCACTTCAAAAAAAGGTGAAATAAAAATCAGAACCGGAATTGAATTGTCAGACTTCATCCTGGAAGCTATTGAAATGGGATTGAAAATTACGGCTGTGCGAAAAAAGTGATATCATGAAAATTGGCGCATCAACTCTAGCAGGAATAGAAAATACATTGGAAGAAACATTGGAATTTATTGAAAATCTGGGAATTGAATACGCCGAACTGGTACATCAGTTCCCTACAGAAAATATTGACATTGACATTTTAGAAACCTATAATCTCAAATACAGCATCCATACTCCATTTATGGATGTAAATATTGCCGCATTGCAAGATAAAAGCAGATTAAATTCAATTTCACAAATTAAAGATTCAATAGATTTTGCAAATAAGATTAATGCGGAAGCCGTAGTGGTTCATCCGGGATTGGCCTCATTTTTGGCTAAAAAATACTTCCTTGACAAAGTTTATAGCATTGCAAATGACTCAATTAAAGAGATTGGAGAATATGGACATGATTTGGGTGTTTTAACCACAATAGAAAACATGCCCACTTTTGATGCAATGATTTATCAGGACATGAAAAAATTAGATGACCTTCTGGTATCTCTTGATATGGCAATGACCTTGGACATAGGCCATGCAAACCATGCGGGATACACCGCAGACGAAATGTATTTTGATTCAATTAAACACATACATGCCCATGATAATTTTGGTGATGATGACGCACACCTTACATTAGGTGAAGGCTCTATTGAATTAAACACAATAATCAACAATCTTGAGAAAAATAATTATGATGGCATCTATATCATTGAAGTAAATGACTTCGATTCTATCAAAAAAAGCTATGATTATATGAAAAAAAATTTTAAGATTTAAATTAAAGAAGTTTCTTTTCTTTAATTTCTTTTTGGAAATATAGATATTCAGATTCAACTACTTTTCTAATGCTTTTTGCAGTTTTTTTACCTATACCTTCAACTTCCTGAAGTTCACTTTCAGAAGCATTGATTACCTTTTCAACTGTACCGAAGTGCTGCAATAATGCTTTTGCATTTACAGGCCCTATATTAGGCAGAGATTCAATTATGAATAGCTGCTGTTCCCACAGGCTTGTCGGTTTTTTATCTGTTCTGATTTGAATATGTGTTTTCTCGCCTGTCTGTTCACGAACTGCAATTCTTTTTATCATAGCGGCAGTATCCTCAGAGTTTCTTGTAGGAATGATGCTTATTCCAAAATCTATTGCTATTGCCGCAATGGTTCCCCGGACTGCATTCGGATGAATCATACCATTATAGATATCATCGCCTTCAAGAATTAGCAATGGTCTTTTAAACTCTTCCGATAATTCACGAGCCTGCTTAAACAACCTTTTATCGATGATCGAATCAACGAAATCTTTAGCTGTTTTCCTCTCTATGACAACTTCGTCACTTACCTGATAATCACCAACTGCCATGGAATGAACCTTAACGTCAATTTCCATTTCAGACAAATGTCTGATTACTTTGGAATTTCCTTCCCTTGAATCAGCATAAACTACAGGACGGCTATCTTCAACTTTCGGCCTTTCAAGAACTTTTACTTTCTTTTCATTTTCCATCCGCTCAATTGCAGATGCATTCAATTCTTCCAATACATCAGGGTCAATTAACTGATTTTTCATTTGAGCTTCCTTGTTGACACTTGACCAGTAATAGCCCTCGTCTCTTGTTCCCATAGTGATTAATACTTTAACACGACCTGTTCTTTTACGGCCGGTCCTTCCACGTCTTTGAATCATTCTGACTTCTGACGGAACAGGCTCATACAATACCACCAAATCAACAGCAGGAATGTCTATACCTTCCTCTGCAACACTGGTTGACAGCAGAACATCATATTCTCCCATTCTGAAAGCCTTAATTATTGCCTTTTGTTCTTTTTGAGTCAGGCCTTTTTCCCCATCTTTTGATGCCTGTCCAAAGAACTTTGCAGATTTGATGCCTTCCTTTTCAAGTTTTTGGTGAATCATCTCCAGAGTATCACGATACTGCGTAAACACGATGATTTTTGAAGACTTTTCATCCTCATTTTGAGCAAATCTGGTGGATTGAAGTTTGGTTTGACCGTCATCAGTTCCCAGTTCCTTTTTAAGAATATTGGTTATTTCCCTTAACTTCGGATGTTCCCAGCCGTGACGCTCAGCTTCACGGGCCATTTTAACTGCCCTTCCAAAATTATCATCCCACATCAGTGATTTGGCAGCCTTGGTTTTCTTTTTGCGCAAACGGGAAATATACTTATTGAAGGTTTGAATGCCCTGAGTTTCAATTAACTCCTGTGAATGCTGAATATTAATGACCGCACTCAAAATAGAAATTGCCTGAAACAAGTCCTTATCGGGATTGACTGATCTTGCAATTTCTCCCTGAACTCTTCCCCTTGCTTTCAGGATATCCACTTTACCTACAGAAACCGTTTTTATAATTCCCATGTTTTTTAAAGCTTTTAGCCTAACTTTTAAAGCCTTGTCTATGTAGCCTTTAATCTTTTCAAGCTCAGAGCTCATTTTTACCCTAATCCAGTCAATTTCAACCGGATTGAAATATGGTCTGACATCACTGTCATCTTCAGTTTTAACAACAATGTTTTGAACGTAGAGATTTTCACAGACTTCCTTAATTTTTGCCTTATCAGAACCAGGTGAAGCGGTCAGACCCAATATCAGGTTATAATTGGATTCCTGAACATAACGGGAAGCCAGATATACATAGGAATATGACCCGACACCATGGTGGCATTCATCAAAAACAATTAGTGAAACATTGCTTAAATCATATCGTCCGTTCAACAAATCAGATTCGACAGTCTGGGGAGTTGCACAGATTATCCTTGACTCTTCCCATCGTGTAACCCTCTCATCAGTTTTTACTGCACCAGTTATGGAAGTGCATGGAAGTGTTAAAAATTCCTTAAAACTAGCTTCATGCTGAATAGCCAGCGGTTTGGACGGAGCCAAAACAAGCACCTTTGAATTTTTTACCTTTTGAAGCCTGTCTGCAGCAACCAAAATAGCAACAATGGTTTTACCAAGTGCTGTAGGTGCAACAACCATGGTATTTCCTTTTTTTAATACATCCCCTGCTAAAACTTGCTGATACAATCTGGATTCGATTGAATCTTTCTTGATTAAGGGATGAGATATATAACTGGCCATAATAGAAATTTTGTATTTAATATTTATAAATGTTTAACGAGAGCATTTGAAAAGTAATCCCTGCAAGTTACCAAAAAGTTACTGAGTAACTTTGAAGTTACAAAAAGCCTTTATATATCCTAAAATAAACTATAACCAACAAACAATTAGGAGATACAAAAAATGAGCGATGTAATAAATTTTTTAAAAGAAAACTCTTTAATATACTTAGCAACTAGCGGACTTGATGGAAATGCAAAAGTAAGACCAATCCTATTCTACTTTGAAGAGGACGGAAAACCATACTTCTGTACTGCAAACAACAAACCAATGTTTAAAGAATTGGATGCAAATCCAAACTGTGAAATCGTAACTGCAACACCTGAATTTGTATGGTTAAGAATTTCCGGTGAAGTTGAATTTACAGACAGCGTAGAGTTAAAACAAAAAGTAATCGATTCAAATGAACTTGTAAAAGCATTATATGAAACTGGCGATAATCCGGTATTTGAAGTATTTACAATCAATGGAAAAGCAACTATCGCTGACTTTTCAGGCGAACCACCAAAAACATATGAGATTTAGTAACATTACCGTTACTAATCTTATAGTTCAAAAACAAGATCCTTAAACTTGGTTGCGGCCTCACCAATAGCTATAACCATTTCGCAATCCAAGTTCAATGCTTTTTTAAGACCATCACGAACCTCTTCTCTTGAGGCACCCAATGTTCCTGTTTTTTCAAAATCATCTACATGATTTAAAAAGATTCTATCATTCAGTTTAGGATTGCCTTTTAGCTTTTCAACAGCTATCTTTTGTGAAGCGACAGATGCCGGTACAATGAATTTTGAGAATTTCAACACGCTGTTGAAAATATCCAAATCTCCGATATAACCGGATTCTGATGAAACAGTAATGACTGTTGTAAAGTCTCCAAACAATTTTTTAAACTCTTTTAAGACTGTTTCCACACCGGCAGGATTGTGAGCATAATCAACAAAAATATCTTTTCCCTTTACTTCACCTACCTCTTCCATTCTTCCGCTTACGCCTGTGAAACTGGCAATTGAAGGTAGGATTTTATTATATGGAATATCCAGGAAATGATGAGCAGCAATGATGACACCGGTTAAATTGTAAACATTGTGAAGGCCATCGACTCCCATTTTGACTGTTAATTTTTCAGTTGGAGTGTGCAAATCGAAAGTTCTGTTCGGCAAATCCACATTTGTTGCAATATAGTCAACCTGAGGGGTTGTAATGCCGCACTGACAGAAGTAATATCCGCATCCGGAAATTATTTCTTTAACAGCTATTTCGCGTCCGCAAACACATTCCTTCATTCCGATTGAATCCGGAAGTTCGTCAACACCAAATGTAATAATTTCGCCTTTAAAGTCCAGTTCTCTTAAAAGTCCCATAATTGTCGGGTCATGACCGTTGACAATAAGCTGACCGATCTGGAGTTCTTTTATGAATTCCCCTTTAACATTGGCATAATCCATAAAGCTTCCAAGGTCATTTAAATGATCAGGAGTGATATTTGTAATAAGACCGCCGGACATTGACGTATTTTTCACGATTCTTCCAACAGTTCCCGGAACGCCGAATGTTCCAACTTCCAGGATTCCAACATCCCCATTTAACCTTGACTGCAATATTGGAATGAACTCCGCATTTCCCTGCATTCCTTCCAAATCATGTTCACACGGTTTAATTCCGTTATCATAAGCGATTTTTTTAAGCAATGTTGTGGTTGTGGTTTTGCCGTTTGTACCTGTTATTCCGAACACCGGTTTTTCTGGTTTAATCATGTCAATAACATCACACAACTCCAAAATAGGCTTTTCGCACTTTTTCAGCATTTCAGAATCTTTGGATAAGCTTGCAGGAGGAATAATATAATCTGCCTTTTTGAAAAATTTTTCAGGAGTATTACCATAATAAACCTCAATATCATAACCTTCCAGAGCCTTTGCAAACCTGCAATCTTTTTTAAATGCCAAATCAGTTCCGATGACATTAAATCCTCTTTGTTTAAGAATTCTTGCGATTAAATTACCATTTGCTCCGCAAACGCCAATAACACCGAAGGTTTTATTTTTATTCATACTTTTTACTCCCTTTTTCCAATCCTTTCATAATCTTATCAACAGTTGTCAGCCTGTCGTATGCTATAAGCGGACCCATATGCAGGATAATGTCTCCAGGCATGGAATATTTAAAAGTCAGCTCGGCAGCCTTTTCTATATCCTCAACAGCAACCTTTTCAATGTTCGGATTTGTTATGGCGTCCAAAATCTCATAAGCCGCCTCCATTTCCACTTCCTGAGTAACTTCATTAAATCCGCTGGCTATAACAACCTTAATATCATATTCACTTACAAGCCGTCCGACTTCAGGCTTGTCTCTAACAGACAATGTATCAAAATGATCAAGGAACAAAACAACGCTTTCATCTTTAAAGTAATCAAGGGTTATTTTCATTCCATCATATAAAAATGCAGAATCAAGTATTACTTTTCTGCCGTTATACTCACCAACATCCTCCATATGAGCAGGCATACCTTTAAAAACTGTTAATGCATCGATAATATCCTTTTTATTGACGCCATATGTTAGAGCTACAGCAGAAGCCGCAACGGAGTTTTCAAAGAAATAGCTCATCATGTTAAAAGGAGTTGTAAATTCATCTTTACCATATTCAATGGTTAATGACTTGTCTCCAACGGTTCCTTTAAAATCAACATCTTTGTCCAATGCATAAAAAATTGCATCATCACGGACAGTTTCAATAATTTCCCTGCAGGAGTTGTTTGCAATGAAAGTTTCACTCATGGCCTGCAGAACCAATTTGCGTTGCTGGTATTTTTCCAAAGAGCCGCCGAATTCAGATAAATGGTCTTCTGCAATATTGGTTAAAAGACCTATTTTAATATCAAGCCTATCTAAAAGGCCGATTGTACCATGAGGAAGTTCAAAAATAGCTATGTCACATTCTTCAGCCTTACCCTTAACAATTCCATCAATGATAGCTTCTGAAACCAGATTATTTACAAGAGATGAACAGGACCATACATTATATCCTGCCTGTTTAAAAAGGCTTGTTGTGATAAATGTAGTGGTGGTTTTTCCCATAGTTCCAGTAATCCCAATAATGTCTGCCGGAATCAAATCATTGACAATTTTTGAGAACTCTTCATTGGTTAGGACTTTAATATCAGAATCATTGATTAATTGTGCTATTGGAGCTGAATCAGGTAATGTAGGTGGCTTATAAACAGCTTCAAAACCATCAAGAGAAGGATTTTTATTTGCCAAATCCAGTTTGACTCCTTCCTTTTCCATTTCAATTAAACTTCTTTGAAATTCAATTTTAAATTCAGAAATGTCTTTTAAATCTGTTATGACAACACTATGGCCTAAATAATTTAACAGTCTTGCAACAGGCCTACTAGCATTTCCAGCACCAACAACTAAATAATTCATAATTGTCTTCCTCACAATTTCATTAGTTTAATTTATTGATTTTATTTAATTTAAAGTTTTAAGAAAAAATAAGTTTTTAAAAAAATAAGAATAAAAGAAAACTCATTCAAACTGAATAAGATTTTCTACATCATTATAAACAACATCAAGTCCGCACATTGACGGGACATAATTTGCTGCTTTTGCTGAATTTACACCAATTACTTCAAAGCCCATGTCCTCAATAGGAGCTACAACCATGCATGTGTCACATACAACATTTCCGCCAGCAGATTCAATGATTTGTGTGTATCCCATTCTGTCGGCAGTTGCTTTAACACTTACAGATGTGCAAATCCATAATTTATTTTTAATAGTTTTTCCCTGAACGATACTGGCTACCTGTTTAATTTCTTCAAGTGATGCATGAGGACATCCCAAACAGATTAAGTCAGGTTCCCTATCAGTAGTTGTTAGTTTTTGGCGAGTTTCATCAATTTCCTTTTCGGAAATAAACATTAAATCTTCAACATCTTCCTCACCGGCCAAATCATATTCAGGAGTTACGTTTTCCATATGGTAAAGTGCTACGGAACCTGATGAAGCTAAAGCCGCTCCAAGAGTTTTTAAATCGTTGTTGTTTGGAGTGTTTTGAAGTTTAAAATAAGGAATTCCTCCACCAACGACTTTACCGATAATGTATCCTAAAGCGCCGAAATCAGCGCCTTTTAGTTCGCAGCCGACATTAACAACAAGGTTAGCTTTTCTATTTTGGGGCAGGTGAAATCCATATAAAGGAGTTTTACCGACAATTGCTGCTGCAAGAGCTGCAGGTCCTCCTTCACGATTGGTTCTAGCACCAATTACAGAATTTACATAACAGACTGCAGATGATTCAGACCAAGAAACATGATCTCTAAATCTTGGAACGTTTCCTACCAGATACGGAGTGCATGTACATGTTTTTGCAATTCCAAGTTTAGCATAAGCATCGACAATTTCATTCTGTTTGATTGCAAACTCACGAGGAAAACCTAATGCCTCCCAATTATCCAAATCAGTGCCTGGCGGATTTAAAGATGCATTGATAGTGGCTTTAGCAGATCCATCCAATGCCAAATCTTCAAGATACTCCAAACCGGCATCCCCAATAGTCTTATAAGAAACACCGGATACCTGAGCAGAAGTAATGTCAACCAATTTAGAAGCACCATAGATATCTCCTAAAGCAACTAAGATATCCATACTTTTTCTAATGGTTTCTCCGTACTCTCCGTCACACATTTCATGTTCTTTTTTTGTTAAAAACATATTAATCATTATTTAATTGATATTCAACTATTTCATCGACAATATGAAGGAAATTATCCTTGCTTTCAAATGGAATCATTGCACCAGCTGCAATATCATGTCCTCCGCCGGTTCCGCCAAAATTGTTTGATGAATCCTGCAATGCCTTGCCGAGATTAACACCTTTTGCAACCATGTCTCTAGTTGTTCTGCCGGATATTTTAATGTCATTATGAAGCCTTGAAAGACCCAATACAGGTTTTGAGTCATCAAGCAGTTCTACTGATAGACCAATACTTGCAATAGTACCCATAACAGATTTCAACACCTTATCTTCACTATATAAGTATTGAATAGAGTTAAGTTGCTGAGCACCTTCTTTTTTAACCCATTCAAGGCCTTTAACGATTTGGTCACGATATTGGCGCTGCAGTTTTAAAGCCGCATCCAAAGCCTGGTCCTTTTCACCTAAGGCAATACTTAAGCCCAGACCCTGCTTTTTATTTTTACCGCATGCATCAAGAATATATGAATATTCTTCCAAATCGCGCAGCATAGGAACTTCACGAGGAACTGTGTAACAGTCTCCAAATATTTCAGGATTAATGTTAACCAAAGCCTCTTTAAGCAAATCCTTTTCCTCATCTTCCATGTCGGTGAATTTGATTCCGTAAGAGAGGTTCATTCGTTCTAAAAATTCACGGGCACCATCAAAATCACCGCTGATTCCAGGTAAAGGTGGTGAAAAAGTATAAGCAAGAGATTTGAAAATCGGTTCGGTTGATTTGGAAACAATTTTTAATCCCTCATGAATTTCCAACTTGCCGCTTTCAATTGCATCATCAAGAATCAGTTTGTTAACACCAGTAAAGCCTGATTGGCCTTGCATATCACCAAAAGCACCAACCAAAGCATAATAAGCCAGATGTTTTTTGTCAAAATCACGAATTGCCAGATAGGCAGAACCTGCACCACATAAATCCTTACTTCCATCAATTTCAAAAAGATGCGGATTAATGTGGACGACATTACTTTCTGCTTCGGTTTCATCCACCTGGTGGTGATCTGCAACAATTACATCATGCTTATAGGTGTTAAACTCCTTAATGAACGGACTGCCCATGTCTGAGAATATGAACAAATCATATTTTTCACTTCTAAGGCTGTTCACATCCTCCTGTTTAAGACGTGGGATGATAGTAGTATGGAACTGAACGCTTTCTTCAGCCAAAGCATTCGCTATAACTGCTGCCGCTGAAATTCCATCAGCATCGTTATGAGAAATTATTCTTATAACAGCATCATTTTCAATATGCTCTTTGAGCATATCAGTAGCTTCACTAGCTCTATTTAACAAGGAGTGCTGCTTCTTTTGGATTATATCTCCAACCTTCTGGTAATTTACCTTCACTTACATAGTAAGAAGCTAATCTTCTAATTCTGGATTCGATGATAGTTAAACCTCTTTTTGAGTGTAAGTCTTTAGGGTTTTCTTCTAAGTGGTCTCTGATGTTTACTGCTCTTCTGATTAAGTTCATTAAGTCTTCAGGGTATTCACCAGCTTGACCGTTTCTAGCTAAAATTTCAGTAATTCTTTCACCAGTTACATCTTTAACAGATGGAATTCCGTATTGGTCTCTTAATACAATACCTATTTCGGAAGTACTTTTACCTTCTCTGTTAAATTTTAAAATCATTTCTTCAATTTCTTTATCACTGTAAGTTACCCATTCTGGTCTTGCCATATTATTTACCTCTTTTTAATTTTATATATAAGCCCAATAAACAGAAAATAATGTTATTCTTGACTAGAATACCATTTGATAAATTTTTCTAATGAATTTTTTCTATGTGAAAATTGGTTTTTCTCATCAGTTGTAAGTTCTCCAAATGTCTTGCCGACGCTTGGAACATAAAACAAAGGATCAAAAGCAAATCCTAAATCTCCTCTTTCTTCAACTGCGATTTCACCTACGACCTTGCCTAAAAAAGTCTTGGGCTCAGAATTGGGGGCACAGTACCCAATAACTGACCTGAATTCGGCATAACGGTCATCAGTATCGGTTAAAAGCTTCAATATTCCTTGATTCCCAATAGTATCTTGAACATAATGTGAATAAGTTCCGGGAAATCCATTCAAAGCTCTAATGAATAAACCAGCATCTTCAACAATCACAGGACAGTCAAGTTCATGACAAGCATATTTTGCGCCTGATATGGCCACTTCCTCAAGAGTTCCCTGAGGTTCTTCGTAACCTAAATCAATATGCTTTAAGTTAATGTCATAATCTTTGAAAATATTCTCTGCTTCTTTAACTTTATGTTCGTTACCAGTTATAAATGTTATCATATTTTTAGTTATGAAAATGATTATTTATTAATGTGTGTATCTGCCGCGTGACTCGATATCTGAAATTTTTTCAGACATTTTTTCATCACCATAACCTTTTAAGACCAAATCAAAATATTTTATGGCCAGATTATAGTCAATACTCTGTAAAGACTTTTTCAAAACAAGTAAATCGACAGCCTTATCCTCATCCAATGGAGAATGCCTTCCAAGACCGAAATCAATGAAAACTAGCTGGTCATCTCTAAGCATTATATTTGATGTTGTAATGTCGCCGTGAATTATATCTGCAGAGTGAAGTTTGGAAATATCCTGTCCTATTCTGAATGCCAAATCTTCATCAATAACGTCTTTAACCATTACCCCATCAATTTCTTCCATTAAAATTGATTTATCTTTCAAATTGACATCGTACAATACTGGAGTAACTACACCAGCTCGCTTTGCATCACTCAACAGTTTGGCTTCAAGTTTGCATCTTGACTTTCTGATTTTATTGTCAATTTCTGGAATTCTGTAACTTTTAGAAATTCTATCTTTTAGGACTGCCTTTTCGCCCAAATAGCTTGACCTGACAATGTTTGATTCGGCACCCTTTGCAATTAATTCGTTGGGAAGAGTCAAATAACTTTTTGAATTGTCAATCCATGGAATATCCACTTCATCTGTTCTGAATTTCTGAATTATTCCTGTATCGGCCAAATCCATCGGACCGAATTCGTTGCACATCAGAAGTCCAAGCCAAGCAATCATCACCCCATTGTCTCCGCAGAGTTTCATCTCAGGCATGTAGAATTTAGCGCCGTGCTCTTCAGACATTGTTTTAAGCATTTGTCTTAATCTTGAATTAGCTGAAACTCCACCGCAAAGCATCACTTCATCCTTTTGGGTATGCGACAGAGCCCTTTCAGTTACTTCCACAAGCATTGAAAAAGCGGTTTCCTGAAGTGAAAAGCAAATGTCCTCCATAGGCGTGCCTTTTTGCGCTTGTCTTAATGCTGCTGACAACAGTCCGGAAAATGAAAAGTCCATACCCTTAACAATGTATGGCAAATCTATATAAGAACCCTTTTTAGCCAGTTTTTCAACTACCGGCCCTCCAGGATGGCCCAAACCGGTTTCACGACCGAAATGATCAAGACAGTTCCCGATAGCAATATCTAAAGTTTCGCCGAAAATCCTATACCTTCCGCTTTCATAAGCAATTACCTGGCTGTTTCCGCCACTTACATAAAGTGAAACAGGGTTAACTGCTCCAGTATCGAGTTTTCCGACTTCAACATGTCCAATACAGTGATTGACTCCAATTATTGGTTTGTTTAAAGATAAAGCCAAAGTTCTTGCAGAAGTTGCAACAATTCTTAAAGCCGGACCGAGTCCCGGACCCTGTGAAAATGAAATCAGATCAATGTCATTGTATGAAATTCCCGCCTCACCAATAGCTTCAGGAATTAATTTAGGAATCCATTCGGCATGGTGTTCTGCAGCAATTCTAGGATGTATTCCCCCTTCTTCCGGGAATAGCTGTTTTCCAGCCATGGCTAATATATTCCCATCACTATCAACAATGCCTACACCTGTTTTTTCTGCAGTTCCTTCAATTCCTAAACTTATCAAGATAATCACATTAATAATTTAATAAAAATAGCTTAAAAATGAATTAGGACACATTTTAATACATCCCCATAAAACATATTCAATTAGGTCTGCATTGTGCAGTCCACATCTGAAATACGTTATTTAATTATATCAACATCCCACTATATAAAAGTTTCTAAAATCATCTATTACTAAATTAAAGCAGTGTACATTCTAAAAACAATGATTCATGATAAAAATAATATTTGTTTTTAAAAATAGAAAGTTTCCGGCAAGTTAGTATTTATTGTTGGTCATTTACTTGTTGACGTGCCGGCAACCTATATCGAAGGAAGAAAATTTGGAAAAATCCAAAATGTTCTAATTTGGTAAAATATAATTGCCTAAAAACTCCATAATGAATCAAGCTTATCAGAAATTATATTTTCAATTTCCTTTTTCATCTTAATGTTTAAGAAAACATCAGTTCCATGATTAGTTTTTTTGAATCTTATGAATTTAAGTTTGTATAAGTTTTTTAACTCACTTTTAATATGTTTGCATGGAATTTCAGATAATTTGTTACATATATTGGAAATCGGAGTATGGCGTTTATTGAAATATTTGTTCTGATACAAAAAGAACAATTTCTTCTTGAAAAATGGTGTTGGTTTTCATGTAAACCACCTAAATCAATGGGTGTATTGTTCTAAAAGACTTATTAAATCCTTTGCCGTTTTTTTATTCATTACTATTTGTAAATCAGATTCATTGATTAATTTAAAACCATTTTCATCAGTAATTAATTTTTTATCGCAGATTATAATTCTAATTTCATCATTCACACCGCCGACACCTAAAGAAGATGCATAAGCAACTTTTGAATTCTTATTAATTTTAACTTCTTCATCATATGGTATATCTGATATATTTTTCATTTTCATCACCTATAATAATGACAATTCAAAAGAGTTTTTTGTTGATTTATCGCTGGAAAACGTATAAAACTCTTTTGTTTCAATTTCAAACTCCAACTTTTCCAAATCGACCTCGTCTGGAATATCACTGAAAATTTCATCCAACTCATCATCAGAATAAACGTCAAATTCCTCTTCAGGAAGTTGTTCCTGTTTTTCAATTTCAATTTTAACAAGTCTGTTGCTGATGTTATAGAAATCCCTAATGAATTCTGATTTAAAATTTACAACATATTTTGAACCTTTTCTACATAAGAGTTCATACTCAAGAAAATCATCTATAAACTTATCTAATGTTGACCTTGATATTTCAGAACCGACAGCCAGTTGTTGTTTTGTTAATTCATGAAACGGACAAGACAGCATATAATCAATTACTTTTATCTGAGGATGATTTCCAAAAATATCTTTTAACATAATCTCACCTCATGTATAATAATTATACATTTTTAATATAAATAATTTTTTAATGTATTAAAATTAGACAAATTTAAAGATGAAAAATATTTTAAATTTAAAATACATAAGTGAAAGCATGGGATTTTATAGTGCAAATACATTGGAACAAAAAAGAGTAAAACAGCTAACTGGAGACATCAACATCCATGACATGTTTAAAAACGAATGTAACGCAAGAGGAATACCAATCTACAATGCATATAACATTCAGAAAAGATTAATCCATGAAGTGGAACAGGAACAGCTTGTTGGTGTTGATAACGTGGATGAGAGATTAATGGAACTTCTTGACGAGAGAGGAAAAGTCGAGGTAACCCACAGATATGTTGATTTCGTATCAAGAGAAGACAGTGCATCAAAAGGCGTGATTCCAAAAATGCCATCTCAGGAAGATAAGCTTCCTCCAAAAGACCAGATTAAAATCCCCCCAAGAGCAAGAGACGGACAGACATTTCAAACTGATGACGAATTGCCTGAAATGGAAATGTTGAAGAAAATCATGCTCCAGAATAAAAAGATTATAAATCAGAATAAGATTATTATCGAACAGCTTAAAAAATTAGGTGAAAACAATGATTGAAGGAATTAAAACCTACGGATCTGATGAGCTAACAAAAAAATTACAGGAATGCGATGATCCGGTATTTTTACTTACAATAGGAACAACCGAAACCTCCCTAATCGAAGGAATTTCAGGTGCTGGCCCTTCAGCAGATTTGACTGAATATACACCGGCTTCCGATGCGGAATTTATGGTTTTGGGTGAGGTAAGATGCTGTGAAGCTCCGGCCGAAACAGTTGTAGGAGATGCGGCAGCACCAACTCCCGCCAGACTTACAAAGGCAGCACTTCAGGTTGCAAATATCCCATTCGTCATTATCGATGCCGGTTCCAAATACAAACCAGATATCGAATATGTCAGTTTAGGAAAAGAATATGGAAGAGACATCAGGACCGGAAAAGGTGTCCTGAATCCTTTAGAAATATTTGAAAATGCTAAAAACCTTGGAGCCGAACTATCAGCAAGACACGAAATGCTCATAATAGGTGAAAGCATAGCTGCCGGAACAACAACAGCATTAGGTGTCTTAAGGGCTTTAGGCTATGACGCCAATGAAAAGGTAAGCGGAAGCATGCCACATAATCCTCATGACATGAAAACAAAAGTCGTTGATGAGGGACTGAAAAATGCAGGTCTCGACCCTAAAAAAGATGATATTGATGCAATTCAGGCTATCGGTGCAGTAGGAGACCCTACACTTGCCGCAATGTCAGGGTTAATTATAGGTTCTGACATTCCAATAATATTGGCCGGCGGAACTCAAATGGCAGCAGTTTGCGCAATTGTAAAATCCATTCAGCCTAACTTTGACTTTACAAGAATCAACCTGTCCACTACAGTCTTTGTTGCAGGTGATGAAACTGCGGATTTGTTTGGAATCTTAAGCCAGATTGACGATAACATTACCGTTAATGTGGTAGACCCTGAATTTGAAAAATCCGAACATGAAGGTCTGAAAAATTACCTGAAAGGATTTGTTAAAGAGGGTGCCGGAGCCGGAGGGGCAATGTATACCGCACTCGTTTTAGGAAATTCACAGGAAAGACTTAGAAAAAGAATAGAAAAAGTATGTAAATAGAGATTTAACAATCTCTATATTCTAATTTTAAAATATGTGAGCTATTGAGCCCATAAAGACAACTATACCTACTATCCAGCAATAGTAAGCAAAAATATCCAAATTTCTTTTTTGAATTAATTCAAGCATCCATTTAATAGCTGCATAACCTGCGATAAATGCTGCTATAAAACCTAAAATTACAGGCAGGAAGTTTGCATCAATTGCACCGCCAATATCTTTAGCCTGCAAAAGGAATGCACCAAGAATTGCAGGAATGGACAATATAAAACTGAACTTTGCAGCAAACTCTTTATCAAGGCCTATTACGAGACCAGCAGCAATTGTGGTACCTGAACGTGAAAGACCAGGCAATATTGCACAAGCCTGACCCAGTCCCATAAACAATGATTCCTTTGCAGAAATATTTTTGAGGTCGATATTTCCGCTGGCCATTCTCTGGGATAAATAAAGGAGGGTACCGGTTACAAATAAAAAGAATGCCGGAACGTAAAGTGCGCCTGCAAACAGTGAGTCTACAGCATCTTCAAATAAAAATCCTACAAGACCGACAGGTATTGTTGCTATAATAACATACCATGCAAGCCTTTTATATGGATCTTCCATAAACCCTTCACGAAATCTTCCTTGAATAATATCACGAAGGCTTGAAATCCAGGATAGAATCATCTTTATAATGTCTGCCCTGAAGAACCATAATACCGCAAGCAAAGATCCCAAATGAAGAAAAGTGTCAAAAGCAAGAGAGCTTTCAACACCCAAAATATTTTGGATAAAAACTAAATGTGCTGAACTGCTTACCGGTAAAAATTCAGTTAAACCCTGAACAATACCAATAATAATTGCCTGAAATATATCCATAAACTACACCGCTTAAATGTAAGATAACCAGTTGTATTTGTCTTCTGTTTTAGCTTCAACAATATCAAAGAATGCGGTTTGTAATTTTTCAGAAATTGGGCCTCTTCTACCGATACCAATTGTTCTGTGGTCAATTGAACGGATTGGAGTAACTTCTGCAGCAGTTCCTGTAAAGAATACTTCATCAGCAGAGTATAATCTTTCTCTTGAAATTATCTCTTCAACAACCTCATAGCCTAAATCACGAGCAACAGTCATTATTGAATCTCTGGTAATTCCTTTTAGGTTGGATGAAGACATTGACGGTGTGAATAATTTGCCGTTTTCAACAAGGAAAATGTTTTCTCCACTACCTTCAGAAACGTGTCCTTCATAATCAAGCATGATTGCTTCATCAAATCCGTTGTCGATAGCTTCAAGTTTAGCCAATTGGGAGTTCATATAATTTGCAGAACATTTAGCGAGTGCAGGGAAAGTGTCCGGTGCAGGTTTTCTCCATGATGAAACACCGATGTCCACACCATTTGCCATTCCTTCTTCTCCTAAATATGATCCCCATTCCCATGCAGCAATAACCACATTAACAGGACAGTTTAAAGGATTTACACCAAGTTCTCCATAGCCTCTAAATACTATTGGGCGTATATAACAACCGTCTAAATTATTTACGCGAACTGTTTCCAGAATTGCTTCTTCGATTTCTTCTTGTGTGAATGGAATATCAATCTTATAGATTTTTGCAGAATCAAATAAACGTTGAACATGTTCCTTTAATCTAAATACCGCTACACCTTTATCGTTTTTGTATGCGCGTATTCCTTCAAAAACACCTGTACCGTAATGGACAACATGAGAAAGTACATGAATATTTGCATCTTTCCAGTCAACCATGTTTCCATCTATCCATATTTTACCAGCTTTGTCATCCCAAGCCATTTTATCACTTCTAATTTTTTTGTAATAATTATTTTATTTTTATTAACTAATAAAATTTTCTTAGTGCAGGATTATCAAGAATACGGAAACATTTATATAATAGTAAATTCATAATAATATTTGTTGGTTCCGTGGTCTAGTGGTATGATACCTCCCTTACAAGGAGGGGATCACGAGTTCGAATCTCGTCGGAACCACTGTTTCTTATTTTAAGATTTTTTTCAAAATTAGTCAGATTTTATCGTTTTTTAGATAGTGATTTTCTAAGGCAAACAAACCATTTTTAAAATTTATTTTCTTAAAAATTTTCCAATTATATAGTAGATTGTATAATATTTTATTAATTAAAATAATAAAATGAATAGTATTCATTAAAATAATTAATACAATGATTAAAAATCATAAATAATAAAATTTAAATAGTTTTTGAATTAAAATTATAACTATCGAAAAAGGAGATTTAATTATGGTAGTTAAAATTGCTATTATTAAAAGTGGTAATATTGGTACTTCACCAGTAATTGACCTATTGTTAGACGAAAGAGCAGACAGACCAAATATCGATGTAAGAACATTTGGATCTGGAGCAAAAATGAACCCAGAACAAGTAGAAGACGTTGTTCCTAAAATAGACGCTTTCGAACCTGATTTCGCAATTTTCATTAGCCCAAACCCAGGAGCACCTGGACCAGCTAAAGCAAGAGAATTATTATCTGAAAAAGACATTCCTGCTATTATCATTGGTGACGCACCTGGTAAAGGTAAAAAAGATGAAATGGATGAACAAGGCTTAGGATACATCATCGTAATGTCTGACCCAATGATTGGTGCTAAAAGAGAATGGTTAGACCCAACTGAAATGGCTATCTTCAACTCCGACATCTTAAAAGTATTAGCTGAAACCGGAGCATTAAGATTAGTCCAAAAAACCATTGACGATGTTATTGCACAAGCTGAAGCAGGTGAAATCGAATTACCTAAACTCATTATTACTGCTGAAAAAGCTGCAGAAGCTGGCGGATTTGCAAACCCATATGCAAAAGCAAAAGCTATCGCTGCATACGAAATGGCTGGATCAGTTGCTAACTTAGACATGAAAGGTTGTTTCATGACTAAAGGTTTCGAAAACTTCATCCCATTAGTAGCTGCTGCTCACGAAATTGCTGCATGCGCTGCTAAATTAGCACAAGAAGCAAGAGAAATCGAAAAAGCAAATGATACTGTTTTAAGAACCCCTCACATGAAAGAAGGTAACCCTGGTTCTAAAACAGACTTAATCTCAAAACCAGAATAAGTAGCATTCCGCTACTTTTATTTTTCTTTTTTTTAAGACCATAATGTAATATATTTCTTACAATATGAAAAATTAAAATCTCATTTTGAAAAAAAAATTAAAAAAAGATAGCTAAAGTATTAGCTATAAAACACCTTTTGTAGAAGGAATCTGATCATGCTCTACTTTAATGGCATCCTTTAAGGATTTGGCGAATGCCTTAAAAACAGCTTCAGCCTTGTGGTGGTCATTTGCACCTTCCACAGTACCGTAAATATTTATTTTGGCACTTGAAGCAAATGATTCAAAAAAGTGGATGACAATATCAGATGTCATGTCCCCAATCTTTTCATTTTTGAAATCAAGATTCATATTGCAATAGCTGCGCCCGCCGATGTCAACTGCAACGGTAGCTACTGATTCATCCATAGGAACAATAGCGTGAGCCATTCTTTTTATTCCTTTTTTATCACCGATAGCTTCACTGAAAGCTTCGCCAAGCAGTATTCCGATATCTTCAATAGTATGGTGATCATCTATTTCAATATCGCCTGTCGCCTGAATGTCCAAATCAATCATACTATGTTTTGAAAAGGACTCCAGCATGTGATTAAAAAAATTCACTCCTGTGGAAATGTTGTAATCCCCGCTGCCGTCAAGATTCATTTTGATATCAATTTCAGTTTCCGAAGTTTTCCTTGAAACAATAGCATTTCTAGTCATAATCTAACCTATATTAAATTGATTTTACGCTCAAGCATTCAGACATCTTCGCCCGGACGTATGATTTTAATGCAGTTTGTAGGGCATTCCATTGCACATAATGTACAGACATGGCAATATCTCAAATCCAATATACGTGCAACGTCGGTAATCTTCCAAATTTTAGCGGCTTTCGGACAAATCTCCTCACACTTGCCGCATGCGATACATTTATCTTCATCCACTAAAATTCGCAACATAAAATCACCATTATAATTTTAAAGTAGCCACTGACATGGCCTTAAATCCGATATATACATCTTTACCAATATTGAGATTTAATTCCTTTTCAGCGGAAACGGTAATGTCAGAACATACGACAACACCGCCAACATTAATTTTAACACGAATAATCTCGCCGATAAGTTTCATTTCAACAATCTTACCTTTGAGAATATTACGTATACTTGATGTTTGTGGCTCCAGCATCAAAAATATGTTATCATAACTGATTAATGCCAATATCTTATCTCCAATTTCATATTTCCTGTTTAAAGGAGCATTTATTTGGAAATCTTTCATTTTAATAGTCATTACGCCTTTTACATCATTAATGTCAATAATTTCTGCTTCAATTTCATTTACATCTTTGTGAAGTTCCATGATTGCATTAATTTTCTTACATTCTTTTAGAATAGAATATCCTTCTTCGGTCAGAGTGGTTCCACCACCCCCACCTTTTCCTCCTTTTGTAGTACTAACAATTTTAACATTAAGTGTTGATTCTATTTTTTCAATGTAGTTTAAAGCGGTTCTGTAAGAAACATTGATATATTTTGCAGCTTCTGTTAGAGAACCAGTATCTAAAATAGATTCTAAAAGCTGGTATTTCTTGCTGTCCAGCAAGAAAGAATTACCGTCTACATTGATTTTATATTCAACACCTGCACTTACATCAGCCATATATATAATCCCCCAATTATATAATATGATAATTTTATGTATTTTATATTTAAATAAGTTTTCTATTTGATTAATTTCTGAATTCTATTTTTTCAACAATGTTTAACAATTTATTGACAATTTTGGATAATGGACCTAATTTAGAGGAATAATCTCTAAGGGTTTCTATATCCTCTTTTGTGAAAAACTTAACCAAAATCAATGCAAAGAAATATACAACCATACATATAATTATTCCAGGGAATAAAAATAGAGTATTTTTTGGAATGAAATAACCTGCAGCGGCCATAATAGCTGTTGCGGCCAATATTTTAATTACAGGCGTTGTCGGCGCCTTTGTTTTAGTCAGTTTGAAAACAAAGTAAACGCAAGGTACCATCATTATAAAACAGGCAATTGTAGTTGCTGCCGCACCGCCTGCAATACCCATGACCGGAATTAAAACCCAGCTTAAAACTCCTGTAACGACAGATCCGACAATTAAGATATACATCGGGATTTTAGGATTTCCAATTCCCTGAACAATACTTGTGGAAATTGAAAATATTGAATAAAATGTCATTCCAATAGCCAATATAGCCAAAGCGGAAGCCCCGGCTACATAAGCAGGATTTTTGAAGTAAAGCAACGCTAAGGTAGGAACCGCAAAAAGCGCAAGGCCTACACACATAGGAACTACAAACAATAATGCGATTTTATAGGATTGGCCAACATATTTTTGAAGAGCATTTGTATCCTTAACCTTAAATGCCTCTGAAGAAGCCGGTAGAATTGTAGTTGCAACGGAAATGGATATCATTAAAGGCAGCCTTGAAATCGGATCGGCAGCTGCAAAAAAACCCACATCGGCGAATGTTAAGAATTTACCCATTATAATAGTACAGATATTATAAATAAGCATTTCAGCAATAGCTGTAATGATAACAGGAATGGAGAACTTGACTAAAGTTCCGGCAAGTCTCAATTCATCCCTTCTTGAGAATTCGAAGTTTCCGCTAGGTTTTGGAATATACTTCGGCATATAAACCTTAAATATGTATATTGCAGAAACTGCAGCAAGTGAGTAACCTATTACTGTACCCCACAATGCCCCAACAGTTGAAAAACCTATTAAAACAAATGCGGTTGCACATAAAATCATACCCAACTGCTCTACAGCACGTGTATAGACAATATACTCCATCTTGTAAACGCCCTGGAATGCACCTCTAAAAGCACCTACAATAACACTGAACGGAGTAATCATACCCACAATCTGAAGCGGTACCAATGCCAAAGGTTTTTTTAAAAAATCATAAGCAATAACCGGGGCTACAACAAAAATCATCAGTACTCCCAGAAATATCCCCAGAAATACCATGATCTTTAAAGCCGTGAATATTGTCTGTCGGGCCATGTCATGCTCATCAACGGCCTCATATTCGGCAACATATTTGGCAATGGCCGGAGGAAGCCCACCGGCTGCAAGTGTCTGGAAAATACCCTGAAACGGCAAGGTAACTCCCAATATTCCATAAGCGGTAGGACCCAGCAATATCGCCATCAGGAAACGATAAATATAACCTCCGATACGGAAGATTATGTTTCCAATAAATATTATAAGACTACCTCTCACTAACTTGCTTGCCATAATTTAACCTTAAAAATTAGTTTATTAATAATATAAATCAATTTTAATATTTAAATATACTTATTTAAGAAATTTTCAAATTCAGCCAATGTCCTGTTTAGAGAACTCCAGCCGTAATCATCATTTTTGATATTGTCCAGCGAATCATCGGACCAAAATGAAGCCCCCAAATTGGAACCGAAAGGCCCTCCGCTTACCGGAATAATGCCGTGTATCATGAAATAGGTAATGTTTTTTAAATGGGCAAAATCCTGACCTCCGGTTCTGTCTCCGCCAACGGCAATGCTCATGCCGATTTTTCCACGAAGAAGATTGTAGTCAATTGCCTCCAAAGCTCTGGTTCTGTCCATAATGGCTGATAAGTTACTGCTTATTCCTCCGCTTTGAATCGGAGTTGCCAAAATAATGCCGTCAGCTTCCTGAAGGCCCCTGTATACATCGCCCATATCGTCATCAATGATACATTTTTTGTTTTCCAAACAGTAATCGCAGTGCATGCAGGGCTTTATATCCTTTGCCTGGCATGTAAACATCTCGCATTCAAACCCGTTATCTTCAAGATGGCCTAAAGCCTTTGATAAAACATGCTCTGTTGTATTGTTTCTTGGACTTGCGCAAATTCCAAATATTTTCATAAAATTAGTTTGTAAAACAATCATTAAATACTTTTAAAAAAAAATAGGCTTTGTAAAAATCCTATTTGATTTTTACAAAAGATTATTCCATCTATTATTTACGTCTAACTTCACTTTCAATCCTTGCAATTTCATCTTCAGTTAATTGACGCCTAATCATGTCTTCAAGGCTCATAAGTTGATGGTCACTGTTAGGATAATATTTTTTAGCTAATGTCAAAAAAAAGAAAGCAGAGTAAAAATCCTTACTTTGGATAGCAGCATAATATTCTTGCATATACTGTGTGAATGACAGTTTTGGCAGGCTCAATATAAAAATATCTTTTTCGTTACTCATAGAATCATATCTCCTTCAAATCTAGAAGCTGAATTGTTATGGATTAATCAGCATATCATTATTTCTCCAAATTATCATTGAATTATATGCAAATTATCATATAGTTTCCACTTCTTTAAATATAGTTTAGAGAACAATATTTTTAAAGATTATTGTAAAATTAATGAATTGTTTAATATTTAAAAAAATTTAAAAAAAAAAATAAAAATAAGATTAATAACTTAAAAAAGCTAATAATCTTTCAATCTAATCATCACGTTTCATATAACTTGAATTAAATAATAGGCTTACAGCCACAATACCCAGAATTGCATAAACGAGTGTATAAGTCGGTTCTACTTTTTCAGCATTAGGAGATCCGCTGGATTTCACTTTTTTACTGGTAGCAGTAACGTTGCTGGATTTATTTTTATCGTCAGTTGAATTATCGCTTTTATTTAAATCAGCAGTTGTTACCATACCCGCACTGGCTGAATAAGAGTAACCTCCATTATAACCGCTAGGCCTCCAATGATGATGTCCTCCACCACCTGGATGGTGCTTTTTGTGACATTTGCATTTGGAATTCTTACAATCGCAGTTTTTACAGGTGCAGTTTGTATGATTGCACTTGTTACATTTGCAGTTGTTTTTGGTATTGTTAGCAATACTATTACTTATGTTTTTATTCCCGTTATCATCAGCGTGACTTTCTACACTAGATTTTTCTAAATCCTGTTGTGTTAACAACAATAATGGAGTCCATATTGCTTTATGATCCGGCAATAAAGTTTCGCTAGATATTCCAACGCCTAGAATATCATTTAAACCGTCCCAAGAACCTGCGGTTGAACTTTCAATACAACCAGAGGAAGTTAAGACCATTAAATTAGGCATATCTTTATAGATCACATTTACGTGTTTAATATATGCATAATCCAAACCATGAGAGTTAGTGTCATTAAATATATGACCACATTCATCTTCATTATTATCCTCAACGCCGATAGCTATCTCTTCGGTTGAAGGATAATATTTAAGCAATGCTTTTGTAAATTTATAACCTTCCATTTCAAAGTCGTTAAACTGATTATTTAATGCTACATCGTTTAAAATGTTAAATGTTTCATCAATTTCCCAATTATCCGCAAAACTTGCGAACATGCATGCATTTTCAGTACCAATATATTTTAACAGCACGTTCCAATCCGAATAAGATATTGTTCCAAAATATACCTCTTCATCAGAAATATATCCTGAAGCCATTAAAATACTCTCGAATACCGGCTCACCAGAATCACAAATTATTGCTAAACCAATTAAAACATCGGTTAAAACCACATCGTCATATTCAAATTCAACTATATTATCATTTTTAGGAGTTGTTTTTCCGTCAAATTCATAATTTTCGAAAGCTTCTATACTAGTTACATCATTAATCGAATCGGAGCCTAAATCAATAACCTCCAAGGTTAAAGATTCTGGAACCGAAACAGAATTAAAATCGTCTAAATCATTTACTGAAATTATTTCACTGTCAAATTCTTTAGAATAACTATTACAATTTTTTAAAATAACATCATTATCAACCACATCGGATACCGGATTTTCACCAGCATCCAAATCATTATTAAATTCTACATTTATCTGAGACAATTTTCCAGATTCACCAGTAATGAATGAATCAGGAGAATCGATACTATTGCAGATATCCAATGAACCAGAATATATGCATTCATCAAAGGTATCTTGGGATACTGATCCGTATGAGACCTGACAATAAGAGGATTCATATGAATTTGCGTATCCGTAAGAGCTTTGATGCTCTTTTGATGAATCACTAGATTGTGATAAATCATCACCATCTGATAAACCACTGGACGTGTAGCTTGACAATTCGTTATTCGAAGCATCGCATGAAGATAAACTATTATCAAAATCAGCAGAAACAGGACTTTCAGTCACAACTGATGAGGTAACATCAATTTCTTCTGCAGAAACCCCACTTATAGTTATAAGCAGAATGCTAATAAATAAAAGTGAAGCTAATAGTTTTTTAATATATTTTTACCCCCACAATTAATATATAAAAATTTATACAGCATCGAATTTTTTAACTAGACTTATCACCACCATAAAAATTTATACAGCAACAATATTTCTAGCAATTATCACTGCCATACAAAAATTTATACAATATATAATTTTGAATGTTTAAGTTAATATAATATACACATTGACAAAATCATGAAAAATTAAAATAGCACAAAATATTGAAATTAAGCCAATTATAAGTAAGATTTATAATAATAAAGATACAAATCATAAATTGAGGATTTAAATATGAAAGTTGGTAGAGGTATTGTAAAGAAATATTCCAGAGAATATAACAGAACTCTAAAAAATGGGGAAAGGAAAAAATATACAACCGAACAGATTCAAATCACAGTACCAAAACATGAAGACATTTACCAAAACAAAGAGGAAGTATTAATTATTCCCCAATCCGAAATTGAAAATTTTAAAAGTAGAGAGGAAGAAAATCAGGTATTGAAAATAGCTAATTATTTACATGTCGAGGAAGTGAAAAAATTGGAAAAACAATTGCAGGAAAACATAAACCCGTCTACTTTGGAGTTTCAAAACGAGATTGAACAGCTGAAAGCTGAACTTGCTCAAAAAAATAATGATTTAGCTGAAATGGAAAACAGATTTAATTCCTTACATGAAGATAACATCAATGATTTAAAACATGAAAATACTCTTATCAGAGACAAGCATTCCAAATTAATCATTGAAAATGAAAACCTCAAAACCAAATTCGTTAACATAAAAACCGAAAACGAAAACCTCAAAACCAAATATTCAAGCATTAAAGAAGAAAATAAAAATCTTAAAACAAAATGCTCCACTTTAAGAGAAGAACATTCCTCAATTAAAGAAAGCTATAACCAGGTAAGCAGCAAATACGATCAGCTGAAACAGGAAAATCTCAATACCAAAACCAGTTATGCTGAAATGTTTGAACTTAACGAAGATTTAGAAAAAGACTACGATTCACTTCGCATTGAATACAATGATTTGGTTGACAAATACAACGCTTTAGAAGAAGAGTTATATAACATTAAAAACAGCAAAACTCACGACGAATATATAGCAAATAAAGTTAGAGAATTTATTTTAAAAAGTAGAAGTTAGAGAGTTTTGTAGTCATCCTGAAATTCAGGATTCCATCTTTTCAATCCAGGAATGAACATTGCAGTAATGCCTGTAGCCTGAGTTTCTGCCAGTCTTGGATTTTTTTCCATCATCTCTTTTGTTTTTCTGACAATCATTTCATTTAGAGTTATATCTGGTTCTGTGTACTCGCCGTCCTGAAAACAATCTTTACAGAATTCCGGATTTAAGCTTCCATCCTTATTTGTTCCGTAATCTTCTTTTACAATCGGTCTGCCACATGAATTGCAAAATCCCATAATAAAAACTCCTTTTTTAAAAAAAATAGTAAAATAAATTAGAAATTAATCTAATCTATTTTTCGGATATGTTTTCGTCTTCATCCATTGCAAGTCTCATATTATCCGGATCAGGTGCAAAATGAGCCAAGAAGTCTTGAGCGGATCTTCTTACATCTCTTGAACCTATGATGTATCTGCCTGCAATAATGATGTCTGCACCTTTGTCGATAGCTTCTTCAACATTTTCAGGAGTGATTCCACCAGCTACAGCAACTAAACTGCCGGTAATTTCTTTGATTTTCTTGATGTTACCCCATTCAGTCATTTCACTAGTGTCTCCACCATGTTCTTTAATCCAGGTTTCTAAATCGACATTTCTGTGTAATAATACAATATCAGGTTTTAAATCATCAGGCAATGCGGATAATTTATCTTCAAAGTCTTTTACATTCATCATATCAAGGATTGAGTAAATACCTTGTTTTTGAGTTTCATGAATAGCCTTTTGAATAGATTCTAAAGTACCGAGACCTGAAATAGCTACTGCATCTGCAGTTTCATCTGCTGCCATTTTAACTTCAACACGACCAACGTCTAAAGTTTTCAAATCAGCAATGATGAATGCGTCTGGGCGTAATTCTCTGATTTTTCCAACAACGCCAACACCGAATTTTTTAACAAGAGGAGTTCCTGCTTCAATAAGGACTCTTTCTTTATTAGGCAAGTCTGCAAGAATTCTTTCTACAGCATCTAAATTGTCTAAGTCAAGTGCAACCTGTAAGTAAGGTGGAGCCCAAAGTCTTTGTACTCTGAATCCCATAATTGGGTGAGTTCCACGGTCTTTTTCTGCAAGTACTTTTTCGATGGATGGGTATCCTTCCATTGCTCTTCTGATAGCCAATTTGGTTGCTCCGTAGTTGTATTGGTATATTTTTCTGAAATCCTTTGCGGACGGATCGATAAATACACTTACGTTAATGACAATATCTTCGACTATGTCTTTTGGAATGTAACCTTCTTCTACTGCATCAGCGACTGCTCTTGCAACAGCGGTTTGTGCAGGTCCAAATATTTTACTTGCATCTTCTAAATCACCAACAGTTACTTTAGGAATGATTAAAGTAGCTGGTTTGGTCATTAAATTAGGTCTAATTACACTTGTTAAAGGAGTGTGGCCTACGGAAAGGTTAGATAAACCGTTAGCGAATGCTTGACCGACAGGTCCGAATTTATCACCGATTAATAAATCAACGTGTGCTAATTCAGGGCCATCTCCAATAAGAGCTTCTCCTATTCTATACATTGGGTCCATTAAATTTCCTCCGTTATATAATAACATTTAATAATTTATTTTTATTGATAAATAAAATTATTGGAAGTTAATCCTTCTTGAAATATCCTTAGGTAAAGGCAGTTTTCTGAAAGGTTTTCCTTCACATTTATGATTGATTTCAGCTATAAGCTCATCAGCTGTCATGTCGACCTTCTCGCCGGTTTCACGTACAGTTACCTGGAATTTACCGGTTTCCATTTCCTTGTCTCCAATGACAAAAATGTATGGAATCCATTCTTTGGCTGCATTTCTGATTTTTTTACCTACACTTTCATCCCTGTCGTCAATGTCCACACGGATGTTTGAAGCGTTGATTTTGTCATACAGTTCATTTGCAAATTCCTCATGAGCATCTCCAACAGTAATGATTCTAGCCTGAATAGGGCTTAACCAGGTCGGCAGCATTGGAGAGCGTTCATTAATTTCCAGTGCGGTTTTTTCAAGCATTGCACATAAAACCCTTTCAATACTTCCGGTTGGGGATGTGTGCAGGATTGTAGGATTGTGCTGCTGGCCATCTTCACCGAGATAGGTGATGTCAAACCTTTTACCGCTTTCAACATCGATTTGAACAGTTGGATTTTCAATCGGCCTGCCTAATGCGTCAATGTTAGCCAGATCTATTTTACATACCCAGTAGTGATGTCTTTCAGGCAAGATTTCTAAAAGAATCGGTTTTTCGAATTTTGATGCAATATGATACATCCACTCTTCATTTTCATCAAAGAAGTCCTGAGTGGCTCTGAAAATTACTTCAAAGTCCAAATCCAAATCCTTACCGGTTTGCATACACATTTCAGTTTGTCTTTCAAATTCATCTAATGATGAAGGTACATCTGCACAGAATGAATGGCAATCAGGCATGGTGAATGCTCTTAGCCTTTTAAGACCTACAACTTCTCCTTTTTTCTCAAAACGGAAACTGTAGGTGGATAATTCATATATTTTTGCAGGCAGGTTTTTCCATGTAAGATATGAATCTGCCATTAATCTGAATGCACCAAAACAGCATGCAAATCTGAGCATCAGATTCTTTTTGGTGTCGGTTCTGTACTGTCTTTCACCGAATTTGTATGCGTGCTGATATATAGCCTCATTATCCAAATCATAGAAAATTGGAGTTTCAACAGGCATTGCTCCACGATCTACAGTTAAATTGTAAACGTAATCAGCCAAAAGGTCTCTTATTAAACGTCCTTTAGGATACCATCTTAGGTTTCCGACATCGGAAGCAGGCTCATAATCACAAATTTCCTTTTCCCTCATCAGTTTAACGTGAGGAGGTTCTCCTTCATCAGAAGCACCCCGGCCGAGTTCATAGTCAACAAGCTGTTTGAACGCATGATTGTCAAACTTAAAGTCCTCAATTTGAGTTATTTCATCTCCTTCAAGAATTTGCCATTTGGAAGGTTTTCTTTCTGCCTTTGTTTCCTCTTTATCAGCAGTAATAGTTCTTGAAAGCTCACTTAGAGGATGTCCTTTACAGGAAATCTCAAATGCCTTGTACCATCCGAAAGGTACTCTTTTAACAGTTAAATCCTCAGCAAGTAAAGCCCCTTCTGCT
Source organism: Methanobrevibacter sp. (assembly GCF_017427765.1). Taxonomy (GTDB): domain Archaea; phylum Methanobacteriota; class Methanobacteria; order Methanobacteriales; family Methanobacteriaceae; genus Methanocatella. Next base: position 51,239 of record NZ_JAFRSC010000025.1, on the reverse strand, counting down.
TTTTTTAATATTTCAACAGCTACTTTTGGAGAGCTTAATGATGAAGACAAGTGAGCATATGGATACAATACGATATTTTCAGCTTTGACCTGATCATTAGCCTTTTTGATTTCACTGACTAAATTTTTAACAATGCCTTCAGGATTATTTTCATCTTCTTTTTCAACAGCTGTAAATACTACTAAAGAATCATCAAAGGAGCCTTCTTTTTTAGCCTCTTCAATTTCTTCAGCTACAGGTGTTTTATTCTTTACATTGTAATTTAAATAATCAGAATGAATTAATAAAATTCTCATTTAACCACCATATATTATGATTTAAATTTTATTTTTAATATTATATAAAAATAGCTAAAGTTAAAATTTAATATAATATAATTACAATGTATTATTATGAGAATTATTTTAGCGGGAACCGGTAGTGCAGTTGGAAAGACAACAATAGCTACCGGAATCATGAAAGCACTGAGCGAAAAATATAATGTACAGCCATTCAAGGTCGGACCGGACTATATCGACCCGTCCTACCACACACTAGCAACCGGAAACACATCCAGAAACCTGGATTCATTTTTCATGAAGGAGGGTCAGGTGAGAGATTCATTTCTCAAAGGCGTGAAAGGCAAAGACATTGCAGTTATTGAAGGTGTCAGAGGCCTTTATGAAGGAATTGACTCAATAAACGATATCGGAAGCACCTCTTCTGTTGCAAAATCACTTAAATCTCCTGTCATCCTAATCATCAATTCAAGAAGTCTGGTTAAAAGTGCAGCCGCTTTGGTTATGGGCTTTAAAGCTCTGGACCCTGAAATAAACATTGCAGGAGTAATCCTAAACAAAGTAAAAAACAAGGCGCATTATGAGAAAACCAAAAGATCAATTGAAGAGCTCACAAAAACCGAGGTAATCGGCGGAATCATACGTGATGACAATATCTCAATAGAGCAGAGGCATTTGGGTCTTGTTCCTGCTGTGGAGAGGGAAAACTCCCTAAAGTTCATTGACATCTGGTCTGAAACCATAAAACAATCAATTGATTTGGACAGATTGGTTGAAATTGCTAAAAGCGCACCGAAAATCACCTCAGAGCTTATCCCAATATGGAACAAACTGAACAAGCAGCCTGTTAAAATCGGTGTGGCATTTGATGAGGTTTTCAATTTTTACTACAAGGAAAATATTGAATCTTTAGAGGCAAACAACGCTAAAATTGAATATTTCTCACCTCTAAAGGATGAAAACTTGCCGGATGTTGAAGGTCTCTACATCGGCGGCGGATATCCTGAACTGTTTTCAAAACAACTATCAGAAAATAAGAATATGCTTCAAGAAATCAAGCAGTTCCACCTTGAAGATAGACCTATATTTGCCGAATGTGGTGGTTTAATGTATCTTATGAAATCTATCCATGAAGATGCAGTAGTAAATGTATATCCTTACAAGTCAGTTTTAACAGATAGGGTTCAGGCACTGAAATATACCATTGCCGAAGTAACTCAGGACAACATAATTTCCAAAAAGGGTGAAAAGTTCAACGGCCATGAGTTTCATTACTCAAAAGTAATTGTTAATGACTTAAAGCATGATATGGCATTCAATATCCTAAGGGGAAAAGGATCATACAATTTACAGGATGGTTTTATGGAGAGGAATACACTTGCAAGCTATGTCCACACCCATGTGGCAGCAATGCCTGACTTTGGAGGAAACCTTGCAATTTCATCTCGGGAACTTGAAGGATAGAACATGGATTTTAAAAAGATTGACTTTTTTCAGCCATTAATTTTAGTGGTTGCAATTCTTGCTTTTTTAGCAATGGGTTATATCGGATCATTTAACTACAGGTTTGAAGACCCTCTTGATTTGGAAGTGATTTTAACAGTAATATTCGCCTGTATAGTCTTTACGGCAGGCGATTTAATCATAAAATATAAAATCAAAGTTGAAAATATAAAGAAAACAGATTTTTTATCTGAAAAATTACTTCTCATTCTTGTTTTAATAGCTTTAGTTCTTCAGACACTTAATTTGGTTTTTATTGGTGGAATTCCCCTTTTCAACAGCGTTTTAAAATCAAATGCAACTACAGATATCTGGAGAGTTGCCTATCCACTATTTTTGATAATGATAAACGTTCTGCTTGCAAAACATTATGAGAGAAAATACCTGATTCTTGTTCTTCTGGGAGCATTTATTTTTGGATTGAACGGCTATAGAACCTCCGTTTTGGGAATTCTTGCCAGTTCATTTATTACTCTATATTATCTAAACAAAATCTCAGGAAAAACAGGAATCTTATTTATTGCAGTTATGGTTATCGCAATTACGGCAATGGGATATATCGCATCCCAGTCCATTGCAACCCAGCACTGGACACTGAATCCTGTTGAGTTAATCTTTTACAGGGCAGGTTTTACTCTGGAAGTCTTTGAAAGAATTCTGCCATTGGGCGCAACAACACACGGACATATCCTAAGCCTGATATTTTCGCCCGGAAGTCCCAGAACATTTGTTGGCCAATACGTGCTTTCAGACAATGTCTGCCTGACATCCACATTATTCGGACCCGTCTATCTTGATTTCGGATTAACAGGCCTGACAGTTCAGATGCTTTTTATGGGAATATTTTTAGGTCTGATGGATAAATTAAAAAAAGGAGTTGGTGTGGGCATCTATTCTATAATATTAACACACACATTAATCTGGATAGAAACCGGTCCAACAGACATTATGATTTGGTTTTTATATCTGATAGGATTCATTTTGATATTAATTAATTTTAATTATATTAAATTAAACAAAAATTAATATAATCAAAATAACTAATGAAATAAAGAATATGAATGTTCCTTTAATAATAAAGTCACTGTTTCTTTCTGTGTAGAGGGATAAACCATAAGACAATAGCAATGCTACAATCATCTCTATTAAACCTGCCATTCCCGGATTCATACCTAAAAGATTACCGAATATGAATGCAAGAGCATAAGAAAGAACAACAACCAAAATGATTAGGATTATAGGATTATTGATTAATTTAAATATCAAAGGTCCGTAATTGGATGAATTTGAAAAGGAATTATAGTTATATAAATTGGTTTGAGAAGATGTGAGTCCTCCTGATCTCTTTTTTCTATTTAACAATGATGATAAAACAGAACTTCCCCTAGGCTCATCAATTTGCCTGTACAGGGAACTTTTATATACATTGGGATTTGCATCCCTTCTGCGCATAATATACTCCATATCCGAAGCGTCATAACCTTCATAACCCGGATACTCCTCTTCAATGTAAGCGGAAGCCCCACCATCATACGGAGTATTATCCAAAGTAGTTTGTGAGGTCCTATCCTGATAGCGCTTTGCAAGTTCAAGCAAATCGTCCCTGTCAACCAGTTTTATGTTTTTTCTAAGAGCATAGTTTTTTGCCTGGTTAGAAAAATAGGATGAAGAAACGATTGTTACCTTAGATGCTTTAATGCTTTGCTGAACATCTTCCATTTCCTTAAGGACATCGACCCCGATTTCAAAGTCTTTGTCATAGTTTTTACATGCCACAACAACACCAAAATCACCAATGGTAGTCGGTAATATGGCATATATGTCTATAACTTTTTGAGAGGTCTTGAAATTTTTATAGACCTTGAAACCGGAGTCCTCCATTACTTTTGCGATAAAATTAATCAATTGTGGTTTTTCCAAGATTCCACCCTAATGTGTTGTTAATGTAAATTCCTATTATATTTTATAATTTAAATTATTATTAAAGTTTTTTATATTTTCTTCAAACCTAAAATTATTTAAAAAAAGAACTGCCTTATTAATTATATGAAAGCATTAATATGTAATGATGATGGAATAACAGCTTCAGGAATACTTGCTGCAAAAAAGGCAGTTGAAGAGATATGTGAAACATATGTGGTGGCTCCTGAAGTGCAGCAAAGTGGAATAGGCCATGCATTAACATTATATGAACCGTTAAGAGTCAATGAGTATACCTTAAGGGACGGCAGTAAAGGCTATGGAGTAAGCGGGACTCCAACCGATGCTGTAACTATCGGATTATTTGAAATTATAGATGAAAAACCTGATTTGATGATTTCAGGAATAAATACCGGCTACAATATAGGAAAGGCAGAACTTACAACATCAGGAACCCTTGGAGCCGCAATTGAAGCTGCAACATTCGGAATTCCTACAATTGCAATTTCAAAGGAAGTGACACAGGACCATGTCAAGTTCGAAAACGGGGCTGTAGAAATAGACTTTGACTTTGCAGGAAAAATGCTCAATAAAATAGCTAAAATAATACTGAAAAAAGGTTTACCTGAAGGAATCGACTTGATAAATGTCAATATTCCCGAAAACCCTGTTTATGAGGAGTTTGAAGTAGTCAGATTAGGTGAAAGAATGTATACTCCAGTAATTGATACACGCACGGATCCTCGCGGAAAGCCATATTACTGGATTGGCGGTGAACCATACGAACTTGATGAACCCGGAAGCGATGGTTATGAATTACGTAAAGCTCAAAAAACTACAGTAACACCACTGAAAATAGATTTGACCGGAGATCTGAGTTTATTGAAAGAATGGTTGGAGTGAAATACTTACAAGTTTAAATCCTTAAGTATTTTTTCCCTTTCTTCTCTTAACTCATTTAAGATTTTTTCATCTGTGCATCCGTCTTTTTTTAACTGTGCTATTGTACGTGTAATAGCTTCTAAATTACTTTCTAATTGATTAATTGCCATGATATTATTTTGAACATTAAAGTATTTAAAGTTGAAACATCAATATTAATGTAGAATATTCAAGGATTTGAAATAATGAGTTTTGATAAAGATAATGTAAACAAACTTTTTGCACAATTTAAAAATAAGTATGTTAGTGTTGATTTGAGAGATAACAATCAAAGCGAAGGAAAAGTAGTCGCTATTGACAACTATTTGAATATTGTCCTTGAAAATGAAAACGGTTTAGAAACAATAAAAGGCGGAAACGTTGTATTTGTCAGCCTAAAAGAAGATAAATAGAAGTTTAGATATCAACTTCTATACCTAAAATTTCCTTTTTACCATTGAAAACATCCATCGCTATTTGAGCTGCACCGATAGCTCCGGATTCTTTTGAAATAACTTTCAGTTCATATTTGTCATTGAAATACTTATTGATTTCATCTTCAAAGCTGAAAGGTTCTCTTGCAGAACCGATTGAACCTGTAAGCACTATGCCTTCAATTTCATTTTCACATACCACATCAAGGCCCGCTATTTCCATCGCTACAGTCATGATTAGAGTATCGATAGCAAGTTTTGCCTTCCCGTCACCATTTTCGTAATTTTTCAAAAGCTGGTCTTTCATGTTGGCCACTTTACCGTCAATACCGGCAATTTTAATAGCTCCGGCATGTGAAAAGCACCCGTTTGCAGATGCATTGTTCTCGTCAATGTCTCTAATCATCTCCAAATCAAGAGGTCCGTGAACAACGCCCATCGCTCCAAGACACGCATCAATTGCTCCCTTGATTTTGCCGTCCTCGATTAGAATGTCCACGCTGTTTGATGAAATGTCGGCTACAATAAAATTGGACCACCCGGTTTCCTTTAATGCATTATATGAAATGCTTACCTTTTCGGGGCTTGCCTGGTGAGAATAGGCTGCCCTAAACAATTCATTTAAGGAAGTGGAGTCTTTGTGAAGACCTGGAATCATTACAGAATCAATGTCTAACTTTTCTAATTCTGAAAATACGGATGTTCCCCCACCGGTGACCTTACCTGCACCGTTAATGGATAAAATCCCTCTGTTTTCAACCTTTTCTGTGGGCAGGATTTTGCTTATGCCGTCACCCATCGCATAGGTGATTGCCATAAGTTTTACATCACTAAAATCAACGCGCTTTTCAAGCTCTTCAGTTGCAGAAACCAGACCTTTCTTACTTTCCTCTCTTCCGATTTTAAAAACATCAATGACGTTGCCCTCATCAGACATTATACAAAAGGAGATTCCGGTAGTTCCATGGTCCATTCCAATAAATACCATGATTATCACAAAATAAATAAAAATAAAATAAAAAAAGAACAAAAAGACTTATTCGTCTTTTTGTAATCCGCAAGCTTTTCTTAATCTTTCACCTACGATTTCAATTTCTTTTTGACCTTCAGCAGCTCTCATTTCTTTGAGGTTAGCGCCGTTGGTTGCGTTTTCATCGCCCCATTGTTTTTTAAAGGTTCCATCTTGGATTTCTTTTAAAACAGCTTTCATACCGTCTTTTGCTTCCTGGGTAATGATTCTGTTTCCTCTGGTTAAACCACCATATTCAGCAGTGTTACTTACATCAGTCCACATTCCGGCAAAACCTTTTTCATAGATTAAATCTACAATGAGTTTTACTTCGTGACAGGTTTCAAAGTAAGCGATTTCAGGTTGGTATCCTGCTTCAACCAAAGTGGTGAATCCTGCATTGATTAATTCTGTGATACCGCCGCATAAAACAGTCTGTTCACCGAAAAGGTCAGTTTCAGTTTCTTCCTGGAAAGTAGTTTCCAAAACACCTGCTTTGGTTAAACCGCATGCTTTTGCCATTCCTAATGCAAGTTGCATTGCATCTCCTGTTGCATCTTGCTGTACTGCTACAAGTCCAGGGATACCGAATCCTTCTTCGTAAGTTCTTCTTACCATGGATCCAGGTCCTTTTGGTGCAAACATTACAATGTTTACGGTTTCATCAGGTTTGATTAATTCAAAGTGAATGTTGTAACCGTGAGAGAATGAAATGGTGTTTCCATCTTCAACATAAGGAGCGATTTGTTCGTTGTATACTCTTTGCTGGATTTCATCTGGAAGTAAAATGTGAATAATATCAGCTTCTTTAGCTGCGTCTTCGATGGTTTTTACAGTCATACCATCTTCTTTTGCTACATTCCAAGAGCTACCATTTTCTCTTAAACCAACAATAACGTTAGCTCCACTATCAGCCATGTTTCTGGATTGTGCTCTACCTTGGGAACCATAACCGATTACAGCAATAGTTTTTCCTTGTAAAGCATCAGTATTTACATCTGCATCGTAATACATTTTCATTTAAAATCATCTCTTAAACAATCTAATAAAAGGTAAGCTATCTATTTAACTACCTCAATTTATGGAAGTTGAGGATTCTTACTTCACGGTTGTGCACTCTTTTGAGCATAGGATTCCGTGATATCCTCTCGTCCCAAAGGTTAAGACATTTTATAGTTTAATTTATTTTTTAACTTGGTTTTTGTTAAAAAATTTTGAATTAAACTTTTTTTATTGTCATATATTATTATATTCATTTTGTTATTTAAATCATTATCAGAAGCATATTGAAAAATAATCCATACTCCACTATTGTGCAATTCATCACCGACTAAAGAAGTTGAAGTATTAAAATGAAATTAAAAAAAGTCGAATTAATGTCTTATTGCAGAGAAATAATCCCCACAACATTCCCTTAGACATTAACAAAATATTTTGCTTCTCGTTTAGAGGTTTACATGAAAGTAACTCTCTTGTATAATTCTATTATCGGATGAGATATATAAACTTAACTAATTAATTAATCGGCAATTAAATAGTTACAATCTAGGGGAAAAACCTCATGAAAACAATTTTTTCAAAGACCATCATTGACAGCAACATTTAATTGCCTTAATGAAGTGAAAATTTGAGCAGTTATCTCCAATTTATCATATGAATCAATATTATCCAAATATTAAAACAATATGATGCTAATATGAAGATTAATAACTCCATCATTCTCACCTCCAAGAGAAGCATGGAAAGAACCCAATTCAGCAAGGGAAAACTGAACTGCAAATAAACACTATTGACTAAAAATATTTTCATGTTTATTCACCTCCTTCCAAAAATATTTTGAGGCTTTTCAAGAGAATATATTTAATTTAGGAGATATTTAAAGCTTGTTGAAGCCATAATGCAAAATTGTAGTGAAAAAAACATTAAATATAAACTTTACGGTAAAATTACAGAAAATCAACTTAGATTTAATCTTAAAAAAATTAATAAAAAAAATGAAAATAGAATATTATTTTTAATAATATTCTCTAATAACCATCTACTAAAACTTTCAACTCACCGGTTACAATATCGATTATAAGACCGTGCACAGGCACATCAGGAATCAACGGATGGTTTTTGATTTTTTCAACAACGTTTTTGACGTTTTCCTCTTCGTCTTCAAATCCGCCTATCCATGCTGCAAGGTCATATTTTGCAATGTCCTCTTCAGCAATGCCACGGGCAAGCATCTTTTCTTTTAATGCTTCTGCATCTGCTCCGGCCATTCCGCATTCAGTGTGGCCTACAACCAACACTTCTTCACAGCCCAAATTGTAAAGCGCTGCACCGATTGATCTGATTGCATCCTCACCGACGATTGAATTGCCTGCATTTCTAACAATTTTTGCATCTCCTCTTTCAAGGCCTAATGCAGGTTCAAAAAAGTCAATCAGTCTGCAGTCCATGCATGTTAGGATAGCTAACTTCTTTTGAGCATGGTGAGACATTTCTTTGCCTTCAAAATTTTCAACAAACTTTTTATTATCTTCCAAAACGTTTTCCAATATAGTCATTTTTATACTCCCCTTGCCATTGCAGTAAGGCCGGTTCTTGAAATCTTTTTGACTCCATAACCTTTCAATAAAGATACGAATGCATTAATCTTTTCAACATCTCCTGTAAGCTCAATCATAAGTGTTTCTTCTGAAACATCCACAATCTTAGCCCTGAAGATATGAGTATATTGCATTATTTCTGATCTTGCTTTTTCATCAGGAATATGCACCTTAATAAGACATAATTCCCTTTTAACAGCATTTTTAGTAATATCTTTAATCTTGATAACATCAACCAGTTTATTTAATTGTTTGGTGACCTGTTCCAATCCTTTCTTATCAGCATGCACTGAAATAACCATACGTGACAATCCTTCAACTTCGGATTCCCCAACAGTGATACTGTCAATGTTGAAACCTCTTCTTGTAAAAAGACCTGCCACCTTCTGTAAAACACCAGGTTTGTCTTCAACCAATGTAGAAATAACGTGATATTCAAGAGCCATCTAAATCACATCCTTTTCAAGTTTATATTCACCAATCATCTCATTGATTCCGGCTCCCGGTGGAAGCATCGGAAGCAGTTCATCAGGATTTACAACAACGTCCAATAATATTGGTTCATTATCTTTAATAGCTGATTTTAAAGCTTCTTTGGTCTCGCCAGGTTTTGTAATTCTAACTGCATTAACGCCGAAACTTTCGGCTAACTTAACAAAGTCCGGACTGTTTCCAAGCAGTGTCTGTGAATGCCTTTCGTTATACAAGAGACTTTGCCACTGATATACCATTCCCAAAGTTCTGTTTTCTAAAACAACCGCTATAACCGGTATGTCATATTCACGAACGGTAGCCAGTTCCTGACAAACCATTAAAAATCCACCGTCCCCGTTTATTGAAACGACAGTATCTTCCGGACAGGCAATTTTGGCACCTATAGCTGACGGGAATCCGAATCCCATAGTACCGAGACCGCCGGATGATATGAATTTGCGAGGCTTTTGAGTATCATAGAAATGTGCTGCCCACATCTGGTTTTGACCTACATCTGTTGTTAAAATTGAATCTGGAGTCAATACCTCTGAAATCTCCTTAATTACAGTTTGAGGTTTTAGAGGAACATCATCATAAGTCACTCTTGGAAGCAAATCATGTTTTCTTTGCTTTATCATCTCTGACCATTTATTAACATCATCTGAAGCCTTATAATCTTTTAAAAGTTTATTTAAAGATGACAATACATTTTTAGCATCCCCTACAATAGGCAGGTCTACTTCGACGTTTTTACCTATTTCAGCAGGATCTATATCAATATGAATGATTTTGGTATCAGGAGCAAAACTGTCAAGTCTGCCTGTAGTTCTGTCTGAAAACCTGATTCCTATAGCTATAAGCAAGTCAGATTCATTTATTGAATCATTTGATACCTTACGCCCATGCATACCAAGCATACCCAATGCCAAATCGCTTGTCTCATCAATTGCTCCTTTACCTAATAGTGAAGTCATTACAGGAGCGTTAATTGTGTAAGCTAATTTCTTTAACTCACAGCATGCATTGGATATAATTACACCGGCCCCGGCTAAAATCAATGGCTTTTTAGCTTGTTTAATCAAATCACGTGCCTTTTTAATCTGTCTGATATTTCCTTTTGTAGTCGGATTGTAACCCGGTGTCTGAATTAATGAATCGTCAAATTTAGTCAGTTCGCCTTCCTGAACTTCTTTTGGAACATCGATTAAAACCGGTCCCGGCCTTCCAGTTCTTGCTATTTCAAAACTTGTTTTGACAATGGAAGGTATTAAGTCAGGATCTTTAGGCTGATATGAATGTTTTACAATAGGCATTGTGATTCCAATAATGTCTGCTTCCTGGAATGCATCATTTCCAATTAAATGAGTAGGAACCTGTCCTGTAATGGCTACAATTGGAGAAGAGTCCATAAAAGCAGTTCCAATACCTGTTACAAGATTTGTTGCACCCGGACCTGAAGTTGCCAAACACACACCCACTTTGCCTGAAGCTCTTGCATATCCGTCTGCTGCATGAGCTGCGCACTGTTCATGTCTTACGAGTATATGATTGATATCTGCATCATATAACATGTCATAGAATGGTATGGTCTGTCCGCCAGGATAACCAAATATTGTGTCTACCCCCACATTCTTGAGGGATTCAATTATCGCTTCTCCGCCTCTCATTTTAAAAACCTTTTTATATATTATACAATTAGATATGGATACAAAAATATATATAATTAACTTTAAAATATTAATGTGAATATATTGTGTGATAAAATGAACATTACCAAATACATTTGCCACAAAATTCCAGAAAGAAGTTTCTTTATTAAAGGCCATCAGTTTCCAGTCTGTGCCAGATGTACAGGATTTTATGCAGGATTGGCCGCATATTTAATCTGGAATCATTTTTATGGCCATGCCTATGACTTCAACATGCTGATATTGTCAATGATACTGATGATTCCTGTATCCGTTGACGGCATAACACAGTATTTCGGTCCGAGAGAAAGTACAAATAATTTAAGATTCATAACCGGCTTTATTGGTGGAATCGGATTAATAATATTTTTAAAAATAGTAATGAAGGTGATTTTAAGTGTATTGCTATGAATGTGGTGAAAACAATCCTGATAATGCTAAATTCTGCAGAAACTGCGGAGCACCATTAAAAGAAGAGCCAAAAAAAGTAGAAGTAATAGAAACTACTCCGGCAAATAACAATACATATCAAAACAGTCAAACCACAAGCGGCACATCTTCTAAAGATAACAGCTCAACCTGGATTGGTTGTTGCCTTTGTCTGGTTGGAATTTTTATTATTTTTGCTATAATGGGCATGTTCTGATTTGGTGAAAAGGTTGTTTTTAAGCTAATTTGATTAATCTATTTCATTTAACAGATCGATTATTCTTTTAGATCTTATTTTAGATTCAAATAACATATTATCCAAAGGTTCATTTATGATATTATCATAATCCGCCTGATTTCTCATTCTTCTAAGTTTATTCAACTCTTTAGAAATGATTTTGCCTATATCCTCCCTATTGTATTCCTCATGGTTTTTAAAAATTCTTGAAGTTTCACTATGTACATCTGCATTTTTAGAAGTCATGATTTTTCTAGATTTCTCATTAAGATAAGTTTTTCTTCGATTAAGCAGGTTTCTTGATTTGCAAAAAGCAGCATAATAGAACCTACTAATACCTGTCCTTAATTTTGCCTGATTATTGTTGTGGATGTATGAATCGCCAAGTTTGTAATAGCCACACCAATCAAAATCTTCAGATTCCATCATTTACACTCCACAATAAGTAAAAGTTTATCAGCAGAACTTTTATTATACAATTGATATAATTTACGTTCTAATTTTTCTTCCTTAATTAAAGATGATTCAATATCACCAGACGTAAAAATTCCAATCACCAGCATTAATTCATCTTCCTGAAACTCATCATAGAATTTTATCTCTAATTTTTCAAATGCAAACTCGGTTTTTATCAGACCCGGCAAATCAAAAATAATCTTTTTTAAATCAAGGTCACTTGCGATAAATCTACTAATTCTTCCCAAATCATCATCAGGAACACGAAAATTGTTTAAAATAAATTCCTCCAAATTTTGAGTGGTCAATTTGGATTCATCACTTGGAACAAAAACTCTTTCTGCCTTTTGAAATTTTTGAATCATAAATAACCTCCATAACTTATTAAATTATAAAATATTGTTTGTAAAGACTAATATAAATAATTTTAGTATTATATGAGGTCAATTTTACAAAATAAAAGCAATATTTACTTTAAAATGGAAAAAAATATTTTTAAAGAAAAATAAAAAATATAAATATTATTTTAAATAATAATATAAAACAGCCTTTTGGGCATGCATCCTGTTTTCAGCCTCATCATAGATTACGGATTGAGGTCCGTCAATTACATCGGATGTTACTTCCTGACCCCTGATTGCAGGTAAACAGTGCATAAATATAGCTCCATCATTTGCAAGGCTCATCAAATCAGAATTGACCTGGAACGGTGCAAAATCAATTTCCCTTTGTTTTGCCTGCGCTTCATCACCCATACTTACCCAAACATCAGTATACACCACATCAACATTTTCCAAAGCAATGCCGATATCGTCACTGACAGTAATTTCAGTATCGTTTTCTTTTGCAAATTCCTGGGCGGTTTTAAGGATATCCTCATTAGGTTCATATCCTTTTGGGCAGGCTACGGACATGTCCATGCCTAAAAGAGGAGCGATTAATAAAAGAGAATTACAGACATTGTTTCCATCGCCGACAAAACAAATCTTTTTATCTTCAAAAGATCCGAAGTGTTCTTTGATAGTTAATGCATCGGCAAGGGCCTGACAAGGATGTTCCAAATCAGTAAGGCCGCTAATAACAGGCACATCGGAATGTTCGGCCAGCTCTTCAACATCACTGTGTTTAATGGCTCTAATCATGATTCCGTCAACAAAACGGCTTAAAACTTTGGCAGTATCTAAAATAGGCTCTCCTCTTCCCATCTGCAAATCATTGGATGATAAAAAAATAGCTCTTCCACCTAACTGACACATTCCAACATCAAAAGAAACCCTTGTTCTGGTGGATGATTTCTGGAAAATCATTGCCAATGTTTTGCCTTCAAGAGGTTTTTCTTCCATTTCTCCTGCTTTAATTTTACTAGCCAAATCAAGAATGTGTCCAACATCCTCTTTAATATCACAAATAGATAATAAACTGCCCATTATTAATCCCCTTTTCATTATAAAAAAGAATATATGTTAAAGATATATATTAAATGTTTCTATGATTTCATTTTAAATATAATATCCCTGACTGTTGAGATTACAGGAACAAGTAAAAACAGATATATGAAACTGCCTGAGACGTGGAAGTCCAAAAGATTGACAATAACTGTCAGCCCCATAATTATAAGCAGTGTATGGATTACATGATTTTTTTCTTCTTTAGTTGGATTGCCTTCAAGGAAATTCCTGCGGTCGGCATAATGATACATGAAAAAGAAAGCAATCAATGTTAAAAATATATTTAAACCGAATACCGCCTCAGACAAGAAGAAATGAGAATAATTACCTATTAATGAAGTGGAAAATGGAATAAATGATATACAAATCAAAAATAATATGTTTAACCATAGATAGGGCATATTGAGAGTTTTTACCTTGATGAATTCATGATGGTAAATCCAAAAGGAGCTTATCAATACAAAACTGACTATTGTAACGCCGATTGTTGGAGTCAATGTTGTAATAAATGCTACAAAATCGGCATGATTAACAATTTGAAGTTCAGGAAGCGCAATACCAAAGACTAAAAGAGTCATTACCATTCCGAAAATTCCATCTGTAAGACCTAATAGACGTCCGGGATCAATATCAACATCACTTTCAAAAGCCTGTTTGAAACGCTGATAAAAACTTAAACCTTTATTAATTTTAGCATATTTTTTAGCTTTTTTATCATCATCCCATGATGTTGAAGCTCTATACTTTAAAAAAGAATCTATTTTCTCTAATTTTTCAATATCTTTCTCATTATCAGCATTCTCTTTGATAACATCAATTTTTTCACGAATACTTCTTTTTAACTCTTCAATATCTTCAGGACTGGCATCTTCTCTAATTTCAATCACCAAAAAAATATAAAAAAGAAATTTAGTTTAAAATTTCTTTCATATGTTCTACACGTTTAGCTACAAGTTCGGCTGTTCCCACATCTCTTCTGTGGTAAACGTTACCTTTTACAAACTCGCATGCTTTTTCAGCTATTTTTTCAGCCTCTTCGATTGACTCGCCGCTGGCAACAATACCTAATGCTCTTGAACCGGACAGGTGAATTCCGTCATCTTCAGCAGATACTGCTGCATAAAATACTTTTGCGCCCATATCCTCAATGGCCTGCTCATCAACCTCAATAATTTCGCCGGCATGTTCGGTTTCAGGATATCCGTCAGGTACGATGTATTTGCATACGCTGGCCTTATCTTCAAATTCCACCTTATCCAAATTACCGTCAACAATGGCTTGGCAAACATCAGCCAATGGAGTTTTAAGAAGTGGTAAAACATTCATTGCTTCAGGATCTCCAAATCTTGCATTGTATTCTATGAGTTTTGGTCCGTCAGCGGTTAACATGAACTGACCATATAATATACCTTTATATGGCTCTGCTTCCTCAGCAATAGCTTTTAAGGTTTCCTGCATGATTGCTACTGCATCATCATAATCTTTCTGAGTTAAGAATGGCAACAATCCACCAACATCAGAATATGATCCCATACCTCCTGTGATTGCTCCTACATCGCCTTCGAATGCATGAGGATGGTCCTGTGCTGCAGGCATTGGAGCCAAATGTTCACCATCACAGAATGCCTGGATTGTAAATTCTTCACCGATTAATCTTTCTTCAATAATTACTTGAGCAAATCCGCCCATTACATTGTCAATAACTTCGCATGAATACTCTTTTGCTTCTTCATTATCTTTTAAGTGGTCACCTACGATTTTAACTCCTTTACCGCCAGTCAAACCGACAGGTTTTACTACAACATCACGGTCAAATTCATCTAAAAATTTAGAAACCTCTTCAGAGTTATCGAACACTTTATAAACCAGGGATCCTTCAATTTCATAATCTTCAAATAGCTTTCTCATGAATGACTTATCTGTTTCGATTCTGGCTGCGCTTTGGGTCGGTCCAACACATGGAATTCCATTTTTTTGAAGTTCGTCCACAATTCCTTTTCCGAGTGGAGCTTCAGGACCAATGAATGCAATGTCAATTTCATTTTCAATAGCATATGCAGCTACTTTTTCAACTTCCCCTTCATCACCTTGCTTGAATTCTGCAATTTTGCTCATTCCTGGGTTTATTTTGCTCATATAACAGTATAACTCTACATCATCTTTAAGTGCATCAGCAATAGCATGTTCACGAGCACCAGTACCAACAACTAAAACTTTCATAGTAAATTCTCCTATTGTATTTTAATTATATATTTAAAAATATTTAAATTTAGAGATGAAAACAAAAATTATAATTAACAAAAAAAGTTAAAATTAACTACCAAGTTATCTTATAAAGTGAAAAAAAATGAACAAAAAAATTCTAATGATTGGAGTAGTTTTACTCGCAGCATGTATTTCCGTCAGTGCGGTAAGTGCTGAAGATAACGGCTGGAGCTTTAGTTTTTCCAGCAGCGACAGCACCAATTCCGACGGTGGGTCTGTGCAACTCGACAATAATGTATTGACAATACAGGGTTTCAAATTTACCATCCCTGAAGGATTTGTAGAAAATGAAACCGCAAAAGTGGTAGGTGAAGACTATAACGCTTCTCAAGGCTTGAAAATATCAACTGACGCATTTGATAAAGGTGATGAAAGAATTTTGATAAGTGTTATTTTTGGAAGCGCTGAACTTGATGATGACACATACACTCCAACCGCAACTGCTACAGCTAAAAAACTAGCTGATGAAGACGGATGGGTTGATGAATACGATGGCGGAGTAGCATTCGACTACATTGAAGATGGAAAATTAGTCCACGTGTTTGCTCCTGATGAAAAAACACTCGTTTCATTACTACAGTCATCACACGACTAAATTTAAATGATAATTTGTAATAATTAACAAATTATCCCTTATTTTTTTAATATTCAACTTCAGTTATATCAAAACATTTATATATTTACACTTGCATATACAAGAGTATAGTTGCATATGCAAGAGATGTTATTATGGAGAAAAATGAAAACATTGAAATGATTACAGGAGACCCTAAAAAGGCTATCAACAAATTATCATTACCTATTATAGGCAGTATGCTTTTAATTTTTGCAAACAACATTATTGATAGTATTTGGGTAGCAGGACTCGGTGCAGAACCATTAGCTGCACTCGGATATATTACACCACTATTTATGATTTTAGTAGGTTTTGGAAACGGAATAGGAGCTGGTGGTAATTCACTTATCTCAAGATTTATTGGCGCCGAAGATAAGGCTTCAGCAAACAATGCAGCGATACATAACCTTATCTTAAGTTTTATCGTTTCGGTTATAATATCAATCATCTTTCTTGTATTTATGGAACCTATGCTGAATATGATGGGCGCAAGCAGTGTCATAAACTATGCCATGGACTACGGTTTTATCATATTTGCATGGACATTTGCCTTACTGATGCCTCCAATTGTAGGTGGAGCATTTAGAGCTGAAGGAGACATCAAAAGAGCAACAATTCCAATAGCACTTGCAGCAATAATCAACATGGTTTTAGATCCGATTTTCATCTACACATTTGGAATGGGAATCAAAGGGGCCGCATGGGCAACAGTATTGGGACCTCTTATAAGCCTGCTTTTAATGTTTTACTGGATATTTGTTAAAAAAGACACCTATCTTTCATACAGCTTAAAAGATTTCCGCAATGACTTTGGAATGTATAAGGATATCTTAGTTGTCGGTATTCCTGCCAGTCTGGAGCAATTGGTGCTGTCAGTTTTAACAATATTTGTCAATTACATGCTTACAATAGTATCCGGTCCTGTATCAGTAGCTGTTTATACAGCAGGATGGAGAATAGTAAACATTGGAATGCTTCCTGCAATCGGTGTCGGTACAGCGGCAATTTCAGTTGCAGGCGTGGCATTCGGTGCCCGCAAATATGAAAATTTAAGAGTTACAGCAAGATACGCCGTTAAAGTAGCTTTAATAGCTTCAATAATAGTATGTATTATATTGAACGTATTTGCAAATCAGATTGCATTTATATTCTCATACTCTGAAAGCAGCGCTCAGCTTGAGCCATTAATTGCAAGTTTTCTTCAAATAATGTGTCTTTTCATATTATATGTTCCTTTCGGAGCCAGTGCAGGTAACGTTTTCCAGGGTGTTGGAAAAGGAACAATATCCCTAATTCTTACAACTTTCAGGGAATTTATACTTGTGCTGATATTCGCATACCTTTTAGGATTCACATTCCACATGGGAGAGTTTGGAATTTACTGCGGAATGCTTTTAGGAGGGGGAATAGGTTCGATTATATGTTATGCCTGCATTGAACTGTACATAAACAGACTGATAAGAGGGAATGTTAATGCTTGATAAGGATGTTCCCACAGTTCCCTACATTTCAATAATCTATAGGGAACATGCAAAGTTCTTGAATGAAAAAGTAAAAGATGAAGATTTAAGTTTCGGACTTTTTCCATTATTGATAGCCATATATGATAATGAGGGAATAATCCAGGAGAAATTGGCGGAAAATTTTCATCTAAACGAAAGCACAATAACAAGAAACCTAAAAAAACTCGAAGATAAAGGATTCATTAAAAGAACTAAAGACAAAAGGACAAAAAGAATAGAAATTACCGACAAAGGCGCAAAAACCGCCCAAAAGGTAATGGATTATGATGATGAGTGGGATGAGAGAATAAAGCAGATAATCGGCGCTGATGAATACGATAACTTTAAAGATAATTTAAGAAAAATTTCAGAGGAGATAATATGAACCAGACAATTTATGATTTGAAAACCAGAAGAAGCATAAGAAAATTCAAAGACGAACAGATATCAGATGAAGATTTAAAAACAATTCTAGAAGCAGGCACTTACGCTCCGACCGGAAGAGGTGCGCAGTCCCCGAAAATAGTTGTAATTCAGGATGCTGAAAAAATCAAGGAACTGTCTGCATGGAACAGAAGCTTTTTTCCTGTTGAAGTTCCTGAAGATATGGATCCATTTTACGGAGCAAAAACTTTGCTAATAGTTTTAGCCGACAGTGAAATGCCTACATGGGTAGAAGACGGATCCAGCGTATTGGCCGTCTTAGTTAATGCAGCCCATGCAGTTGGTGTTGGATCCTGCTGGATTCACAGGGCACGTGATGAGTTTGCATCCGAAAAAGGAAAGGAACTTTTAAAAGAATGGGGAATACCTGAAAGATATGAAGGCGTTGGTCATGTCGTTTTAGGCTATGCCGATATGGAAGCACCACAACCACTTCCAAGAAAAGAAGATTACATCCACTTTGTGGATTAAATCTTTTGCTTTTTTGTAATAATTTTATGCCAAATATGAAATATTTTTTCTAAATTCGGCTAAATATTGCTTTATATTAATAAAACTTATTTTAAAAATATTATTTATTAAAATTAATCATTAAAATCTTATAATAAATTTAACATAGTACAGAAAGATTAATTTAAAAAAATTAGAAATCTATCTTAGTATAGAAAGATTAATTTAAAAAAAATTAAAAAGATGAGTTAAACTACTCATCTACATTTTTTCAGGTGCTGAAACACCTAAAATATCTAAAGCGTTTTTAATGGTTATTTTAGCTCTGTCAACTAAAATCAATCTGGTGTCTTCTACTTCAGAACCGATAACCTGTTCTGATTTGTAGAATCTGTTAAATGAACCGGCCAAGTCCTGGCAATATTGTGTAATGTTGTGAACTCTCTTTTTATTTGCACAATCTTCAACAACTTGCGGGAACTTAGCAATCTGTCTTATAAGGTCCTGTTCAGATTCATTTGGAACCCAGTTATCATCCACTTTTAAAGAGCTGATGTCTTTGCCGGCATTATCAAGTAATTTGCATGCTCTTGCGTGTGCGTATTGAATGGAAGCACAACCTCTCTCAAAGCTTAAAGCTTCATCCCATTTGAAAGTTAAGTGTTTTTCAGGGGACAATTTAGCAATGAAGAATCTTACTGCTCCAACACCAATTTCTTCAGCCATAGGTGCAATTTCATCTTCACTTAAATCCGGATTTCTTGATTTAATTTCATCACTAGCTCTTAATACTGCCTCATCAATTAATTCATCAACAGATACGAATTTACCCCTTCTTGTTGACATTGAACCTTCAGGAAGAGTGATGAATTCATAAAATATGACTTCAGGAGGAGTTTGCCTAAAAATTTCTTCAAAAATAACTTTAATCTGTTTTGCGGCCAGTTTATGGTCTGAACCTAAAATATCAAGTACTGTGTCTCCTAAAGTAGCTTTGTATTTGTGATAAGCCAAATCACGGGTAGAATAAAGGGAAGTTCCATTTGACCTTCTTAAAACAAATTCCTTTTCAATGTTAAAGTCTGTTAAATCAATGTATAAAACATCGTCTTCACGGGTAAATCCTTCTCTTTGGATGTAATATACCAAATCATCAACTTCACCGTTTCTGATAAATTGGCCTTCCCAGACAAAATCATCATGGACGATATTCATTCTCTGAAGTGATTCCTTCATTCCGGATATGCATTGTGATACAACGCTTTCAAAGACTTTGTTTAACTCTTCATCTTCACCTTTTTCGTACTTTTGGATTAATTCATCGACTTTAGCGTTTAAAGCTTCATCTTCTTCAACTGCCTTGTTTGCATCAAAGTACAGTTTTCCGATTTTGTGGTCAAGCTTTTCGCCTTCATAATCTTCGATTTTCAAACCGCATTCGGTAATACCGCAGACAATAATGGCAATCTGTCTTCCCATATCATTAACATAATATTGAGTTTCCACATCCCTTCCGGCTAAGCGTAAAAGTCTTGCAAGGGAATCTCCGAAAATGGAGTTTCTGATATGTCCGATATGAAGCGGACCGTTAGGATTAGCTGAAGTATGCTCAAGGATAATCTTTTCGCCATATTCCGGAAGCTGACCATAATTTTCATCAACTTTTTCCAAAAGCAATTTTGAAAATTTGGAATAATCTATAAAGAAATTCACATACGGTCCGAAGTTTTTGACTTCAGAAAAGATTTCCGGAACTTCAATTTTTTCAACTAAATCCTTTGCAACTTCCGGAGGGGAAGTTCTTAACTTTTTAGTTAATGCAAAAGCAATAGTGCTTGCAAGATCTCCTAATTTTGGATTTGGAGGGAATTCTAATTTAAAATTCCTGTCTATTTCTTCATCATATTGATCCAATGCCTTATTAATGGCATCGATAGCTTGTTTTTCAATTTCAAAATACATTAACTCACCTTAAATAATCATAAACCCCTTAACCAAAGGGAAAGATAACCAATTTTTGGAATAACTACCAGACTGTCGCCGAGCGTTACAACTCTCTCTTTAATCTGACTGGCTTCGACATAATACGGATCGGGACCGTTGTTATTGTCTCCCTTTATAAGATACATAGTAGTTCCGTTAATATCGACAATATTTATAATTCTGTGAATTACAGGCTGGTTAAACCATTTTGCGTCATATACTACAACATCCCCGATTTCAACATCTTTCGGGTCAAACTCATGGATTCCTAAAAAATCCGCCTTTTGAACAAGGACAATATCTCCTCTGTAAAATGCAGGTTCCATACTGCCTGAAACAACAACGTTTAAGTGTTGAGCGGCGATAAGAACTATTACAAGGATAATTATGTATGATGCAATTTCTTTATAATCAATTTCCATTATATTACCTTCTTCTTTTTCTGAAAGCTGCCTGAAGAGCTATTTCAATGGCATCTGAAGTTTTTTGCATATCCTCCATACTGTGTGCATTTGAAATAAAATTACATTCAAACTGAGATGGCGGAATAAATACTCCCTCTTTTAGCAATGCCTTGAAGTATCTTAAGAACTGTTTTCTATCGGATTTTTGAGCATCAGCATAGTTATAAACAGGTTCTGGATTGAAATAAATCTGAAACATTGAAGCAAGTCCGACCGGCTGGATATTGTATTCCTCATCCTCTATAATTGACTGGATGTTTCCTCTCAGGTAGTTTCCTTTCCTTTCAAGTTCCTTATAGAAAGCATCATCAAGCTGTGTTAAAGTGGAAATTCCCGCCTGAACGGAAACCGGATTTCCTGAAAATGTACCTGCCTGATAAACCGGACCGTTAGGAGCTATCAGTTCCATGATTTCTTTTTTTCCACAAAAAGCACCCATCGGAAGTCCTCCACCAACAATTTTACCTAATGTAGTTAAATCAGGAGTTACGCCATAATATTGTTGAGCTCCACCTCTTGATGCTCTAAAACCGGTGATTACTTCATCAAATATTAAAATAATATTATTTTCTTCTGTGATTTTTCTAATGAACTCTAAAAATCCTGGTTTTGGTTCTATGCATCCAACATTGCCCATGACCACTTCCATAATGATACATGCAATGTTTTCGCCTTCCTTTTCAATCAGTTCTGTTAGAGCTTCTTCATCATTGAACGGTACTGATAATGTATTTTTAGTGGTGTCAGCCGGAATTCCCGGACTGTCAGGTAGTGTTGCGGCACCGGATCCTCCTTTTACTAAAACATAATCATGCGCACCATGATATGCGCCTTCAAATTTAACAATTTTATCCCTACCTGTAAAACCTCTTGCAAGCCTGATAGCACTCATTGTTGCTTCGGTTCCGCTGTTACAGAATCTTACCATTTCAGCAGAAGGAATTCTGTCTACAACCTCTTTTGCAAGAGTTATTTCATTTTCAGTTGGAGTGCCGTAAGCGGTTCCAATAGTCAACTGATTTGAAACTTCCCTTACAACTTTAGGGTCTGCATGACCCAATATCAAAGGACCGTATGCAAGACAGTGGTCTATGTAGGTCTTGCCGTCCACATCAGTGATTCTGGACCCCCCAGCGCTTTTAACAAAAAACGGATAAGGCTTAAAAGCACGTACCGGAGAGTTTACTCCACCAGGAAAATAATTTTTAGATTCATTGAACAATTCTTCGGAATACATTTTATCACACTATAAATGTTGTATTAATGAATTTACACAAGCAACGGCAATTGGTGTTCCACCTTTAGGACCTTCAACGATAATGTTTGGAATATCGGAGTTATGTAATGCCTCTTTGGAATCGGCCGCTCCTACAAAACCAACCGGAACGCCTACAATAGCCTTAAGATTCATTTCACCTTTTGCATATAAATCCATTGCTTCAAAAACAGCAGTTGGAGCATTACCTGAAACTACAATTCCTTCAAAATCATTAGCCGCAGCATAACGCATTGCAGCAGCCGCTCTTGTAATCTGATTTTCTTTAGCTATTTTTACAACTTCTTCGTTTTTAATGTAACACTCAACTTCCCCCTCATATCGTGTAATACCATACTTGACCATGTTAATGTCTGTCAGAATGGTTTCCTTATTTTTAAGGGAGGCCATAGCTGCATCCACAAAATCAGAACTCATATGTACCAATTTAGCATATTCAGGATCGGCAGTTGAGTGAACAATTCTCTCAACGATGTCTCTTTCTATAGGTTTTAAGTCTTTGACATCATCACCAATAAGGCCACGGATAATCTCTCTACTTTTATTTGCAATATCCAGACCTTGCTTAGTTGATGCACCCATGAACATTTTGTCTGTCATATTATAACTATTGGTAAATATATCAGTTAAATATTTTGTTTTAATCAATACACCGTTTAGAATCAAAATCCAAAAATGACTTTTAAAACTTATCAAATACTCTCGAAAAATGTTTTAAAGAACCTAAAGTTTAAATATTACGTTTTTCTCAAAGCAATTTTACGTAATGAGTTCAACAAGCTTTATATAATTTTTAAATCATCTTTAATAACTATGAATATTGAATATTATAATAGAATTAGAGGTAATTAAAATGGCAAAAGCTATAGCACCAACACCAACATTAAAAGGAAAAGATACCAAAAGCTTTTTAAAAGAAATGAAAAGGCCAAAGAATAAAAATGAAAATAAAATCAAACAAAGAATCAAAAATAGTCGGCATGTTGATTTCTTTTAAACCCTAATTTTTTACTGATTGTCCGCCAACTGATTTTTGAATGTAAAACCTAGTAAATCTAATTGAGTAATTATAATTAACATCATTTAGCACTTGCTGACAATCCCGCCAGATATCCTGTAGAAAATGCGATTTTTAAATTATAGCCACCGGTCGGTCCATGAACATCAAGAACTTCACCGGCAAAATACAAATCAGAAATTAATGTTGATTCCATGGTTTTAGCATTGACATTTGACAAATCAACACCGCCAATTGTAACTTTAGACAAATCAGAATTAAATCCATTAATTTCAAAAGGAAATCTTTTTAAATTTTCTATTAATCTATTTTTACTTTTCTTGTTAATTCTTGATAGCTGAATCTCACCGTCCAAATCAAGTTCATCCAAAAAGAAATCTACAAACCTGTTTGTCAAAAACAGCTTCAGGTAATTTTTAAGCATTGTCTTTCCTTTGTCTTGGAAATCTCTGTTAAACTTATCATTTAACTGATCTCGTGAAAGTTCAGGACATAAGTCAATAGCTATCTCAAATTCAAAATCAGGATTATCATCTAATAAGTTATAAGTTATACTTTCAGAAATTAAATTGCTTAAATTTATAATTCCAGGACCTGTAAGGCCAACATGGGAAAACAGCACATTACCTTTGACTTTACTTTTCTTATAACTTATAACAACATCATATAATGTTGCACCGGCAATATCGGATAAATCTTTTTTGGTCAATAGGGGAACAAGCCCATATTTGATGTCAGTTAAAGGTTGTGAAGTTAGAGAATAATTTTTAATGCTGCATCCGGTTTGAGGGTATGTTATTCCACCAGTGGCAATTATGACCTTATCTGCCTTGATTTTATCGTTTATTATAAAACCTTGCCTAATCGATTCGACTTCAAAGTTATAACTTATAACAACATCATCGAGATATTCAGTTAAAACATTTAAAATGTCTAAAGACTTTTCAGTTTCTGGAAAAATCCTGTTGTCATCTTCCTGTATAAAACCTAATCCCTTATCCTGAAATAATGAAAATAAATCTTCATTTGTAAAAATATAAAAAGAGTGTTTTAAAAAGTTTTTTTGAGAATATGAATTCAATAGCTTTTTTATTGGCTTTAGATTGGTGATATTGCATCTTCCGCCACCAGTCATCAAAAGCTTGCGACCCAGTTTGGAATTTTTCTCAAGCAATATTACGCTGGATGAATTCCGGCTGGCGGCAATTGCAGCCATGATTCCTGCCGGTCCTCCACCAACAACAGCTATGTCATATTCTTCCATAT
Source organism: Methanobrevibacter sp. (assembly GCF_017427765.1). GTDB lineage: Archaea > Methanobacteriota > Methanobacteria > Methanobacteriales > Methanobacteriaceae > Methanocatella. Next base: position 26,560 of record NZ_JAFRSC010000025.1, on the reverse strand, counting down.
TAATCTTAAAAAAAAGAAAGAAATTAAGGAGTTAATCTGTGTCTGTCTCTTGGGAAGAGAGCACATTCACGGATGTTTTCAGATCCGGTCATGACCATGGTCAATCTTTCAGCACCTACACCCCAACCTGCATGAGGAGGCATACCATATTCAAATGCTTTAAGATAAGTTCCGAATCCGTCCGGATTTAATCCTCTTTCTTCAATTTGTTTTACAAGTAAATCGTGTTGGTGTACACGAGTTGAACCTGAAGACAATTCCAAATTATTGTACATCAGGTCAAATGCATGAGAGTATTTTTCATCACCGTCTTTAGGCATTACATAAAACGGTTTGATAGCAGATGGCCATTCAGTCAAGAAATAGAATCCTCCCATTTCTTCACCCAATACCTTTTCAGCCTCACGGGATAAGTCTTCACCCCAAGGCATTTCAACGCCATTTGCATTAATGATGTCAACAGCTTCATCATAGGTTACATGAGGGAATTTTTCATCTGAAAGTTCCAGTTCATGGCCTAAAACTGCCAATTCATCACTGCATTTGTCATTGATGTCGTTTATGATTTGAACGAGCATTTTGTTTAAGACATTCATCATGTCAACATCATCAACAAAGGATGCTTCAGCATCTATTGATACCGCTTCGTTTAAGTGTCTTAAGGTATCATGCTCTTCTGCTCTGAAAATCTGACCTATTTCGAATACCTTGTCCATTCCACTGCCCATCATCATCTGTTTGTATAATTGTGGGGACTGTCCTAAGAATGCTTCCTTATCAAAGTAAAGAATAGGGAATAATTCTGTTCCTCCTTCAGTAGCTGAAGCTACGAGTTTAGGAGTGTTGATTTCATAAAATCCATTTTCATAAAAGAAGTCTCTTATAGAATGGAACATTTGACCTTTAATCTTGAAAATAGCTGAAACATTTTCTTTTCTGATATCTAAGAATCTTGAATCTAATCTTGTATCGATTCCTGCTTTAACCTTTTCTGTAGGATCCATTGGTAAAGGCTGATTAGCTAAGCTTAATAGTTTAATTTCTTTTGGTAAAATTTCAACACCGTTTGGTGCTTTAGGAGCTTCCTGTGCCATACCTTTGATTGCAACAACGGATTCTTTTCTTAATTCTCTTAATTCTTCCATTATGTTTTCATCTACTTTTTTACTTGGAGCAGTAATTTGTACTCTGCCAGTTACATCACGAATGATGACGAACATTATTCCACCGAAATCACGGATTTCGTGAACCCAACCCATTACAGTAATTTCTTCACCTGCAACTTCAGGATTGCATTGGCTGGCATAGTTGGTTCTTCTCCAATCTTTTAATAAACCTTGCAAATTATTCACCTCGAGGTTGTAAAAATAATTTAATTTTAAAAGAAAAATGATTAATACTTTTAAAAATAAGTGTTGTCTAAGTTTATAGAAACCTATAAACTACCGCCAGATTAGACAACTGTTTTAATTAACTGATTCTTCTGTTTTTAATAGAAGGTATTGAATATGAATAACTCATATTCTTAAATATAGTGTAGATTTACATAATATATAAAGTTTACCCGACTTGTTTAAAAATGGATATTTTAAAAAAATAAGCAATTATAATAGTCTAATAAGGTTGGGAAGAGTTACGCAAAACTTCCGGCTGACGGGCCTTGAAAAATCACGAACCAACCTTACAAAAACCAACTATCATACGAGACCATTCAATTAATTATTGAAATGTTTGACTATGACAATAATATCAAGAACAATCAAGACAATATCAAGCAAAATTAACAATTCGCTCAAAGCTACCCCCCATTAAAAAATAGGGGAAAAATATAATTTAATAACATATTAATCCCCAAATCAGTTAATAAAGTTGTTAATTTATCTATTACAAAATAAAATTAGATATAAAGTAATATAAATAGTTAATAAAGCTATAAATCAAAATTAAAATTGTTTTATCAATTTTAATTAAATTAAGAATATTGTATGAAAATAAAAAAAGTGATAAATATTAAAATTTATCTTCATCTAGAGTTTTAACTACTCTTGCAGGAGAACCTACAACAACAGCATAATCAGGAACATCCTTGGTTACGATGGCTCCGGCACCGACGATTGCATTTTCACCAACGGTAACGCCAGCCAAAATGCTTGCACCTGCACCAATCCAGGCTCCTTTTTTAATATGAATTGGTTTGCAGGTTAGAACCTGCCTGTCATATTCATCGTGATTGTTGGACAGCAATTGAACATTAGCTGCCATCAATACATCATCTTCAACTGTTATTCCGCCACGAGCCATTAAAAGAGAATTTGAATTGATGAATACGTTGTTACCTATTTTCATGTGTTCAAAAGCAGCACCGGCAATTGGAGCAACAACCATTGAGTTTTCACCAAGATTATCGCCAAATAATTCTTTCAATACTTCATTGTACTCTTCACTCATCGGCATTGTGTGATTGAGTTTAAAAACAGTTTGAGCTTGTTTTGCACCCAATTCCAACTCTTCGGGAGTCATCTCCCTCATGTCAACTCTAAATTCTTCCATAATATCACCTGCAAAGAATATTTTCCTATCAAATTATATAATCAAAAAAAGTATAATGTTGTCTAAGCTTATAAGCTAAAAAACTTATAAGCCACCATCCGAAAGACAACAGTTTATCCATTAACTTTGGTTTGTTATTAAAACCATGAATATGAAACCCATATTCATTAATATTATATTAAAAAACTAATATTTAAATTTATCTAACTAAACAAAAACCTAATAATTTTTGAAATAAATGATTATGAATTAATATTTTCATAAAATAAAAAAGAATGGGAAGAATTACGCAAAACTTCCAGCGGATGGGCCTTGAAAAATCACGAACCATTCTTTCAAAATTCAACTGCGATATTAGTCAAAATTACTAATCAAATAACTTAACTAATAAGTCAATGACAGCAATAATTACTAAAACTATTGTGAGAAGAATCATTATCTTCTCATACATTCTCTCCCCCCTATAATTAAAAAGAGGAAGATATTTTTGATTTTCAATAACTTCACCTTTATTAATGGATTAAGTTATTAATTCATCTATTGAAGAAAATATTAGAATATCAAACTATAAAAAAGTCTTAGAAAGTAGATTTACAAAATTAAAGTAGTTATGTAAAATTGTTCTAATAATGAAAAAATAAGAAAGGTTTATAAGAAGAAATAACTTATAAACACTATTTCAATCTTGTTTTAAATGAATTTGCATGAGCAAAAAATCCTTCATATTCAGCTATTGGAACTGAAGTTTTAGATAACTGCTCAAGACCTTCTTTTGTCAGTCTTTGAACTGTCGGCTTTTTAATAAACGCTTCAGTTGATAGTCCTGAATACATTTTTGCCCCTCCGCCGGTAGGCAGCACATGATTTGTTCCGGATCCATAATCTCCGGCAGCAACAGGTGAGTAGGAACCTAAAAAGATTGAACCGGCATTGTTTATGTGTGAAAGTGTTTCATCATCATCTTTAGTGGTTATGATTAGATGTTCGGGAGCATATTCATTTGTAACGTGAATAGCCTCTTCAAAAGTGTCAGTGATTATGATTTTTCCACTTTTGGATAATGATTCTTCAATGATTTCACGTCTTGGTGCAATCTCAGTTAACTGTTTGACAAATTCATCAGTCTTAATAGCTAACTCTTTTGAATCAGTTACCAAAAAGCATGACGCATTTGGGTCGTGTTCAGCCTGTGCCAAAATGTCAGTTGCCAAAAATTCAGGATTTGCAGTTTCATCAGCCAATATAAGAACTTCAGACGGCCCTGCCGGAAACTCAATATCTACTTGACCATAGACTAATTTCTTTGCGGCTGTAACGAATATATTTCCGGGACCAACAATTTTTTCAACTCGAGGTATGGATTCTGTTCCATAAGCAAGACCTGCAATAGCCTGAGCACCACCGACCTTATAAATTTCATCAGCACCTGCAATATCTGCTGCCACCAAAATGGCACCCAGAATCTTACCGTCCTTTTGTGGTGGGGTTACACATACAACCTTTTTGACTCCTGCGATTTTTGCAGGTATTACAGTCATCAATATTGATGAAGGATAGGCTGCCCTTCCTCCAGGTATGTAACATCCGGCTGAGTTGATTGGCCTTACGATTTGGCCTGCAACAACACCAGGGTTTACTTCCATTTCCCATTCGCTTGGAATTTGCTTTTTGTGAAATTTCTCAATGTTTGATGCTGCCTGTTTTAAAGCTGCAAGCAGTTCGTCATCTAAAGTATCGTAAGCCTCTTTGATTTCATCTTTGGATACTTTCAAATTTTCTATTGTAACACCGTCAAATTTTTCAGTATATTCTCTAATAGCTTTATCCTGATTGTTTTTAACATTGTCTAAGATATCAGAAACAATTTCTAAAACCTTGTTTACGTCTTCTTCGGATCTTTTAATAGTTTCAGTCAAATCAATATCTGAATAATTTAGTATATCCATTTTAACACTACCTTAAAATAGCTCCGGTATCTGCAGAGTGAACAAGTTTTTGATACAATGCCAACCATCCGTCAATGTCGCTTTCAGGGTGTTTGACTTCATTAAGCCTTTTTTCAATTTCCTCATCGCTCAGCTCCACATTGATTGACCTGTTGTTAATGTCAATTTCTATTATATCGCCATTCTGAATAGCTGCAATCGGTCCGTTTTCCATTGCTTCAGGTGATACGTGACCGATACAAGGTCCTCTGGTTCCTCCTGAAAATCTTCCATCGGTAATAAGTCCGACATCCTTGATGTTCATCCCTGCCAAAGCTGAAGTAGGGTTTAGCATTTCACGCATTCCAGGACCTCCTTTAGGTCCTTCATATCTGATTACGACAATGTCACCCTCGGTGATTTCATGGTCAAATATTGCTTTTGTTACATCCTCTTCTGAATCATATACTTTTGCAGGTCCCTTAAGATGCATCAGGTTATCTGCAACAGCACCTTTTTTAACTACACTGCCGTTTGGAGCGAGATTTCCTTTTAGGATAGCTATTCCACCGTCGGCATGTACAGGGTCATCAAGTGTATGAATTACATCGGTGTTTTTGTTTTCAACAGTCTTTAAGTTTTCCTCAATAGTTTTTCCGGTTACAGTCATCTGGCTGGTGTCGATTTTATCCCCTAATGTTTTTAAAACTGCCTGAATTCCGCCAGCAAGGTGCAAATCCATCATTGAGTCTTCACCTGCAGGAGAGATAAGTGCAATGTGTGGAACGTTTCTTGAAATTTCATCGAATAAATCCAAATCAACGCCAACGCCTTCAACTTCACTTGCAATAGCCGGAATATGCAATGCGGTATTTGAAGATCCGCCCAAAGCCATGTCAACTGCAATTGCATTGTTGAATGCTTCCTGAGTCAATATGTCAGAGGGTTTGATGTCATCTTCAACAAGTTTAATTATTTGTTTTCCGGATTCAAAGGCTATTTGATCATTTTCTTCTGTTCTTGCATGAGTTGTAGCGCATGTCGGAAGTGACAAACCAAATGTTTCGGTTATGCATGCCATGGTGTTTGCTGTAAATAAACCTGAACAGCTTCCTGCACCAGGACAAGCGCATTTTTCAAGCTCATAAACTTCCTCTTCTGACATTTTGCCAGCTGAATTTGCACCAACCGCTTCAAAAACGGTAATCAAATCAGCAGGTTTTCCTTTGTACTCGCCGGACTGCATCGGTCCTCCGGTAACAACAATACTTGGTACATCAACACGTGCTGCACCCATAATCATTCCAGGAACTACCTTATCACAGCTTGGAATCAGTACCAGTCCGTCAAATGCGTGGCCTTTGGTCATGCTTTCCACAGTTGCCGCAATGATTTCTCTTGACGGAAGGGAGTATTTCATACCTTCATGGTTCATGCTGATTCCGTCACATACTGCCATTGTATCAAATTCGAATGGAATACCTCCGGCAGCTATAATACCTTCTTTAACGAATTCAACCAATTCCTTTAGGTGGATATGGCCGGGTACGATATCTGTAAAACTGTTGGCTATTCCGATGAACGGTTTTTTAAAGTCTTCATCATCGAGTCCGCATGCCCTTAAAAGAGACCTGTGCGGTGCTCTTTGAATTCCTGTTTTTATACTATCACTTTTCATTTAATCACACATCTAATCTAATCATAGATAAATATGTCATTAATGACTTTTAAAATATTTGAATTATTAAAAAATAATGAATCTGGTTAATCTTATGTAGATTCAGCGATAATTTTTATAAAAACGGTTTGAAAGAGTTGATATTTTAAAAAATAGCATTTATTAAAATGATAGTTTACTGGTTATAATAAATTTAATGACAGCTAACTTCAATTAAAATATAGTTTGAAAATATGTGAAAAATAAAAAAAGTATGGGAAAATTAATTCCCATCATGTGTTTAGTTTTTTCTTCTTAAGGTTACTCCAACAATAGCTAAAAGTGCTAAGAGAACCATTACGATTGGATTACCTGTAGCATGCATGGTATGAGCTTTTGGAATGCTGTGTTTTACCGGATTGTCCGGAGATGGAGTGTATACGTCAACTGAAGACATGTCATAGTTGTTGTCCTCATTTGGATCTGGAGTATCACTTTCTACAGAAGCGTGGTTTACCGCATCAACATCACTCAATGCTTTGCATATGAGTTCCAATGTTACAGTCTCGCCATCTTCCATATCTCCTACAGTCCAAATTCCGGTATTTATGTCAAAGTCTCCTTTAGACACGATAATGTCTAGGATTTCAAAGTCACCGGTTGCCCAATCAGTTACACGAACGTTTTTCGCAACATCAGGACCGTGGTTTACAACAGTAATAATCCAAATGAACTCATCGCCTACTTTTACTTTATCCACATTAGCGACTTTGGTAATTTCCAAATCAGCACTGGTTTCAACAGGTTTTGGATTAGTTACTTCCTTATCTCTGTTGTTGGTTTTATTTGAATCGTGTGTGGATGAACTTGCAACAACAATATTTTCAATAGTACCGCCTGAAACGGTTACTTTAGTTGTTAATGTTAATGTTGCCTGTTCTTGATTATTTAAATCTCCAACAGTCCAAATTCCGTTTTCATATGCACCTTTGCTTCCTTTAGTAGCCATTAACTGTAATCCTTCAGGTAATGTCTCTTCAACTACAACGTTTTTAGCCGCATCAGGACCGAAGTTGGTTACAACAATAGTCCAGGTAATCACATCACCTTTTTCAGGAGTTGGGTTGGATACTGTTTTAATTACTGCGATATCAGCTTCAGGGTCAACGACTATAGTGTCATTGTCCTTGTTGTTATCTGTGTTGTTGTCAGGAGTAGTGGAGTTTACAACAGCTACGTTTGTTACATTACTGTTTGTAATGTCAACTACAGTAGTTATAATTAAACTTACAGATTTACCGTTTTCTAAATCTCCAACAGTCCATACACCAGTAGCAGGGTTATAATTGCCGTTTGCATCTTTAAATATTAATCCATCAGGCAATTTATCACTTACAACTACGTCTTTTGCAGTATCAGGACCATTATTGGTTACAGTAATAGTCCAGGTTATTTCATCTCCTTTGTGAGGATTCTTGTTTGAAACCTCTTTAACGATTACCAAGTCAGCTAAAGTTTCTTTTACAACAGTAGTGTTGTTTGATGCTTTGTTGTTGCTCATGTCCGGATCGTATACACCGCTGGTTGCAGTAACATTGTTTACAATCACCATACCTGTAGTGTTGATTTTAGTGATAATGGTTAAAACACGGGTTTCACCACTAGCTAAATAATCAATTGTCCAGATGCCGGTTTCAGGGTTATAATTACCGTCTGCACTGATGAATATTAATGTGTCAGGCAAGTTATCTTTTACAACAACATCTGTAGCGCCGTCAGGACCATGGTTTGTCATGGTAATTTTCCATTCAACGATTTGGTCTTTTGCACATTCTGTTGCATTCACTTCTTTAACAACACCAATGTCCGCTTCAGGAGGAACATCAGTAATGTTATTAGCTACATTGTTGGTTTTATTTGAATCTGGAGTATCTGAAGTTACATTAACGATGTTTGTAATTTTAGTGTTAGTAGTATTTACTAAAGTTTCAATGGTTAATGTTTGAGTCTCTCCATTAGCTAAAGATTCAATGAACCATACCAATTTGTTTGAATCGAACAATCCTTTATTTGCATTGTGAGCTTTGTAAACCAATCCGTTAGGCAAGATATCATTTACATATACTTTTTCAGCAACATCAGGACCGTTGTTTGTTACTTTAACAGTCCAGACGATAATGTCACCTTTGTGAGCAGTGGAGTTGGATACCAATTTGATGATTTCCAAATCAGCTTCTGCAGGCACTTCAGCAGTTTCATTGTCCTTGTTGTTGGTTTCATTTGGATCGTATGTATTTGAATTAGCTACAACAACATTTCTTAAAGTTGCGTTGGTAACGTTGACCACTGTCTTAATTGTAAACTCGGCTGATTTTCCAGCATCAAGTTTAGGAATTTCAATGACAACTTCTTTTGTAGCTTTAGTCATTGCATCGCCAACAACTAAAAGTCCTTCAGGAATTGTATCAACTATTCTTACATTGACTGCAGCATCAGGACCATTGTTGGTAACAATAATAGTCCAAATGATAATATCTCCTTTTTTAGGAGTTGAATTGCTTACAGTTTTTATTACTTCCAAATCAGCTTCAGGAGCAACATCAGTAGTATTGTTTGCTTCATTATTGGTTTTATTTGAATCAGGAGTATCAGAGGTTACGTTAGCAACATTAGTAATAGTCTTATTGGTAATATTTACAATAGTGGTTATTACTAAACTTACGGATTTGCCGTTTGCTAAATCACCAACAGTCCATACACCGGTTTCAGGGTCGTAAGCACCATTTGAACCTTTAAATACTAATCCTTCAGGTAATTTATCTGTTACTTTTACGTTTTTAGCTTCGGAAGGTCCATTGTTGGTTACAGTTACAGTCCATGTAATAGTGTCTCCCTTGTGAGGAGCCTTATTTGAAACCTCTTTAACGATTACCAAATCAGCGTTTTCATTAACAGTAGTGTTATTGTTAGCCTTATTGTTGTCAGTGTTGTTATCCGGAGTGGATGAGTTTACAACAGCAACATTTTCAATAGTGCCGTTAACAATGTCCACAATAGTGTTAATAGTTAATTTGTATGACTGACCTTTAGCCATATCACCGATGACCCAAATACCCTGTGAAGGATCATAAACACCATAATCTGCCTTATGAGTCTTATAAGTCAATCCTGCAGGTAACTTATCAGTCACATTCACGTTTTTAGCAGCATCAGGACCATTGTTGGTAACAATAATAGTCCAGGTGATAATTTCACCTGTTTTGGCTGTAGTGTTGGATACCAATTTAACTACTTCCAAATCAGCAATTGAACCTACATCAGTTGTATTGTTTCCAGGAGTATTGTTTCCAGGAGTGTCACTGGTTGCATTAGCAATATTTTCAATGGTTGCATTAGTAATGTTAACACGAGTGGTTATTACTAAAGATTTACTTTCACCATTAGCCAAATCACCGACAGTCCAAACGCCAGTAGTTGCATTATAATTACCATTTGATTTAACGAATATCAAACCATCAGGCAATTTATCTGTTACTTTGGCATTTACTGCCACATCAGGACCTTTGTTGGTTACAGTAACAGTCCATGTAATCTCTTCGCCAAATATTGGGTTTTTATTGGATACTTCTTTTACAACAACCAAATCAGCTTTAGGCTCAGAAGTTGTATTGTCAGTGTCGTTGGTTTTGTTTCCAGGAGTATCACTGGTTACGTTAGCAACGTTAATGATAGTCTTGTTTGTAATGTTTACAATAGTCTTGATTGTCAATGTTTTTGAAACGCCGCTGGCCAAATCACCAACAATCCAGACACCGCTTTCAGGATCATAATTACCCACATCAGCCTTATGACCATTGTAGATTAAATCACCTTTAGGCAACTTATCAGTCACTCTGGTATTAACAGCAGTATCAGGACCGTTATTGGTTACAGTAATAGTCCAGGTAATTTCCTCACCTTTTCTGGTTACATTTGATGAAACAGTCTTTTCTACAACAATGTCAGCTCTTGGAAGAACTTCAACAGTATCATTGTCATAGTTGTTTTCTGGGTTAGGATCATAAATATCTCCTTTTACATCAACTTCATTAGTCAAATTGACATTTGACGCATTAACCAAAGTAACGACATAAATTGTCATTGACTCTCCGGCCTGCAAATTGACTTTAATTTTATCAGTTACTACCTGTCCGTTAATTAATCTACCGTGTAAATCAACAAATATCAATCCTGTTTGAGCTTTATCAGCTATTGAAATCTCAGATACAGTGTCCGGACCGTGATTGATAATGGTAATGTTCCAACCTAGAACATCTCCTTTTTTCACAGTTGAATTCATAGCTGTCTTGATAACTTCAAGGTCAGCTTCAGGAACTACAGTAGTATTGTTGTTCGCTTCGTTGTTGGTCTTGTTAGGGTCATAAACATCGTTTGTAACATTTGCAGTGTTGACTAAAGTTCTGTTGGTAACGTTTACCAAAGTCCTTAAGGTTAAATTCTGTGATTCGCCTTTAGCCAAACTAGGAATAAACCAGGTGAAAGAATCGGTATCAAACAATCCTTTAGTTTTTGAATAGCCGTTTAATATTAATCCATTAGGCAATTCATCTCTCACATATACATTCAATGCAGCATCCGGACCTTTGTTTGTTACAACAATAGTCCATGTTATGATGTCGCCTTTCTTAACAGTAGTGTTGGATACCAATTTGACAATTTCCAAATCAGCTTCAGGAGCTACAGTTGTGTTGTTGTTTGCTTTGTTGTTTTCATCATTAGGGTCAGGAGTAGTTGAAGTTACGTTAGCTACATTAGTAATAGTAGTGTTGGTAATGTTTACCAGGGTAGTGATTACCAAACTTACAGATTTTGTGTTAGCCAATTCTCCAATAGTCCATATGCCAGTTGTTTTATTGTATTTTCCGTTTGAGTCATCAGTTTTATAAACCAAACCAGCAGGCAATTTATCAGTTACAGTTACATTGTATGCTGTATCAGGACCGTTATTGGTTACAGTAATAGTCCAAGTTATTTCATCTCCTTTGTGAGGAGTCTTGTTTGAAACCTCTTTAACGATTGATAAATCTGCTTTCGGATCTGCAGGAACATCAATGGTATCATTGTCTTCGTTGTTTGACTCATTGGTATCGTGAGTGTCGGTGGTTACATTAGCAATGTTTGTAATGCTTACACCTGAAACATTTACCAAGGTTCTGATTAACAAAGTCACATTGGTGTGATGAGCTAAGGTTCCGATGTTCCATATTCCGGTAATGTGGTTATATGCACCGTTACTGTCATCTCCAATCCAAATCAAACCTGCAGGCAGTTTATCATTAACAACAGTTTCAATAGCATCATCAGGACCTAGATTGAAAACAGTAATGTTCCAGGTAATTTCATCTCCGGATTTTGGAGTGGAATTAGATACTGTTTTAACTATTTTTAAATCAGTTTCGTGACCTACATCAATGGTTTCATTGTCTTCGTTGTTAGAATCATCAGAATCAGGAGTGTCTGAAGTAACATTAACAGTGTTTGTAATTACTGCTTTTGTAACATTCACTTTTGTTGTAATATATAATACTCTTGTTGCCTTATTTTCAATGTCGCCTATAGTCCATAAATTAGTTTTATTGTCGTAACTACCATCACCAGTAGCACTAACGAAAATTAAACCAGCAGGTAAAACATCAGTTGCAACAGCATTAACAGCCACATCAGGACCGTTGTTGGTTACAATAATAGTCCAGACAATATTATCTCCTTTTTTAGGACCGTGATTATTTACCAATTTTTCAATAGCCACATCAGCAACAGGACCTATAGTAGTGGTATTGTTAGCCTTGTTGTTGGTTTCATTGGAATCCGGAGTAGTTGAAGTTACAACAGCCACGTTAGTAATAGTAGTGTTGGTAACGTTTACACGGGTAGTAATGATTATTCTTTCACTTCCAAAGTGCAACACATCACCGATTTGCCAGATTCCCTGTACGGAATCATATAAACCTTTGGTAGCATTATGAGTTACATAAATTAAACCTTTAGGCAATTTATCATTAACGACAACATTTCTTGCATTGTTAGGTCCGTTGTTGGTAACTGTAATAGTCCAGTTAATCAAATCACCGAATTTAGGAGTCTTATTTGAAACCTCCTTGGTAATTACCAAATCAGCGATTGCAGGTACATCAATAGTTTCGTTGTCATAATTGTTTGTTAAATCTGTATCGTAAGTTGTAGTGGTTACGTTCACTTCATTTGTTATTTTACCAGTGTCAACAACTTTTGTGGTAATGTTTAGAGTTTTTGATTCTTTATGTGCTAAGCTACCGACATCCCATACTCCAGTGCTGCGGTGATATGAACCTTGATGTGATACATATTCCACACCAGCAGGCAAGATATCAGTTACAATAACATTTTCAGCCACATCCGGACCGTGGTTAATAACGGTTATAGTCCAAACAATTGTATCATTTTTATTTGGAGTTACATTATTAACTGTTTTAATTACTTCAACATCAGCTTCAGGAGGAATTACAGTCCTGTTTTCCGCAATATCATTTGATGGATTTGGATCATGGGAAGTAGTATTTACTTTTACAACATTGATTATAGTAGTATCGGTTGTATTGATTTTAGAGTTAATTATAGCTGAAACACTTTCATTAACTGCTAAATTACCGATGTTCCAAATTCCGTTACCTGAACCGTCTACATACACATGTCCTTGACTGTGTGATGGAGAACCAATAATTATTAAACCAGCAGGCAATAAATCGGTTACAACGACATTTTCAGCCACGTTTGGACCATAATTTGTAACATTGACTGTCCATATTACGGTGTCACCATAATGAGCTGTTTTATTAGATACTATTTTAATAATACCCACGTCAGCTTCAGTTTTCACTGTAATACCGTCTTCATCATTATTATTATAAGGGTCTGGGTCATAAGTAGATGAATTGGTAATAGCATAATTTTTAATAATTTCATTAGAAGCTAAAACTCTTGTCACGATAGTTAGAGTTGCATTAGAACCATTGGATAAGTGTCCAATATCCCATCTGCCAGTATTATTATCATATCTTCTTGGAGAAGAAGATGAAATAAATTCTAAACCTTTAGGTAAAAGGTCTTCCACATATGCATCAATTGCATCATTCGGACCGTGATTAATAACAGTAATTGTCCAAATTACAATGTCACCTTTTATAACTTCATGTTTGTTTACAACTTTGACTAGCTCTAAATCTGCTTCAGGGCCGATGTTAATGTAGTCATCATCTTTATTATTATTTGGATTTGTATCTATTGATGTGCTGTTTACAGTAGCTATATTATTAATTAATACATTATGATCGACTGCTCTGGTGTAAATAGTTAAAGTAGCATTTTCGCCTTTAGCTAAGTTTCCAATGTTCCAATTACCGGTTACAGGATTATAATCCTTACCTTTACTTTTAGTTGAATTAATATACTGTAAACCAGTTGGCAATACATCAGTTACAAATACGCCAGTAGCTGTATCAGGACCGTAATTAGTAACCACAATTGTCCAATAGACAATTTGCCCATGATTTACATCGTGAACTGAAACAGTTTTTTCAACACCGACGTCCCCTTCAGGAGTTACTTCAGTGGTTTCATTATCGTAATTGTTTTTAGGATTTGGATCTGGAGTTGTACTGTTAACAGTAGCTTCATTAGTAATGTTGGCATTGGAAACTGTTACTCTAGTAGTTATTGTTAAAGTCTGGATTTCACCAACAGCCATATCACCGATAGTCCATCTACCATTGTCTCTATCATATCCGCCTTTAGAAGCGACAGACATTCCGTAAATTTCCAATCCGGCCGGCAATATATCATCAACATATGCGCCCATAGCTATACTTGGACCTTCGTTTTTAACAAAGATGGTCCAGTTGATTAAATCACCATTTTTAGTATTTTTAACTGAAACTTCTTTAATAACACGTAAATCAGCGTTGGAAGATACATTAACGGTTGCATTTACTGGAGGGAAATTCCATACATACATGGTATTGTTCCAGACACCATCTTTAAGTGCTTTAACCTTAATTGTGATTATTGCATGTGTGCCTTTAGAAATATTAGTGATTTCCCAAATCTGTTCAAATCCATAATTAATGTATGTGATTAAGTCAGCGCCCTGCAAATTATAGATGCCAGTATATTGAACACCTTCAGGTAAAACATCACGAATTCTTAAAGTCTGGCTATATGTGGAATCACCGACATTGTAGACGCTTAAATAATATTCGAAATATTCACCGGCAGAAGTGTTTGTAACGTTAGCTTCCTTGGTGTAGTATATATCTACCTTAATGGTTTTGTTTGCAACGTTATTTGATAAATTCCAATCTTTTTCGTTGCTAGTTACATTAACAACATTGTCAAAGCTGCCGATTTCTGTGGTTGTAACTGTTAAAGTTAAAGTTTTAGATGATCCGTTTGTCATGTCTCCTACTGACCAGATATTTGTTGAAGAATCATAAGTTCCCTGAGTAGCTACCGCTGAAACAAATGTTAAAGAATCAGGAAGAATATCCCTTACAGTTACATTGGTTGCATTACTTCCCACATTTCTAACAACTATTGTGAATATTGCCTCTTCACCAACAATATAAACATCCTTATTACTGGTTTTGGTAACACTTACATCAACATGAGGAAGAATTTCAAAGTGAGTTGTATTTGAAATAGCAGTGTAGTTTTCATCATCAGGGTGTTCTGCAAAAATTGTATAATTTCCGGCGAACAATATAGGGTCCAATGTTACAGTAACATTACCATAAAGACCAGTTCTTAAATCATCTCCAGTAGTATTAAGAATTACTTTATTATCACTATCACGAGTTACAACAACATTAATAACCTGTAAATCCTCACGGTCATCCTGATATATATATTTTCCACCTTCACTATTTTCAACACCGTCTCTAGGGTGAATTTCCTCTTGGGAAGTGGTACGTGTAGTGTTGGTTGTGGAATGATAATAAGTTACATTGTAGAGATAAATCTGGTTTGGATCTTCAGCATTGTGAATAGCGTTGATAATATTGTCTCCACCAATCATTGTTAAATTGACTTTTACCTCTTGAGTTTCATTGTAATACATAGGTGAAGGAGGATCTGTAATTATAATGATAATATAACTCCAAGCCTGATTGTTTAGGAAATTACCATTTTCAATAGTGAAATTATCCCCATTATTATAGATTGCAGATCCGTTACGAGCAGTGTTTCCAGTAAAATTGGAGTTGTAAATTAAATTATTGTCTCCATGAATATAGATAGCTCCACCTAACCCCTGAGATTTGTCAGTGACATTAGGAAGTACATTGTTATTTGTAAACACTGAATTTGAAATTATTGCATTGTTACCGTGGGTGTGAATTGCACCACCGTGAATTGTAGCATTATTTCCGTTAAAGACATTATTATCCAAAAAGGTATTGTTTCCAAAAATATAAACACCAGCGCCGCCTTTGGAAGCTGTGTTGTTTTCAAAAAAGGAACCCTGAATGGTTGAATTTTCACCATAGATATAAACAGTTCCTCTTGCACAGTCATGATTGGTGAAATTTGAATCATAAACAGAAGCATTTACACCATAAACGTAAATAGCTGAACCGTTACCACTATGAGCAAAGTTATCATCAAAAACACAATTTATAGCTTCATTATTGTCCCCGGTAATGTGAACTGCACCACCTTCTTCAGTAGCAATGTTATTGAAGAAAGAACAATTATTTAATAAATTATTGTGACCTTCGGAATTATCTCCATCTAAACCATGTGTGATACCTCCAACCATAATAGCGCCTCCTTTTTTAGCACTATTATTATAAAAATCACAATTTTCAATATTTAAATAATCCTGACTAGAACCAATTGCACCACCATATTCTGTAGCTTTACAATCTATAAATGAACAGTTAATAATATTACTGTGATGATTTTCTGTAAGTCCTGTACCATGTAAATAAATTGCTCCACCTACACCGGATGAACAATTATAAAATACACAATTTGTAATATTTGCAGTGTTGCCCGGACTTCCAGCTACACAAATTGCACCGGAATGTCTATTTGTTGAACAATTAGTAAAATAACAGTTATTATAATTAGAACCATAAGTAACAATCATTACACCTGTTTCAAAGTCTTCTCCTTCTGGATCAGCAGGCATTAATGAATGACAATTAGTAAAGTTAACACTTTCCAAATTACAGTATCTAATTGCAAAGGTACAACCCTTATCTGTTAAAAAATTATTGAAAGCAACATTATTTAATGTACAATAATTAATTGATGCACCCCAGCTCATATGGAAGTTTGATAATGTTAAATTTTCCAACTTACAATTTTGGAAATTATATGCGGCCAAATAATCATTTCCATCCAAATTACCATTCGCTATAATAATATTTTTATTACAACTCAATGATCTGTATCCAGATATAGTTTTGCCCTGTAAATCGATTATATCTCCAGCCTGTGCATTATTTATTGCATTTTGAAGATCAGCGAAAGTATTACCAGACAAATAGTGGGTAGCACTTAATACTTCTTCATCATTAGATGCTCCCAACAATGATTCTCCCTTTTTACTCTGTTTTAAAGATTCTTTTGAATAAGAATCAGTTACATTTTTGTCTGAACTTACAGATATTTCATTATTAATATCATTAGCAGACGTCTCATAATTTGTCGTTTCAACTTCCGGAACTGTTGGCTCAGAAACTGAAACAACCTGTTCATGTGGAACTTGAGTTAACTCGCTTGATTCTAGGCCAACGTCTTCACTAGCTGCAACAACACCTACTGAAAAGATCGCCAGAATAAAAGCGACGACTAAAAATTTCGCATTAATTTTCATGTTTTTACCTCATATGAATTTCAAATTTTTTTGAAATTCGCTTTTCATGAGAAAAAACGTGTACCAATAATATAAAAAAATAGAATTTATGAAAGAAGTGTACTTCTACACTACCCTATAATATATAATTAATCCATATATAAATGTTTCGGAAAAATAGCAAAAAATAGAAAAATTTGGTAAAATTCTAAAAAATAAATTAGAATACCTACCCAAACTAGCCCTAGTCAAATAGAACTAGTATAAAATATACTTGCATATAATATATTCTCTAATATACTATATTTGAATTGAAATAACTTTTGTAAACCAGCCATATAAAAACCATTTACCGATTTAAAATAACTGATCTGATAATTGCATATTATCAAAATGCCTATAGTCAACCACTTTAAACCATTTAGCGATTTAAAACAATTGAATGGGCTATAGTTACTTAATTTTTATCAGATTGACCCCTGATTGAGGTGCATCCATCATCAAAGATAGAGTACTCACACATTCAACAGCAAAATTTCCACAAAAAAGTCCGAAGCAATTCACGAAAAATCACCACGCAAAAAATGTTCAACGGTTAAAGGTTTACAACAAAAAATAGCATCAAAACAAGGATAAAATTTTAAAAAACAAGAGTTACCAATGAAAAAGATACTGCATTCATCACCAATAATGGAATTATCAATACTGTATGCAAAATCAGTGCTGGTATTATTTATGCAGACGATAATGTCGTCTATCTCATCAATCTCATTTTCATCTAAAAACATCTGCATATCTTGTTTAGTTAAAAGATTATTTTTCAATTCCAGTACCTTAAGTACACTGCGTTTTAAGCTCGTGGACTTAAAGTTCGTCGTCATTCCAGTATATAATATTTGATTAATTAAATTATAATTAAAAGTTGTATCATATTTTGAAATAAAAATTGAACCTTGATAATTAACACTAATTGTTTTATATGTCAATTCATCATTACTAGTCTCATCGATATTGTTCACTATATTATCTACATCATTGGATGGAAGTTCAATATCAATGTCATCCATATTCTGATCAACAATATCCTGAGTTTCTGGGGCAGAATCCAAGTTCAATTCTGCAATTTCGACAGCGTCTTCATTTTGATCTGCTGGCTGATCAGTATTTGAATTGTCTATAAAATCAGCTTCCTCATAATCTGTTTGGGAAGACACGTCAGATTGAGTATATTCAACTTCATAGTTAGTATACTCTTCGACAACTTCCTCGCACTCCTGGACTTCATACTCCTGGTAAAAAGATCCTTCTGAATCCATAGCGCTAGCTGCTGGAATCAATACTAAAATTAACATAAATAGTATGGATAATTTTAATATTTTAGAGTTTAAGTTCATTGTCAGCACCTTTCATTCATTCAATTTTATTTATTTATATATAATATTGTACAACAATATTTTCTCATCGTTATTGTCGATACGGTAATCTAACAGCATCAATAATAACTAATGTTATATTAGAATTTTCATAGTATATAAAGTTTACAGTTTAACTAAATTTTCCTCAAAAAATATACAGTCTGATATCTATTTGATATTTATTGTCAATATATTCAATATATCTCAAAAAATTGAAGATTTGTATAAATTACTATAATTCAATGAATCATTTTCAAAGTTTCATAAAAAACGCTGGAAAAAATCGAAAAATTTCCAGTTATTGTAAATTCGCAAATATTAACATAGAAAATATATTGTAAAATAAGCACAGATATTGTAAAAATCACAGTATAATATATTAAAATAAGAATTTTTAGTGGACATAATCTGAAAAATTGTATGGTTTAAAAAGAAAAAATGGCGTTGAATCTATAAGATTATAGATTATTTTTTCTAAAACCTACATAAGGAAACAATATATAATTCATTACCATCAACTTTGCGAATGTGCAGGTTTATTCACGGTTTAAACTATATGAACCAGAATTTTTAAAATCCTAATACATTAATTTAAATAGCACTTCTAAACAACTTTTAAATGGTATATTTATTATCTCCAATATATTTTAATTCCACCACTAAAATACAATTCATCTCATTTAATCTTTTCTTTTTAAACTTACACCGACTATAGCCAATAATGCTAATATAGCCATTAAAACAGGATTACCTGTTGCATGTAATGCTGAAGCATCTTTTGAAACACTTCCATCATTAATATCCTCAACAAATACATCCTCAAAATGTTCGTTGTTTGATTCATCAGCATCTGGAGTATCGCTGGTTACATTAGAATATACCACGATAGGAGTATCGGATACTACATAACCAAAAATGATTAATGTTGCAGAATCCTCATTTTCCAAATCTCCAATGTCCCATATGCCTGTTACAGGATCATAGTTTCCTTTATCATTAATGAATGATTCCCAAACTATATCACCTTCAATAATTCCGGCAAATGCGACGACGTTTTCAGCTTTATCAGGACCATGGTTATATACAACAAAAGCCATTTCAAAATCGTCCCCAACTTTTAATTTGTTAGGTGTTGTATATGAAACAATTTCCAAATCAGCGCTGGATTCGCCAGTAGAGGTTACATCAACACTGTTTGATAAATCATCATCGTCTTCAGATATAGTATTATCGTCTGATTGATCTTCAACGCCAACCACATTTTCGGCTACGTTTTCCTGAGATTGAATTATATCACTACTTGAATCTGCTGTTAGAACAGAATCATCAGTTTCTTGTGCAGCAACTATTGGAATAAGCATTAAAATCAATGCAATTACAATAGAAAGCTTCAATATTTTTGAATTCAAACTCATTTTTTCACCATAATGGTCAATATATTAGGGAAAATAAATCCCAAATACAATATAATATTTAATAAAATCTGTATATAAACTTTATAAAAAATAGATGAATTGGACAGCCTGCAATCTATTTGATATTATATTAATTCATTAAAAAGAAACATAAATCTATTTACTAAAAACAATATAATATTATTATGAGTACTTTAGAAAAGATGAAAATCCTAACAGATTCAGCACAGTATGATCTTTGTGATTATGTAAGTCACAACAAGAGCTCTCAGGTGAATTTGCCTGGAATCTACGAAGCTATAGGTCATAACGGCTGTAAAATTCCTCTTTTCAAAACCCTTTTAACAAATAAATGCAAAAATGACTGCAAGTACTGCATTAACCAATCCAAAAGAAACTTTACACGACTTGAACTTTCACCAGAAGAGCTTGCAAAAGCATTTCTTGGTTATTATAACAGAGGAATGGTTAATGGACTGTTTTTAAGCTCAGGAATATCTGGTGATGTTGATGAAACAATGGAAAAACAGATTGAAACCGTCCAGCTTTTGAGAAAAAAATACGGTTATGATGATTATATTCATTTGAAAGTTGTTCCGGGAGCAAGCAAGGATTCTATTAAAAGAGCTATGGCTCTTGCAAACAGAGTCAGTATAAATATTGAAGCTGCAACCCCGTCAGGTCTTGCGGAGCTATCTTCTACTAAAGATTACAACAAAGACATTCTAAAAAGGCTTTCCTGGATTAACAGTCTGCAGCATAAAAGTACAACTTATCCAAATTCTACTCATACCACACAGCTGATTGTCGGTGCAAACAATGAAAGTGACAGGGAAATTCTCCAGAGAATGGAAAAAATATACAAAAAATCAGACCTGAAGAGAACATATTTTTCTGCATTCACTCCAATTGAAGATACAGAATATTCCAATAAAGAGGCATGTTCGACTGACAGAACCGCCAAACTCTATAATGCAGACAGTTTGCTTAACGATTATCACTATAAAGTTAAGGAACTTGTTTTTGATGAAGATGATAAGTTATCATTGACACAAGATCCAAAGATTCTGGCTGCAAAAAATATGGATATATTTCCTGTAGAAATCAACAGTGCACCACTAATAGAACTGATAAGAGTGCCGGGAATCGGTGTAAAATCAGCCCGCCAGATAATATCTATTAGGAAAAAAACACCATTTACAAATAAAGAACAGCTGAGAAAATTAGGTGTTGTAGTGGATAGAGCAGAGCCATATATAAAAATAAGCGGACAATATCAAACAACTTTTGATTTTTAATATTTTTAATCGTTATTTTGACAATTAAAGAAAAATTTATTTTAAATTATTTAGTGTAAAATGAATTAAAATAATAGAAAATTTTCACATCAAATAGATTTTAAAAAAATATCGAATAACTATTTCAAGTGTAAAATAAAATATATTGAAACAAAAAAAGTTATAGTAAAAAAATCAGTATTGGTCGAAAAGTTCCCAAATTTCAGGATATTTTTTAGAAACCGCTTCATCAATTAAAGTTGAAGCTTCCTTTGAAATACTGAATTCCGGTTCTGTTTTTCTTAAATATCTTAAAACAGCTGCAGATCTTGAAGACCAAAGGGTTATTCTTGGATTCTTGTCTACAATTTGAGTAACCTCATCAATATGTGATGGGTCTACCTGTATTTTTTGTGATGTCTGTACGCTGTCTTGAGAAGATGTATCGCCAGAGCCCTCTTCGGATGAGCTATTGTCTTCATCATCTTTATCTGCTTGGATTTCTTCTTGTCCTTCATCATCGCCATCTGAAACTCCAGAGGCAGTAGAATCATCTTTTTTATCATTTTCTTCCTCAATTTCTTCAAATATATTTTTCTGTTTTTCATTATCTTCAACTGAAGATTCTACTTCGTCCACCTGTTCTTCCTGTTCGTTTAACATATCTTCAAGAGATTGTGTGGAATTGCTGTCAAAATCCTCATCATAAAAATCAGGAATCAATGAATCCAAACCTCTTCCAAGCCCTTTACCTGGCATTTATATTAGCCCCCTCGTCTCGTTTAAGAATCTCTTTAGCTAATTTTAAATAAGCTTTAGTTCCAGTACTGTCTGGGTCGTAAATCAAACAAGGTTTACCAAAACTTGGTGCTTCAGCCAACCTGATGTTTCTTGGAATGATGGTTTTGAATAAAAGATTACTTTCTCCAAAATGGCTTTTCAGTTCTTTGTGAACATCTCTGCTGAGTCTTGTTCTCTTATCATATAGAGTAAGGAGAATTCCTTTAATTGGAGTTGGGCTTCTGAGTCTTTTTTCAACTAACTGAATAGTATTAATTAAATCAGCGACCCCTTCAAGGGCGTAATACTCAGCTTGGATAGGTATCAGAACACTATCTGAAGCTACTAATGCATTGACAGTAAGAACGCCTAATGAAGGAGGTAAATCGATGAAAATATAGTCGAATAATGGTACAACATCTTTTAGAGTTTCTTTTAAAATTATGTGATAATTTTCACGTTTAGAAAGCTCCATGCCAGCACCACTGAGGGATATATTACTTGGGATAATAAACAAATTTTTAATAAACGTAGGAATTGTTGCTTTTTTAACATTTATATCCCCTATGATAGCTTCGTATATTGTATTTTCTATTTTAGTTTTATCGATCCCAAAACTAGTGGTTGCATTAGCCTGAGGATCCATATCAACAACTAAAACAGACTTTCCCATCACCGCTAGGGATGTTGCAGTATTTACAACAGTAGTTGTCTTACCACAGCCCCCTTTTTGATTCATCACCGCAATTACTTCACTCATTAAAGAATTCTCCTATTTCTGATAAGTTTTAAGTTATTAGTTATGAATTATAACTTAAAAATTACAAGTTAGAAAGAATAACATATTAGTTATTCAGTATTAGTTAAAAGGATTAAGTTAAAACTTTTAATTTAAAACTTAAAGGAAATAACTTCTAAGTTCTAACTTCTAAGGGATAGGAATTAAGTTTTAAGTTAAAACTGCGAAGTTATAAAAAATAAGTTTTAAGAAATAACTTATCATAACTAACTTTTAACAAATAAGTTATATTTTATAACTTCTTCCTTATAAATTATTTGTTTTCACATCTAACTTAACACTTATTTGTTAACACTGACAAGTTATAAGTTATAACTTATAACTAAAAAATTTAAAAAAAAATAAATGAAGGATTATTTTGCGTTTTGCATTGTTCCTTCAAAATAGCTTGCATAACCTTTAAGGTCCAACATTCCATGACCTGAGAAATTAAACACAATGGTTTTCTCCTCACCAGTCTGTTTACATTTAATAGCTTCATCAATTGCAACTTTAATTGCATGAGTGGTTTCTGGAGCTGGCAATATTCCTTCATTACGGGCAAAAGTAATTCCGGCTTCGAAAACATCCCTTTGATGAGCAGTTCTAGGTTCAATATATCCCTCTTTAGTTAAAAGGGAAACTTGAGGTGACATACCGTGATATCTTAAACCACCTGCATGAACTGTCGGAGCTACAAAGTCATGGCCTAATGTAAACATTTTAAGCATTGGAGTAAATCCGTTTACATCACCAAAGTCATATTCATAACTGCCTTCAGTTAATGTAGGACAGGCACTAGGCTCAACAGCAATGAATTGTGTATCTGAATTTCCGTCAATCTTGTCTTTAATAAATGGGAACAAAGATCCGGCCAGATTACTTCCGCCACCAGCACATGCAATCATTACGTCTGGCTCTTCTTCGGCAATTTCAAGCTGAGTTTTGAGTTCCTGACCAATTACAGTTTGGTGAAGCATTACATGGTTTAATACACTACCCAATGAATATTTTACATCCTCATTTTCAAGAGCCTCTTCCATAGCTTCAGAAATAGCAACTCCTAATGACCCCGGATGGTCGGGATTTTCAGCCAAAATCTGACGGCCGATTTTAGTATTTTCACTTGGAGAAGCGTAAACATTACCGTTGTAAATGTTCATGATGTTTTTTCTGTCCGGCTTTTGATTGAATGATACCTTAACCATATAAACTGTACAGTCCAAATCAAGCAAATTACAAGCTAAAGACAGTGCTGTACCCCATTGGCCCGCACCGGTTTCGGTAGTCAATCTTTCTACACCCTCTTTTTTAGCAAAAAATGCCTGAGGAATAGCTGAGTTCAACTTATGCGAACCCGTTGGAGATGTATCTTCCCTTTTATAGTAAATTTTAGCGGGAGTGTTCAAATATTCTTCAAGTTTTGTAGCTCTAAACAAAGGGGAAGGTCTTCCCATCTGCATATATAACTGGCGAACTTCGTTTGGAATTTTGATATATCTTTCGGTTGAAAATTCCTGTTCAAGGCCTGCTTTTGTGAAAGCTTTTGTTAAAGAACCTATCTGATCTTTTCCTTCACTGTTTTTAGGCATAGGAAGTTCAACAGGCAAATCAGCATTAATGTTGTACCATTGTTTAGGCACATCTTCAGATGATAAGGTAATTTTATAATTCATAATAATAATTATAATAATGTACTATTTAAAGCTTTGTTGTACAAAAATGTACTATACAATTATTAATAATATAAAGTACAATCTAAAAATATGAGAATATTAGCTATTGATGTCGGAACCGGAACTCAGGATATAATGATTTATGACACCGAAAAGGAACTTGAAAACTCGATTAAATTGGTTTTACCGTCCCCACATCTTTATATCTCCCAACAGATTAGGGAAATTGAAAACGACATATATCTTAAGGGAGAGATAATGGGCGGGGGAAAAATAAAAAATACCCTTCTTGAACATAAGAAAAAAGGTTATGATGTAGTATTGGAGGTCAAATGCGCAAAAACAATTCGTGACAATTTAGAACAGGTAAAATCATTCGGATTTGAAATAGCCAGTGATGAAAAAGACTACAGAGACTATACAAAAATTACATTAGGAGACATCAACATTACCAAATTATCCGAATTCCTTTTAGGCTATGATCTTGAATTTGATTTTGATGAAATAGCAATCGCAGTTCAGGATCACGGCTACAATGAAAATATGGGAGACCGTGATTTCAGATTTGAAAAGATAAGAGAAAAAATCTCACGTCCAATCTCACCGCTGGAGTTCGGCTTTAGAGATGATTTGCCTGAATACTACACAAGAATGCAGGCCGTAAGAAGAACAATAAAAGATGAGGGAATTGAAGATGTTCCTCTGATAATGGATACCAAATTCGCTTCAATTGCCGGAATGTGCTATGATGAAATAGCCAAAAACCTAAACAGCTTCATCGTAATAGATATAGGAAACGGACACACTACAGCTGCATCAATAGAGGACGGTAAAATTCAGGGCGTATTTGAACACCACACCTCAAGTCTTACCGGCGAGTCACTTGAAAGATATATGAAAAGGCTTGCTTCCGGTGAAATTACAAACGAAGAGGTCTACAATGACCACGGCCATGGCGCACATGTCCTAAACCCGATTTCAAAAATAGAAAAAGTGATTGTAAGCGGTCCGAAAAGAGAACTTATTGAAAAAACCAATCTTGACTGGCATCATGCATGTCCCGGAGGAGATGTGATGATGACCGGAACTATAGGATTGATTAAAACTGCATTAGGATAGATAAAATGCTTAAAATGGATTCCCATATACATAGTGAATATTCCCCGGACTCTCAATCAAAGATTGATGACATCATAAAGGTTGCACAAAAGGAAAATATTGACATCATTGCAATCAGCGACCACAATACAGTAGATGGAACAAGTGAAGTTTTGAAAAAAACAAGAAATACAGATATACTTGCAATTCCATCTATAGAGATTTCTTCATCACATGGCCATATTCTTGGTTTTGGATGTGAAGAAATCATACCTCGGGACCTAACACCGCAAGAAACTATAGACAGAATTCATGATTTAGGGGGTCTTGCAATTATACCCCATCCATATTGCTTTTACCGGCATGGACTATTGCATAAAACTGACTATAAAAAGTTGAACATTGATGCAATCGAGACAAAAAACGCAAGATTTATTGTAGGATACTGCAATCATAAGGCAAAAAAGTTATCAGTTAAAGAAAATATTCCGGCACTTGGTGCAAGTGATTCGCATTACTGGAAATTTGTCGGTGACTGCTACAGTCTGATTGACTGTGAAAAGGATATTGACAGCGTATTAAAAGCTATCGTTAAAAACAAGACAGAAGCACATGGTAAAGGCACTTCAAATATATATCTTTCAAAATATCTGTTTGAAAGAAATATATTAAAGAAATTTGATTAAAAAGAACTATTCACCCTTTTCAATTAAAATTTCAATAATAGAAACATTAGTTTTTTCGCTGTTATAGTTTTCAATTTCCTCAGTGGAAATCTGAATGTCAGTAACTTCAGAGCCTGGAACAAACCTATTTCTAACAATTTCAGCAGCATCAACTGCACGGCTGATAGCTTTACCTCTAGCTCTGAGAAGTACACTATTAGATCCTTCATTGAATTGAGTAACGACTGCCAAAACATAATTCATGACAGGTTTGCTACCTACAAATATAGTATTATTTTCCATGTTAAACTCACCATATAAGATTTAAGAAATTAGATGTATATAAAATTTTACATAAAATTTTACATTAAAATATAAATATTTATTAAATATATAATATATTATTATAATTATATTATAATTATCTTTT
>NZ_JAFRSC010000024.1 GCF_017427765.1 Methanobrevibacter sp. | reverse complement strand
TAACCCCTCTTATAATTTAAGACTGTTTCTTCTCCAATGTCTAGGTTTTGGTCTGTATCTAAGTTTACGGTTAGTTTTAGCATAAGCCCAGATTGGAATTCTCCTATTTTGTTTGTTTGCTTTTGCCATTCTTAATTTTTTAGCTAATGGTTTATTTCTACTCATTTTCTCACCTGTAATAATAATTATTTTTTATATCCAATAACACGAGTTTGATAATGTTCTGGGAATATGTCAAGTGAATTTCCTCCTCTCTCATCAATCAGGGTTCTGATTTCGACTTCATAATCTGAACTGTTGTCCTTATTTGACTTTTCATGGGAAATTTCAAACAAATTGGATGTAATCAGTTTCACAGATTTGTGGCCAAAACTGTCCAGATTTATATACTGAACATCTTTTCTGTCTTCAAGACTTCTAATCTGATTGACTGATAGCTTTGGAGTTCTATCGTCACGTCTTGTCCCGTCGGCAATAATATCGTATTTTTCAGCCACCTGTTCTACAACATTTTCATGAATGAACTTTATTCCGTCGTTTGGAAATCCGTCAGCCATTATCATGTCACAGGTTTTTTCTAAAATTTCAATGTCTAGGTTTAATACCTTATGAGTAAACCCTAAAGACGCCGCTGATTTGCTGGCAGGAACATAAGAATCATAAACACCAAAATTTGCAGTGCACAATTCTACATCAAGACCCAATCTTTCAAGCATGACAGCCATAAAAGATGAATCCTTACCACCACTATATAATACAGCCGCTTTCATCGATATTATTTCCTTGTAATTTTGATTTCTCTTTTCTGACCAGCAATTTGTCTTAAAAGAACTTTTAACTGGTCGTCAGTAACTTTACCTCTTAAACTTCCTGCCTGTGCTGATTGAATTAATTGAAGTTCAATCTGTTCAACAAGTTCAGGTTTAGTTAATTTAAGATTACTTAATCTAGCACGAGCCTCAGAGGTCATAATCTGACCTAAAATTTGTTTTTTCTGAGCTTCAAATTGTTGTCTCTGTGCTTCTTGCTGTTGTGCTTGCATCGCAGCCTGTTGCTGTTGATTTTGCATAGCAGCTTGTTGAGCTTGTAATTCAGCCATTCTTTTTTGACGAATTTCATCTAAATCGCTCATATCAAACTCTCCGAATAACTAATTAATATTTTTCAAGTTCAGGAATATCTTTAATGATTTCAGCAGAAATTTTATCTAAGAATGATCTTCCTGCTGGGGAAACAACTCTTCCACCTTCAACTTTTTCAACATATCCTGCGTCTTCTAACTGCTGGAGTGCGGTTCTGATGATGGATCCGCTACCTTTTCTGAAAACTTCAGGACGTACACCACGGTCTTTTTTACCGCCGTAGAAAGTTCTTAAACTCATAACTCCTACTGGACCATCCATGTAAACTCTTCTGATGATAGAAGCAGTTCTTACATACCACCAATCAGCATTTTCTGGTTTTCTTTCTTTGTGAACACCAGTTTTAACAAAATTGGACCATGCAGGGGAATTGATTTTATCATTATTTTTAAATTCTTCTGCGACTTTTTTAATTAATAAATCTGCAGGTACATCAAATACAGTAGTCATATTAATTCTCCAATATTTTTATTAAATAATTGTAGCTTAATCCACTGTAAATTTAAGACCTAAAAAATAGGGCCTGTAACTCTAAATTTAAAATGTTTAAGGCTTTTTTTTATAGATTACAGCAACGTGTCCTCTAACATCTATAAGCTGTGCTTTAGTTTTAGAGACAATTTCATCTATGTAATCATCTTTATTTCTAGCGATATTTTTTGCAAATTTAAGTTTAACAATCTCATTAGCTTTGAGCTGACGTTTGATTTCTTCAATAACGTTATCATTGACGCCACCTTTACCAATGTTAATTGTCATCGCATTAAGAGCTCTATTCATCATTTCTTTTTTGCTTTGACTCATATTTAGCTCTCCTTTTTAACTTTTTTTCCTTGCGATAAGGAATTTTCATTACATGACCACATTCACCACAAAAAATGTTAACTTCTGAGCTAACTAGCCGGACGGTGCAATTATGGCCAGGATAGAGGAACTTCTTACATTTCTTGCAATACCTTCGGGACCATTTTTCAGGAACTTTGGTATTGTATTTTGTGGACAATTTCAAAGCAAGCTCTGTATAACGATTGGATCTTTCCGGATGGGTGATGAATTCCATCTCAGCACGCTCAAAAAGAATATTCATTCTTTCAATCGCTATATCAATCATCCATTTTGGTCGTTTTCCTCTACTCAAAAATATCCTCCTCATAATTATGAAAATAGGATATAATATTCAAAATTGAATTAAAATGATTTGCGCAAATTAAAACAAAAACCATAGTTAAAAAATAACCTTAGGTTAATATGAATATTAAGAATAAATATGTTTATTACCATTTATAAAGGTATGTATTTTTTTAGGATTTTTATAAGGTTATAAAAAAATTAAAAAAAAATAATTATGAAGCAAACATGTCCTTTTCACAGCTAGGAGCATTAATATCATTAATGAACTTATTAATTGTATTAAATTTATCATCAGGAGTGAAAATGTCAACATATAACTTAATTAAGTCTTCATTAATTGAGACATGAATCTTGATTTTTTCAATATTTTGCAAATCACCATTATCTGATTTGAATATTTTGGATGCATTCAAAAACTCAAATGCTGATGGATTTAAAAGAGTGTCAAAATCCATGAGAACATCACAGGTCATTTCAACAGTTTCTTCATAATCATAGTCTTCAATACGATGAATGAACAGTGCATCGCATTCATAATCATAACTCCACTTTAAAGAATTATCTCCATTCATTTTCTCCTTTCCTCCTGTTAATGCTAGCTTCATATGTAGTAATCAAGTTCATACTGTTATCATCATTTATCAAAACAATGAGATATAAATCTTTTTGAGTTTTTCTTGGATGTTTATAACATAATTTGAATTTATTTTCTTCTTGCTTCATCAGTCCTAATAGATTATGTCCAAAAAAGGCTTTAACCCAGGAATGAGGATTATCATGCCGTTGATGATTATTTTTTTTGAAATGAAACATCAAATTAACAATACTTGTTTGATTCACATTACAAAAAATATTTAGTGCTTCCTTCAATGAATAATCTTTCATATTAATCACATGCCATATTTAATTGTAACTTGAACTAGCTAGCAAGTTAGTTAATTATATCTATAACTTCCTATATTAATGTTTTTTAAGTGTGCAAATTCACAAAAGTGATTAATTAAAAAATAAGTAAAAATTGAAGTGATTTAATAAAATTGAAGTAGTTTAATAAAATTGCTTGTGGAATGAAAAATTGATGTGATACTATATTAACCAACTCATATAGTCAATCTCGCCAATACCTGGATTGACCTTATCTTCAACAACATCACAAATTAACTCAACAGACTCTTCAACATCCAAATCACTTACATCAATTTCACAGACATCTTCACCATAAAGCTCGTATGCCTCAGCAGTGCATACTCCCATAGCTTCAGCTTCCAGATTTTCCCGAATTTTACTTAGAGAATAATCCCGTGCTTCAAGCCTTAAGCGTAAAACTTCAGGTCTTACCCTTAAAACTATCACCTTATCGCTTCCGTGACATAAATGGGACAGATGCCCTTCAAAAATAAGCAATTCATCACTGGATTTTATGATTTCACCCACTTTCTCATCCAGCGCATCGATATCAATGACTTTATATCCCTTTTCATCATCGATTCCTAAAACAAAATCATTTTCAATAGCCAAATCGTTAATCTTGATTAATCTGCAGCCCAATTTCTGAGACAGTTTTTCACTGACAGTGGTTTTACCTGTACATGGAGTGCCGGTGATAAAAATAGTTTTTTTCATAATATCAAAAAAGAGTAAGAATTATTTTTTTAAAATAACTCTTAAAACATCCTCATCTTCAAGTACGTGGTCCGGACCTACCTTTTGACCTGGGAATTTAACTGAAGTTCCCCAAATCTTTGCATGGCGGAAATTCTTAACGAATTCCCTGTGTAATTTACCGCATGCATCAATAACAGTAGAACCTTTTTTAATGACCAGAGGATCTTCCATATCCGCTTTTCGCCCTTGCGGTTTGAGATAAACACGAACAAGGTCCAAATTGTCAAATATCAAATCCTTTAACTCATCGATATTTGTATTCTTATCGGCAGAAATCGGAATAAATTCAGGAATGTATTTTTTAAGCTCCTCAATGTATGCATCATCAACCAGATCCACCTTATTGAGTAAAATCAGCATCGGAACATAAGACTTGTTGCGGTCCAAAACATCAATGAACTGATCCATTGTAACGTCGTCTCTAAAAAGAACATCGGCGTTGATATATCCATATTCATTTAGAATTGACCTTATAGTTTTTTCATCCATATGAGTTAGTTTACATGTGGATGACACCTTAACACCGCCAAGTTTTTTCCTTTTAACGGTAACGTCAGGCGGATGTTCATTTGGTCTGATTCCAATAGCTCTAAGTTCTTTTAAAATAACATCAATATGTTGCGGATTAAAAGTATCCAATACAACCAGAATCAAATCAGCAGTCCTTGCAACGGATAAGATTTCCTTACCTCTTCCCTTACCGCTGCTTGCTCCGGTAATAATTCCAGGAATATCAAATACTTGAATTTTAGCATTTTTATGTTCCATTACGCCGGGAACAATATCCAAAGTAGTAAACTGATAAGCTCCAACCTTACTTTCAGCATTGGTAATGTTATTTAAGAGAGTAGATTTACCTACAGAAGGAAATCCTACAAGTACGACAGTAGCGTCACCAGATTTTTTAACGTGGAATCCCTGTCCTTTAGACCCACCGCTACTTCTTTGAAGAGATTCTTCTTTTAATTTGGATAGTTTAGCCTTGAGTTTACCAATGTGATGTGAAGTCGCTTTATTATATGGTGTCTTTTGAATTTCTTCTTCAATATCTTTTATTTTCTCCTCAATCCCCATTAAATCACCATATTAATTAAAATAAAAAAAAGTTTTAGATTAGGATTAACCTAACCTAAGTATTTGTTGAGTTACTACTGGAACTACCGCTAGCTCCACCGGCAACAGTGTTGTCAAAGTTTACATTGAACAGCATTACACCATTTTCCACGTGAACATTTTCAAATATGTCCTGACCAGCTCCACCTAAGAGGTATAATCTGGTAAACATGGAATTAGCCAGTTCATTACTGATTAAAATCGGTGTGTACTGGTCATCCTGACCCATCAGGAACAACGTAAAGTTAGCGTTTTTAACGTTGCCCACAGACTCATTTTTCATAACATAACCGTTTTCAATAACGAATATGTTTGAAATGTTTAATGGGTTATACGGTGTATCATTTATCATGATTTGCTGACCGTTTTCAGTGTAAACCGCTTCTGTATAAGCTGTTGTGGAATTGTTGCCAGAACCTCTTGAAATAACCGCATTAATAGTCATTCCTTGGTCATTGAGCAATGCTAATTTACCAGTGCTTCCAGGTTTTACAGTAACCTGTTCTGTTGGAACATAGTAGTTGTAGTTTTGGGAAGATTGGTTTTCGAAGTTCCAAGCACCGAAGTAACTCCACCAACCTGCTTTTTGAAGCATATCTGAAGATGCTACAAATATTACAGGACGTACCTTATCAGGGTGAGTGTATTGAATTACATCCTGCGCCTGTGCAGTGGTTAAATGATACTTGCTGACCAGATCTTTTTGAGCATCACTTGATGTTTTCGGTAGGATGTCAAGTAAAATCTCGGTTGCTTTTCCGGTATCATTGGTGTAGTTTACCAAAGCTTCGGTAGCTACTGTTCCTGTTGAATCCAACATTCTGAATATACCTGCAGACAATTCCAGATTATCTGTACTCATAGCCTGACCCAGCCAGAATGCACGCTGACCTGACTGAGAACCCCCATCGAATGTTACTTGCCTGTCGGCAGCAATTTCGAAGAGGTAACCGAAGTCCCACCAGGATGTGATTACAGTATCGTTTGCAGTATTTTCATTAATCCATGTCATTGCGTTCCACATTGCATCACTTGTACCCGGTACAACAGTTTCTGAAGTCTGGAAAGCTCCGCATACACTTGGAGATACCAATGCAAGTATTAAAGCTGCAACAAGCACATATTTTTTAAATGGAATCTTTTTAGATGCAATATCTGATTTGATAGCGTAAACAGCAGCCAAACCAATAGCAACAATAGCCAGGAATGCAACAACTCCAAATATGATGTTAATTTGAGCCAATGGAACTGCAGTTAAAAATCCGCAAGCAAATAATAAAACAACAATCCATCTGTCATCATTCAATTTATCTTTAATGTAATCTATTGCCAAACCGACAAAGATACCTGCCATAAGACCGAACGGCAATACGATTGTGGTAATGAACCTTGAACCTCTAGTTACTGCAAGAGCAGTGACGACTACCCAAACGACAAACAATGATGCATATAATATAGTTAAACGTTTGGATGACAATATATCATTGAAAGAGGAAATGTCAAATCCGCCGAGGTTAAGTTTGAATTTATAACCATCATCAATCTTTTTAGCAGAAGCCAATCTTTTGCCTTTAGGAGGTTTTTTAGTAGCAGATTGAGTGGTTTTAGGTTTAACTTTTCTGAAATCAAGTACTCTTTTAACCAAAGTGTATAATACAATTAAACCTGCAAATAATATCATTATACCTCCGATACCGTTTACAACACCGTTGGTATTGGCTAAAAATGCAGAAGTCATTCCTTTACCAAGTAAACTTGGCATTTGCATCTCTGCAACAGAAATAAGTACGTTCGGGAATCCACCTACAACTGTAGATGCAGATTGCAATGAAAGTAATCCTAATAATTGGTTAAATATACCGGTTACTCCGCTGACTCCTCGTAAAACAGCAAGTCCAACAAATGATATTACACCTAAAAGCACAATTGACAATATGTCTTTTTGGTGTATGAACCATGAAATCTTGTTTGAATAATCTCCTTGATTATCTTCTCCGACATTAAACAAGTAACAAGCAATTAAATAAACAACAGCAAATATGCCCATAAGACCTACATAAAAGATATAACCTGTCCATGATTGTGAAAACAATCCTATTGAAATAACTGAAAAGATTGCAAATAAAACTTTATAAATCATGTTCTTAGCCCGTATACTCTCAACAAAGAAGAATATAAAGAACAGTGCGAAAATGTAGTAGAACATATCTGTATCGAAAAATCCAGGGAATGTGTGCGCAAAGTAGTTCGGAGCAAGAACAATTATTAAAGTAGCTACAATAGCACCATATTCATTAGTTAATCTTCTGGAGAAGATATAAGCCGGAATAATAGCTAAAGTGGATATTATTGCACCAGTCCAGAAAGCTACTTGTTTTACAGAATAATCACCGAAGAATTTACCGGCCATGTCATGTAAAAACGAAGTTACCCATATGATACCCATCTCATAATTAATTTCTTCACCGGTAGGAGCGTACCTGTGCATATCCCACTCACTACCATTTATCATTTGGTCTCCTATATAACCATGATCTACATAATCCTCTGTCAACCTTAAGTTATAATATGAATCCATTTCACTGAAATAAGGAAGACCTGAAGAGTCAACGTATTCTGCTTTGTACTCATCAGAAAATACGTTTAGATCGGCTGCAGGAGCCTTTAATGCAAAGACAATAGCACATAAAACCAATATTATAATTACTGATTTTGCTACTGTCATGATTGTTTCTCTATTCATCAAAATCCTCATTTTAAGTTAATTTATTAAAAGTAAAATTTTTTTAATTTAATATCGATATTAAATAAAAATATTATAATATTTCAGCTAATATTTTTATTAAGAAATATTTATATTTTTTAACATTATTAAATATTTGCTTATCGAGGCAAACTCTTCAAAATTTAAATATTTCAAAAAATAATTAATTTCACCAGTTTATCCGAATAATTTAGTATCATTAATTTTTTAAAAAAAATCAAATATATTTAATATTAACAACTGGTTTTGACAAAGTATAAGGTTAAATTTCCAAAAAAATTCACTATGCTCCGCTGAACTTTTTAAGATATGGTATTTTGCTTACAATGAATGGCATTAACCATGAAATGAATATCAAAAGAACAAACATCACAGGGAATAACAAGTTAGAGTGCGGATTGAACTTAGTCAATAATTTCAAAGCAATAACATGTGAGAAATACATACCATAACTGTAGATACTTATTGAAACTATAACAGCGCCGATAATATTATTTTTGACATGTTTAAATGAAGTAATCCTATCCAAATATCTAACAAACAGATACATACCGCTGGCCATGAATACCATAGGGACATTAATATAAATTGAACTGACATAACTTAAATTTGCATAATCGCAATAGACAAATGCGGCCAGACCAATTAAAAGAGCTGCAAATCCAATAACACACATTAGTTTATCGCCAAGATTGAATTCTTTTTTATCAAGATAATAACCTAAAACAGGATACCCAACAAAACCCGCGAAATAATCCAAATTGAAATCCGGAAACAACGGATAAGAACTGAATGTCTTTAAAATCATAGTTATAAACCATATTGCCAGGAAATACTTTAATGCATCCTCACCATATGTCCTAATAAATGCATTGATTACCGGAATAAACAGATAAATACCAATCAACATCCAGAAATACCATGTAATTGATGGATTACCCGTGAAAGTTTGCCAGGCAAAAGTATATTGGCCTGATGTAATAATAATTCCGGCAATAATTATAATAATCCAAAATATAAAAGGATAAATGATTCTAGTAAATCTCCTTTTTAGAAAATCACCTAACTCATAATCCCTATTTAATAGTAATGCACCACTAATCATTAAAAAAATAGGTACCCCAATTCTTCCTATATCATGGAAAGTCATCTGGGAGATGATTTCGAAAGGAGTGACCAAAGGTCCGAAAAACAAATCAACATGACAAATTAAAACTGCTATTATAGCAAATGCCCTTAAAAAATCATAATAGAAAATTCTTTCTTTTTTAACTGCCATTTTCCATACCATTTAATTATCGTTTTTTAATTTAGATTCAAGTTCAGCTAGTGAACAGGTGAAATTACATTTAGGAAATCCACTGCATCCTACAAAGTCACCGAATCTTCCGGAACGTTTAAGCAAATCCTTACCGCATTTAGGACATTCACCAACGACTTTAGGGTCGTGAACTTTAGTATTATTATCCTTACCACAGTTAGGATCAAGACACATTTCCTGTCTGTTTTTGCCTTTACCGGCCACAATCATCGGAAGACCGCATTTTTCACATGTCTTTTTAATGATAGCTGCATTTCTTGGAAGGGAATATGTAACTTTACAGTCAGGGTAATTGGTACATCCAACAAAGCTTCCGTAACGTCCGGATCTTTTTACAAGTTTTCCGCCACAGTCACATTCGCCAACAATGTTACTTGCCTGATAAGCTTCGTAAAGTTTGGAACCTATGCCTTTGATGTTTTTGTCTATATCTTCCAATATTTCTTTAACATCCTTTTCGCCTTCACCGATAACGCTTTCTTTAGTGGTCTTGTCCTGATTGATGCCTTCAAGTTTATTTTCCAAATCTCTTGTAAGCTCTTCTGAAGTCAAATTATTACAATAAGTATTCAAGGTGTCAATTAAATTCTCACCTAACTGATTTACTTCAATTTTTGTTCCGTCTATGTATTTCCTATCGTATAATTTATCAATGATATCTGCACGGGTAGCCTTGGTTCCGAGATTTTTCTTTTCAAGTTCCTTGATTAATGAAGCCTGATTATAACGGGCAGGAGGTTTTGTTTCCTTTTCATCGGAAATCAGTTCCTTAATGCTCATCACATCCCCCTCTTCAACATCAGGGAATTTTTCATCATCTATTTTTTTAAACGGATAATGCTCCATCCATCCTTTGTGAGTAACTCTTCTGCGTTTAAATCTGAATTTTTCACCTTCAATATCCAAAGTGGTGGACATGGTTTCAAATTTAGCCGCTTCAAAGAATACTGCAATGAACCTGTAAACGATTAAATCATATATTTTCTGCTCATCACTGTTCAATTTCTTTGTAGGTAATATTCCTGTTGGGTGAATAGGAGGGTGAGCTGCATCCTCTTTTCTGCCGTTGTGCGGCACAAGTTTAGCAGGCAACTGGTCAATGTGCTTTTTAAACTCATAATTTGCAGATAACTGCTTAAATATGTTGGCAAAACCTAAACTTTCAGGCAATTTTTGAGAGGAAGTACGTGGATAAGAAGTATAACCTGCACTATAAAGATTTTGAGCTGCAACCTGAGTTCTTTTTGGTGAAAAACCAAATACGCTATAAGCTTCAGCCTGAAGACCGCTTAAATTAAATGGAACAGGAGTCTTTGTTTTTGACTCTGTGAATTTTATTTCATCAACAGTCGCATCCTTGCCGTTGCACTTATTGAAAATCTCTTCGGCAAGTTCACGGTCAAAGATATTACCGGCAATATGTTTGATTTCAATGTCTTCAAAGTCCAGAATAGCCCTTATGACCCAGTAAGGCTCAGGAACAAATTCTCTAATTTCCTTTTCACGTTTTACTAAAATGGATAATGTCGGTGTCTGAACCCTACCGACAGATAATTTTAAGAATCTGTGCTTGGTTTTCCTAACGGAGTTAGAAAGAGCAATTGAAATGTTCATTCCAAAGTAATAATCCAAAATATGGCGGGCAATACCGTTGTCTACCTGATGCATGTCAATAGCTATTCTGTTTTCATAAGCTTCAACAATGTCCTTTTTTGTTAATGTGGAAAATTTCATCCTTGAAGATTTATTCAGTGAATCCTCACCACATGCATATTTCAAAGCATTATATCCAATTAAAGTACCTTCTACATCGTAATCGCAAGCATGAATATAAGAATCGGCATTCTTACCGACTTTTTTAATAGTTCTCAGGTAATCACGAGTAAAAGCGCTGCTTTTATTTACTTCATAGGATGGAGCCCAGTGAAGATCAAAAGCGATTTTAAATCTTTTGGATTTTTCAGGAACTAATGAGTACAAATGACCAACACCGGATACAACTGTAATATCCTTAGAATCCCTTGTAAGTTCCCAATATTTAACTTTCTTATTATATACTTTCTTTTTAGCACCAGGTGATAATGCTTTAGCTATTTTTTCAGCAGAACTAGGTTTTTCGCAAATTATTACTTCGTGCATTAATTACTCCTCAACCAAATTTATAATAAATTATTTTAATAAA
Source organism: Methanobrevibacter sp. (assembly GCF_017427765.1). Lineage (GTDB taxonomy): Archaea > Methanobacteriota > Methanobacteria > Methanobacteriales > Methanobacteriaceae > Methanocatella. The sequence goes on along the minus strand of NZ_JAFRSC010000024.1, from coordinate 19,820 downwards.
ATTAATAATATAAAAATATTTCTATTGACAAAATTTGAAAAAAATACTTGAAAAACAGCATTTAATTATATATTTTTTAATTGTATAGGAGAACTTTATTTTGATTATTATAGAAATTTAGAAAAAATAATTCAAAAGTGACAATTATCACTGCAGAAGTTAATTTATATAATATATATTATATGAAAAAAAGTTAATTATTCTTTTTTAGGAGATATGTCTTTAGCGTCCATATCTTCATTGTAGAAACGGTAAAAATCAGCACAGAAATCACAAATCGGATAAATTCCATTTCTGTAATATGCCAAATCCGCTTTTGCCATGTCAAATTTCTGACCGCAAATAAAACAAGTTTCGATTTTTTCTTCAGACATAGTATTACCTTAAAAAAAATAAAAAAATAGAGGTTAATTAATTTAACCTATATTATATTTTTGCAAGAGTAAAATCTCTTCAGTAGAGACTTTTCCACCTTGTTTGAATTTAGCAAAGATTTCTTCAGCTCTTTCTTTTTCTTCACGGTTTTTGTTAGCACCAGCACCGCCTTTGTTATCGGATTTTCTTTTCTTAGGTTTGTTGGATCCTAATTTTTTGTTGATAACATGGATGTCGCTTAAGATAGCCTTAAATTCTTCATGTTTAGCTGAAGCGTTTTTACGTGCTTCGATGAATTTTTTATGAGCTTCATCAGCTGCAGTTCTGATGTCATCAGTTTTTCTGAAGTAAGTAAGCATTTCTTCGTGAGCTTCTTGAGCTTTTTCGGAAAGAGTGATAACTTTTTCGTGCTCTTCTTCAGATAACTTTTTAAGTTCTTGAGCTTCAGTTTTGACGGATTCATCTTCATGAATTTCCATTAACTGTTTTCTCAAATCATTTGCATTTTTAACAAGCTGATTTTCTTTTTTGATGTCTAAAACGCGAGTTTCAATGATTTTATCAATCTTTTTGATTTCATTTTCTATTTTGATTTTATCGCGTTTACCTGAAGACCATTCAAGATTTTTGATTTTGTTGTTAGCTTCATTACGAGCTTTTTTAGCTTCTTCAACAGCTTTGTTGATTTCATTACGCTCGTTTCTGAATTCAATAGCTTTATTTAAGTTTTCTTTTAATGATGCGTTTAATTCATCACGGATTTTACGTTGTTCTTTAGCTATTTTGTTGAATTCTTCTCTTTCTTCAGCAACTTTGGAGATTTCAGCTTCTTTTTCATCTTTTTGTTTTCTTACGCCTTCCATAGTGTCAGCGAGAACAAAATCAGATTTAGGAAGTTCTTTTTTATCTTTTTTGCCTTCAGTTTTTTCATCTTCAGCAGGTTTCTCTTCAGCTTCAGCTTCTTCAGCTACTTCTTCAGCAGCATCTTCGGTAGCTTCTTCAGCTTCAGCTTCTTCAACTACTTCTTCTTCAGTAGCTTCTTCAGCTACATCTTCAGTAGCAGTTTCTTCTGCTTCTTGTTCAACAGTTTCTTCGTCGTCAACAGTTTCAGTTTCTTCTTCAGTGGTTAATTGATTAAGAATTTCACATAAGACTTTGCACAAGTCTTTTTCTTCAACTACTACATCAGCAATTTCTTTTACAGAATCTTTTGCATTGAATGCAATTCCGCAACCTGCTGATTCAATCATGGAAATGTCGTTAGCGCCATCTCCAACAGCAACTACTTCATCTAAAGTAATTCCTTCTTTCTCAACGTGGTCTTTTAAGACATCTAGTTTGGAACCAGATACTAAAGGACCAGTCACTTCACCAGTTAATTTACCATCTTCGACTGTGAAACTATTAGTATAAACTGTCTCTACTCCAAGTTTATCTTTTACTTTGTCAGCCACTACATCAAAACTACCACTAATGATAGCTACATCAACATCTTTTTCTTTTAAACAATTGATGGTTTTTTCTGCACCAGCCATTAAAGGAAGATCATCAGCCACTTTCTCAATGTCTTCGATAGAAGTTCCTTCGAGAAGTTGTACTCTGTCTTTAATAGAAGTTTCAAAGTCTATTTCACCTTGCATAGCTTTTTCAGTAATTTCAGCTATGTCCTCTTCAACATTTGCTAATTTTCCTATCTCATCTATTGCTTCACCATCAATTATAACATTATCTAAGTCAAATACTACAAGTTTAATCAATAATACCACCAAATTATATTAAATCTAGCTCACTTAATCTATCGTAAGCTCTTTCGACGCCTAATTTAGCATCGCTACGGGTTTTAGCTCCAGTACATACAACTTTACCGGAACCAAATAATAATAAAACAACTTTAGGATCAGATAATCTGTATACTAAACCTGGGAATTGTTCAGGTTCGTATTCTGTATCTTCAAGTTCTAAAGCTACTGCTTCCAAGTTTAATGTGGATTCCAAGTTTGCAGAAGCCACAATGTTTTGAATTTTAATTTCAAACTCTTCAGGAATGTCTGTATCGACAGTCCTCATTAAATCTACAGTTTTTTTGATTGCCAATTTGGAATCATCTATAGATTTTGCTCCAGTACAAACAAGCTTACCAGAGCTAAAAATTAATGCTGCGGTTTTAGGATCTTTAAGTTTAAAAACTAGTCCCGGAAACTGTTCACGATTAAAATTAACCCCTTCTAAAGCTTGAGACACTTCAGTAAGAACTATGTCTTTACCAATGCTTGCAGAAGCAACAATGTTTTCAATTTTTATATCAACATCGGTCAATTTAAAACCTCCATAAGTTATTAAAAGTAGTTAGTAAAATTTAAGAAAACAAAAAAAATGTATTAAATTTTTACTATAATAAATATTTTATTTAAATACTATATAAAGTTTTGTTTATATATAAATGACATCAAAAATTTAAAAAAAATTAAAAATAATTAAATTTCTAAAATAATTGATATTTATATATAAAATGTTTAGAACTATTAAGATATTAGTTATTTATAAATGTTGCTAATTTTTAGTATTATTTTATGAAAAATAGATAATGACATTAATTTTTAAATAATATTTCAATAGAGCATTGAGCTAAAATTAAAATTACAATTAAAATGACACATCTAATCAATTAAAGTCTAGGAAAATTATTTATATTAAAACAGATGAAATTCAGATTTCATTACAAAAAATTACTCAAAATAATATACATTCGACTAATATTTAACTTAAAAAATCAATATATATTATCAGATAATATGATTGAAGTTGAAGTAAAAGCAAAAATTAACAGTTTTGAAGAAATCGAGCAAAAGCTCTCACAAATCGGTGCTGTGAAAACCAAAAAAGAATTTCAGGAAGATATATACTTTAACAGCCCAGTTGTTGATTTTGCAAAAACAGATGAAGCGTTGAGAATCAGAACCACAAAAGAAGATGAAAAAACAAATATCTTTATCACATATAAAGGCCCTAAAATAGATAAAAAATCAAAAACCCGAAAGGAAATCGAAATGGGCATTGCAGACTCCAAGCAGTGCTCAGACATTTTTGAATCAATAGGATTTAAAAAAGTAAGAACAGTCAGAAAAAACCGCCAGTATTACACCTATAAAAACTTTGAAATTTCCCTGGATGATATTGAAGGCCTTGACCCATATATGGAAATAGAAATCGCTCTGGAAGACGGGCAGGATTACAGTGATGCCCAAAATAAAATCTTCAAATTATTTGAACAGATTGGTATTACAGATGGTTTTGAGAGAACATCATATTTGGAACTTTTAGAAAACTTATAATAATATAACAATAAAAATATATTATTATATTATAATTACATAACGAAGTGATATTTTGCAATATTTTATAAGTCATTATAACAAAGAATCAGAACTGAAATTTCCTGATGATTTAATAATATATGATACAACCCTTAGAGACGGTGAACAAACTCCTGGAGTTTGCTTTAGCTTTGATGAGAAAATAGAAATAGCCAGAAAGCTTGATCAATTCAAAATTCATCAAATAGAAGCCGGTTTTCCGATTGTTTCAGAAAAAGAAAAGGAAACCGTTAAAGCAATAGCAAGTGAAGGATTGAATGCAGACATTATTGCGCTTACAAGAACAAAACCTGGAGATATTGACGTTGCACTTGAATGTGATGTAGACGGAATCATTACTTTTGTTGGAACTTCAGACATTCATCTTGACCACAAAATGCACATCACACGCCAGGATGCGATAAATCTGTGCGAAACTGCCGTCGATTATGCTAAAGATCATGGATTATATGTGGCATTTTCAGCAGAAGATGCTACAAGAACAGATATTGACTTTTTAAAAAGAATATATTCAAAAGCAGAGGAATGCGGTGCTGACAGGGTGCATATTGCTGATACCACAGGTGCTATTACACCCGAAGGAATTAGATATCTAGTCAGCGAACTTGTAAAAGATTTAAATGTTATGCTTGCTCTTCACTGCCACAATGACTTCGGTCTCGCAGTTATAAACTCAATTACAGGAGTTCTGGCAGGTGCAAGAGGCATTTCAACTACAGTCAATGGACTTGGTGAAAGAGCAGGTAATGCATCACTAGAAGAACTCGTAATGGCCTTAAAAATATTATACGGAAAAGATTATGGATTTAAGACAAAATACATTAAAGAGCTATCCGATATCGTTTCAAAAGCAAGCGGTCTGGAAGTTCCATACAACAAGCCTGTTGTGGGAAACAACGTATTCAGACACGAATCCGGAATTCACGTTGATGCAGTTATTGAAGAGCCGTTATGTTACGAACCGTATGTTCCGGAACTTGTTGGTCAAAAAAGACAGCTTGTTTTGGGAAAACACTCTGGATGCAGAGCTGTTAGAGCCAAATTAAATGAATGCGAACTTGATGTAACTGATGATGAACTTATAGAAATTGTAAGACAAGTTAAAAAGTCAAGAGAAGAAGGAAAATACATTAACGATCAGGTATTTAAGGAAATCGTTAAAAATACAAAAAAATAGGTTATATTTATGAATATTACTGAAAAAATATTATCTGCAAAAGCAGGCCATGAGGTAACACCGGGAGAGATAATTGAAATTCCGGTTGACCTTGCCATGTCCCATGACGGAACCTCGCCGCCTGCAATTAAAACTTTTGAAAAACTGGCCGATAAGGTATGGGACCCTGAAAAGATTGCAATTATCTTTGACCACAACATCCCCGCAAATACAATCGGATCTGCTGAATTTCAAAAGGTTTGCAGAAACTTTATTAAAACTCAAAATATCACAAAAAATTACATTCACGGTGAAGGAATCTGCCACCAGGTAGTTCCGGAAATGGGACTTGTGGAACCTGGAAAGGTTATCGTTGGTGCAGATTCACATACCTGTACCTATGGTGCTTTCGGAGCATTTTCAACAGGTATGGGCGCAACTGACCTCGCAATGGTTTGGGCAACAGGCAAAACATGGTTTATGGTTCCCGAAGCTATTAAAATGACTGTCGAAGGGGAGTTGAATTCATACATTGCACCTAAAGACATCATATTAAATATCATTGGAGAAATTGGAATTGCCGGTGCAACCTACAAGACTGCCGAGTTCTGCGGCCAGACAATAGAAAACATGGGTGTTGAAGGAAGAGCTACCATGTGCAATATGGCAATTGAAATGGGTGCAAAAAACGGAATAATGGAACCTAATAAAGAAGTCATCGATTATATCTGCAAAAGAACCGGCAAAAAAGAGTCCCAATTAAATATTGTCAAATCAGACAGCGATGCCGAATACTCACAGGAGCTTCACTTTGATATTACCGATATGGAACCTCAAATAGCCTGTCCAAATGACGTCGATAATGTCTGCAACATCTCAGAAATTGAAGGAACTTCAATTGACCAATGTCTGATAGGTTCATGTACCAACGGAAGATTATCCGACCTGAAAGATGCGGCAGAAATCCTGGAAAATAATAAAATTGATGATTCCATCAGATTACTGATACTTCCGGCTTCAAGAGAAATTTACAAACAGGCAATGCATTTGGGCTATATGGATACATTTATCGATGCAGGAGCAATTATCTGCAATCCTGGTTGCGGACCATGTCTCGGAGGACATATGGGAGTATTATCAGAAGGAGAATCCTGCATATCCACTACAAACAGGAATTTCAAAGGAAGAATGGGAGACCCTGCTTCATCAGTATACTTATCTAACTCAAAAGTAGTTGCAGCATCTGCAATTACTGGAGTTATTACAAATCCGAAAGATTTATAGTGATTTAAATGGCAAATGATAAAAACGAAGCAAATAGAGCACTTATTGATAAGATAGGTGATGTTGAAAAAGAATACAATACAACATTTTCAAACACACAAAAAATTCTTTTAACAACAGACGGATCAATTACAGCAATATTAGACGTTTTATACGGGAAAATCACACTAAAAACAATAGATCAGCACATAGAAGAAGCCGATCGGTCTCATGCAAAACTGGTCAATGTGCCAACAGGTGAGAAAATTAACTTCAGAGAAGTTATAATGCACAAGGACGGCAAACCCCTGATATATGCAATCTCACACATTCCATTATCCAGATGCAATGATGAAATCTGTTCCGATTTAATCAGAGCAGATATACCTATCGGCAGAATCTTAAAGAACTACGATGTTGAATCGAGAAGGGAAATCAATAAAATCTACATTGAAAAGCCAAACGATAGATTAAAGGAAATATTTGAAACCGACGAGGATATGTTGGCAAGAGAATATGTTATTATCAATTGCGATGACATTCTAATGTGGATTAAAGAAGTCTTCCCTGTAAGCCATTTTACACAAATTTAGAGGTGTTAAAATGAGTTCTGAGGACAATTCATTATCAGAAAAAATCAGAAACGGAATAAAAGAGATAGAAGAGGAGCATAATATAAAACTCTCAACAACACAGAAAATATTATGCGCAATAGAGGGACAGGTTGTTACACTTTTAGACGTTTTATATGGTGATGTTGAGTTATTTGTATTGGAACAGAAGATAGAAAAAGCAGATGAGGACATTGCTGAAAAGCTTGAAATAAATGTTGGCGATGAAGTGGACATAAGGGAGGTCATTATACACAAACACGGTCGCCCACTTGTTTACGGACTGTCTTACATTCCAAAAGACAGATGCAGCAATACCGTTGTTGAAAAATTGCTTAGCGAAAAACAAACAACCGGCAGAATCATGCTGGAGCATGAAATTGAAACAATAACCAAAATTAGAAACATCGATGTTAGAAAACCAACAGCAACAATAACAAATCTCTTTCACACTAATGAAGACTTATTGGTACGTGAATATGTGCTTATACACAAGAAAAATGTTGTTATATGGTCAAAAGAAGCATACCCTATAAGTTATTTTAAAGAATAAGTGATAGTATGGGTGTTAAGTTAAAAGACATTATCGAACCGGAATCAATTACCTTTAAAAACCTGGAAGGAAGAGCAGTATCCATTGATGCATTCAATACTTTATATCAGTTTTTATCAACAATAAGACAAAGAGATGGAAGGCCGTTAACTGATGAGAACGGAAATATTACATCTCATTTAAGTGGAATATTATACAGAAATTCTTCCATGGTTGAAAAGGATATAAAGCCGATTTATGTTTTTGACGGAAGGTCTTCTGAACTTAAAAGTGACACCCAAGCCAAAAGAAGAGAGATAAGAGAAGAATCTGAAAAAATTTACAAGGAAGCCCTTAAAGAGGGGGACACTGAAAAAGCACGTAAATTTGCTATGAGATCTTCTAAATTATCTCCTGAAATCATTGAATCTTCTAAAAAATTATTGACATTAATGGGAATACCTTACGTTGAAGCTAAAGGAGAAGGTGAAGCGCAGGCAGCGTACCTTGTTGGGAAGGGAGACGCATATGCAGTAGCCTCACAGGATTATGACTGCCTACTTTTTGGAGCAAAAAGAGTAGTTAGAAATCTGGCAGTAAGTTCAAACTTAGGCAACTTAGAATATTATGAGTTGAACAGGGTTTTAAGAGAACTGGACATTACCCGTGAAGAACTAATTGACATGGGAATTCTTATTGGAACCGATTTTTGCGAAGGTCTTAAGGGCGTCGGTGCAAAAACTGCACTTAAAATAGCTAAAAAAGGTCAGCTCAAAGAAAAACTTGCTGAACTCCAACAGCAATCAACCCATGATTTGGATGAAGTAAGAGAACTATTTTTAAACCACAATGTCAATACCGATTATAAAATTAAATGGGAAAAGCCAAAACAGGACAAGCTAATCGAATTTTTATGCTATGAACATGGTTTTTCCGAAGACCGTGTTAGCAAAGCATCAGATAAACTTAAGAATTTGAGTTCGTCACAGGGAAGCCTTGATGCCTGGTTTTAAAAAATAAACATTTAATAAGGTGGAAAATCCTCACCAAACACTTTTTTTGCATATTTAACAGCCAAATCAACCTGTGGAGCATAATCTATTAACATTTGCCTTTCAAAATGCTCGCGAGAAGGTGACTTTAAAATAAGTTTAAGAAGTTTTACATAGGTTGCAATAGCTAAATCCTCATCAAAATCATATTTTTCAACAATTTCGGGAGTTAACTTTTCAAAACATGGAAATTCCAATGTTTTGCAGACAGTTTCTGTTGAAAAATAAGTCATTCGAATCAATGGTGAAACTGATGATACCAGAACATGATTGCCCAATTTGATTAATGGAGGAACGCCAGTTTTTTTATATCTCTCCATAGAGGTTAATTTTTCATAGTTTTTAAGGTTATAACAATGCAGTTCGGTATAAAAATCCGGTTCGAAGTATTCTATCAGATTTAAAATCTTTTTACCAATATCAGATTCATAATATTCCTTTTTAATTGTTGAAATATACTCTGATTTATTAAAATTATAAAAATAGAACTGTCCAGGCGATAAATCTTCAATTTTAATTCTTTCAAGAAATCTTAAAGAAGTAGCACCTTCATTTCCATGGACTCCACCAATGAATAATTTGGTAGGCCCCTCGCCATTATCAATATATCTAAAATAAGACATAAAAAGAAAAAGATTGAAGGAATTTATGTTCCTTCTTGCCAGTTAGCCATGTAAGCTTTTTGTTTGTCGGTTAATGAGTCGATTTCAATACCCATAGCTTTTAATTTCATACTTGCCACGGTATAGTCGATTTCATCCGGTGCTTTGGTAACTCCTACCGGCAAATCGTTTTCTAGAATGTGTTTTGCAGACAATGCCTGTACAGCAAAACTCATGTCCATAATCTCGGCAGGGTGTCCCTGACCTCTTGCTGCGGATAAGTTCACTAAACGACCGTCAGCTAAAAGGTAGATTTTCCTACCGTCTTTAGTGGTGAACTCTTCAATACTTTCACGTACTTCTTTAACTTCAGTTGAAATCGCTTCCAAATCAGGACGGTTGATTTCTACATTGAAATGTCCGGAGTTTGCAAGCATACATCCGTCTTTCATATATTTGAAGTCATCACCGCAGATAATATCAGCATTACCGGTTACGGTTATGATTAAGTCAGCCTGTTTTACTGCTTCTCTGATAGTCATGACACGGTATCCATCCATTCTTGCTTCAAGTGCCCTAATTGGATCCACTTCTGTAACAATAACATCTGCACCAAGACCAGCAGCCCTTAAAGCCAGTCCACGACCGCACCATCCGTATCCGCATACGACTACGGTTTTTCCTGCAATTACCATATTGGTTGTTCCCATGATTGCGTCGAAACTTGATTGGCCGGTACCATATCTGTTATCAAATAAATATTTAGTGTAAGCATCGTTTACGGCAATTACTGGGAATTTTAGTGCTCCATCAGCATGCATAGCCTGTAATCTGTGCACACCAGTTGTAGTTTCTTCACAAGCCCCTTTAATGTGGCTTAATAACTCTGTTCTTTCGTTGTGGAGAACCATAATCATGTCTGCTCCGTCATCAATGATTATATCAGGTTTGTGATCAAGTACCATGTTGATGGTTTGATAGTATTCCTCATCGTCTTGTTCTCTCCAGCCATAAACGTTTAAACCTAAATCAGCTGCTCCGGCAACTGCATCGTCGTGAGTGGATAATGGGTTACATCCAGTCATTGCAACTTCAGCTCCGCCAGCCATTAAAGTCAAACCTAAATTAATGGTTTTAGGTTCCAAATGCAAACAGGACCCAATAGTAATTCCTTTGAAAGGTTGAGTTTCTTCATATTCGGCTTTAATAGATTCCAAAACAGGCATGTGTTTTTGAACCCATTCAATTTTTCTTACACCTTCAGGTGCAAGTGACATGTCCTTAACTTTACTCATAAAAATCACCATGATAATAATTATTAATAATATAATTATATTATTAGAAGTTATTAAATATATCTCAAAATTTAAAAAAAATACCAAATATTGCAAAAAAACAAAAACTTTAAATGTAATGATAAAAATAAATATATTTGTTAGATGCCGGGGTGGCTCAGCTGGTTAGAGCGCACGGCTCATAGGGTAATAAAGCAGTGCTCTGACTTATTCCTGGGATACCGTGAGATCGCGGGTTCGAATCCCGCCCCCGGCATCCAATATCCCAGGAATTCCATCTTAACTACTTTTTTTAAAACACTTTTTCAAAACATAACCATTTTATATTTAAGTAATAATATATAATATTGAGGTTTTGGAAATGTTATATAATACGCTTGGAAAAACAAACTTAAAAGTCTCAAGATTGGGTTTTGGAACAATGAGGCTTCCAACAAAAGGTTCTAATGACCAAATTGTTGAAGATGAAGCTACTGAAATGCTCACTTACGGGATTGAAAACGGAATAAACCTTATTGATACTGCATATCCATATCATAATGTAGAATTGTCCGGCAGCGGAAACAGTGAAATATTTTTAGGTAATTTTTTAAAGGAAAATAGCTATAGGGATGACATTATATTATCCACCAAATCACCTACATGGGCAATTGAAAAAAAAGAAGATTTCGATACCTTCTTAGATGAACAGCTTAAAAAACTCCAAACTGATTATATTGACATATACTTACTCCATTCACTTACAGAACCCATTTGGGCGCATATTAACGATTTGAACGTATTGGACTTCCTGGACGACTGTCTCAGTTCCGGAGTAGTGAAACATATTGGATTTTCATCACATATCGAAGTTGATTATCTAATCGAAATTCTAGACGAATATCCGAAATGGGAAGTGGCTCTAACCCAAATGAACTATCTTGATGAATACTACCAGTCAGGAGTAATGGGACTTAACTACCTAAAAGAAATTAATGTTGGAAGCATGATTATGGAACCGTTGCGCGGAGGCAGACTGGTAAATAATATTCCCGAAGAAGTTAAAGCATGGTGGGAAATAGCTGAAGTTAAAAGAACCCCTGTTGAATGGGCTTTACAATACCTATGGAACCGTGATGATGTGGATTGTGTTTTAAGCGGTATGACAAGTTTAAAACAGGTGAAAGAAAACATCAAATATGCCTCTAATGAAGATATCATTAATGAATATGACCAGGAAATCATAAGAGAAGTTGCAAGGCAGTATAAGGCTTCATCTTTGGGAAATGATTGTACAAGATGCGGTTACTGCATGCCCTGTCCTGAAGGAGTGGACATCGTTAACTGCCTAACCGAATACAACATTGCTCAAATGATGAGGGATCCTAAGGCCAGTGCAATGCAATATTTCTCATTAATTGGTGAGAATTCCAGAGCAGACAGCTGCATATCATGTGAAAAATGCCTACCATTCTGTACTCAAATGTTAAACATCCCTGAAGAACTTCAAAAAGTTTATGAATACTTTGGAAGTGAGTTTGACCACTTTTAATGGTGAAATGATGGATTATTGGGAAATCTTAACACGCCAATTAAGTCTGGTTACAAAAGAGGAACAGGAAAAATTCAAAAATGCCAAAATTGCAGTTATAGGTTGCGGTGGAATCGGAGGCCAGACCATTGAAATGCTTGCAAGAATGGGCGTTGGCGAACTTGTTTTAGTTGATGAGGATTCTTTTGATGTATCAAACCTTAATAGGCAAACATTTGCAACATCCGATGATATTGGCCAATCCAAAAGTGATGTTGCCGCCAGAAAAGTTAAATCGATTAATCCGAATGTTAAAGTTACTAATTTTAATGAGCGTGTAGATGCAGCAAACATTGAAAAAATCATTGACGAATCAAATATTGTTGTAGATGCTTTAGACAACATAATAACCAGAGTTATCACCACAAGACTTGCAAAAGAAAAATCAATTCCTTTTATTCATGGTGCAATTCATGGAACATTAGGCCAGGTTACTGTTTTTCTATCAAATACAATAAGTTATGAAGAAATGTTCAACCTGCCGTCAGCAGGTAAAGACTTGAGTGAAAAGGTCATTGAAGATTTGAATAAACTTACTTCAGGCGTTCCACCGGTTATCGGACCAACTCCAAATCTGGTTGGTTGTCTTGAAGCTATGGAAGCCTTTAAAATCATTACTGGAATTGGCAAAGTTACTGTTGCCCCAAAAATATTAACATTTGATTTATTGGACTTTTCATCGTTTTCGGTTGATGAAATCTAAACAGAAAATCAAATTTCAATTTATTTTTTATGCAAATTTAAACAAAATTTCATTATTTTTTAAAATTGATGTCATAATATCTACTAAAAAAACAAAATAATTATACATTAATATATGAAAATTTACATAATAGATATCAATTACTAGTTTTTTCAAAACATTTATATACAATAATATGGAATATATTTTTAAGTAGGAATATATTTTCCGACTGATTTTTACTAACCCGATAATTATTTAAGGTTATTGGAGCATGATTCTATGAGCGATATTAACGAAGAAAAAATGGAAAGAGTTATCGAACAAATGGTAGAAGACAACATTAAATTTATTCGTCTGCAATTTGTTGATATCAATGGTACTGTTAAAAATATTGTTATTCCATTCAATAAAGAAGATATGGAAGATTTAATTAATGAAGGAATGTTATTTGACGGATCCTCAATAGCAGGATTTGTCGGAATTAATGAAAGTGACTTGGTTTTAAAACCAGACATTAACACCTACTCCCGATTATCCTGGAGACCTGAAGAATCTGCAGTGTGCAGATTTATTTGTGACGTATGGACTCCTGAACATGAACCGTTTGTTGGAGACCCAAGAAGCGTTCTTAAAAAATCATTAGCAAAAATAGGTAAAATGGGTCTGCAATACAACATCGGTCCGGAACCTGAATTCTTTATCGTGGACATCGATGAAAACGGATATCCGATGCCATACGATGAAGCAGGCTACTTTGATGTGGAACCACTAGATAAAGGACCGGACTTCAGAAGAGAATTAACCCTAAACTTAGAAGAACTTGATTTTGAAGTAGAAGCTTCTCACCACGAAGTGGCACCAGGTCAAAACGAAATCGCATTTAAATTCAAAGACGCTTTAAAAACTGCAGATGCAGTAATTACATTCAAACAGGCTATTAAAGCTATTGTAGACAATATGGCTACCTTTGACCAAATGGACTACCGTGTAACATTTATGCCAAAACCGTTCTTCGGCGTTAACGGTAGTGGTATGCACTGTCACCAATCTGTGTTTAAAGGTGATAAAAACTTATTCTCAGACCCAGATTCAGAAAACGGTCTTTCAAAAGATGCGCTTCACTTTATGGGAGGATTGCTGAAACACGCTCCAGCTATTACTGCAATTACCAACCCGATTGTAAATTCATACAAACGTTTAGTACCAGGTTATGAAGCTCCAGTATACAGAGCATACGGTCTTAAAAACAGATCTGCTTTAATCAGAGTGCCTGCAGCACGTGGAAAAGCAACACGTATTGAATACAGATCACCAGACCCTGCATGTAATCCATACTTAGCATTTGCAGTAATGTTGGAAGCTGGTATCGACGGTATTCAAAACAAAATTGATCCTGGAGACCCAATTGAAGCGGACATTTACAGCATGAGCGAAGAAGAAAGAGAAGCACTTGGAATTAAAGTTTTACCAACAAGTTTGTGGGAAGCTTATCACTCCCTTGAAGAAGACCCACTCATTTTAGGAGCTTTAGGCGACCACATTTCAGAAAAATTCCTAGAGCTCAAATACCAAGAATGGGACGAATACCGTGTTCAAGTATTTGGATACGAACAAAGAAAATATTTAGATATCTAAATCTAAATATTATTTTTTTTATTTTGAATTTAATTATCCGATTAAATTTGAAAGTATGGAGCATCATTTATGTCTGAATCAGAACGCCGAATGATAGAAATACTAAGAATACTAAACGCTCAAGATAAACCAACAGGATCCAAATTAATTGCTGATGAACTAAAAAATAAAGGATTTAACCTAGGTGAACGTGCAGTTAGATACCACATGCAAATACTTGATGAAAAAGGATATACCGAAAGAATGGGATATTCAGGAAGGCAAATTACCGACCTCGGTCGTGAAAAATTGGAAAAGGGATTGATATATGACCAGGTTGATTTCATTAATTCAAAATTTGAAGAAATGATATATTTAGCTGACTTTAACTATATGACACAAAGCGGAAATGTAGTTGTCAATACATCAACCATTTATAATGAAGAGTCAATTAATATAATGAAAGATATTATTGAAAGTGGTCTTTGTGTAAGTCCTTACGTTAATTTAAATAAAGTTGGAAAGAAAGATAAAATTGAAGTAACAACATTGTGTGGAACAACAATCGACGGGATACTTCTAAATGAAGGAATACCATCACAACCAAAATATGGTGGGCTTTTAAAAATAGAGGACACCCACCCAGTCAAATTTACAGAATTGATTTCATACAAAAAAACATCCCTTACACCTCTTGATGCTTTTGTAAACACCAACCAGACATCTGTTTTAGATGTGATTACAAAAGGTAGTGGAATAATTCCTGCAAACTTTAGACTGATACCTGGAATAGGTAGGCAAAAAGCAGTAGACGTGCTCAATAAATTAAATAAAATTGGAATCGGAGGAATAATTGACATTTCAAAAGAAGGGGAAGGCAATTTAGGAATACCTATACCTGAAGGAATGGTTGGAATAACAATAGTTGGTGGTATAACACCATTTTGCGGTATAAAAGAGCTAGGAGAAGAAATAGACATAAAAATAGCAGAGGAAATAACTGATTTCAAAACATTATCCCCAATTGTAAATTCGATTACGCCTAGTTTAAAACCTGTAAATCCAAAAAAACACCCTCAAATACCATTCTTACTTTCAAAATCCTGGAATTTAATTCAGCAAGTAAATTTTGATGTTGAAAAAAGAAAAGGAGACATTATAGCTAATGTATCTTACATTAACAAAGACTATTTGGAGGATGCTTTAGGTGTAATGGAAGATACATTTAATTCCAATCCAAAATACATAAATCCATATTATAAAATTATTAATCACGAAACAAATGATGATAAAGTAGGTATTGCTACAATTTGCAGTTTAAGTATTGACGGATTGCTGATAAACAATGGAATAATGTCCAACCCAATTTATGGAGGATTACTTGAGTTAACCGAACCTCCCCTATTCATTGATCTGATATCATATAATGGTACAACAATAGATCCACATAAAATATTTTTATCAAAAAATATGACTTCCATATCACAAAATATTGGAACTAAAAAAATATTGGCCAGTTTTAAGGAAATTCCATACATTGCACGGGATTATGCTGTTCATTTACTCGAAATATTAAAAAGTACAGGATTTTCAATTTATAAAATAGGAAAACCTAGAGAAGTAACATACAATGCAAAAGCGGATAACTACAACTTTGGTATTGTGGCCGGAAGTGGACTTAACACCATCGGTGCAATAAAAGAAAATGGAATAGATATCGAAGTTAAAGCTATTGAAAAATTAATTCCATTTGAAGAAATGGATAGGTTGTAACTAAATTACATTTACTTCCACTTCTTCACCATTTTTAGGGTAATGGACAAATTCAATGATATCTTCTTCAAATTCATAAACATCAAGTTCAATAACAGAACCTAAATCACTTTCATCTAAAGAAATTAATAATTTAAAGCCGGGTTTACCATAATATTCAGAAAAATCTACATTCAAGACTTCACCTTCTGCAAAAACCCTATTATAAGAAATTTCAATTCTATCATGCATTTTTACATTTTCTTTTAAGTAATTTACGGCTTCTTTTGTGGTTAATTCTAATTCTTTCATGACAATCAACCTCACTAACATATAATTATATGTCATCATATATAAACTTGTTTGTATAATATCGAACAAAATAATTTTTCAATGAAAAATCAAACAAAAAATAATAAATAAAAAATAGAATTATAAAACTTCGATGACTGTTTCATCGCCATCATGAATATGGCGTATTTCTAATAAATCATCAGCAATCTCGTGTAAATCAACTTCAACAGATTGATTTAAAATTTCGCCGGTTAACTGTAAACCAACTCTAAGACCTTCACCAGTCACTTCATCCTCCTCAGTGATTCCTAACACTTCACCGGGAGCAAAAATACGATTATAAGAAATTTCAAAAACATCTCCAACATAAACATTATTTCTTACAAACTCGACTACTTCCTCAAAGGTCATTTCAACTTCTTTTACCATAATATCGCCTGCAACTTTAAAAAAAAGAAAAAAGAGAAGGAATTATAAATTCCTGTATTCTCTGATTGAAGTATATTCGTCGTCTAATTCGCCGTAAGTAGCTAATTTTTCTTTGTTAGCTTCAGCATCTAAGTAAAGGTTACCTTTACCGTTAAGACCAATATCTCCAGTATAGTGGATATATTTACCTTCAAAGACGGATCCGTCAACTTCAGGGTCAACTACAATACCATTAAGAACAAATCCTTCGAGTAATCTTCCGAGGAATCCGTGAATAATAATGTTACCGTTTTTCATTTGACCACCAGGCCAACGGTTTACGTCACCGTCAATTTCGATGATACCTTTGGTCATGTGAATACCGGCTAAGATATCACAGTTACCTTTAACGTGAATTCTTCCACCAGTTAGACATTCACCACATTGTTTACCAGCGTTTCCGCCAACAACAATTTGTCCTCCGGTCATACCTCTCCATTCACCAATGTAAGAAGCACCGGTGAACTCTTTGGTATTACCTTCAATTTCAAGGTATCCACCAGACATTTCTCTTCCAGCGTGAGCAGCTGCATCACCTTTAACAAGGATAGATCCACCGGACATTTCTGCACCTACGTGTAAATCTACACTACTGTTACATACGATGTTTCCAGCACTCATTTTACAACCTATGTATTTTACCCTGTTTAAATCTCCATTGAGAATCATTTCGACTTCAGCAGGTCCGTTAGCTTCTCCTTCTACAGTAATGTCGAAGAAGTCAGTAATTGGGAATCTGGAGTTTCCAATAGGAACTTGATATTTAGCAAAGTCTGCTTCAGTCCAGGAATAAATTTCATCAGGAATCAATTCATCAAATTCTAAAGCGATTGATGAAGTTTTTATTTGATCAAATGTAATTGTTTTCAAACTAAACACCCCTATTTACCATCAACATCTATTCTGATTGGGTTAGATACATAGTGGTCATGTACTGGATAGTTTTCCCATTTAACTGAGTAGTATTGGGTAAAGAACGGCATAATGTTGTCGATAACTTTTTGTTCTTGTTGTTCCCATCCTTTTACGTTAACCCAAACGTTTTGACTTTCTTTAACTTTAACAATTTCTTTATCTTTTACTAATATTTGACCATCTTTAATAGTGTATTCAGCTACATTGAAACCTTTTTCGATTTCATCAGGTTGTTTAGATGGGTCAATTTCATTAGGATTTATGTCATATACTGCAATGTCTGCTCTGTATCCAGGAGTAAGAGCACCTTTATCAGTGAATCCGTAGATTTTAGCTGGAGCAGCTCTTGTAATAGTTGCAATATCGTAGAAATCGTATTCTCTTTCAAGAGTTGGGAGTAAAGTTCTTTTGTTAACCCATTTGTGAACTTCGTTTTCACACATGTCTAATCTTTTCTCGTTACTCATCAACCAGGAGATAATTCTAGGATATCTGGTAAATGGTCCTGCGTTAGGGTGGTCAGTAGTTAAACATACTCTCCATGGATCTTCAATTAACAAGAATAATTCAAGACCGATAGCCCATTGTAAGGTACTAACAGGACTTTTCTTGGAGTAAATACATGGAATAATACCTGCTGCAGTTTCACATTCAATATCCTTGTTGGTCCATTTAAGACCGGATAGTCTGAATAAGTCGTATTCCATAGGAGCATCTGCAGTCATAGTAGTAGTTTCATCGAAAGTTACTTGACCGATATCACAAGTAATATTGTCTTTTTTGTTGAAATGTTTAGCAACTTCTTCAGCACCTGAGGTTACATCTTTCCAACTGTTACCTAAGTAAGAGTGGAATTGTAAGTGAGTCATGTGCATGACTTGGTCCCTGATTTCAGCTGCACCTTTACCTTTTTTAATACCATCCATAGCATCCATGGTTTGTAAGGTTGTAGGTACGTTACCTGGGTGTCCTAAGTCATTAGGGTGAATGTGGATAGAGTGAGGTAAGTTTAACATTTCGTTAGCTTTTGCTAAAGCAATAACAACTTCTTTAGAAGTTACATCAAAGTATGGTGCTTTATCATTGAAACCGTGTACGTTCATACCCCATCCCCATGCTTCACTTCCACATGGGTTTACGATTTTTACACCGTAACCTTTTGAGATTTTTAACCATGCTGCAATAAATGCTGCAATGTCTTCAATATTGTTATCTTTTGCATATTCCATTACAAACCAGTTGTTACCGAATAATGGTAAAGCTGGAATATCTAATTGTGGAATAGTTGCAATTTCTTCGTGAGTGTGTTTTGCTTCAAGAGGAGGCATAGCTGCTTCTACAACAGTACCGTAACCTAATCTTGAGTATCTGTATCCAGTTGCAGGACAACTTGGGATAGAGAATCCAGATTCTGATCTTAATACTTTAGTTTTTTGAGTAACACCTCTTCTGGAATCTTCAGGTCTGTATAATCTTCCAACTACTAATTTTGGACCTGCAACGTGAGCGTGAGGGTCAATACCTGCTGGCATGACTATTTTATCGGTAACGTCTAAGACTTTAGCATCTGCAGATACATTATCTACAATGACACCATCTTTGAACATAACGTCCATCTTTTCCCCGTTAACTTCGTTAGCAGGGTCATAGACAATACCATTTTTAAGAATATATTCCATTATATCACCTTTAGAGTGCGTTTGGATTTGGCACATATTTTGGAGCTACGTTTGGCTCTTCTCTGAGTTTCATTACTCTTTCTTTCAATTCACGGACAATCCATTCGTCGTCACGACAGGTTTCTGGTTTGTCGATAGCTTTCTTCATGTAGATAGGAACTCCATCCATACGATAACTGGTACCAGCACATTCTACAGCAATGAATGAACCTGGCAATACTACATCAGCAAGTTCAGTAGATGGACCCCAGTGAATATCGATTTGAATAACAGGAATGTTAGCTAAGTGTTGGTTTGCTCCGTTAGGGAAGTGAGCACCTGGGTCAGCTGCAATAACCATGAAACAGTCTGGTTCTTTTCTCACTAATAAATCGATAGTGTTGGTTTCACCCATCATATATCTTGGGTAACCTCTACAGTAGTCAACACCGAAAGCAAATCCACATTCGAATGCCATGAAAATGTTGAAACCGTTTACGTTAAAGTGTCCTCTCATTGGAGTAAGACCCCATTTACTGTATTTGTTTAAGTCTTGAACCATTTTAATAGCAATATCGATGTTTCTTTGTTTGGATAATGTGTG
>NZ_JAFRSC010000055.1 GCF_017427765.1 Methanobrevibacter sp. | reverse complement strand
GTAAAAGATAAGAATATCACATATATTAAATGGGATATGGGAGTGCCTTCAAACCATAACGATATTTGGAGATTAGGAATAGGTTATAATGCTACATTTGAAAGATTAGCAAATTATACGAAGATTACTGATACAAACAACACTACTAGTGGAGTTATTTATACTATTAAACAAGATAATAGTAATAATTACCAACTACCTACATCTTGTATGATTGAATTAGATATTAAAAGAGTAGATGGTTCTGCTACATCACCTATCCTTACTCCAAGACCAAATGGAGTTTCAATATCTTCTTATTCTGCTAATTTGGATAATTTTGGTATAACTGATACAAATTGGCATACTGTCCAATTAAAACTCACACCAACAAAGATTTCAAGAATGATTAATGGTGTGGAAATAACTGGGCAAAATGTAATAGATACTGTTAATTATTGGTGTTTTGGTTTATGGACTGGGGCAGATATTACTGAAATCCATTTTAAGAATTTTGTTGTCTACGAAATATAGGACAGTAAAAGATAAATTAAATTTATTAACCCATAATCAATGGAGCTGCTGCAAATACTTAAACAATACAACAGGTTTCAGCCTTTATGGTACAACAATCGCAACACCAACTGAAAATTACTTAATTGTGCGCAACACGACAAGCAACAACTATACTCAGATTTATTTTAACCATGAATTAACTTCAGAAGATTGGGGTAAAAATGCAATACTAACAGCTAATATACGAGCAGTCAACACACATATCATCCAACAGTTTACTATTGATGGAAAATGGGCAGCCGGAGTAACTATTAATATTTCAAATGACTTTCAAAAAGTAATATTAACCAAACAAGTACCTGAAAACAGCCAAATATTAAAAGTAAACTGGACAGTCCAAGGAGAAGAAGATTTAACACCTGAATTCTTCATAGAATCACTTACGTTAACTATTCAGTAAAAGATAAGAATAAAACTTACTATTTTTATGATATTGGAGTAACATCTAATTATAGTACCCAATGGAGCGGATGGTCTGAAGTAACAGTTACAAGAGACATCGAGGGTACGACATTAACAAGATCCCAATCAAGTAATGTTCATGTATATGCTATCGATAACAAGTATAATTTCGCCCCTCCTTTTGCAGTGGATTTCAATGTAATAACTTATCAAGGAATCCTCATATTTAGAATCAATAATGGGACAAATGTAGACCGTTATGCGAGTAAATTGGGTTTAACTGATAATTGTAATGTCCGTATTGAAGTAACAACATCAATAATAAAATATTATGTTGATAATACTTTCAAAATATCAGATTCTTATAACGAAGGCAATTCGTATGTCGATATTATATTGAATGGAGGTAGTGTGAAATATAATAACTTCCAAATTTATTCCTTATCTTCAAATTAAGTAAAAGATAAGAATAATTTATTAAGTTTTAACCAATGGTCCGCAACAGAATACTCAAATAGTCTCAATGGATTTAATAGTTTCGGTTCACCATCTGTAGTTACTCCATCAAAAAATTATTCCACAATAGGAGAACAATGTATCTATTTTACCATTAATTCCAGTCATTGGTGGTTTAGTTTAACTTTAGATAACATCTCTACAAGTGGCAATTATGCTTTTTCCTGCGATATATACTCTAACAAAGGAGTATTATTACGACTTGTGGATTCTAATTCTAATATTATATCATTTGTCCAGTCAAGCACAGGGAAAGTAAGTGTTTCTTTATCAGGATTATTAGAGAATACTTCGGGTAATGCTATTCTATTTTTAATGTATGGTACTGGTGCTGAATCATACATTGATAATCTACAATTAACCCATCAGTAAAAGATAAGGTTAATCTGTTCCCACATACAATTTGGACTTGTGGTGAATCTAATCAAAACTTAAACAGTTTTAGATTCACAGGTAACACTCGAAGAGAATTATCCTCAGATTACTCAACTATAGGAAATACTTCATTAAAAATGAGTATAATTACATTGAATTCAGCGTATTATGGGGAGTATGAGAGCCATAATGATTTTAATGAAGTGGGAAAAAAGGTGACTTTTCAAGTAGATGTTTATTCTAATTATGAGTGTTACGTTTTCATTTATACTTATGTTGGACAATATACTCATAGTTCAGTGTGGATTCCAGCTAATACTCCTGGGACTTATTCGGTGACTAGGACCATTCCTCAAAATGCGGACCATATAGTGTATCGTGTTGAACCTAGGGGATGGGCTCAAGAGGATTCTTTCACGTATATGGATAATTGGCGTTTAACTATCGTGGAGGAATAGTTTCCAGTTGTCAGTGTAGAAACTATGATTTTCATTAACTGCATTTTTGAATTCCACTCCAATCCATAGTGAAACTGTTGTATCGTAAACTGTTGTTGTGACAACATAGTTACGTTCAGTGTTGGCTGGAACTTGGAGTGATGATGCTCGAAATGTGGTTCCATCACTTTGATAAATTATTGCAATTAATGGATCTTCTAATGATTTTACATCACAACTGAAAGAAATTGTCTTTCCAATTAATCCGGATAAGCTGGTATACCATGTTCTGACGTGTGGTCTTTTCCCATTTGTATCGCATGATGCTATTAATCCATAGTTTCCATTTGTATGGTAATCAGTTGTTTTATTATAGGTTATTGCTGCATAGTTGTTTTTGTTCATATCTGGGAGTGGTGTGATGTCACCTAAGGCCCAGAGGGCGTGGCTGAATAAGTTGTGTTTCTCTTTTACAAACATGGTCAAATCATCACTGCACTTATTGATTTTCACATCACTGAAATAAGTACTGGTTAAGTCTCCGGTTAAGACGAAGCAGAAACTGAAATAACTCATTGCAGCTGATAAAGTAACACTTGCTGTACTG
>NZ_JAFRSC010000023.1 GCF_017427765.1 Methanobrevibacter sp. | reverse complement strand
TCCCGAAAAAAATACATGAGCAAAAGATACCAAAAGACCCTTCGAACATACTGGAAATGGCAAGATAAAAAAACAAACAAAATCAAAGACACATACCACAAAATAAGCCACGACCTAGTGCAAACTTATGATTTAATATGTATGGAAAATCTAAACATTAAAAGCATGTTCAAAAATAAATACTGGAGCACTAAGCTTCAAAGAATAGCATTATACTCGCTGGTGGAAAAAATCCGCTACAAAGCACAATGGCACAACAAAGAATTCATTCAAATCAGCCGATGGTATCCATCAAGTAAAAATTGCCACCACTGCGGATACTACAACAAGGACTTGGAATATGAAAAAGAATGGACTTGTCCACAATGCGGAAAACATCATAACAGGGATATTAACGCCAGCAAAAACATACTGCATGAAGGAATAAGGATTCTTCAAGAAAAAATAATAAAGAACCTCCGGGACGGAGGGGATAGCACGGTAAATCTAGATGCATTAGCATCTACAGCCCGTGAAGTAAGAATCCTCGAGCTCCACAGTTCGAGGTAGTTCAATCTGCGGTAATTTCAGTTACAAAAGTCATGTTTTCAATGACTTCAGTTTCACCAGCTTTAATGGTGTAAAGTGGAGAACCAAGTAAGATTAAACCGTTATTAACTTCTCTGATTTTGTTATCAGCTACTTCTTGCATGTGGGTTCCTTCGTAGGTAAAACCTGCATCTGCGTTACCTTCTAAGGCAAATGAAATTACTTCACCGGATTTTTTATTAGTTGCTTTTACATTTACAATCATATTTTAATCTCCAAATAAATTGATATTATAATTTATGTTTGTTAACATTTTTAAATGATACGGTTTAAATTTAAATTATGGATATACCATTGTATTTTTTCTTAGCTTACAAAGATTTGGACAGATTATCGCCGGGCAGTGAGGACACTACCCTTGAGGTATTGGACAAAATTGAACGTGACAATATTTCAAATGTTTTGGATATCGGCTGTGGAGTTGGCCAGTCAACAATACTTCTTGCAAATTACTTTGAGGATGCAACAGTTGAAGCTATCGACTTATTTAAGCATTATTTAACTGTTTTAGATGAAAACATTAAAGAAAACAATCTTCATGATAGGGTTTTCACCTATGAGATGGATATGAGAGATTTGGATTTTGCAAATGAGGAATTTGATTTGGTATTTTGTGAATCTTCAATCGAAATAATTGGTTTTAAAGAAGGTTTAAAAGAATGGAGGAGATTATTGAAGCCAAACGGTTACATGGTTGTCTCTGATGTGTCATGGATTTCAAAACCGTCAGCAGAATCAAAAAAATTCTGGAAAAATACATATGATGATGTCGATACAATTGAAAATAAGATTTCACAAATAAACGACGAAGGTTTCAGATTCATTGACTATGTCATTGTTTCCAAAAATGACTGGAAAGACTATTATAACAAACTGGAAATGAATCTAAATGAACTGAAAACTGATAAATCAGCAAAAAATTTTGTTGGGCAGTTAAAAAAAGAAATTAAAGTTTATAGACAAAACAGCGATGATTATTCTTATGTATTTTACATTATGAAGAGGTGTTAATGTGAGGTATACAAAATTGGGAAATTCAGATTTAAATGTTAGTCGAATATGTATGGGATGTATGGGGTTTGGAGATCCTGCAGATGGGATGCATACATGGACATTGCCTGAAAAGGAATCCATAGAAATAATTACAAATGGTTTGGATAATGGAATTAACTTTTTTGATACGGCCATAGGCTATCAGAATGGGACCTCAGAGCAGTATCTTGGCCGTGCAATAAGGGAAAATGCCACAAGAGAAGATGTAGTTGTAGCAACTAAGTTTCTTCCAAGGTCTGAAGATGAAATCAAAAATAATATTTCAGGTCAAAAGCACATTCACGATTTTGTTGAAAAAAGCCTTACCAATCTTGGTTTGGATTATATAGATTTGTATATCTATCACATGTGGGACTATAACACTCCATTATATGATATTTTGGAAGGTTTAAATGAAGTAATTGAAGAGGATAAAGTGAAATATATTGGTATTTCAAATTGTTTTGCTTGGCAGCTTGCAAAAGCTAATGCACTGGCTGAAGCGGAAGGTTTTAAGAAATTCGTATCAATTCAGGGTCATTACAATCTGATTTTCAGAGAAGAGGAACGTGAAATGATTCCTCTTTGTAAAGCGGATAATATTGCAACAACTCCTTACAGTTCACTTGCTTCAGGAAGACTGTCAAGAATGCCGGGTGAGGATTCAAAAAGAATGAACGAAGACTTCTATGCTAAATTGAAATACCAGTCAAGCGAAGCGCAGGATTTTGAGATTATCAAAAGAGTTAATGAACTTGCCCTAAATTATGATGTTTCAATGACTGAAGTTTCATTGGCTTGGCTTTTAGAAAAGGTCACATCTCCAATTGTTGGTGCTACAAAGATGCATCACGTTGAAGGGGCAGTTAACGCAGCTGATTTAAAATTAAGTGATGATGATATTAGCTATTTGGAAGAGCCGTATGTTGCTCATGACCTAGTTGGTGTAATGGCCGATAATCAGGCGTCTGCATCTGATGATGATAAGGTTTGGCAAAAACATACAAAAGATAAGATTTAGTTCAATATTTCTAAATCTTTTTTTTCATATTTGTTGTGTCCTTTAAGGCTTTTTTTGTATTTCCAGCATGCAATGGCATCATCTAAAGATTTATCATCATTATTTTCAAAGAAATCTCTAATATATTGATTATATTCAAACTGTTTTCCGATTGCAGTTTTTTCTTTTGAGTTTTGAATTTCATAATATGCATTAATTGCATCCTGATATGTTTTGGTCGGATTTGCTTTTAGCCATTTCTGGAATTTGACTTTGAATTTGAAACTTTTTCCGATTTCCTTTTCAAAGAATTTTCGTTTATCTTCACTGCATTTGAAGTTTTCACCAATCTCAGATTCAAGTGTAATTTCTTCGCTGCTGTCTTTCACATCAACGATTTCATTTTTTTCTTTTAACTCTTCACCAGTATCCAAATAATATATGATTCGTTTTTCCAGTTCAGATTTGCCGCCGCTGACTTTTAAGCCTTCAGACCTTAAAAAATCTTTCAGTTCTTCTTTTAAAAAATAGTACTCTTTAAACTCTTCACTAGTTAAATTTGTTGTAAGGGATGGTCTTGTCATTTCAATCAAATATTAATTTGTCGATAATGTCCATATCAAGGTTTTCTTCAACGATTTCAGCCAATCTGTTTAATGAATAATCCTTTTGGGTTTCGTATGGATCTTCTTCATACTTTGCTTCAAAACCTTTTTTAATACGTATATAGTTTAAAAATTCACGTCTGAAGTTGTAGTTGTGGAATATTCCATGGAAGTAGGTTCCAAAGATGTTATTCTGTGAAGCTCCATCAATTTTACCGTCTTCATTATTTCCCTGACCTTTTTTAATGTTTAATAATGCATTGCAGGTTTTAAGTTCGGTTGTTCCTTCATGGATTTCGTAACCTGTAACTTCCTCACCAATTATATTTTTAAATATTTCGCCTGCTAGTCCATCAAGATTTTCAGGAATTGTTGCAACTGATTGTGTTACAATCTTTTCGCTTCTCGAAAAGCTTGATTCAATATCCAATAATCCTAAACCGTCAATAGTTCCATGTTTTGATTCGCGTTTTTCTTCATCATGGATTACATTGCCTAAAATCTGCAGACCTCCGCAGATTCCAACGATTGGAATTTCAGAGGATTTTGCTATAATTTTGTCTGCCAGACCACTTTCTTTTAGGGCAAACATATCTTCTGTTGAATTACGTGTTCCGGGAATTAAAATGGCATCAACGTCACCTATATCATCATTAATGCCAATCATCTTAAGAGCAACGTCTTCTTCGTATTCAAATGGATCTATATCTGTGAAATTAGCTATTTTAGGAAGTCTGATAACTCCAATTGTAATGTCCTTATCTTCTGCAAAGACATGTGTAGTTAGTGATGCTGAATCCTCTTCTGGAAGTCTTAAAGTTTCATCATATGGAAGAACTCCCAAAACCGGTTCTCCGGTAATCTCTTCAATTCTGTCAAGACCTGGCTTTAATATATCAAGGTTACCTCTGAACTTGTTGATAACGGTTGCCTTTAGGCGGGAGCGGTCATAATCATCAAGCAGTACGTATGTTCCGGCAATAGCTGCAAAAACACCACCCATTTCAATATCTGCTATTAGTATTACATTGGCATCTGCCATATGGGCTATTTCCATGTTTGCTATATCCTGGTCTCTCATATTTATTTCTGCAGGTGATCCGGCTCCTTCAATGAAAATAATATCATATTTCTCGGATAAGATTTTAAAACTTTCTTTCATTGCATTAAATGCTGTATCATGGTATTTATGCTGGTAATCGTAAAAGTTCATGTCTCCAATGGATTTTCCCTGGATAATTACATTGGATGTAAAATCCCCTTTAGGTTTTAGTAGAACAGGATTCATATGTATGCTTGGTTCAATCATTGCCGCTTCGGCCTGTAACATCTGAGCTATTCCAATTTCACCGTTTTCCTTAGTGGTATATGAGTTTAAGGACATATTCTGGGACTTGAAAGGAGCCACATTATATCCTCGATTTTTATATATTCTACAGAGCGCTGCTACAAGCATGCTTTTTCCGGCATTTGAGGAGGTTCCTTGAACCATGATACATTTTGTCATGTATAGAATATATTTAGTTAATCTTATAAATAATTTAAAAATCAGTCAATCTCATTTGATGAATTTAACATTTTTGTGCAAGAATGCTCCGGTTCTTAAATTGGGAGGTTCAACAGATTATGTCGTTGCAATTCTTATTTGCATAATATTTGATGTTGAGGTTAATTAAAACAAAAGTATTTCTTTAACTATTATTTTAATGAATGTCATTTCACATTAACGTCAAGGATGTTAAAAAGCAATCGTCATTCAAACTTTCAGTATATCAACCAATATTTTCTGTTTGTATATTAATCATTTGTTAAAAGATTATACTATATGAGTTATAAATTATGGTCATGGTAAGATATGTTTAATTCCCATTTTAATTTAATCGATATTATTTTTTCAATTCAGCTAAATTCTCTTTTAGCAGTTTATAAATGTTTTCCGCACCAATAATTTCATCATCACTGACATTCCAACTTGAAGGGTACAATATGAATGGTTTTGACTGGTCTCCTCCAGCTCCGCCATGACTTCCGACCAATTCTTCAAAAGCACACACTTCATCAGCTTGCCTGTCATAAAAACTGTTAACCAGGATGTCAGGGGTATGTTCAAATGAGCTTGTTCTTTTTAAATGTCTGACGATATTGTTTCCAAATCCTTCAAGAGGGTTTTCACCTTCAATTTCACCGCTGTCCAGATAGTAAGTTCCATTTTTACCTATAGCTAAATCACCATGTTCTTTGGATTTAACTAAAATAAAACCAACATATTCATTATTTATAATGCCGTCTATCAGTTCAGGGAAATAGTTATTAAGTTCCTCATAGGTTAATCTCCGACTCCATTGGGTCAGATAAATCATTGCAAGATTGCCTGATGCCAACACGATGACTTCAGAGTCACTTAATTCTTTTTCTTTTTTTATTTTTTTATTCTTTCTTGAAAATGGCGTATAATCTCCGGCAAAATGGTCTTCATTCGAATTCATTTTTGCAAACACTGTCATGTCATCGGGAAGTAATGACTTGACAAATTCCTCAAATGTTTCACCATACCTTTGGGTAAATGTAGCACCGTTTGTTTGGCCGTGATCTGACTGAATGACAAACTGATAATCCCTAGGGCAGTATTTATTTGCATCAGTTAAACGTTTGATTTGTTTGTCCATTTCTCTTAAAGCGAACCATGCATCATTATCCCTAACTCCGGAGTGGTGAGCTATCTCATCATAACCTAAATATGTTGAATATGCAACGTCAACGTCTCCAACCATCATATCTCCAATCAGTGTTGAAGTATTTATTTCTCTCATGAATACATTTGTGGCAGCTCTTGTTGGAATGTATACTATTCCACGTTTTATTCTTGGTCTGATGTTTTTTAGTGAATGAATGATTTGTGAGTATATTTCACGTATAATGTCTGCAAGAAACAAAGCAATTATACGTGCAAAATAACTTGGATTGGAAAATACTGAATACCATGCCTTATTGTATAATTTTTTAAAGTCCATAATCTTACTGAATGTAAATATTACGTTGTCTGTATCGCCTGAAAATAAATTTGATCTGCTTGCTCCATTGTCAACAAGCAATCCGTTTCCATCTGAAATTCTATGTTCTAATTCCGGGACTTTGGTGATTCCTGAACATTGCATCATCTGATTGCCATTGCTCTTTTCAATCCATCTGAATGCAACAATGCCTTCATTATTTCCATGAAGAATTCCTGCCTGGCTTGCGCCGGTTTGGGAAGACAGGTCGGTTTCCCACATTCTAAGAGTGTAATCATCACCCTCAATCATTTCTTTAACGGTAGGCATGTCTCCTCTTTCGACAGCTTCACATAAAACTTCATATGCAAGTCCGTCAATTTCAACAATTATTACTCCTGGATACTCTTTAATTTCAGTTTTTCTTTTCTTTTCAGCATCTCTTAAAACAGCCCTGTAATATGAACTGTCATCTTCAATTGTTATTAATGAAGAAATTACAGTTGTAACGGCGGCCATGGCTAATGGGACAAGTATTATTGCTGCGCCCTGAATTTCTATATTAAATGCCGGTGCAAAAATTTGAAGCAGGAGTCCGTTTAATATTAATGTTCCCAACCCAAAGGTCAAAACTAAAAAGGGCATAGCTATTTTTGTCAAGATGGGCCAGAGAATTGCATTAAATAAACTGATGAATATTACTAAAAGTAATATGTCATCGAATTGACTGACTTTCACTCCAAGTCCTAAAAAACTTATCAGATATATCCCCAGGACGTTTCCGATAAATACAATCAGACTTCTTTTTAAACTTCTTTTTGGGATTTGTTTTTCATTAATAATTTTCATAGTATTCACTGTTTATTTATTGGGGAGAATTAAATAGGTAACTTTCCGGTATATTGCTCTATTGTGTTTTTAGCATTATCTAAATCAAATCCTGTTTCTTCCTCTACTGTGGATTTGATTTTACTTAAATTGGTATTGTTCAAATAATTATTTGATCGCAAATCGTCGGTTATGTTTTTTACAGTGGAAATGGTATTTTCCAAATCAGTATTTTCAGGATAAATATTTTTGTACTCTACTGATTTGGCCATATGGGCTGCCATGTCCTTGTCTTTGCAGCAGATTATGATATTGTCGTGAGAGGTTTCATTAGATAAAGGAATGCAATAAAATTTGCCGTTATAATTTACTTTAATGATATCAAATATGTGAATTTCCAATAAGTCATCAGCATTTATCACATAACATGTAAAATTGTCAATGTTTTGCTTTTCTCCATTTTTTATTATTTCATTCAGTGTGTTGAATCCTAATTCAGTCACTTTGATAAAACTTGGATCCTCGTGACTGTTGTATGTAACTAATATTCCCTTATCCCAATTCCAAATTTTTGCACCTTCAACATTTCCGTCATATTTGGTTTGATTGGCGGGAACTTCAATGGTTGTTCCGTTTGGAGTAATATCAATTCTTTCATAATTTACTGAGGTTAGCATTACTAGAATAACTCCGGCTATTATGATTAAAAGTATTATGCCAATTATAATTATTATTTTTTTGTTATCCATTGTTCATACCTTCATTGTTTTTAATGAGTTATGTTAATTAAAGTTTGTATTTCTTGATATATTAATGAAATGTAAAAAATATTTTGAATCATAGGTGTTTTACACTCATGATTCTGTGTAGAATAGTTATCAATATTTTTTAATGTTTGCTGTTTGAAAAATAATGATTGAAATGTACATATAAGTACATGAGGTTGAAATGTAAATTCTTTTAGTTACTTTTATTTACTAAAATAGAAACCTTTTTATATACCCTAAATTAAATAAATACTTAAATAGTATATGAAACTTAACTTTTTATGAGAATTTATTTGATGAAGTGAGGTTATTTTATGAAGTTTGAAGAAAACGAATCAGTGGATGATTCTTCACAAGATATAGTTATTGAACCGGAAATAAGTTCTGGTGAGGAAACTAAACATATGTTAGATTATGATAACATAAAAAGCTCACAAGATATTGAAGTTCCACCTTTATTAATTGATCAGGTTATAGGACATGAAGAGTCCATCGAAACAATTAAAAAAGCAGCAAAACAAAGAAGGAACGTTTTACTTATTGGAGATCCGGGTGTAGGTAAATCAATGCTTGCAAAAGGTATGGCACAGATTTTACCTCATGAAACTCTGCAGGACGTATTGGTTTATCCGAATATGGAAGACAACAACCACCCATTGGTAAGAACTGTGCCTGCTGGAGAAGGTAAAAAAATAGTAAAGGCCACTAAAGGATCTGTTAAAGGCCATGAAGAGAGAAAAACTATTATTACTATGTTTGCTATTGGTGGAGTTTTAGTAATTGGATTCATGTATGGAAGATTATTGGAATCCATTATTGCGGCTGCTTTAATTTTACTTATCTCAATCCAAATTAAACCTAAAAATAATACTATGTCTCCAAAATTATTGGTGAATAATGAAGAATCAAGATTTGCTCCATTTATGGATGCAACCGGTGCTCATGCAGGAGCATTACTTGGAGATGTTCGCCACGACCCATACCAATCAGGCGGTCTTGGTACTCCTGCACATGAACGTGTAGAAGCAGGAATGATTCACAAAGCAAACCGTGGAGTTTTATACATTGACGAAATCGGTACAATGAGTATGAAAACCCAGCAGGAATTATTGTCTGCAATGCAGGAAAAACAGTATGCAATCACAGGTCAAAGTGAAAACTCAAGTGGTGCAATGGTAAGATCCCAGGCTGTACCATGTGACTTTGTACTTGTAGCTTCAGGAAACCTTCAGGTTTTAGAAGGAATGCATATTGCAATGAGATCAAGAATCAGAGGATACGGTTACGAAGTGTTCATGAAAGATTATATGGATGATACAACTGAAAACAGGGAAAAACTTGTCCAGTTTGTAGCTCAGGAAGTTAAAAACGATGGAAGAATTCCGCACTTCGCACCTGATGCATTGGATGAAATTATCATGGAAGCAAAAAGAAGATCAGGCAAACAGAACGCCTTAACATTAAGATTAAGGGATTTAGGTGGACTTGTCAGATCTGCTGGTGATGTGGCTATTGAAAAAGGTGAAAATCTGGTAACTGCAGCACATGTTGTTGAAGCTAAAAAATTCGCAAGAACTTTAGAGCAGCAAATAGCTGACAGATCAATCATTCAAAGAAAAGACTACAGTATGGTATCTGCCGAAGGTGGAAGAGTCGGTCTTGTAAATGGTCTTGCAGTAATTGGAGACAGAAGCGGAATCGTCTCACCAATTGCAGCTGAAGCCGCTCCGACACAATCCAAAAACGGTGGTCAAATTATCGCAACAGGTAAATTGGGTGAAATCGCTCAGGAATCTGTACAGAACGTCAGTGCATTAATTAAAAAATACACTAACAAGAATATTTCAGACTATGACATTCACGTTCAGTTTATCCAGACTTACGATGGTGTTGAAGGTGATTCAGCTAGTGTAAGTATTGCAACTGCTGTAATATCTGCTGTTGAAGATATTCCGATTGACCAGACCGTAGCATTGACCGGTTCATTAAATGTCCGTGGAGATGTTATGCCTATCGGTGGAGCGACTGCAAAAATCGAAGCTGCAGCTGAAGCAGGAATGAAAAAAGTATTGATTCCAAAATCTAACTTGAAAGATGTTATGATTGAGAAGAAATACGAAGAGATGATTGAAATCATTCCAACTGAAACCTTAAGTGATGTTTTGGAAAATATTTTAATAAGCGGTTCCAAAAAGGATAACCTCATTGAAAAAATGAAAAACATCGGTTCAAAAGTTGTTGAAAAAGTTCCACAAACAACTATTAATAATCCAACTACTAACTAGTTGGGTTAGTTTTTTTTCTTTTTTTTAATAATTACTTTCTGTGTGTAAAAAAGAAAGCTATGAAATACATATTAAAAATATAAATTTTTATTTGATTGTATTTAATTGTTTTAATGGTTAAATATTGTTTTTTAGTTATAATAAGGTTAATAATAACTTTTATATATGAAAAAGCTCATAATATTATATTAACATCTTAATGATGTGGGCTGTCAAAGAACGGCCTGAGATCATGTATTTTGAGTAAGGATTTCAAAGATTAATCCTTATTCAATTTTCAATAACTATTTTTATATATTATTTATTTCCAATATTTAATCATGGTTGGAATTGTTAAATTTAATATGGCAAAATTATCTGGAAAAGCTGCATGTCAGCTTGCTAAGTATGGTCCGGGAAGTGGAGGAACATATCCTGGCCATGTTTTTACAAAGATTGGCGGTCAGGAATCTATTCCTAAACTTGCCGATGATTTAAAATTGGGTTCTGTTCTCATAACCGGAACCAATGGTAAGACTACTACAACTACTCTTTTAATTAAACTGATGTCAAAGGATATTCAGATTAGAAGAAGTTACGAAAACAATATTTTAAACTCAATTGTAACTGCTCTTTTAAGTCAGAAAGGTGATTTGGGAATTTTTGAATATGGTATTCGTGATTTGTCACATGGAATTCCTGATACAGTTCAAAAATTGATTAATCCTATCGGTGTTGTATATACTACAATTTCCCAGGAGCACACTCAGGTTGCAGGTGTTAAAAATCCTTTTGAAGATTATTACAAAGCTAAAAAGTTACTTTCCGAAGGCATGAAAAAAGGAACTGTTGTAACTAACTGCGATGATCCTAGAACTGCTTTGATTGGTTTGAACAAACAAAGTGATGTTAAAGTCAACTATTATGGCATAGAAACTGATGTTATTGAAGATATTGGAGATAACTCAATTGAATGTCCTAAATGCGGTAAAAAGCTGGATTATTCTCATTTTTACTTAAATCACAGAGGAGTCTATACCTGCGGATGCGGGTTTAAAAGACCTGATGCCAATGTAAAGCTGACAGATATTGAATTTGGTTCCAATTCATGGAATTTGACCATTGAAGGAGATTTGTTTAACTATACTGTTTCAAAAAATATTAAATTTAACATAAAACTGACAGTTCCACCTTTCGGATTCCACAACATTTACAATACTTTAGCATCCATTACTGCTTATGCAACATTCACTCCTAAGGTCGAAAACATAGAAACAACTATCAAGGACGTCTTTAACAATCTGGACATGTCATTCATTCCTCCTGGAAGATTTGAAGTTGTTGACATCGGCGGTAAGTTCGTCGGTTTAGGTCAGGGCGATAACGGTGATGCTTTAAAAATCAATGCAATGTTCATGAAACAGTTTGTAAAGGATGAGCCTCTTGAGTTTATTTACACAACTCCTGATGAAAACGAGGAGGAAATCTTTGAAGACCATTATGAAGTTGTCAAAAGCATGAACCCGGCTCATGTAATTGTGGTTCCTGGAAGAAGATCTATAGAAAAGGCAGAAGAATATTATAATATTATAAAAGAGGATTTCCCTGACGCTGAATTTTATCCGCTGAGTTATGATGAGATGAAAGTCAGAATTGAAAAGCTTAATGAACTTGCAAGAAATTCTGAATATAAATATGTCATTATGACCGGTTGTGGTGAAGAACAGGCCATGTGGGAAGAAATTAAAAAGAAAATGATTAGTAGATAACTTTATTATCCACTATTTCTTCTATTTTTTTAAAAAAGTCAAAATTTGATGGTTCAATCTCTTTAAATGAAGCATCGATACTGCATCCGCACAAATCACAGCTTCCGATTAAATAATCTTCTGAGTCCTTTTTAAGTAAAATACCGAATACTCTTTCTTTTTCATTTGCATATTTGTCGAACTCCTCCTGAGTGAGCTTCAAATTGAAATCCTCGGTTGAGTAGATATCGCATTCGTTAATGACAGGAATGAATGCATACATTCCAAGATTCAAAAAGATATTTTCATGTTTTAAGATTTTTAGAATCCTTTCTTCAAAGCTATCGTCCTTTTCGATGTCAAATTGGTCAAATTCATATATGTTGTTTGAGCCCATGAAATAATTGTCATGAATTACTGTTGCCACCAAATCAGGGTCCACATAATTGTCGCAGGAAGCCCTAATATTTTCGATAGTTTCTTTAATTTTCATTAAATAATGCCTCGTATTTTTCACATAATGAGATTACTTTATCAATGTATTCAATTGTGTTAACCCAATATATAGGTATTTCATCAAAACCGTAATAAATTCCAGCAAGTCCGCCGCAGATTGCTGCAGTGGTATCTGTATCTCCACCTAAATTAACTGCTTTTAGGACTGCATCTTTGTAGTTGTCGGTTGTCTTCAAACAGTAGATTGTACTTTCAAGTGAGTCTATTACATATCCTCCGCTTCTTATCTCGCCGGTCCAGTCATCATCAAATATTCTTTGGAAATGTTCAATTTCCTCATTTTCTTTATAATATTCTTTGATTTTATCACAGGAATTTTTAATATGTTCATCAATTGTCAAATCATTTTTAATCATGGATTTTGCAATTTCAATATATAAAACGCATGCTATTTTGGACCTGTAATGGGCGTGTGTGAGTCCTGAAACGTTTTCAACTGTTTCATAATCGATATCCGGAATAAAAGCAAGAGGCAGAATTCTCATTAAAGATCCGTTTCCGTTGTCTCTTGGCTGATTGCCTCCGCATTTTATGGCTTCCTCACCATCCAGATATCTTAATAAACCGTTGCTGGTTGTATTTCCAATATCAAAAGTTTTGTGCTGGCTGTATTTGTCGTTTTCCCACCACTGGATGAACTCTTTCATTATGTCATCATAATCAACAGCCTGTTTATTTATGATACTAGACATTGTAGCTATTGTCATTGAAGAGTCATCTGACCAGGTTCCGGCAGGTTTACTGTAGGTTCCATATTCTCTCATGCCGGTGACAGGGTCTTCTTCAAGTTCTTCTCTTGAGTAAAACTCAACAGGAACGCCTAAAGCATCCCCGACAACTAAACCAATTATTCCATCTTTGACTTTCATAATTAATCATATGTTTTTTTGTGTATTAATAATATGTGTTGAAAAGGTTTTTTAATTATCCAAATCAATATTTAATTGATGATTTTTAAAACTGCAAATCTGAAGTTAAGGCCTTGGGAGGATTCGGATGCGGAATGTCTGTATCATTTTGCAAAAAATCCAAATATCGGTCCAATTGCAGGATGGCCGCCTCACAAAAGTGTAGATGATAGTTTAAATATAATTAAAACAGTTTTCTCTAAACGGGAAACTTATGCTGTTGTCAAAGGTGATATTCCAATCGGCTGTGTGGGGCTTTTGTTTCATCCGGATACAAACCACTGGTGGGGAGATGGTTCGGCTGAGCTTGGATACTGGATTGGTGAGGAGTATTGGGGCAGAGGCTATGCTTTTGAGGCATCTTCTGTGCTGGCGAAAAGGGCTTTTGATGAGTTGGATGTAAAACAGATTTATGCCACATATCGTGTTGAAAACACCCAATCAAAGAGGGTTCTTGAGAAATTGGGCTTCAGGTATTATGCCGAGCTATCAAATACCAACTATGAAAATGAACAGTTTAAAGAAATTGCAATGGTTTTAGAAAAATAATTTATATTAAGAGATATTAATTTTATTCATGGTAAGGTTATGTAAGAATTGCGGATTTGAAAATCAGGATGATTATGATTTCTGTGCAAAATGCGGCACTCCACTGGTTGAAGGACTAAAACCTGCACAGGTTTATGTTTATCAAAGGCAGGAAATGCCTGAACTTAACCGCAAAGCCGTAATATTATCATATATTGTAACTATTTTTCTGTCATGGAGTGGATTTATATTTGGATTGATTTTTAAAAACACAACCTTTGCAACATTCACATTTTTCGGATTTTTCATGCCGTTTTATCTGGTGCAGTCAAAGCATCCGTCAATCAAAAAACACGGAATCATCCAGATGGTTATATCTTTAGTTGGTGTGGCACTCTCATTTTATATAATGTTTAGAAAATAGGAAAAAAGGGAAATTAAACGAAATGGAACTGAATATTTCCCATTAAAACCTGTAACGGAATTTCAAAGAAATTTATATTTGCATTGCTCATCGCTGTACCTAATGCATCTCCTCTTGACATTGTTCCCTGAACATTCGCACTGCCTGCATAACCGTTGTATGCGTCGTTTGCACGGGTATTGTCAATAATGTCTCCACCAAAAATCGCTTCTGCTCCAGCATTATTGACTCCAATTATAATGTGTGGGGAGTAATGATAGGTATATTCCATAATGTCTTTTGCAGCGCCGTAAGGATTATCCGGATCAATCAAGTGAATATTATGCAATGTTTCTCCATTTGCATTATATGAACTTCCGGGATAAACCCACTGAAAACCGCCCAGCATACTAAATGAGGCCGCCATATCAACACCAGGGGTTCCTTCTTCAGCATCTTCAGCAATTATTAAAACAGGACTAACAATTGTAGATGCTAAAGCTGCAACAATTATTAAAACAATCACTAAAAGAACGGCAGTTAATTTATTCATGATTAACTTTTTTTGTCAATTGTAATATTAATACTTAACTTTTTTAATTATCACTGACATATATAATTTTAATATAAATTATTTGGTGATATTGTGATTATTGGCGGTTCAGCTTCTCAAGATTTGGCAGCACACGTGGCACGTGAACTCGGCGAAGAATTATGTTATGTAGAAACTAAAAAGTTTCCAGATGGTGAAAGGTATTTAAGAATCGACGGCGAACTTTCAGATGAGGTTACTGTAATTCAGTCCACAGGTTATCCTCAGGATGAAAACCTGATGGAATTACTGTTCATTATAGCTAATCTTAAAGATTTGGGAGTTAAAAAGGTTCGTGCTGTGGTTCCGTATATGGGATATGCAAGACAGGAAAAACGTTTCAATCCTGGTGAAACCATTTCCGCTAAAATCATCTGCGAATTGATTCAATCAGCAGGTGCTGATGAGTTTTTCACATTCAATATTCATGAGGAATGTGTGCTAAATTTCTTTGACATTCCGGCCCACAACATTTCAGCTATGCCTGCCATTGCAGAGTATCTGGATAAAAAATTCTTCAGAAAAACAGATGAAAAGCCATTAATCATCGCTCCTGATAAAGGTGCTTATGGATTTGCACAGGAAATATCTAAAATTATTGGCTGTGACTGCACTTATTTAACTAAGGTACGTTTAGGACCTGATAAGGTAGAAACTAAAATAGTTGATGTTAGATGTGATAGTGAAAGCGAAAATACTGTAAATGTTGACTCTGTTAAAGGTATGCATGCTGTCATTGTTGATGATATCATAGCTACTGGGGGAACTATTGTAAATGCAATAAATATCTTAAAGCAATATGGTGCTTCTTCAGTTGATGTCTGCTGTGTACATCCAATATTGACCAATAATGGTGCAACAAGAATTTATGCTGCAGGAGCAAATAAGATTATTGGTACAAACAGCTTATCTTCAGACACTTCACGTGTATCTCTTGCAAAATCTATTGCAGATGCACTGAGGGATTAGTATGGATAAAGAACAGCTAAAAAAGGAAATGACAGAAAAGTCGAATAATATTTTGGAAAAATATTGCGAAAAGGATGTTATGGATACTGTGTCTGTAATGAACATGTCTGCAAAAACAGTGTTTTTGGGTTCCCTTAAAGTTTATAATACTGAAGTTGTTCCAAATATCATTAAGGATTTGGAAAAGGAACTGAAAGGATATGGAGTTTTAACAATAAGGGACCAGAGGGTCACTCCGTGCTGCGCTCCAAGTTACATACACATTAGTTTCAATGTTACAATTACAAACTAGATATCATGAAAGAATTCAAGCTTAAATCACCTTACAAACCATTAGGTGATCAACCAAAAGCCATTAACTCGCTAGCTGAGGGCATAAAAAATGGAGTTAAAGAACAGACTCTTTTAGGAGTAACAGGTTCCGGTAAGACTTTTACAATGGCAAATGTCATTGAAAAAGTTCAAAAACCAACTCTTGTAATTTCCCACAACAAAACCCTGGCAGCACAATTGTATGAGGAATTTAAGGAATTTTTCCCGGACAACGCTGTAGAATACTTTGTCAGCTATTATGATTATTATCAGCCTGAAGCCTACGTTCCAAGAACAGACACTTTTATAGATAAGGAGGCTTCAATCAATGAGGACATTGATATGATGAGGCATTCCGCAACACAGTCACTTCTCTCAAGAGATGATGTTATTGTTGTTAGTAGCGTAAGCTGTATCTACGGTATCGGTTCGCCTGAAGACTATGGGGAATTCGCTTTTGGAATAGCTGTCGGCGATATTTATGACAGATCTGAAATACTTAAAAGACTTGTTTTCATGCAGTATGAGCGCAACGACATTGAATTTGACAGAGGTCATTTCAGAGTAAGGGGAGATGTCATTGAAATCAATCCGGTTCATGGAACACCACCAATTCGAATTGAACTTTTCGGCGATGAGATTGATGCAATAAGCATAATCGATAAGGTTACAGGTAAAAAGCAGGAATCACTTCAGCGATACATGATTTTCCCTGCAAAGCACTTTGTGGTCGGTCAGGATAAGATGGACACAGCTATTGCAAACATCACTCAGGAGCTTGATGAGAGATTAAACGAATTGAATTTAACCGGCAAACTTTTAGAAGCCCAAAGACTGGAGCAGAGAACTCGTTTTGATATAGAAATGCTTAGGGAAATGGGATACTGTCCGGGTGTAGAAAACTATTCAATGCATCTGTCAGGCAGGCAATGGGGAGAAAAGCCCTACTCACTTTTAAAATATTTCCCGGAAGACTTCCTGACCATCATTGACGAGTCACACGTTACCGTTCCGCAAATCAGGGGAATGTATAATGGGGACCGTGCACGTAAGGAAACACTGGTTGAATACGGATTCAGATTGCCTTCCGCTAAGGAAAACCGTCCTTTAAGGTTTGATGAGTTTGAATCATCAGTAAATCAGGTGATTTATGTATCTGCAACACCTGCCCAATATGAGCTTGCAAAATCAAGAAATGTAGTCGAACAGATTATCAGACCGACAGGTCTTGTTGATCCTGAAGTTATAATCAGACCGGTAACAGGTCAGGTTGAGGATTTGCTAGAAGAGGTTAGAACAACAGCTGAGAAAGACGAAAGGGTTCTTGTAACCACATTAACTAAAAGAATGGCTGAAGATTTAACAGATTACTATGCAAGAATAGGCGTTAAAGTAAGGTATATGCACTCTGAAATCGATACGTTGGAGAGAATTGATATCGTTGATGATTTAAGGAGAGGTAAGTTCGATGTCCTTGTCGGTGTAAACCTGCTTCGTGAAGGTCTTGATTTGCCTGAAGTATCACTGGTAGCTATTTTGGATGCTGATAAGGAAGGATTTTTGAGAAATGAAACCTCTTTAATACAGACAATCGGCCGTGCTGCAAGAAACGTCAATGGTCGAGTAATAATGTATGTGGATGACATGACTGATTCCGTTCAAAATGCATATGACATTACGCTTAAAAGGCGTAAACTGCAGATGAAATACAATGAGGTTCATGGAATAACTCCAAAATCCACTCAAAGAACATTAAAAGAAAAACTTGCGGAAGAAGATGAAAAATACAAGGGTATTGGAACTGACGTTAGTAAAATGCCAAAAGATGAACTTCGCCTGCTTATAAAAGATTTGGAAAGGGACATGAAGGATGCTGCTTCAAGGCTTGACTTTGAAAGGGCTGCAGATTTAAGAAATAAACTCTATGCACTGAAAGGATTTGAAAAATAATTTCTTTAGGGTGTGCTTTTTCATATTGTCGCACTTCAAAAATTATTAAAAATTATTTTTTACAAAATGAGTATTTGTCTGTGTTAAACTTTACATAAATTTTTTTTATGATGCATAAAAATTATTACAAATTACTTTCCAAATGCTCTCTCAAATAATATATAAACTATTTTGTTCTAATATAATATAACTAAATCAAGGAGAATACTATGGAGTCTAAAAAACAGATTGTCATCAAGGGCGCACGTGAGCACAATTTACAGAATATTGATGTCAGTGTTCCCCGTGATGAATTTATTGTAATTACTGGTCTTAGTGGTTCCGGTAAGTCTTCACTGGCGTTCGATACAATCTATGCTGAAGGACAGCGCAGATATGTTGAATCACTTTCTGCCTATGCAAGACAGTTTTTGGGTCAGATGAAAAAGCCTGAAATGGAATCAATCGAAGGATTGTCTCCGGCTATTTCAATAGACCAGAAAACCACAAGGGAAAACCCAAGATCAACAGTAGGAACAATTACAGAAATTTATGATTACTTAAGATTATTGTATGCAAGAATTGGAATTCCCCACTGTCCTAACTGTGGAAAGGAAGTCTCACAGCAAACAATTGGTCAAATCGGTGATGCAATCATTGAAGAGGGTGAAGGAATTAAAATCCAAATTCTATCTCCAATTGTTCGTGATAAGAAAGGCCAATTCAAGGATGTTCTGGATGATTTGAGAAACAACGGATTTGTCCGTGCACGTATTGACGGTGAGATAAGGGATTTGGATGAGGACATTGAACTTGCAAAGACTTACCGCCACAGTATTGATGTTGTAGTGGACAGGCTTAAAATCAGACATGATGTTGACTTTAAAAGGAGATTGGTGGACTCTCTTGAAACCGCTTCCGAGTTTTCCGAAGGGCTCATCACAGTTTTGTTTGATGACGGTGAGGAATATGAGAAAAAATATTCAGAGCACTTTGCCTGTGTTGACTGCGGAATAAACTTCGAGGAGCTTACTCCAAGGATGTTTTCTTTCAACGCACCTCAGGGAGCCTGTCCTGAATGTAACGGTATCGGTTCCAAAATGGAGATTGACCCTGATTTAATCGTTCCCGATAAGACATTAACATTAAACGAAGGGGCAATTGCTCCATGGTCAAAGTCATCTAAAAGGGAAAATTACTATTATCAGATGCTTGAAGCCGTATCAAAACACTTCAATTTCAGTATGGATGTTCCGTTCAATGAACTGGATAAGGAATATCAAAATACAATTTTATACGGCTGCAATGACAAGATTCCATTTACATTTAAGAGAAGAAACAAATCCTACATGGTAAACCGCAAGTTTGAAGGTGTTATTCCAAGAATGGAAAGGTTATACATTGAAACCAAATCAAACTATTCAAGAAAATACCTCTCAAAATTCATGAGCGACAGAAAATGTCATGTATGTGACGGAAAAAGGTTAAGGCCTGAAGTGCTGGCGGTAACCGTTGGAGGCAAATCAATCATTGACGTGTGTGATTTGGCCATTAAGGATTCATATCAGTTCTTCCAGGACTTGGAACTTACTGAAAGGGAAAATTTCATCGCAAAAGAAGTTCTAAAAGAGATTAAAGAACGTTTAAGCTTTTTGGTTGAAGTCGGACTTGACTATCTGTCAATGTCAAGGTCTTCAGGTACTCTTTCAGGTGGTGAAGCTCAAAGAATCCGTCTGGCAACCCAGATAGGTTCCGGACTGGTTGGCGTATTATACATTCTAGACGAACCGAGTATTGGACTTCACCAAAGAGATAACATTAAACTCATTGAAGCATTAAAAAGACTTAAGGATTTGGGTAATACTTTGGTTGTCGTTGAGCATGACGAAGAAACAATCTTATCAGCGGACCATGTTGTAGACATAGGTCCAGGCGCAGGTGAGCACGGAGGTAAGGTTGTAGCTCAGGGAACTCCACTGGATATCATGTCAAATCCCGACTCAATTACCGGCCAGTACATTTCAAGAGTTAAAAAAATCGATATCCCGGAGGAACGCCGTGAAGGTAATGGACTGTTTATCCAGATAAAAGGCGCTGCTCAAAATAACCTGAAACATATTGATGTTGAAGTTCCCTTAGGTAAATTCACCTGCGTTACTGGTGTCAGCGGATCGGGTAAAAGCAGTCTGATTAATGAAATATTATACAAGGGTGCCAAAGGCCAGCTTTCCAACAAATTCACCTTTGCAGGCAAATACGATAAAATAGAAGGGCTTGAAAATATTGACAAGGTAATTGCAATTGACCAGAAACCTATCGGCAGAACTCCAAGGTCAAATCCAGCAACATATACTGGTGTATTTACCGACATCAGGGATTTGTTTGCTAACACCCCAGAGTCAA
The DNA here is from genome assembly GCF_017427765.1 of Methanobrevibacter sp. Lineage (GTDB taxonomy): Archaea > Methanobacteriota > Methanobacteria > Methanobacteriales > Methanobacteriaceae > Methanocatella. The sequence goes on along the minus strand of NZ_JAFRSC010000023.1, from coordinate 62,719 downwards.
AAGCAAGAGGATACAAGCCTGGAAGATTCTCATTCAACGTTAAGGGAGGAAGATGTGAAGCATGTTCCGGTGACGGTATCGTTCAGATTGAAATGCACTTTTTGGCTGACGTTTATGTTCCATGTGAAGTCTGTGGCGGTAAAAGGTACAATGAAGAGACTTTGGATGTAAGATATAAAGGTAAAAATATCTATGAAGTCCTTGAAATGACTGTAGAAGAAGCTTTAGAGTTCTTTGAAAACATTCCAAAAATTACCAAAAAGCTTCAGACATTATATGATGTGGGATTGGGTTATATGAAAATAGGCCAGCCTGCAACAACATTGTCCGGTGGGGAAGCTCAAAGAATTAAACTGGCCAAAGAGCTTTCAAGAACAAGTACTGGTAAAACATTATACATTTTGGATGAACCGACAACAGGTCTTCACTTTGCAGATATCAAAAGACTTCTTGAAGTGCTTGCAAGACTGACTGACGCAGGCAATTCAGTTGTTGTTATTGAGCACAATTTGGATGTTATTAAAACTGCAGACCATATCATTGATTTGGGTCCTGAAGGCGGTGACGGCGGCGGTCAGGTTATAGCTACCGGAACACCTGAGGAAATTGCAAAATCAGGCACCTATACAGGCGACTTTTTGGAGAAGATGCTTGATGAAAACATAACTCCGTATGCAAAAGAATTGGTTCAGGATATAGGAAAATAATTTTTTCTTATATCATTCTACTATTTTTTTAGTTTTAATTTTGCTTGATTATTCTACTTTTTTTAAAATATCTAAACATTTTTCTTTAATATTCTCTTTTTGATGGAAATATTTAACTAAATTTAAATATTATTTTGATGAATCTATAATTATAGGATTTAGATAAGTATAAATACTATAAATTATACTTTTCCTAATACAATTATCATTTCAGGTGATAACAATGAGAGAGTTATATGAAAAAATGATTAACGAGTCAATGGCTGCTCAAAAGGCAGACATTGCGGTTATATCCGAAAACAGATACAATGACTTTAAGATAGCTGATGCAAAACCATACGCTGATGCTGTAGCAAACATGACTGCACTTGACAATCAGGCAGAATCTGTAATTAATTTACATAAGGACTCTGTTAAAAACCATTTTGAGATTTTATCTTCCATTACAGACACTTTAAAATGTGAAGATGATCCGTTTATTGAACACTTCCAGACTCCGCCTGTACTGGAAATATTATGCGAAGAGGATGGTGAATTTGCTGACAGTTTGGATAAATTTATCCAAGCCATTGCAGATAACGAAGCTATTGTCGCTAAAGAATCCATTAGGAGATATGGCGGATTTTACGGACCGACATGTGTAGTGGACTTTGCTTTAATGCCTGGAAGTACAAGTAATGTTGTAAATCAGATACTTCAAAAAACAGATATTCCTGCAGCTCACAAGCAGGCAATACTGTCTGCAAAATCATGGGGTATGAACACTTCTTACGGTATTGGAGATGCATTTGCAAATGCAATCGAAGCCGGTGCAACCGCAAGTGAAGCAACAGAAAAGGAAATTGCAACACTGCAGAACATCTACAAAAACCCTATTGAAGCTCAAGGCGAGCTGATGGATGATGCGGACCACACATCATTTGATGTAAGGGACTACATGAACAAATACAAAAAGGCAATGGCTGCTACAGTTAAAGCCGCAATGGATGATGGAGTGCATTACGGAAACATTGTAACTGTGCCTGCTTACTGTGTTGGAGATATCGGCCACCATATTGGCCAGTCCACATACAACATGTGTAAGGATGATGTAACTTTAGCTATTGTTCAGGCAACTGCTGAGGTAATCGGTTCAACATTAACATCCAACCTGGACAATTACAAATCTGAATTCGATGTTCTAAAATTGGCTACAGGTTCATCTGCATGTGCAACTGAATTCATATTGGAGTTAGACGGATTCAACGCACCTATGGTTGTTGACCTATTCTCAAAAAGATTCCACAATTTCGTACAGCAATATCCAACAAGAGGAGCTGCTGCCGAGTTGCACAACTGTGACTTCATGGACATGATTTACAGAGGATTCAATGCAATCAGCGGAGCAAGAAAGCTCAGAGCAGGAACCGGAGGAGAATTGGTTCCTAAAATCAACGGATTTGACGTTGACTTAAGTCCGATTTTAGCAAACGAAACAGTAATGAATCCGCAAAGATACACTTATCCTGCATGTGCAATAACAGTAAGATTCTCATCTCTGATGAGACTTGCAGACTACCCATGTCTTTTAACTTCAGAACCTATTACAGCAACAATGATGACAAACATCATTGCACTTAACAAAGGCGCACCTGGATCTCCTGTAAGAGGATGTAAAAACTGTGCTGCAGCATCTTTAGTTGACAACAAACACGAATACTGTCAATGGAGAGAATCCGTATAGGTGAGTTAGATGACTTGCAATATAAGAAAAAAATTCTTTGCAGAACTTCTGGGAACATTTTTCCTGGTGTTATTCGGTACAGGATCTGCAGTTGCAACACTTCTGATTTCAGACAGCATCGATCCGGGTAATGCTGGAATAGGAATTCTTGGCGGTTTGGGTGACTGGATTGCCATTGCTCTGGTATTTGGTCTAACTGTAATGGTATGTATTTATGTATTCGGTAAGATATCCGGTGCACATTTAAATCCTGCTGTAACTATTGGACTGCTTGTAACCAAAAACATTGCTTTAATTGACAGTATCTATTATATAGTTGCACAGGTTATTGGAGCATGTCTCGGAAGTTTGGCACTATACCTATTTATGGGTGCTTCAGCAGTTACAATCGGAGGACTTGGTGCAACAGCTCCTGGTGCAGGTGTAGGTTACCTTCAGGCAATGTTTGCAGAGTTTTTAGGAACATTCTTCCTCATGATGGTTGTAATGGGTGTTGCAGTTGACAAAAAGGCAGAACCTGGTTTTGCAGGCATATCAATAGGTATGACTGTAGCTGCTGTGATTGCAGTTTTAGGAGCATTTACCGGTGCATCAATCAATCCTGCACGTACATTCGGACCATACCTGATGGACATGATTCTTGGAGGCCAAAACCTTTGGGGATTCTTCCCGATATATCTGGTCGGACCGATTCTCGGTGCAATATGTGCGGCATTCGCATACGCATATCTTGCAAAAGACAGTGGGGTCTGTGAACTTCCGCAACCTTTTAATGATGAATAATTCTATTTGAATTATTCACTTTCTATTTTTTTATTCTCTTGTAAATTCTTTAAACAAGTATAAATTTTTTAATATACTTTAAAATTTATATATTCAAGTAAATATTTATTTAAATTAAAAACAAAAGATTTATATCCTTTTAATTATAAATTAAATGTTAATTAATAATTTTAAGGAGATTCAATTTCATGAAATTTCATGAGGATGTAATTTTCAAAATTCAGGGTCATGAATATGGACAAAAATTAATAGAAATTATAGATATTCCTGGAAAAATTGTAGAAGTTCATCCAACGGAATATAGTGTAATTAATCCAAAAATGTACAAACCAGATTTAGTTTTTGAACTTGAAGACAAAATAATAATACTTGAATTTCAAAGCTCTTATGTCGATATAAACGATAAACGGAGATTTAGATTTTACAGTGCTTTGATTGATAATGTTTTTGTTAAATCAAAAAAACCAATTGAAGTGCACGTTTTAAGCACAATTGAAATGGGGAAAACTAAATGTTATAAGGTTAATTCTCAGTCTAGATTTCCAATTTACATTCATTCTCTAAAAAAAATATGATGCAAATGAGTTTTTAAATAATATGAATTCCAAAATAGAAAATAAGAAAAAATTTTCCAAAAAGGAATTATTATTGATAAGTTTACTTTGTTTTATGAAATCGGAAATTAAAACAGATCAATTGATACTGGACTCTGCTATAATGATAACTAATATTCCTGATTTGAATTCAGAGATTGGGCAATTTGTAAAAGGAGTAATATTATTATTATGCGATAAATTTGTTAAAAATGAATCATTGAATAAAGTAATTTCAAATTTGGTTGGTGGAAACATGAAAATTGTTGAAGATTATGCTCAAAGAAAAGTGGATGAAGCAAATTTAGAATTTCAAAAGGTATTGCGAGCAAAGGATGATGAATTAATTAAATCAAAACGAAATATTGTAATTAACTTGGATAATGAGGGTTTTACAATTTCGGATATTGCAAAAATTGCTGATGTCAGTCTGGACTTTGTTAATGAAACATTATCCAAACAATAATCTATTTATTAACTATTGACCAATATTATAATAATTACTTTTAGGTGATAATTTGAATTTTAATCTTAAAGAATCTATTTTAATATTTATACGTGGACTGTTAATGGGGTCTGCTGATATTGTTCCTGGAGTTTCCGGAGGAACAATAGCATTAATTACAGGAATTTACGGTCATTTAATTGAAGCTATCAGTAAAATCAAATTTGGATTTGTAAAACCTCTTTTTAAAGGGGACATCCGTGGATTTATAGATGGATTGTTTGATGAAATAGAGTTCAGGTTTTTCATACCTCTTGTTTTAGGTATTGGGGTTGCATTTTTAACACTTGCTAAAGTTGTGACCTTTTGTATGGAAGTATATCCTGCCTGGACGTATTCATTTTTCTTAGGTCTGATTATAGCTTCAGCAGTAATTCTGTTTAAAAAACTGGACAAGATAAGCTTAAAAACTGTTTTATTTGCAGTAATAGGTTTAATTTTAACTTATGTATTTGTAAGTCTAAATCCGATTGCTGCTAATCATTCCCTGCCAATTTTATTTATTTCAGGCATGATAGCTATCTGTGCAATGATTTTGCCTGGAATTTCAGGATCATTTTTATTGTTGCTTTTAGGCCAATATAAATACATGTTAAATGCTCTTCACACATTAAACTTTGTTGAAATCATTGTTTTTGTTGTTGGTGCATTAATCGGAATTTTAGGATTTTCAAAAATCCTGAATTACCTGCTTAAAAACCACGAAGAGATAACAATGGCGTTTCTCATTGGTGTGATGCTTGGGTCACTTAAGGTTCCGGGCGTTGAGATTATCAATTCCGTAAGCGTTAACTTTGCAGGTCTGTTCCCATGCGTTCTTGTTGCAGTGGTTGGTTTTGCTTTAATAATTATTTTGGAAACTAGATTCGACTACATGGAGTAGTCGGATTTAAAAACTTATTAACAACTAATAATATAATTAAAAACAATGCTAGTTTTAAAAAAGGTAAAAAAACAGTGGAGATTATATCCGATAGGTTCGCCGAAAGGTGCGCTAAATCACAAAAGGGTTCCTGAGTTTGTTGGAAACATTAAATTCAGCCATGAGGGAGACTCACTTTCTATTTCCAGATTTATTGCGGATTATAATTTCAATGACAACTCCACTTTAAATGAAAAACTGCTTCCTCCTTCTGAAGTTATCAAACTGCTGCGCTCACAGGCAGTATTTCTGGCAACAAAGGATGAAAAAGTTGAAAGATTTCTAAAATCCCTAAACATTAAGGTCAGACACACTCAGGTTTGTGACTTCTGTGCATTTGAGGGAAATATTACTATTGTAAATTCATCTTATTCATATAAACACAACAATCAGTTAATATGTAAGGATTGCGCTCACGATACGATAAGAGAGGAGCTGAAGCTTCAGGGATTTGACACGGCAATTTTCAGAAACCTTGAAAAGACACTGGAGAAAACCGGAAGCTTGGAGGAGACATTATCAATATTATCTCCTCACTTTGATCCGTTAAAAAACAGAAACCTTACATTATTTGATAAAACCAAAAAATCAAAGCATATCATCCCGCCAATTGATATGAAACGTTTAAAGATAAATAAGGACTTTAAAAAGGTGCTTCTTGATTCGGGAAACACCAAACTTCTGCCGGTTCAGTATCTGGCCATTAAGGAAGGCCTTCTGAAAGGTGAAGACCTGCTGGTTGTAAGTGCAACAGGATCTGGAAAAACTTTAGTTGGTGAGCTTGCAGGTATCACGGAAGCTCTTAAAGGCAAAAAATTTGTCTTTTTAACCCCTCTTGTGGCACTGGCCAACCAGAAATATCGGGATTTTAAAAGGAAATACTCAAAACTTGGTTTGAAAGTCGCAATTAAAGTCGGAAGAAATCGTGTAAAGGCAAAAGGCGAACTCAATCTGCCTGACAGTGATGTTTCAAAATCAGATATTGTCGTTGCAACATATGAGGGAATCGACTATCTTTTAAGAAACGGCAATTCATCATCACTTTCAAACTTGGGTGTTGTTTTAATAGATGAAATTCACATGATTGATGATGAGGACCGTGGAACACGCCTTAACGGTTTGATAAAACGTTTAAAGTTATTATATCCCAAAACTCAAATTATAGGACTGTCAGCAACTGTCAAAAACCCCGAATTTTTAGCATCTGAATTCAACATGAAGCTTGTTAAGTATGATGAGCGTCCGGTTCCTTTGGAAAGGCATCTTGTTTATGTCAGAAACGAGTCACAAAAACGCCACATCATGCAGAAGCTGGTTCAAAGGGAATTCAATACAAAGTCCAAAAAGGGCTTCAGGGGCCAAACCATAATATTTACGAATTCCAGACGTAAAACCCATCAGATTGCCAATTTTTTAACTAATAAAAGGGTCAATGCTCGAGCTTATCATGCAGGTCTTTCATATTATAAAAAGGAAAAGATAGAAAAGGACTTTGATAAGGGTAAGATTTCCTGTGTCGTTACAACCGCAGCTCTTGCAGCAGGTGTTGATTTTCCTGCTTCTCAGGTAATATTTGACTCTCTGGTGATGGGAAACAAATGGATCAATCCCAATGAGTTTTCACAAATGCTCGGCCGTGCTGGAAGGCCTTCATATCATGACAGAGGTATTGTTTATCTTCTTCCTGAAGTTGGAAATGATTTTGTAGGAGAGTCCGAAGAGGCAATGGCACTGGACCTTCTTGAAAGCAACAGCGAAGATGTATATATTGAATATGATGAGGAATCCGCATATGAACAGATTCTTGCAGATATTTCATCAACTGCGGTTAACTCAACAGATGAGCTTAATAGATTTTATAAAAACATTGATGTGCCAGTAAGTATAAAGATAGCTATTGATGAGATGTGCGATTTGGACCTGATTGATAAAAGTCCAAACAACAGACTTGAAGTTACAAGGTATGGCAGGGCAACATCAGTGTCATTTTTATCAATTGAAGATGCCGAGTTCATTAAAAATACTTTAAATGACTATAACTATCTTAAAAGGTATGTTGGACTTTCTCCAATGTATAAGAAAAAGGATAAGTATGACAAGCTCAAAGTATTGATTTTGGCAATGGGGCTTGATTTGGAGATGTTTGAAAATGCATATCTTTCAAGCGTAATTCACAATCAGATTGCAAATGCCTTAAAGATTAAGTTCTCAACAAGGCTTTTTGCAGAATCCACTTTGGATATCATCTCTTCCGGGGAAGCAATAGAAAAGGTTGACAAGAAATTCCAGGATGCACTGATTGCACTTCAAAGCGATTTCATGCAGTGCAGATGCCAGGACAGGCCGTTTTGTGCATGCATGCAGAGAGGAATATCCGAAGTGATTATCCATGAGCGACTGAAGGGACGTGATCCTCAGGACATATCAAATAAACTGTTTAGAAAGTATCAGATTCAAGTCTATCCTGGAGATATATTTTCCTGGCTGGACAATTTCGTAAAAAACTTGGATGCAATCAAAAGAATTGCAAAAGCTTACAGACGACAGAATATTGTCAAAAAAACTAACTGGTTAATTAAAAAAATAGAAAACGGGTGAAAAACAATGTATGCAGAAGATAAAATACTGATTGGATGTAATGAAAATGAGAACGTGTTCCTGCTTCCTAAATTGGCTAACCGTCACGGTTTAATAGCAGGTGCAACAGGAACCGGTAAGACAATAACACTTAAAACATTGGCAGAATCCTTTTCGGATTTGGGAGTTCCTGTATTTTTGGCTGATATGAAAGGAGACATTTCTGGTCTTGCAAAAGTAGGTTCTGAAAATGAAAAAATCAAAACCAATGTTGAAAAATACGGTCTTTTGGAAAAAGGATTCAAATATCAGGCATATCCTGTTGAATTCTGGGATCTGTTCGGTCAGAAAGGATTGCCTATAAGAGTTACATTATCTGAAATGGGTCCGGTTTTACTTTCAAAAATTTTAAACCTGTCCGAAGCACAGCAAGGCGTATTAAATATTGTATTTAGAGTCGCCGATGAAGAATCACTTTTGATTATTGACTTAAAAGACTTAAAATCAATGATTAATCATGTGGTTGAAAATAAGGATAAATATGAAAGTCAATATGGTGCAATTGCCGAGAAATCAGCAAATACAATCCTAAGAAACCTGCTTACATTGGAAGATCAGGGTGGAAACGACTTTTTCGGAGAACCTGCACTTGATTTAAATGACTTCATGAAAGTAGATGATAACGGAAAAGGAATCATTAACATTTTGGATGCTCAAAAATTATCCCTTTCACCTGAATTATACTCCACATTCCTGCTTTGGATGCTTTCCGAGCTATTTGAAAACCTGCCTGAAGTAGGAGACATGGACAAACCTAAATTCGTATTCTTCTTTGACGAGGCACATTTATTGTTTGATGACATGCCTGCAGAATTCGGCAAAAAAATTGAACAGATTGTTCGTCTGATAAGATCAAAAGGAGTAGGACTTTATTTCATCTCACAGTCACCTGCCGATATTCCTGATGAAATTTTAGCCCAGCTTGGAAACAGAATCCAGCATGCGCTTCATGCATACACTCCTAAAGATCAAAAGGCAGTAAAAGTGGCTGCAGAAACGTTCCGTCCAAACCCTAACTTCAACACTTCCGATGTAATATCAGAACTCGGAATAGGACAGGCTTTGGTTTCTGTTTTGGATGAACAGGGTGTTCCGGGAATTGTCGAAAAGGTAGACATCGTTCCGCCACAAAGTTATATTGGAGCTATTGATGATTCAATGAGGTCTGAGCTGATTAATTTATCAGAGCTCAAGTCAAAATACTGGGATGCTGTAGATCCGTTATCTGCTTATGAAATGCTACTTGAAAAAATAGAATCAAATCCTAATATTGAAAGTGAAGTGCCTCATGAGGATATTGAAATCATAGAGGAAGTCAAGGCTCAGGAATCTCAGGCAGAACCTGTCAGTGAAGAGCCTCAGCAGGCTCCAGCACAAGGTGCAGAATCTGTTTTGGGCGATATTTTAGGAACAGTTTTAGGTGGAGGTCAGACTGCAGGCGGTAAAAAGGCTAAAAAATCAGATGCTCAAAAAATGGCTGAAAAGGCAGCTACACAGGCAATGAACACTGCTGCACGTGAAGTTACAAAAGGAATCATGAGAGGAATCTTCGGACAGATGAAATAGGTGGTATAATGGCTCATCCGCATGTAAATGCAATAGAAAATATGAATGCCTCCTCCTTAATCAAGGTCATTGAAGAGTCAAAAATGACTTATGTAAGAGAAAACTTAAGCATTTTCCTTCATGAGTCTCAAATCAAACTCCTGAAACAGGTCAAAAAGCATGAGAAACCTCATCACAAAAGGATTCGCATTAAGCAGTTTGAAAAAGCCGAAAAGAATGACCTGTTTAACCTTCATTTGGATTTATATTTAAAAAAATATCAGAAACTGGCTAGAAAAGGACTAATCGTAATCGATGAGTCTCCCGAAAACGGTCTTGCCTATGACTGCAGCTTAACCGATGAGGGTATTTCTGTTTTAGATGAAATTTCCAAATTGGAGAGCGAATGGGAAAGTGTTGTTGGAATCTGTGATGATGATTTGAATGTCTTGAAAAATCTGGCTTTAAATTCATTTGAAATTTCATATAAGCACAAGAAAAAACAGGGATTCATTTTCTAAAGAATTCATAATCCATAGCTATTGAATCATATGCATTTTCAACGCATTCAATAGCTTCATTTTTTGTTTTAAAATAATAAAGGTGGCTTTCACAATCACAGTCAGAGCACCCGAAGTCCCTGATGCCCTCTGCTTGAGTGGATAAGTATTGTGACAGCTCACATTCTACCTTTTTGTTTTTGTTATAGATTATTTCTGTAATTTTCCCTTTTTTTAATAGGTAATCAATATGCCAATGCAGCTTTTTTTCGTCACTTAAATGTCTGTTTAATCTTGATTCAAGTGAATTCATGGCTGAGCCCACATAAACATAATAACCTTTTTTGAAATTGATTTTGCCTAATCTTTTACCAATCTTTATCTCGTTTGCTTGATTCAAATGGATTATCAGACAGTAACAGCCTTTCATGATATGAACTTCTTTTAGTGTTTACTTAATTTTTTATATAATTTAATACATAAATATACATTATTAAAACTTTTGAGGGATAAAATTGTCAAAAATAGTTAACAAATTCATTTTATTCTTTTCACTGGTTGTCCTATTGATGATTATTCCGGCATCCTTTGCTTCTGGTGGTGATGCAGGACTATCTCTAGACCAATCATCAGATATTGACAATTCTGCAATTTCTGTAAGTGAAAATGATATTTTAAAGCAGTCAGTTGATATTTATTTTGATGCATCAGTTGAAAATGATGGTATTGGGACTTTAGACAGTCCATATAAGTATTTAAAAAAAGAAAGAATATTGAATAATTCAAATATTCACCTTGCAAATGGTGAATACGAACTGAAAGATACATCAATAGTTGATGGCGTAAATATTATAGGTGATATGGATAGTACGATAGTTTCATATCATGATGTAGGATTTGTATTTAATAAAACCGTAACAATTAAGAATGTCACTTTCATTGATTGTTCAATTGTTAATCGTGGATCCCTTACAGCAACCAATTCTGTTTTTTCAGGTGGTACTGCTGTACCTGATGGATATGGTGATTATTGGGGTGGAGCAATTTTCAGTGATATGGATTCTGCTTTAACTATTGACGGGTGTATGTTTATTGACAATAATGCAACATGGGGCGGTGCCATTTATATGGTCTATGGTAATCTGGATGTCTATGATTCAATTTTCATTGCAAACACTGCATACAGTTATGGTGGTGCCATTGCATGTGATTATAATTGTAAGGTAAAAATTTCAAAATCCAAGTTTTATAACTCCACATCCATTGATGATGCGGGTGGTGCAATTTATTTAAAATCCTGCGAGTTTACAGGCAGTGATTTGGAAATAATAAATTCCGCTGCAACTTTTGGAGGAGCAATAACTACCCTAAACTCTACAGTTAGTTTAAGCAATATTGAATGTGTCGATAGTGCTGCAAAATGGGATGGCGGAGCAATCTATCATATGTACGGTGATTTTACCCTTAAAGGTTCTACATTTACTGGTAATCAGGCATTAAATGGCGGATCACTGTTTATTGTCAATTCTCAATCCCTCACAATTGAAAACAATTATTTCAATGATAATAATGCGTCATGTGCAGGAGCGGTTTACAGCCTTTTAAATTCATTAAATGCACCTCTGGAAAACAATAAGTATTTGGGAAATACAGCCAGAATATATGATGATTTTTACATAACTGATGAGTTTAATCTAAACATTGGAAACGGAAATTATACAATGTTTAAAGTTGCTCCAGTTGTTGTTGATAAGTTGCCAAGCAGATACAGTTTGGTTGATGAAGGATATGTCACCAGTGTTAAAGACCAGAAAAAAGGAGGTAACTGTTGGGCATTTGCGGCAATGGCTGCTTTGGAGTCATGTATTTTGAAGGCAGCCAATGTTACATATGACTTTTCTGAAGAAAATCTGAAAAATCTGATGTGTTTATACTCCAATTATGGATGGGCTGAGGATACCAACGATGGGGGATATCCTTATATGTCATGGGGATACCTTTCAAGCTGGTTAGGTCCTGTAAATGATGCTGATGATGAATACAATTCTATGTCCACTTTATCCCCTGTATTTAACAGCATTGTTCATGTCCAAAACATATTGGTTCTGGATTGTGAAAGCTTAACTTTACATGATGAAATAAAGCAAGCTTTAATGAAATATGGTGCAGTTGTATCTTCAATGTTTTGGGATTGGGGTGAGGATTATTATAATAAGGAAACACATGCATTTTATTGTGATTATGATTATAATACGACTAATCATGCCATAACCATTGTCGGATGGGATGACACTTACAGTAAAAATAACTTTAATAGCACTCCTGAAGGTGATGGTGCATGGATTATAAAAAACAGTTGGGGTACAGATGAAGAGGACGACGGTTTTTTCTATATTTCATATTATGATAAATGTTTTGCATTTGACCTTGAAAGGACTTATACCTTCATTTTAAATGATACAGTTAGATTTGATAAGAATTATCAGTATGATATTGCAGGTAAAACAGTTGATATCTGCTATCCGGATTTATCTAATGTGATGTATAAAAATGTATTCACATCAACAGACAATGAATTTTTGGCTGCAGTTTCAACATACTTTTATACATTAACAAACTGGACAGTTGCCATTAATGTCAATAATGAATTTAAAGCTTTTAAATCAGGAACTTCCAATCCAGGTTATTATACTATTAATTTGGATGATTGGGTACCAATTAAAAAAGGAGATGTTTTTGAAGTAATTTTTAACATTACATGTGATGGTGATGCATATTTTCCGATTTCTGAAAGTTATGAATTAAATAATGACATTTATTCTCCTGGAATGTCATATTCAAGTTGGGATGGTGGTGAAACATGGGATGATTTATATGATAGTGATTTATCCGATGAATATGAGATGGTTCTTTCAGTTGCTTGCATTAAAGCTTTCACTATCTTAGATTCTATTGGAACTTCTTTAATCCTGAATATTCAGCATGATTTCAAAAATACTATTAATATCACTGCCACTGTAACTGATGAGGATGGCAATTTAGTGGAACATGGACAGGTTACATTTAATTTGGATGGCATAAATTATGTCCTGGATATTACAGATGGTAATGCAGGCATGCAATATTCGTTTAAAGGTGATTCCAGATATGTTTCCGCTTCTTTCAACGGTCAGGGTTATTCTTCATCATTTGCCGAAACAATAGTTGATTTTTCAAAAACAAAAGTTGATTTTGATTTAGAAATATCTCAGGCATTGTATGATGCCACTTTAGACATAACATGTTCAAACAAGATAAATGAAACAGTGATAATCAGCATAAACGGCAATCCTTCACAATACAGACTGGTAAACGGTAAAGCTAATTATAAATTATCCGGTCTTTCAAACGGCCTTTACAATGTCAGAATTGCACTTCCTGCAAGTTCAATTTATCAAAGCGATGGAGTAACTGACTCTTTTGTTGTTGATGTCAGCAAAACACAAATCATTGCATCTGATTTGACCTTCTTTGATAAGGATGGGGGAATGCTGAATATCACATTGATTGACAGCAATAAAAATCCTTTAGCAGGTTCATTGGTTAATGTTGATGTGGGAGGTTATTCATTCAGCGGTTTCAGTGATGAGAATGGTCAGTATGTCATTCCGATTTTCCTAACTGCAGGAGACTATGTCTGCAGTATCACATATGACGGCGACAATAATCATATAAAATCAGATGCAAAGGTAAATGTCAATGTTAAGAAATTCGAAAAAATGAATTCAACTGTATTGCTTAATATAGGTGATGCCAAACTTGGTGAGGATTTAACAATCGATATCAGCGTTTTAAATGCAACCGGTCAGGTGCTTTTCATGTTTGACGGGTTTAGCGCATATCTGGATTTGGAAGACGGTCAAACAGGCTGCATTATTGAAGAGATTTCTTCAGGCATTCATATTGTTGATGTTGTTTATCTGGGTGATGATTACTATAAACCTTCACACAATAACGCATCATTTGAAGTCCTTAAAAAGGCAAATCATATTGATATAATCGTTAGCGAACCTAAAATTGGTGTAAATACTCGCATTGATGTTGAAATTCCTGATGCAACCGGTGAAGTATCCATTTTTGTTGATAATATCTGTTATAAAAAAGAACTTGATGGCGGTAAGGCTAGTTTAAATGTGGAAAGTCTTGCAGTTGGAGACCATGACGTTATTGTTGTCTATATGGGCGATGAAAATTATTATTCTGCTTATGCAACCAAACATATTCCCGCCACTGCGTTGAATAGTGTATTTACAGACATAACAGTTTCAGGTGTTGGAGTCATTACTGCTACCTTAAAAGACAGCAATAAAAAGCCGATTGCCAATGCGGATATAAAATACAGCGTAAACGGCAAGGTGTCTTACACAAAATCTGATAAAAATGGTGTTGTAACCATTAATGCAGATTCCAATACTGTTGTTGTGATTGATTATGAGGGTAGCGATGTGGCATTGCCAACAGAATCTGTAATTACCTTAAAAGATCTCATCAAGCCTAGAGCTGCAACAGCAATCAACGCTCAGGACTACTATTCCTATTCCATTGACTACCATGCAGGTGAACGTGGAGGATACTTTGAAGTCAAATTGGTTGATGCTTCAGGTAAAGCCATTTCGGCAAAACCGGTTAAAATAGGATTCAACGGTGTTGTATATAATACCACAACTGATAGTGCAGGTTGGGCAAGACTGCAGATTAACCTGGCAAATGAGGGAACATACACTTTTGCAGTCGCATTTTTAGGCGATGACGACTATCAGGGTGCATTTACAGTTAAAAAAATCATCGTAACCAAGAAAACAACCAGTATAAGTGCCCCTGCCAAATCATTCAAGGCATCTGCAAAAACCAAATCTTATACTGTAACTTTAAAAACCATTCCGGGGTCATCCATTGACGGTAAAACCTATCTCAAGAATGGTAAAACAGTTAAAATTACAGTAAATGGTAAAACATACTCCGCTAAAACAAATGCCAACGGACAGGCTACCTTCAATTTAAACATCAATAAAAAAGGTACCTACACAGCAACCGTAAACTTTGCAGGTGACAATTCCTACAAGGCTTCAAAAGCAACAACAAAAATAACAATCAACTAGGGAGATTAATTCTCTCTAACTTTTTTTATTTAATTTTTTTCAAATTAACTTGAAAAGTTTATATAATTTGATTCATATAAATACTTAACATGTTTTTATATTTTATCTAAATGATGCAAGAATGCCATGACCTCTTAAAGGTCGTGGATGAATTGCATGAATGGGATTGAGATTAGTTTGCAAATGCTCTCTCTTTAAATTAAAATATTATTGTAATTTAATTACTATATAACAATCACATAATGATTGTTGAACCGATGGTTCCGCGGGGATTGCCTAGAAAAGACTCAATTAACCTATTGAGTAAAAAACAAAATCTAGGAATCCTCACTTTCTACAAGGTGAGGTTGTTCAACAAATAGGTTGGTATTATGAAGTCAAATGAAAAATTTATAATATTTTTGGCATTTTTAATATTTATAATAAGTATTGGAAGTGCATATGCTAATGATTTGGATAATGCGAATGCTACAGTTAGTGTTGATAAATCATTAGATATTGAATTGGATGATATAAGTGAACAGTCAAATGAAATAACTGTTGAAAATTGGGATGATTTACAGTATTATTGTTCATTAAACGATAAAGATTATGTATTGAAATTAAAAGAGAATACAAGTTTCTATCCTACAGATCCAAAAGA
This sequence comes from Methanobrevibacter sp., assembly GCF_017427765.1. GTDB lineage: Archaea > Methanobacteriota > Methanobacteria > Methanobacteriales > Methanobacteriaceae > Methanocatella. The sequence continues at coordinate 47,023 of NZ_JAFRSC010000023.1, read as the reverse complement.
TAACTCTTATAAAATTCAAGTTAACAACAATGTAACTATTTTGGGTAGTTCTGGTGCTTATTTTGGAGATGTATCTCCCAATGCCCGACCAATTAGTTATCTTGCCATAAATGTTCCTGAAAATTCAGGCATAGGCATAACCCTTAAGGGAATTACATTTAAATGGATTTCAACAGAGTACCAACCTAATGCATTATTTTTGGTGATGGGTGGAAATGCAAACAATCTAATTGAAAACTGTTACTTTACAAATTCCACTTTAGACGGAGGCCATTCATCTCTTGTTCAAATTATGAGAGGAAAAGCTAGTGTTGTAAACTGTACATTTACAAACATCACATCTGATTTTGGATGTTTAAGTGTATATGATCCAAAAGATGACCCTACCAAAACATGTACGGGTGCTTCAATGGAAGTAGTTGATTCATACTTTGAAGGTAACTATGCAAGAACTGAACCTGGATGTATTAACAACTGCGGCATACTTGTAGTTAGAAATTCAACATTCTATAAAAATTCAGCATTCTGGTGGGCAGGTGCAATACATACTCATGGAGGTGCCAATACCACTATATATGATTCCAATTTCACAGATAATCTTGCCGGTTGGAATGGTGGTGCACTATATACCTATAGTTACCTGCAGATTTATAATACAATATTTAAAGGCAATAACTGTACAACAAATAATGGTGGTGGTGCAATAGGTGCAACCAAATATTTGCATGCTCCATACATATATGTTAAAGATTCTCTGTTTGAGGATAATGAGAACTTATGTTGGGATTTATCTGAACTGTCAACTACTGGTACTGGTAGGGGTGGTGCAATATCTCTTATGGATGAAGGTGGTCTTACTGTATTGAATACTACTTTCATTAAAAACAGCGCTTCTATAGGTACTGCAATTTGTGCTATTGCTCAGGGTTCTTATGGTTCTCCTGATGTGAATATTATAGGTAACAGGTTTATTAACCATACTCGGGCAGGTGATGTTTTAGTAGTCAATTTGGCTTATGGTTCTAAATGTGTAATTGAAGACAATTATTATTTGGGCAATTCAATAGAATTTTCAAAACTCAGACTTTCTGCTGATGAACGTGTAGGTGATGAGGTAACATTACATATTGATGCCAGTTTAAAAAATCCTGACTACTATGATTCTGACATTTTAGAGAAATCTTCCTATGATGTTTACCTTGACGGAGCATATTTCAAGACAGTAAATTCAACTGATTTTGCACTAAATTTAAAAAACATTGAAAAAGCCCAAGTTTATGTAGTTCCATCTATATCAATCAGTAAAAGTAATGAGGTTTCTGTTGGTTTACCTAAAGAGTATATTTATGTCTCACAAAAATATGGTAATGACAGCAATGACGGTCGCTCCAGACAGGCTCCGGTGTCAACTTTAACCAAGGCATGCCAAATTGCAAGGACATCTCAAAATATTTTAATAATGGACGGGAAATTTTCAGATGTGGGCATCAACATTGATTATAACTTGACAATTGTCGGTGAAGACAATGCAGTCATTTCATCAAAAGGCAATATATTTAATGTTACGGGTGCAGATTTTATTTTGAAAAATTTAACTTTTGAAGAAAATGTGATGTCTTCAACTTCCAATGGGCTCATCAAACAGAGCGGTGGAATTTTAGAAATTGAGAAATGTATTTTCAAAAGCAATTCCTTAGATGCCCTCATTGAGTCAGATAATATTGAAGTTAAAGAGTCAGTCTTTGCTGATAATACTGGAGTTTTAATAAATTCCAATAAATATTTAATTGAATCATCAACATTTGACGGCAATACCGCTAATCTGGGTACAAATGTGGGGTCTCTTATCACTTCAAATGAGGCTTTAAGTTCTAAAGTCTATAATTCAACATTTTCAAATAATGTTATAAAAGACGGATGTATTCAGTATAACGTTAAAAAGGGAAATCAGATTATTCTAACAGTTCTTGAGTGCAGTTTTGTAAATAACACTGCAAGCTATTCACAGGTATCTCAGATTTCATCTGCATGTATTTATATGCCTAAAGAAGGATTGCTTGATGTTAAATCAACATTATTTGTAAACAATTCCGGTAGAGGCACATATTCTTCTGTTATTCTGACAGCCGCTGAGACACATGTGTCAGATTCAGTATTTTTAGGAAATTCATTTGGAAATTCAAACAGGGCATTGATTAATGCAAAATCAAGTTCTGCTTTAAAGAGAATTTACTGCAGTGGGAACTGGTGGGGAAATAATCAGGACAACTATAATGTGGCTCCACAAATCCATTCATCTTCAAATTGTGATAACTGGATATTTTTAAACGCCTCTGCAAATACCACTTCTCTTTTACAGGATGAAAAAGCATTGGTAAGCTTTAATTTAAATAATGCTTATACAAAATCAGGAGAGGTAACCTATTGGAATGTGGGTAATTTACCGGATATTGCTCTTGATATTTCTGCTGTTGGAGGAACATCCTCTGATAAAAAGCTGGTTTTAGTTAATGGAATGGCTCAAAGCGTATTTACACTAAAAGACATCGAAGGTCAGATGATTGCATCATGTTATAATGTAGATGACATTATTAATTTCAAGGAAGCTAAAATCAAACCTGATATGAAAGTTTCAGTCAATAATATTTCAGTTGAGGATGATGAGATAATTACTGTCATTTTACCTGACAATGCAACAGGTGATTTAATTTTAAATTTAACTTCCGGTAATATAACAATAAATAAGAAAGTAAACAGTTCAAATACAATCTTTACTTTACCTGATTTGCCTGCTGATAACTATTGTGGATTTGTAGAATATTCTGGTGATGACAACTATTTTGCATCCAAACAGAATATACAATTTGAGGTAAATAAGTACAATTCAACTACCAAAATATCTGTTGGCCAAATTGAACTTGGAGATGATGTTGTATTAACAATCAATGTTTTACCTGCCGTTACAGGAAATATTACATTGATAATCAATAATAAACCTGAAAACATAAATCTCACAGAATCTAAAGCAAATTATACAATTAATGCAATTTCAAAAGGAGATTATGAGATTGAAGCTATTTATAATGGAAATTACAAATACCTTTCAAGCCGTGATACTCTTAAATTTGATGTCGGAAAAATTGATTCAAACATCTCTGCAAGCGTAAAAAACATTGTCTATGGTCAGGATGCTATAATTGAAGTTAGCTTGGATGAGCGTGCAAAAGGTAATGTTACCGCAAGAGTCGATGGAAAAAATAAAACTTCAAGTGTTAATAATGGAAAAGCCATAATTAACATTTCCATGCTGAATGCAGGTGAAAAGGAAGTCTACATTGACTATAGTGGGGATGATAATTTCAATCCGAATAACTGCACAACATCATTTAATGTATCCAAAGCCGGCACAACATTAATCATTAATGTAAATGATATAATGATCGGTCAGGATGAAAACGTTGAAATAAGCGTTTTAAGTGGTGTTGATGGAACTATAACCATTGACTGGGATGGTAAAATTACTTTAAAATCAATTCCCCGTACCGGTAAGGTCACTTTGATATTATCTGACCTGTCTGTTGGCAAACATAATGTTTCAGCTATTCTCAACAGTACTAATTATGAAACCATTGATAATTCTACAAACTTCATTGTTTCAGATTATAAAACTCCAGTCTGGCCAAATGAAGGTTATGATATTCAAAACAGAGGAAAATCACCGTATGATGTAGATTCAAACGGAGTTATTTTATGGAATTATGCAGCAGACGGAAAAATCATTGGAAATCTCGCAATCGATTGTGATGGTAATATTTATCTAATTACTGGTGAGGGAGTATATTCTATAGACAGTAATGGAAAATACAGATGGAACTATAGCAATTCAGGTAACGGCAATATTTCGGGTATTGCAATAAGTCGTGATTTGATTATAGCTCCTGAATCCGGAAATGCCATTTATTTCATTAATCAAAGTTCTGGAATTAAATTCGGAAAATCAAATATTTATCAGGGATCAAGCTTATTTGCGCCAATTGTTGATTTGAATGCAAATATTTATGTTTCAAGTGAATTCCAGTATCAAAGTGAAGATTATAAACTGGTTTTAATTCCGTATAAACTTTGGGAAAATGGTGGAAATCCAACCTTAATCAGTTTAGGCGATTCTGAACCGGTATCTTCACCGGTTATTGTAAATGAAAACATGGCTGTAGTTCCATGCGAAAATGGTTTAAAGATAATTGATTTAAAAAATAAGGTGATGTTATCCAGTATTAACGGAGACACTCATGGCATTAAGCCTATTGTTGGTTCTGGTAATATGATTTATGCAGTTTTGGATGATTCAATTGCCGAGCTCACTCCTAATGGAAATATTATATGGAAAACTAAAATCACAGGTGGTGCCGGCAACTATATGGCTTTGGATGATGAAATGGGAGTATATCTAATCAATTCCCTGGGAAATCTTTATAGATATGATTTAGCCAATGGGGATGAGTCCTTAGTTTCAAATTTAAACTTCACTTCAGGTATTCTAATCGGAAATGACGGCAATGTTTATGTTGGTTTAAAAGATGCGTTTTACGCATTTACCGGTGATGGAAATCTTCTGTGGAAAACTAATATTGGTGGGGAAGTGATTGGAAGTCCGATTGCGGGTAATGATGGAATTATTTATTTAACCACTCAAAATAATGTTTATGCTTTATCTAAAGGTGATTTAAAAGATGTTAATTTAACCATATCAGTTAAAGATATTAATTGTGGTGATATTGAAATAATTAATATTACAATCGATAATGATGCTACAGGCAATATTACTGTTGAGGTTACATCAGGCTCTTATAAAAACATATCAACTTTAAATGGAAGTGATGTTTCTGTTCCTCTTTATAATTTGGGTGCTGGAAATTACACTGTTAAGGTTAGCTATTTCGGGGATTTAAGATATAAATCCGCTAATAAGACTTCATATTTCAATGTCAATAAGAATAGTGTTGTGATTAATTTATCATGTGTGGATATGGGACAAACAGCTAATGTTACTGTTAATCTGCCATCTGATGCCCGTGGAAATGTACTTGTTAGGTATGGGGATAATAATATTACATTGCCTTTGGATGATAACGGCAGTGTGAGTTTTATTGTTGAAAAAACAGGCAGAAGCATGAGGGTAGATGTAATTTATCCTGGTGATGATAAGTATGATTCAGCCAATGAAACAATATTCATTAACTCTACAGCTAAAAAAAGTGAATTTGGAAATTTAATTGTTTCAGGTACTGGTTTGATTACAGCATCTCTCTTTGACAGTGATAAAAAACCTATTTCAAATGCAAATATCACCTATAAAGTAAATGGTGTTGATTTTAAAACAAATACTGATGAATACGGTAAACTTAGTGTCAATGGTAGTTCAAATTCTGTTGTAAGCATATTCTACTTGGGAAATGAAGACATATTGCCGACCAACACAACTTTAACTTTAAAAGACCTTAGAAAACCTAGAGTCACAACAGTTATCAATGCTGAGGATTATAACACTTATGCAATTGACTATAATGGCGGTGAACGTGGAGGATACTTTGAAGTGATTTTGACCGATGGATCTAAACCTATTTCAAATAAACCGGTTAAAATAGGGTTCAACGGTAAAGTATATAATACTACAACTGATGAAAAAGGTTTAGCCAGACTGCAGATTAACCTGGCCAATGCGGGAACATACACTTTTGCCGTTGCATTTTTAGGTGACGATGACTATGTAGGGGCATTTGCGGTTCAAAAAATTACAGTAACCAAAAAAACAACCAGCATTTCTGCACCTGCTAAGACATTCAAGGCATCTGCAAAGACAAAATCATATACTGTGACTTTAAAAACCATTCCAGGTTCATCCATTGATGGCAAAACATACCTCAAGGAAGGCAAAAAGGTTACTATAACTGTTGGCGGTAAAACATATTCAGCAAAAACAAATGCTAAAGGAGAAGCTACTTTCAAGTTAAGCATAACTAAAAAAGGCACTTACACCGCAACAGTGAACTTTGCAGGCGATAACACTTACCAATCCTCAAAAGCAACTGCTAAAATTAAAATTAACTAGAGAAGATCTTTTCTTCTCTTAAAATTCTTTTATTATATCTTTTTTTTCAATTTTCTAATGGTAATTAATTATTAAATATATTTATTAATTTTATATTTTATTAATTTTAATTTATTTTTTATCAATTAAACATTATTTTATATAGTAGTTTTGATATAAATTATTTCGTAAAGTTAAATTTTATTTTAATATTATAACTTTATAACATTGAATCGAGTGATTGAATGAAGAACAATAAAAATATTTTTATTTGCGCGATTTTAGTCGTATTGATGCTTTTCTGTGTCAGTGCGGTTAGCGCAACAGATTCAAACTTAGACGTAGCTACTGGTGTAGCTTTAAATGATGTAACGGAGGGTGATGCTCTTTCTGCTACAGAAGGGGGTAGTAACTCTGGAGATGATTTATTGGCAGTAGATAATCCTACTGTTACCAATGACACATTCTTCAAGTATTTTGATAAGAATGGTGTCATTAACAAAAGTATTTCATCTAGTGAATTAACCTTTAATGGAAACTTTTCAGGATTAGGAATTGATACAATTACTATCGATACTCCTAAAACAATTTTAGGTGACGATGCTTTATTTAAAAACATCGGATTTAAAATTTTATCTGAAAATGTAACCTTAAAAGGAATAGCTATTGACACTGCACGTGACGGTGCTGCTATTGATGTTCATGCAAACGATGTAACTGTCGACGGTGTGACTGTTGATGTGGCTAATGCAGGTGAAATGGATAGTTATGGAGTTTATGCTTTTGAAAGTGATAATTTCAATTTGGTCAACTCTGTAATTAACTTCAATGCAACTGGAACTACTGTAATTCAACATGTTGTTGAAATCCGTAATTCCAATAATGTTAAAGTTAAAAAGAATGAAATCAATGCAAACTTGCCTGCATTAGATGTTGATTATTACAGTGGAGCAAGTGGTATTGATATGGATTTACCTTTAGCAATCGGTATTCAGGATGGGGAAAATATCACCATTGATGAAAACATTGTAACTGTTGATGTTACCAAAGCTGTTGGATATTTCCCAACTCTTGATTCATTAATGGCTAACGGCCCTAAAAACCTTGTAATTTCCAATAACGCATTTACCCAAACTGACTTTTCCGGTGAAGGTAAAGCAGGTTATTCCAATGTTGTAGATTTATACTCTTTCGATGGTGCTAAAGTTTCAGGAAATACTATTTTGGTAAATACCACAACAGGTACTGAAGGTGCAGGTACTGCATATGCTGTTCAGGCAACAGGTCCTTACGCTGCTCTTGTAGTTGACGGCAATAAATTAACTGCTCAAGGTAAAGGTCCTGCTTTAGGAGTATACTCACAAAATTATCTTGGTGGAACCGATATTACTGTTACCAATAATGTAATTGATGTGCAAGGTTTTGCTACTAACGATCCATGGGCATTGGTTTCAGGTATGGAACTTCAGGATGACAAAGCAGTTGTAAGCGGAAACACAATAAATGTAAATGCAATCAACAACTATTCAGATTCCAATAACTTATATGGTATTAGTTATGCTCAACCATTAGGTGCTTCTCACACTTATAACATAACCAATAACACAGTTTATTCTGACAGTTTATATGCAATTTATATTTCTAATGCAGTAAACTCTACTGTAAAAGATAATACATTAATTGCACATAACGTAACAGGTAACAAAGCAGCAAACATTCTCGGTGAAGACAATGTAGTTGAAAAGAACGTACCACCAACAAAAGCTGAAATCATAATTGATGCTCCGGCTGTTTGGACTGGAAGTGACGCTACAATTACAGTAAATGTCACTGATGCTACCGGAAACGTTTCAATTAGAGTCGGTAATAAAATATACCCTGACTTAAAGTTAGTCAACAGCACTGTTTCACAAGCAATTGACGCAAGTGATTTGACTTTAGGTGCTAATGACATTCAGGTAACCTACAATGGTGATGATAATTACGCAAAAACTACTGCTGACGGTAACTTACAAGTTATTGATGGTGTAATTACTGCTGATACATTCAAATACTACTTTGATAAAAACAATGACAATTATTTATCAGTCAATGTTCCTGAAGGTGCAACCTTAGACTTCCAGGGAACATTTGTTCATAATATTACAAAAGGTAATAACTACACTTTAAACATCAACAAACCTGTAAATGTAATTTCTTCAACTAATGATGCTGTATTTGAAAATTATGAAGATTTTGGTAAAGGTGAAACTGGTAACAAAGCAAAATGTTTCAAATTCAATGTTAGACAAGGAGCTAACTACACTAACATAACTGGAATTACCATTATTAATGGTGATTTATTCGTTGAAGCTCCACATGTGACTGTAGATGGTATTACTGCAATTGCAAATATGACTAGTATTGGTGCGTCTACCGGATTTATAGTATTTAGAACTGATGCGGCATATGGTACTATTAAAAATTCCTACTTGGAAAATGGCGGTACCGGTTCAAGTATCATTGTTTACGGTTACGGTGCTCCATATGGAACCATTGACAACAATGTCATTAATGTAACAGGAAGCAGCGGAAACTTGGTTGGTGCTAACGCTTATGTCGGTACTGGTGTAACTCCAGGAAACATGATTGTTACAAACAATCAAATATATAATGAACAAGCAAGTACTTCAACATCCTTTGGTATTACTCTCATGGGTTCATATAACGTTGTTGAAAACAATACTCTCAGACACAAAGGTTCAGGTATTCTATCTGCAAACGTTCAGTGGGCTAGTGGACCAAAAGACCCTAGTGAGAACAACACATACAGAAATAATGTTCTTATAGGATGCGGTATCTCCGCTACAAAAGGATCCCTTGTAGAAAACAATACCATGACTGCTGCTTTATCATTAGGTGGTGCAGATATGGTTGTTATTGGCAATACTGCAGGTTCAATGACTGTAGGTACAACTTCCGCTGGTGGAAATATAACTGTTGATAACAACACAATCAATGGTGCTGTAACTATTAACAAAGCAGCTACCGGCACTATTTTCACTAACAACCTTGTAAAAGATGCTGTAACTGTCAATTCAAATGAAAACACTATTGAATATAACCAAATTTCAACTGAAAAAGCTTATGCTATTGATTTAAAAACCTCAGCAAATAACACTGTAAGATTTAATGTATTGTCCAGTAAAGATAAAATGGGTGATGATGCAGTCAACTCTGCTGATAATAAAGGTAATACAGTTAAAAATAATGGAATGAACGCTATTATTGAAATTGAAGCAGCAAATTCATGGAGTGGTGATAATAACACAATCAACATAACTGTTGTTAACGCTACCGGTACTGTAAACGTTAATATTAACGGCAATGAATACAAAAATATTCCTTTAGTAGATAATAAGGCTAGTTTTGCAATCCCTGCAAACAATATTGAAGTGGGTTTAAACGATTTAACTGTAACCTACAACGGTAACAAAGTTATCAGTTCAGACAGTAAAACCACACAATTCTACGGATTGGATAATGTAGTATTTACTGAAGTATTCTTCGATTTCTTCGATAAAAACGGTTTGTTAAAAGACAGTGTTCCATACAATGATTTGATCTTTAAAGGAGCATTTGCTAAAGCTAAGACTGTTCAATATATTGTTCTCGACAAACCTGTATCCATTTCAAGTGATGGCGCATCATTAAGTTTAATGGGTATTGTAATTGCATGTGACAATGTAACAATTGATGGATTGAAATTAACAGCAACTGTCAACAGTGCATCTTCTGCATTAGGTGATTTAATTACTGTAAATGCAAACAATGTAACTTTATCTAATTTGGATATTAACTACAGGGTTACCAACGGTAATTATGATGCAATAGCTATAAACGCTTTCGATGCTGATAATTTAACCATTATCAACAACAAAATTGTCTTTGCTAGTGTAATTAAAACTGGTGAGTATACTGCTATTGCAATTAATTTAAATGGTGTAACTAATGCTTTAGTTGACAATAACACTATAACTTCTACATTGCCTGCTTTAACTGTAGACTATGATATGTGGTTTATTGATGACTTTGAATATTACATGATGGGACACGATTATATTAATCCACTTAGAGTTAGAGAAAGTGATAATATTACAATCACCAACAACAATCTGGATACTAGCATAAACAATTTAGCTAAAACCACTCCAACTGTTCAATCTGTTTTAATCATTGGTTCAAATAATATTTTATTTGATTCAAATACCATTAAAATGATTGATACTAAATCAAAAGTTGGAGATGTAACTTTCCTTTATGCATTAAACTTCGGATATAATGATAATTTAACAGTTTCAAACAATATATTGGAGTTATCCACAAAATCTGGTGCGGATTCATCTGGTGCCGCTTACGGTATTCAAGGTGTTGAATCCAACATTACTGTAATTGGAAATAGTATTACAACTGTTTCAAACGGCCCTAACTTAGGTTACTATGTATCAAGTATGTGGGGAGGTTCATCTAATTCCTACGTTGCAAATAACTTCTTTAATGTAACTGGTAATGCAACTTCCGGTGATGCATGGGCATTAGTGTCAGGTATCGAAATCACCAATGGTGCTGCTGTAATTAACAATAACACAATTTACACCTACAATAAGGCAGGTTACGTTGAAAAAGCTCCTGTACATGGTGTAAGTTATGCTCAATTCATGTACGGTGTTCGTGATATTGTTGTTGAAAATAACACTATATTCACTCAGGGTAAATACACAGTATCCTTATTGGATGGAACTCCAGCTAATGTAACCTATAACACATTATACGCTGAAGAATTGTTCGGTGACGATTCTGTTGCTCCAGGTATAGTTGGTATTGTTGAAAACAACACTCCTCCATTCGACCCAGAAATAATCATTGAAGGTCAACCTGTATGGATTGGATCCAACTCTACTGTAACTGTAACTGTTCCTAATGCAACAGGTAATGTAACTATTGTAATTGGAAACAAAGTCTACAAAGAAGTCCCATTAGTTAACGGTACTGTAACTGTACCTGTTGATGCTGCCGACTTAGTTGGCGGTGCAAATGATGTAAATGTAACCTACAATGGTGATTTATACCTTAAAGTAGCTGACTCTGTCGGTAACTTACAGGTATTGGATGGTGTAATTACAAATTCAACCTATGAATACTACTTCGATGCAAAAGGTAATATGGTCTCACTTGTTCCAAATGGTACCACATTAGACTTCCAAGGATTATTCTTAGGTAAATACCCTGTATACATTGACAGACCTGTAAATGTTATTTCATCTACTGGTGATGCTTTATTTGATGCTGGTGCCACTTATGCTGGAAATGCTGTAAATTCATTTAATTTCATTGCTGGTGCAGACAATTCTAACATGACCGGATTGAAATTCATTAACAATTGTTTATACATTAAAGGTGCTTCAAACATAACTGTTGACAGTATCAGTATTGTTGCTAACAAACGCGGTGTCGGTTCCGGTACAGGATTCTTATGTATCCACACTGGTGCTTATAACACTCTCGTTAAAAACGGTTACTTTGAAAACGGCGGAACAGGTTCCAGTTTACTTGTTTTAGGTAAAGGTGGAGCTTACGCAACATTTGACCACAATGTATTCAACATTACCGGTTCAAGTGGAAACATCCTTTCTGCTAACCAATTTACAGGTAGCGGTGCTGCTCCTGAACATGTTTCATACACAAACAACGTTCTCTACAACAGCCAACGTGGTAGTGCGTTCTGTTATGCTATGACTGTTATGGGTTCAGGCAACCTTGTTGAAAACAACACCATCTATCACAACGGTAGTGGAATCTTAAACCAATACGGTGCCACATCCACAGGCAACGTTTACAGAAACAACACACTTTACGGTAATACCAACTTCAATCCTAGTGCAAACAGTCTTGTTGAAAACAATAAGATTTACGCAACTACAAATATTGCAGCAAACACTACTGCTGTAGGCAATACTTTCATGAATGTTGCTATTTCAGGAACTGAAACTGTATTTGTGGGCAACGATGTATATGGTACTGTAACCGTAAGCGGCAATGAAAACGCTATTGTAGACAATATCATTATGACTACTGGCGATTATGCTGTTGACTTAAAGACTACTTCAAACAACACTGTAACTGACAACATTTTATACGCTAAAGATTTAGTCGGTGATAGTGCAGTCAAATTTGAAGAAGACAAAGATAATGTTGTTGAAGACAACTTCCCAATTGACCCTGTTTTAGTTGTTGAAGTTGAAAACATTAAAGTAGGTGAAAATGCAACCATTAATGTTTCATTTGCTGAAAACATAACTGATTACGTTGAAGTTATTATTGACGGTAAAAAATACGGCATTCCTGTATCTGAAGGTAAAGGCCAATTAAACGTTTCAGATTTAGTATCTAGCAAATACACCGTAGGTGTCTATTACTTCGGTGATTTATTATACCTCGAAACTTATAATTCAACTACATTTATAGTGGAAAAACTTGCTACTAACATTACTATGAATATCAGTGATGCTGATGTTGGTGATGATGTAAATGTAACAGTCGACATTCCTGGTGTTGACGGAGTTGTATCTATAGTTGTTGATTACGGAAATGAAACTTTTGTTCCTGTAGTTGACGGTAAAGGAAACTTCACTATTGAAAACATTGATGCTGGAGTTCATGTTATAATTGCTGTCTTTGAAGGTAATGATAAATATGCTCCTATGGTATTTTCAGAAGCATTCTTTGTTACTAAAGAAGAAAGTGAAATAAACATAACTATTGGTGATGCTAAAGCTGGTAAAGATACCAATGTTACTGTTTCCATCCCTGGTGCTACCGGTAATGTTTCTGTTATTGTTGACGGTAAAGAGAATATTGTGCCTTTAGATGAAAACGGTGTTGCTAATTATGTTATTCCTGCAGTTGAAGCTGGTGAACATGGTGTTGTTGTACTTTATAATGGTGACGATGCTCACTATGCTGCTTATGAGAATACATCATTCAGTGCTGCTAAAGAAGCTAGCGCTGCTAATGTGACTATTGGTGATGCTAAAGTTGGTAAAGATACCAATGTTGCTGTTTCCATCCCTGGTGCTACTGGTAATGTTTCTGTTATTGTTGATGGTAAAGAGAATATTGTGCCTTTAGATGAAAATGGTGTTGCTAATTATGTTATTCCTGCTGTTGAAGCTGGTGATCATAGTGTTGTTGTAGTTTACAGTGGTGACGATGCTCACGATGCTGCTTATGACGCTAAAGCATTCAGTGTTGCTAAAGAAACCAGTGAAGCTAACGTAACTATAGGCGACATTGAAGTTGGTAAAGATACCAATGTATCTGTTTCCATCCCTGGTGCTACTGGTAATGTTTCTGTTATTGTTGACGGTAAAGAGAATATTGTGCCTTTAGATGAAAACGGATCTGCTACTGTTCCTGTTTCCGGCCTTGCAGTCGGTGACCACAGTGTTGTTGTAATCTACAGCGGTGACGATGCTCACGATGCTGCTTATGTTGCTAAAGAAATTAAATCATCTGTAAGTGAATCCAAATTCACTAACATCTCCGTAACTGGTGAAGGTGTTATTTCAGTTGTTTTAGTTGATGAAGCTGGCAGCCCTATTGCTAATGCTAATGTAACTTACTCTGTAAATGGAAATGCTACTGCTGCTACTACCGGTAGTGACGGTTCTATTGTAATTCCTGCTGCATCCAATAGTGTTGTTTTAATTAACTTTGACGGTAACGATAAAGTTTTACCTGTAAACACTACTATTACATTGAAAGATGTGGCTAAACTCAGAGCTAACACAACAATCATTGGCGATGACTACGAAACCTATGCTATAGACTACTATGCTGGTGAAAGAGGCGGATACTTTAAAGTTAAACTTGTTGATGACGCTGGAAATATCTTAGCTAACAAATCCGTAAAAATCGGATTCAACGGTAAAGTATACAATACCACTACCGACAGTGAAGGTATTGCTAAATTGCAAATCAACTTGGCAAAAGCTGGAACCTACACATTTGCTGTAGCATTCTTAGGAGACAAAGACTATAACGCTTCATTTACAGTTAAATCAATTACTGTAAACCTTAAGAAAACTTCCTTAAACGCTCCTGCCAAATCATACAAAGCATCTGCTAAAACAAAATCCTACACAGTAACCTTAAAAACAGACAAAGGATCATCCATTGACGGAAAAACATACATGGGATCCGGTAAAACTGTTAAACTTACTGTAAACGGAAAAACCTACACAGCAAAAACCGATGCTAAAGGTCAGGCTACCTTCAAACTTGACATCAGCAAGAAAGGTACCTACAACGCTAATGTAAACTTCGCAGGTGACAACACCTACAAGTCTTGCAAAGCAACTACAAAAATAACAATTAACTAGAAGGGATTAAATTCTCTTCTACCTTTTTCTTTTTTTAAATATATCTGGATTAATCTCTAAAGATAACTTTATAAGGTATTCTTTACATAATATCTACTATCTTTTAGCAGTTATCGTTATAATTGCCATTAGAAAAAGTTAATCTAAGGAGGTGGATATATAAGAATTAGTCTAAAACTATTGATTGGAATAGTTCTAGTCTGTTTTATTGTATCAGTTTCTTCTGTTTCAGCAATTGATTTGGATTCATCTGATTTGAGTAAAAATATCACTGATCATTCTAACGTTATCTCAATTAACGAGATTGCATATTCGGATGATGAAATTCCGGATGAACCTGATTTGATTTTGAACGATACAATCTATATTGATTCAGACAATTTTGATGATTATTTCACTGATAATACATTAAAATCAAAGTTTTCGGATAAGACATTAATATTTAACCAGGATTTTAAAAATCTGGGTAAATTATGCATCAATGCCAATAATGTGACAATAAAAGGCATTGGATATAATCTGAAAAATACAGTATTCCAGATTGAAGCAGACCACGTGACGCTCAAAGACATAAAAATGGATTTGGACAGCGAATATGCAGACAATGACGGTGCGGGCATAGAGGTTTTATCTGATTACGTTAGCTTAATCAATGTGAGTATTAATTACATAGTTCCCAAAAATGTTGAAGCTTATGGTATTTATGCAATTGGATATCCTGATAATCCTTTAAGGAATTTAAAGATTTTGAATTCTTACATTAACTTTGAAGGGCATAATGATGATGTAAACGTTTACAATTGTGCACTTAAGGTTGTGGATTGTGACGATGCTTTAATTAAAAACAATACGATTATTTCCGCATTGCCTCTCAAGGATATTGTATTCGGCATTAACGGTGCTGAACTTGCATCTGATTTGGTTTTAACTGTGGGAATAGAAGGATGTAATAATATTTCATTTATGGAAAATAGTCTTTTTTCACAAGTAAATAAAAGGCCTGAAAACTTATATCCTTCTCTTGATTGCATGCTGATAAGTAAATCTGACGGCGCTTTGATATGCAACAATTCAATATTCATGACAGACTTTATGACTTATCCGGGTACAGACAATTATCTTTATGGTTTAGACATTTACAACTTGAATAACTTGACTGCATGCCACAATAACATACGCATTATCACTACCGGTGGTAAAATGGCTGCAGGTACTGCGTATCCTATTCAGATTACAGGTCCGATTTCCAATGTGAATATTACGGAAAACGATTTGTATTCCTTTTCAAACGGCCCTAACATTGGTGTTTATTCTCAAAACTTCTATGGAGAAACATTATTGTCAATTACAAACAATAAAATCAATGTAACAGGACTTGCAGGAACTCATGAATGGGCACTGGTTGCCGGAATTGAATCACAGGACACACATTCAACTATACGCAACAATACAATTGAAGTTCACAGTGTAGGGGATGTATCAATTGACGACAATATCTACGGAGTCAGTTATCGTCAAAAGACAAACGGCGATCATCAGTTTGACATTCAAAACAATACTGTTATCAGTGACGGATTTTATGCAGTAAATGTTTTATCTTCAGTCGATTCAAAAATACTTAATAATCTTCTGATTTCATATAATTCCAAGGCACAAACCGGTAATTCCGGATTGAAATATTGGGATATAAATTCACATGAAAACCTCGAATTCTATAACAATCAGGTTATTAGGGCATATGAATATTTCGCAGCACATAACGATGTTGACAATGGGGATAAAAACGATTATTCAACTCCAAAAAACAATAAGGATATTTCAAATGAAATTGACGGTTCCAAACTTTCAAGCAGTGAAGAAGAAAGCAGATATTCATTTAATCCTTTGATTCCAGGTTCTTCAAAACAGAATGGAGTTCCTGATGATGGAGACCAACAATCCAACAATAATCAAAAGGATGATTCCCAAAATCAGGGAAATTCACCTGCTGGAAGTACTAATGGGGACTCATCAAAAGAGGGTATGTCATTAAAAGATTATTTGATTAATTTCATAAACTCAAATACTGAAGGAGGCTCAGTCAATACAACTTCATACAACGGTAAAAATGTAAATGAAGTTTCAAATAATACTGATGCAACTCCATCTACTGAAGGTGAAAGCAGCGCTGCAAGTCAGTCAAAATCTTCCCAAGGTTTGGATTCAGGTCTTGCCGGCGATTCCGACAGTGTCAGTAAAAAGGTTTTCGAAATTGAGCAGAAAGATAAGGACGGATTCATTCCATCAATATTTTTCATAATCCCTGTGATGATTTTATTCTTCATTGGAGTAAAACGCAGAAAATCAAAATTCGAATAAATTAGTTATTTTTTTAAACTAATTTTCTTTTTTTTAATTTTTACAACATATTCAGATACTTTTATATATTCTTTTTTTCAAAACTAATCATATCATTGACAGATGATTTTTATTAAAGTACAATTAATTTATAATTGGTGTATCAAGTTGAAATCAAATAAAGTATTGTTTATCCTAATCATTATCCTGATGGCATTATCTGTTTCTGCTGTCAGCGCTTCAAATGTTGATGGAAATGCAACTGATATCGGCATTACGGATGATGGTAATCTGGCAGATGGCTTAAATGGAATTTATGTAGACCCTAACGGTAAAAATTCATATGACGGATCTCAGGACAGTCCGGTCATGACAATAAAACATGCCATGTCAATTGCTCGCGATAACGATACAATATACCTTTCAGATGGGGAATTTAGGGGTGATGAAAACACTAAACTGACTGTTGACAAATCCCTGACATTTATCGGTTCAGATAATACTGTAATAAACGGACAAAAATCATCCTATATTTTCAACATTCCTGATGGAGTTACAGTCGCATTTAAAAATATCAAGTTTATAAACGCATATAAATCTCCGGCATCTTATTCCACATCATATAATGATACTGTCTGTGGAGCATGTCTTGACATTAAAAATGCGACAGTTAAAATAGATAACTGTGAATTTAAAGACAGTGTGCTTTTTTATGGGGATATAAACAAGCCTGTTTACGGCGGTGCAATCAGCAATTTCGGTGATTTGACTATCACAAATTCTAATTTCACAAACAATACTGCATTATCAACCTCAGGGCTGTTCTCTTATGGAGGTTCATTATACAATAAAGGTAAAGCAAGTATTATTAACACATCATTTGCCGATTCTACCGGTTCAAACTATGGAAATGGTATTGGAATAGCTAATGATGGTGAAATAATAATGCAGGACAGCACTCTTTCAAACTTAAATGCAGTCCACGAGTCCAAAGGATCAGCAATATATAACACCGGAAAGCTCATGATGATAAATTCAATAATTGAAAACAATTATATTGAAAGAGCAAATTTCAATTATATCTATGGTGCCGTTTACAACTCAGGAAAATTAACAGCTCAGGGATGTATCTTTAGAAATAACACCGGTTATTATGAAGCGCCGAATCGTGAATATAAGGGTTCTCCTAACATCTACAATGTCGGCGATTTGAATATAACATACTCCGCATTCATCGACAATACCAATTTCGAGGGCATTTCATCTGATGTATTCTTCAATGGTGGAGAAATAATAAGTCTGGACAATAACTGGTGGAACACAAACGAAAATCCATACAAATTAAAATCTAAAGTTAATGTGGACAGAATTAACTCATGGCTGATTTTTAACCTGACTCCGGACTATTCAAAGTTAAATATCTCAGATGAGCTAACAGTTACTGCATTATGGACAAACAATATCAATCTAATATCTAAAATAGGTCTGTTTCCTGTATTTAATGTCACATTCAAAACCTCAATTGACGGTAGGGAGATTATCATAACAAAACCGTTGGCTGACGGTAAATGTGATTTCATATTTAATTATACTCAAAACAAAGGATCATATGAACTGATAACTAATATTTATTCTTTTAATCAGAAAGCTATTGTTGATGTCGGAAAAGCCAATTCATACGTTAAATTCAATGTTACTGAGAGCATTTCCTATTTGGATACACTTGTTTTGAATGTTGAAGTAACAGACGCTGACAATTCTCATCTGGATGGTACCGTCAGCGTCAAACTTGCAGACAATACCTATAATTCCACTCTGGCTAACGGAAAAGCCAAATTCGAAATTTCAGACCTTATGCCTAAAAATTATACATTAAATATCATTTATGAAGGAAATGACAATTATTTCAAGGCATTTAACAGTACTTCTGTTAACATTAAAAAAGAGGATGTGGTCTTGAATATCAGCATTGCAGAAATAAAAGTGGGCCAGAAGGGATTGGCTGTTGTAACATTGACTCCGGACAATCTTCAGGGTCAGGCAGTTCTATATGTTGACGGTGAAAGCAAAAAAACCATCTACATATTTGACGGTTCTGCTGAAATAGCTTTAAACAATTTTGCCGAAGGCGAATACAACATCACTTTGGAGTTTGCGGAAACTGAATACTATAACTCAGCAAAAGTCAGCGGCATTTTAAAGGTCACAAGATATGATTCATCAATTAACATTTCATCATCAGACATTAACGTCGGTGAAAACGCAACAATAACAGTTAAGGTCAGCCCTGAAAGCATAAGAGGCGAAGCTACTTTAATAATCAACGGCGTAAACAACACAATATTTATTGATGATGCCATAACCAATGTCACATTAACCAATCTCGAAGCAGGAAAATATGACGTGACATTAATATTTGACGGTGATTTGAGATATTATCCGGTAAACACTTCAACTTCATTTAAAGTCCTAAAAACACCTACTTCCTTGGATGTGAAAATCGCTCAGGATTTGAAAAATCTCAACGGAACAGTGGAAGTTAAAACCAGCAATGTTAACTGTACAGGCGTTGTTGGAGTTTATGTTAACTATAATCTTTACAGGTTAAATTTAACCGATGGAAGAGCAACATTTTCAGTAAAATTCGACAACGGAACAAACTACATTTTTGTATTCTATGAAGGGGACAGATATTTTGAAGGCTCAACATGGAACACAACAATCGGTGAAGTTGATGAATTCGTATTGATTGGCGCAAACTCAACAGGCTTCGAGGGCATTGACTTTAATTATTCAGTAAGGCTTATTGAGGCAAATGGAATTGCAATGCCAAACAGAGTCATTACAGTTGATTTCAACTCCAAAAAGCATAACATAACTACAAATGCGGACGGTTATGCATTCTTCAAGGTTAACCTTGAAGAGGGCACCTACAGGATTTCTGCAACATATAAAAACACTACAATCCGCAACACATTAAACGTTAAACCGATTAGTTTCAATCTTACATCTGCTGACATTACCTACGGCGAAGAGGAATTGATAAAAGCAATTTTTGATAAGGGCGTTGAAGGAAAAGTCAGATTCATCATTGCAAACGAGAGTTATGTTGCAGATATCATAAACGGAACTGCCGAGTACGCATCATACGGATTTGCTGCCGGAGACCATATCATAAATGCTGTTTACACTAACGATATTGTTAATTTAACCAAAACAACCCGGTTCAATGTAGCAAAAGCAGGTTTGGCATTGGACATTGACATTGTCAGCGCAACACCTGAAATTGATGAGATTATCAGCGTAATCGATTTGGCAAACGCAACAGGAGATATAATATTCGTATTTAACAACACTGAATATAAGATTCCGATTATTAACTCTCAGGCAGTTTTAAATCTCTCAAAACTGAATCAGGGAAGCTATGCCTTGACCGTCAGATATCTGGGAGATAACAACTACCTTGCCTCAAACAGAACAGTCAGCTTTTATGTAAAACAGTTCGCTTCAGACATTATTTTAAGCGTTGACAGTCAGGCTTACGGCAAGGATATTGTCGCAACAGCTAAATTGAATAATGATGCAACCGGTGTTGTAAGATTCAATGCCGGAAATATGACAGAAGACGTAAATGTCTCTGGAGGAAAGGCTGTGTGGAGTTTTAAAGGCCTTGATGCTGGAAACTACGCCATGACTGCAACATATCTTGGAAACGATTACTATGTATCCTCAAAAAACAGTACATCATTTGAGATTTTTAAGGCAAATTCAACAATCGAACTGTATGTTAAAGAGGTCTGTTTAGGTGAAAACATCAGGATTTTTGCCGACTTAAGTCCGAATGCAACCGGAAGCGTTACATTTTCAATGATCGGATATTTCTCACCGAGAGACAAGCCGGTTTCAAATTCCGCATCATACTGGTACATCGCTCCAATGGACAATGGCGAATATACAGTCATCGCCAAATATTCGGGAGACAATAATTACTATCCGTCAAATACGACATTCATATTAGAAGTCTCTCAAAGAAAATCCATATTGGACGTTGAAATAAATGATGCAGGAATCAATGACAGGGTAATGTGCAAAGTCAGCTTAAAAGCAAAGGACGGAGAGCCTATAACCTCAAAGGTAACCTTAAAAATAGGACGTTCAACTTATAATATTGCCGTTAGAAATGGCAGCGGATCATTGGTTTTAGGAAAAATGAGTGTAGGTGACTACACATACACTGCTGATTATGCAGGAGATGATGATTTCACATCTGCAAGTGCAAGCGGTAGCTTTAAGGTTGTAAATGATTTGTTGAAAGTGAATTTAACTGCAAATAATGTAACCAAATATTATAAAGGAAGCGAACCTCTAAAGGTCACATTAAAAGATTCCAACAACAAGCCTTTTGCAAACCAAAACGTTGTTGTAAAGATTGTATCAAGAGAGTACACTTTAGTTACCGACGAAAACGGTGAGGCAGCATTACCAATCAATCTCAACCCTGGTGTATATGATGCTGAAATAGTATTTGAACAGACACAAAAGTATTACGGCGCTTCAGTAAATGTAACTGTTGAAGTTTTCTCAACTGCTGAAGGTACTGATGTTCTGAAATTGTACGGAAGCGGAACCCAATACTTTGCTGTATTTACAGACTCTAACGGTAAGGTTTTGGGAAATACAGAAATTACCTTCAAGCTTGCCGGAAAGTCATACAAAATAAAAACCCTTCCGAACGGAGTTGCAAGACTCAACATCAACATTAATGCCGGAACATACACAATTTCCAGCGTCAATCCTGTAACTGGTCAGAAATTATCAAATAAGATAACCATTTACTATAAGATACGTGAAAATAAGGACGTTTCAAATTACTTTGGAGCAAAAACAAACTACAAGGTGCGTATCTACACCGATGGCGGAAAAACAGTCGGCGCCGGAAAAGTTGTGACATTCAAAGTCAACGGCAAAACATACAATGTAAAAACAGACAGTAACGGTTATGCAAAACTTGCCATAAACTTAAACCCTAACAAATACACAGTTACAGCCAGTTATGGTGGATTTAAGGTATCAAATAAGATTACCGTTAAAAATGTCCTCTCAGCAAGTGACATAACAAAGAAAAAATCCAAAACTACCAAGTTTTCAACCAAATTGGTGGACCCTAACGGTAAAGTGCTTTCAGGCAAAAAGATTACATTCAAAATCAATGGTAAAACCTATAGTGCAAAAACAAATTCAAAAGGAATAGCTACTGTTACCATAAAAATCACATTAAATGTGGGTAAACACAAAATACAGTCCATTTATGGCAAATCCAAGATAACAAACACAATAACCATTAAAAGATAGAAGTTTTTATTCAAACTTCATTTATTCTATTCTCTTCATATAGGTTTGGCTATTTTAATATTTTATTTTTCATAATGTCTTTATTTTTATTATAGTTTTCTTTAATATTTTTAATGTTATTCAGTGTAACTATTAAAATTATCAATCGTTATTGTGAGCATTTGCCATGAAAAATTTTATTAGTTTTTTCATCTAAAATAATAATATGATTTTTAAAATCCTAACTAAAGGTCATAAAAATGTAACTTCAAATCACAAATCAACTTTTGAAATTACAAAGGACGGTGAAATAGGTCCTGCTGCTGACTGCATCATAGGTGTTGACATGGACAAAACCATGCTTAACTTTCCCACTGAGTTCAAGGACAAAATTGCAAATCCTGAAACTAAAATAATCGTGGAGCTTAAAACAGAAAAAGGGTATGATGAAATAACCGGCTGGGGCCATGAGGATTTGACTTTAACACATCCAACAGATATTGTAATAAGGAAAAGTGATTATACCTGCTCAAGAACACTGATGATTAGGGCAGATAAGGCAGCCAGAGATCTTGATTTAAACTTGATTGATGATTTAAAAAATGAAAAAATCATGGAAGTTACTATAAAACTATGCTAAAATCGTTAACTATATATAAGTTAAAAAATATATTTTTTTATAACTACTTTTGTTTTATGCGGGGGTGGTCGAGCGGTCAAAGGCGCTAGGTTGAGGGCCTAGTGGGTTAGTCCCTTCGCGGGTTCAAGTCCCGTCCCCCGCACTATCTGATTATATCTTTAGAAAATTAATATTGAGATTATTATTTGATATTTTTTGGCGTTTTTAGAATGGAAATAATGTCTATGTGTAAAAAAAGGAAGCTATAAAACACCTATTAAAACCAATTTTCATTTAAATTGTCAAATCATCAAATTGGAAAATTTTGGATTGCCCAACTAGGCTTCCCATTCGACACATATGTTGTTAGGCTATCAATTCAATAGCCAACAATAGATAGTAGCTTGCCAGAAATAAGTAAGAGATGGCAAGCACTATATTTTTGACTGTCATATTTCAAGGTCTCCTAAGTTAGGAGTGTTTTTAATATAATGTTTTTTTCCATTCATTAAAACACCAAATTTGTATTTTTTTTTATTGGCGTTTTAGAAATAATTATTTTTACTTAAAACTATATAATATTTACTATTTTTTAAAATAAATATTGTTTTCATCATATAATTTTGTTTTAATTATGAATTGATGCTTCAATTAACTAAAGATAGATTTTAGAAAGGTTTATATATTTGAAAATTGATATAATTTAGTAACATCTTATTAGATGTAGACTGCATATTGCAGACCAAATTTGTATGTTGGATAGGGATGTGTCAAAATTTGTTAATGCAAATTTGTCCTTATTCAATTTTAAAGCTATTTTTTTAATATAAACTCATTTTTGTGCTGTTATTTGTAATTGGATCGATTGGTCATGTCATCTTTGCGTTTTATGTTGACTTGGATTAAATGTCTAATAATTCCTAAATTTCAATGTTTATCTTACTAATCTAATATTTTTTCATAATTGGCTTTTAAATTTATTATTTAATAATTTAAAGATGCAAGTAAGCACTTACATTCGAAAAACTTTATATATGGGCTTATTCATATAATTACTTGTGCAAAGAGAGTTGATTTCTCAAATGCGCTCGATTCAATTTGTTATAAAGGGTGATAAATATGGACAGTACAAAAAAATTAACATTGTTTGCAGTATTTTGTGTTATTGCATCTGCATGTGTCGTATGTGTGGTGGATGCCGCAAATCCCGAAGGATTGGATGTGGGCCAATATCCGGATAATGATTATGGACTCACTGATGATTCAATAACCGATCCTGACAGCACTCACTCTCAACTGGCAGCAGGCGAACCTGCAGAAAACCAAACAGATGCCAACATTACAGTTGAAGACGCAATGGCAGAAAGTCCATTATTCCAAAGCGCCCCTAGTAACGTAACTATCAATGAAACTGGAAACGCAACTGGAAACGCTACTAATGCCACTGCTACCGCTCACACAATGTTGGCTACAGGTAATCCGATTTTAGCATTGCTTGCAGTTGGTGCAGGTATCGGTGCAACAGTCGTGATTTCCAGAAAAAAATAGAACTTTGAACTCATATGTTATCTAGTGCTGGTTCGCCAGCACTTCTATTCTCCTTGTTTTTTAATTTCAAAATGCCGATTTGAACAGTCATCTAAAACAGTCGGTTTTTGGTGTTGTGCTAATTAGTTTTTTTCATAACCTATTTAATAGATTAAAATTATAATATTATTTAAATAATTATTATGGTGATAAATTATGAAGGCTGTAATTCCGGCAGCGGGTTTTGGTACTAGATTTTTACCTGCTACTAAGGCACAAGCAAAAGAGATGTTGCCTGTTTATGATAAACCGACAATCCAGTATGTTATAGAAGAGGCTGTGGCTTCAGGAATTGATGATATACTGATTGTAACCGGTAGAAATAAAAGATCTATTGAAGATCACTTTGATAAGTCATTTGAACTTGAACAGACCTTGCAGAGTGCGGGAAAAGATGACCGCTTAAGGCAAGTTCGTGCAATCACTGATTTGGCCGATATCTGTTATGTCAGACAAAAAGAGCAGAAAGGTCTTGGGGATGCAATTTACTGCGCTAAAAAGCATATCGGCGGAGAGCCGTTTGCAGTACTTCTTGGAGATTCAATTACCAAAGGTCCTACTCCTTGTACCAAACAGCTGATTGATGTTTATGAGAAATACAATGCATCTGCAATTTCACTTGAGGAAGTTCCAAAAGAAAAGGTGGAAAGATACGGAATCATTAAAGGAACCGAAGTGGAAAATAATGTTTATAATATTGAAAAGCTTGTTGAAAAGCCACTGGCTCACCAGGCACCGTCAAATCTGGCCATTATGGGACGTTACGTTTTGGCACCTGAAATATTCGATAAAATTGACGAAACCGAACCTGGTGTCGGCGGAGAAATTCAGCTTACAGATGCTCTTCAAAAGCTGGATGCCATTTACGGCGTAACATTCGAAGGAAAAACCTACGATATAGGAAACCGTTTCGAATGGCTTAAAACTTCAATTGAATTTGCAATGGATGACGAAGAGTCCAAGGACGATTTGATTGAATATATGAAATTCATAATTAACGAATACGAATAGTTATTTTTAAATAACTATACTCTTTTTTTATTTAGATTTTTATGCAGAACCGATTAATTAAAAAGACTGGTGATGAAATCTCACCTTTAGGATTTGGGGCAATGCGTTTGCCTTTAAAAAACGGAAAAATTAATCGTGAACTTGCAAAAAAACAGATTTATCATGCAATCGACAACGGAATCAATTTCATTGACACTGCTTATCTTTACGGTGACAGCGAGAAGTTTTTAGGAGAAATCCTTCAGGGTGAATACCGGGATAAGGTGATGATTTCAACCAAGATGCCCGCCATTCACATCAAAAAATATGAGGATATGGAAAATGCATTAAAAGAACAGCTGGACCGCCTCAAAAGAGACTATATTGACTATTATCTAATCCATTCAGTTGATTTAAAGGCTATGAACAGGCTTTTGAAAAAGGGTCTGATTGAATTTTTAAACAAGGCACGAAGTGAAGGTAAGATTAGGCATGTCGGATTTTCATACCACGGTCCGCGTGAGGAATTTGAAATAGTTCTTGACGGCTATGACTGGGATGTCGTAATGGTCCAATATAATTACTTTGACGAGAATGTTCAGGCCAGTTTGGAAGGCATTGAATATGCGGCATCAAAAGGAATAGGCGTTTTTGTAATGGAACCTTTAAAAGGTGGAATTCTTGCAGGAAAAATGCCGTCTGAAGCCGAAAAGATTTTTAAAGATGCAAATCCCGACAGGTCCAATGCTGAATGGGCATTAAGGTGGGTTTTAAATAACAGAAATGTCACCTGCGTATTTTCAGGAATGAATTCCATCGAACAGATTGATGAAAATATAGCCATTGCCAGCAAAACCGCTCCGATGTCAATGTCATTTGAAGAGATGGAAACAGTCGAGCTTGTTAAAAGGGTTTTGAGAAATTCCCTTAAAATCAACTGTTCCACATGCGGCTACTGCATGCCGTGTCCTCGGGGAGTAAACATTCCCGAGTGTTTAAAAATCTACAATGAAAAGTATCTCTTTGAGCATAACGGAATGTTCAATGAATCTTTAATTGACTATTTCCAGTATGTCGGAGGAGTAATGGGCAAAGCCGGAAATGCGGGATTGTGTAACGGTTGCGGCAAGTGTTTGAGGAAATGCCCGCAAAAGCTGGACATCATATCTGAGCTTAAAAAGGTTAAAAAGGAATTTGAATATCCTGGATTTAAATATTTGGTATCATTTATTCGATATGTTGGTTTTCCGGTTTATAAATATCTCTTAAAAATTTTAAACAGATGATAAAGTCTATTAATTTGAAATTACAAATTTTAAAACAAGGTGAAAATAATGGATTTTGATATAAGGCGTGTTGATTCGGTAAAGCTTCTGATAAAAAATATAGAATCACATCAGCAGGTGGAAGCAAAATACATGGATGATAACGTCAACCTTAACAGACCTGAAAACTATGAATACCGTTACGGGGATTCTGTTTTGGATGTAATGACAATGGACAATACCAACTGGCATTTTGAAAAGGATTGGATAAAATCAACAAAAAACAAGGAATATATTAAAGTTACCTCCAAAAAGGATGTTGGACAATTCATTGATCTTGCCAAAAATCATCCGGAAGCATATGTTAGGATTGCAGCTATCGAAAAAATAGCCGATGATGAAGTGTTGCTTGACATCATTAAAAATGATGATGACGAGACTGTTAAAAAAGCAAGTTTCAAGAGATTGGAAGAGCTGTATCTTGAATAGATGATTTAAATGCATTCTTTTGGTAGCGATTGTCTAAATCTCGAAAAAATCACTGATGAATCTGCACTTAAGGATATTTTTTTAAATGATTCCAGCATAACCGTTAAAATTAAAGCGCAGGAGCTTATTGAAGATAAGGATTTCCTATATGATGAATGCTTAAACAATCCTTCAGCTCATTTAAGGTTTGCCTGTCTCAATCATATTATCGATGATGATTTGGGAAGTGAAGATGAGAAAAAATCTCTTTTAAGCCATCTCACATTAAATGATCCAGACGACAATGTTCGTTTGTTGGCCTGTAAAAATTTGGATGATGCCAGTCAGGATGTCTTTTGTCATGTTTTAGAGTCAGGATGTGGTGGAGACCTTCGCCGTCAGGTCATTTCTAAAATTAGGGATGTTAATATCTTAAATGAACTTGCATTAAATAGTGAAGATAAATTCATACGCCTTGAAGCCATTCAAAATCCGAATATGGATAACTTGGATACGCTATCACAGATAATTTTAGGCGATAGTGATGAATTCAACAGATACTGCGCCTGCGGTAAAATCCCTGATGAATATTCGTTTTTAAAGATGATTTTCAAACCGTCAATGCATTCCCGTTTGCCGGAATTGGCTAAAAATACTTATTTTAAATTCAATAGCTACTTTTTAGGCGTTTATGATAACCTTGATGAATACGAAAAGATTGTGGCATTGAATTTCATCACTGATGAGTCTTTTCTCGAAGATATTGTTCTAAACGAAACAGATGATAAACTCAGATGTGAAGCTGTCGCAAATGCCAATTTTAAAAATCAGGCGATACTGATTAATTTGATAAAAAATTGTAATGACTTGGATATTCTTTTTGAAGCTGTCAGTAAGGTAGATGATGAAGATGTCCTTATTGATTATGTAAAAAATAATTTGAAGGCAAATAAGACAGTTCTAAAAGCTATTTCAAAAATCACTAACCATGAATTTTTAAAGGATCTTTCAGCTTGTGATTTTCCTGAAATTCGTCTTCAGGCAGTTAAAAGGATGTCAAATCTAAATGATTCAAATTATCTTTTTGACTCGATTCTGCATGATATTGCTTTATCAGAACCTGCAGGTGATGTTCGCATTAGTGCAATTATGGCAATTTCAAAGACAAATGACCTCATTGACCTTGCAGATAATCTTTCAGATAAAGATTCCAGACTTCAGGCTCTTAAAAACATCAAAAAAGAAAGGCTGATAAATAATTATATTTTAAGCAACCGCAAATTAGCAATTGGAGGTTCTCTGGATGGTATCGCTTTTAAAAGCACATTAAATAGTATTGCACTAACAGACAGTGATGAGGATATAAGAAAAGAGGCAACCTCAAAATTATCACAAAAGAATATTCTCGATGAAATTGCGGTTGATGATGTTAGTGAAGAGGTAAGGCGTGCCGCTTTAAAGAGACTGGAATCTCTCTGGAATGATATTAAAAGGATAAGTGATGAAAATGTCCTTGAGGAAATCTATCGAAACGGTGATAGGGATGTTAAAAATGCGGTTAAAAATCAGATTAATGATTTAAGAACCTGGAAAGACCGCATTCGTGAGATTTCAGATATTGATGATATCGAAACCCTAAAAGACATGGCTTTAAATGATTATAATTATTATGTGAGATGTGAAGCTGAAGGAAAGCTTGAAAGTCTGCTTTTCAATATACGTCTCGATGAGCTAAAAAATCCCGAAAATATAGAAAAGCTAACTAAAATATCTTCGGATGACAGTTTTCCCGAAGACATCAGAAAACAGGCATTTTCATTGCTGGGCTAAAACTTAAGCAAAATGATTTTTAATAAGATTTATTTAAATTTAAAATATAATATAGTTCAAGGTGTTTTAAATGGATGAAAACAATTTTAAAAAGTACATCGATAAGTTTTTCGATGATTTGGTCCTATATGATGATGAACATAATGGCCATCATTATAAAGGTCTTTTAAAGGCAGGCATTGATGTATTTTTAGAAAAGGAAAATGAATATAATGCATATGAGATTTATCAGACATTTTTTATGATTTATCAAATCACTGCTGAAGGCAAGTCGGATAAGGAAACCGATGAAAGCATAGTAAGTGAACCCAACACACTGCTTGATTTGGTTGGGATGATGAAAAAATATGAGGAAAATACAGGCGATCTGATTGAAAAGCAAAGAGATCACTTTATCCATTCAGTAAATGTTTTCCTTTTGGGTCTGGCAGTTTATGCCCAAAACAATAATTATAAAGAGGCATTTAAGTCTTATGTTCTAAACAGTCCTTATGAGAAATACTACAGAACCAATGAACAGGTTTCCGATGAGGAATTCCTGTACCGCTGGGGTGTTGCATCACTTTTCCATGATATAGGATATCCTGTTGAAATCATAGGCAAGCAATTGAACAAATTCATTAATGACAGTGTCAAATCCATTTCAAGTTCATATGGCGCAGACACTGCAATTGATTTCAAGGATTTCGATGAATTCAACGCCATTGTTAAGATGGACCCTAATTTTGCTGATGAATTCACAAAAATCTATCCTCATGCAAAATTCCTCAATCTGTTTAAGCCAACAGACATCATGGCCCACAAGATAGCTAGCGATTTTTCATCCGTTGATATAAATGAGGTGTCTAGACATCTCGATGAATTTATAGATATCATGGGCGAGAACGGATTTATAGACCATGGATTTTTCTCAGCAATTCTGGTTTTAAATTCATACGGATTTCTGATACAGAAATATGCTAAAAACCATGATTTCTTCTTCTATCCGATTGTTGACAGTGCCACCGCAATCCTATTGCATAACTATTACAGAAATGTACTTCAAAAAAATCCATTTAATCTTCCTGCACTTCATCCAAGACAAAGCCCTCTTGCATATCTTCTGATTTTATGCGATGAGCTTCAGGAATGGAACAGAACACCTTTTGGTATTAAAGACAAAAGCAGAGACCATGTAAATGAGCTGAATATAATCATTGATGATACCCGGCTCGATGTTGATTACATTGTCAAAAACGGTGCAATGGGTCTTGGATTTTCACAGGACAAACAGGAACTGCTCAATAATGTGCTTGTGATATCAGGCATATTTAAAAGAGGCCTGTCCATTTATATAGAACCTCAAAATGACAACAGCATAATGCGCGAAATCGTCAAATCTGAAATCCAGGCTCCTGACGTACTGATAAGAAACGTTGAAAAGCTGGCGCTTCAAATTCATGCGCAGTACATTGAAACCACCACCTCTCAGTTTGAGGAAAAACTGGCCAAAGGTGAAGTCGATGAGAAGGTCCAAAAGGATTTTGAAGAAAAGACAAAACCATTTGAGGAGTTGTCCTCACATCTCAAGATTGCCAATATCCGTCAGGCAAGATCAATTCCCAAAAAGCTTAACATGATTGGTTGCGAGCTTGCAAACCTCTCAGATAAGCGTGAGGCCATAACCGAGTTTTCAGATGATGAGGTAATTGATCTGGCTATCAGTGAACATGATGAGTGGTGTGAAGAAAAAATCGGTCAGGGATGGACTTATGGTGCTGAAAGGGACGATTCCAAATTAATCCATGACTGCCTTGTGCCTTGGGAGGATTTGACACCTGAAATCCAGCAGTATGATATTGATCCTGTTAAAAACATTCCTTCTCTTGTAGATTCAATAGGCTTGAAAATAGTAAGAAGCAGAATCAGAATGCTCACTTTCGAGATGCATAAATTCTACCAGTCAAAACAGGAGGATACTCTCGACTTTGATGATTTGCCTGAATACATCAAATATTCAAACTACAGACAGACTGATTTGCTGGTAAAGATATTGTCAGAGCTCGGATATGAAGTCGTTAATCTGGATGATTTAGGAACTCCAATCGATTCGTTGGATGAAGAGTCAATTGAATATTTGGCTGAAAGGGAGCATAATGAATGGTGTAGGCTTAAATTCAATTTGGGTTGGAAATACGGTCCAGTTCGTGATGATGAAAAGAAAACCAATCCTAATCTTGTTGAATGGGATGTGCTTGATATCAACACCAAGGAAGCCAATAAACGAACATTCACAAACCTTCCTCAATTGTGCAAAAACGTTGATTTAAAGATTGTTGAAAGATGATTTTCAACATTTATTCTTATTTTTTAAACCATGTTGTAATATATTTCTAACAATTGTCGTTAATGCTTATTTAGTATTGTCAATATACATTTAAATAATATTATTTTGGGTGAAATAATGAGCGGTGAAAATAGTTCCAATGAACAAACAGTCGAAAAATCAAACTTAAAACAGTATATTGACAATTTCTTTGATTTGATAACCTTGTATGATGATAATTTGGTATTTACCAATGCCGAAGGCATAAAATATAGTCACAAATACAAAGAGATTCTAAAAGCGGCAATTGACGTGTTCCTGCAGCATGAATCCACATATACTGCAAATGCGGTTTATGAAATGTTTCTGATGATTTATCAGATTACTCCCGAAGATAAAAACAAGGTCGATGAAAACAGCCAGGAAAGTCTTATAAGCGAGCCTAACACTCTTCTTGATTTGGTTAACATAATGAAAAAATATGAGGAAAATACCGGAGAGTTAATCGACAGGCAAAGGGACCATTTCATCCATTCAGTAAACGTTTTTATCCTTGGTCTGGCCATTTATGCCCAAAACAAAAACTACAGGGATAAATTTAAAAAATACATTACCGAAAATGAATTCTATAAAAAATACTACAAGATTGACGGAGAATTTTCACATGAGGAATTTTTATACCGTTGGGGAATTGCAGCTCTTTTCCATGACATAGGTTATCCGTTTGAAATTATCGGAAAACAGATTAATAAGGTCATTGACGATGGGGTAAAATCAATTTCAGTCAATTATGATGTAGACGCACACATCGACTTTAGGGATTTCAACGAATTCAATTCAATAGTCAAAATTCACCCTTATAACTATGCTGACAAGTTCAGAGGCAGATATGATGAAACCAGAGTTCTTGATTTGTTCAAGCCTACCGATATAATGGCACATAAGATTTGTCTTGACTTCAAATTAGGCAAAAACAAGTTCAAAAAACTGCTCAAGCATCTAAACAGCTTCGTAAAATACATGAACGACAATAATTTCGTCGACCACGGATACTTCTCAGCTATCTTGGTAATGAATTCATACGGTAAGCTAATCCAGAAATACAGCAAGAAAAATAAGGATTTCTTCTTTTATCCTATAGTTGACAGTGCAACCGCAATCCTATTGCACAACTACTACAATAAGACCCTGCAGAAAAAGCCGTTCAGTCTCGGAAGGCTGAAACCTGACGATTCACCAATATCTTATCTCCTGATTTTATGTGATGAGCTTCAGGAATGGAACAGACGACCATATGGAGTTTTGGATAAAAAGAAAAACCATGTAAATGACTTTGATGTTGAAATTACCGAAGAGGACATGAAAGTCAGATACATATTGAAAAACGGATCCATGGGTCTTGGATTTGAAGAGAAAAAAGATGAATTCATTTATAGTGTATTGGATGTAAACAGCATTTTTCCAGCAAAACTGGCTATTCTGCCGGATATTAAACTTGACAAAATTAAAAGGGACATTACAATATCTGAAATCAAGGCACCGGACGTATTGTTAAGGAATATAGAAAAGCTGGCCATAAAGATTAATGAACAGTACAATATTACAACCAGAAAAAAATTGGAAGAAGCTAGGAAAAATAATGATGTGGAAAAAATCAAGGAATATGAAGAGAAATGCGAATATCTATGTCACTTTGATGATTTGCGTTCAGATTATAAGATGTCAAATATCCGCCAGGCAAAATCCATTCCTAAAAAGCTTGCGATGATCGGTTGTGAAATTGCCCATATCGATGAAACTGAAATGGTTGAAGTCACCCAATTCACTGCAAACGACGTTGAAGATTTAGCAATTTTTGAACATGACGACTGGCGTAAGGAAAGGGAAGGTGTTGGCTGGGTTTACGGTCCTGAGAAAGACCCTGACAGACTTACATCTCCTTATCTTGTTGACTGGGAAGACCTTGATGATGAAGAAATCAAGGATTTCGACAAGGATGCCGTTAGAAACATTCCTAAACTTTTGAATTCCATCGGATTGAAGGTTGTAAGAAGCAGGCTTCGGGCACTGACCTTTAAGATGAATCAGCTTTATGAAACCGGTACACTTGATGATACTACAACCGGTGAAGAACAGTTCTATAAGTTGGAGCCACATATTCAGTTTTCAAATTTAAAGCAGGCCGACCATTTGGTAAAAATATTAAACGAGAGCGGCTATGATTTGGTGGCCAAAAAAGACTTTGGTGAACCAGTTTATGAATTTACCAGTGAAGAAGTTGAATATTTTGCTAAAAGAGAACATGAAGGCTGGTACAAGCTTAAACTCAATTTGAATGAAACCGACAGCAAGAATTTCGTCCCATGGAAGGAGCTGGATGAAGAGGTTAAAAAGAAAAACAGACAGACATTCGACATGCTTGCCATGATGTGTGACGATAAAAACGTCGGTTTGAAAATTGTCAGAAACGAATAAATCAGTTTCTCTCTTTTCATAACTTTTTGACTGATTGGGTTGATATGCTGACTGCTTATTGGTTGTTTTTTAGTTAATTTAAGGAACATTAAAATGAATTCAAATATCGACTCGATTACAGGAAACCCCAGAAAAGCTATTAACAAACTTGCTTTTCCCACAATTCTGTCAATGCTTCTGATGTTTTTGAACAATCTGATTGACAGCTTTTGGGTTGCAGGCATCAATGCCGATGCTCTTGCAGCTTTAGGTTTCATATCTCCATTGTATCTTGTCATCATTGGTCTTGGAAACGGTGTTGGTGCAGGTGCAAATTCTCTCATCTCAAGATATGTCGGAGCGCGTAAATTTGAAGATGCAAATAATGCAGTTATCCACTCATTTATCTTGATGGTAATCGTTTCGATTATAGTTTTACTTGTAGGGATTTTTCTTTTAAAGGATATTATAATATTGCTTGGAGCATCATCAGTAAGCACATATTGCCTAAGCTATGGACAGATTATATTTTTGGCAAATATTGTATTTCTCACACCTAACGTTACCGCAAGCATCTTTCGAGCAGAAGGCGACATAAGAAGAGCAACAAATCCTTTGATACTGTCTGCCATTTTCAATATGGTTTTGGATCCGATTATGATTTTCGGTTTAAATTTAGGAATATTCGGTGCAGGGCTGGCAACAGTTATAGCTTCATTTTTAGGTTTTCTTTTGATGGCATACTGGATTTTTTTTAAAAAAGACACTTTTTTCAAGTTCTCTTTAAGCCATTATAAACGTAAACTTTCCATATATAAGGATATATTGGTCGTTTCGCTGCCTGCAGGAACTGAAGAGATAATATTTTCACTTGTAGCCATCATCCTGAATTATCTTATTGTCATAACTGCAGGTGTCGGTGAAGTGGCATCATTTACTATTGCGTGGCGATTCATATCAATTGCGTTTCTTCCGTGCATGGCTATTGGTATTGCAACCATTACAGTTTCAGGTGTTGCTTATGGAGCGCGTAACTGGTCAAATTTCAATGAGACAATTAAATATTCAACCCTGCTGAGTTTGGCTATCACTTTAATGATTAGTGGACTGTTTTTCATTTTCGCCTATCCTATTTGTGAATTTTTTAATTTCCAGGCAGGCAATCTTGCACTGGTAAGCAGGTCTTCTGAAATTTTAAGGCTGCTTGTATTTTATAACTTCCTGATTCCGTTCGGAGCGACTGCCGCATATGCATATCAGGGTGTCGGATCCGGTTTTAAGTCATTGGCTTTGACAGTCTTAAGGGAACTGGTCTTAAGCATGGCTTTCGCTTATATAATGGGGATTTATATGGGGATGGGAGTCTTTGGTGTGTATCTTGGAGCCATCATCGGGATGAATATCGGTTCTATTTTTGGTTTTGTCTGCATATGGATATTCAATCTTAAGTTCAAAAGGCAATTCGGCTAGAAAATTGAACTGATTTTTGAACTGAGTTATAATTTTATATCTTCGGTTACATAAATAAATACAATTAAAAATTTTGAGGGATTAATTTGTCAAAACGATTAAATAAATTCATTTTGATTTTCTCCCTGATGGTTTTATTGATGATTATTCCGGCATCTTTCGCTTATGAAAATGATACCGGATTATTTATAGACCAATCGGCAGATACTGACATTTACGTTTCAGTTAGTGATGAAAATCTGTTGAAAGAAAAATATAATGATTATTATTTTGATGCATCAGCTCAAAAAGATGGAAACGGTTCTTTTGAAAGCCCATATAAATATCTGAAATCTTCAAGGTTAAAAGATTATTCCAATATTCATCTTGCAAACGGCGAATATACTCTTGATAAGAAAGCATATGTTGATTTTGTAAATTTCATTGGCAGTGATGTGGATAAAACAGTAATCACTTATGGTGGTGTGGGATTAACTACATCTAATGACGTAACGCTTAAAAATATTACTCTGATTGATTGTGCAATTGATAATTCAGGTAATCTTAAGGCAACAAATACTGTTTTTTTAAATGGTACGGGTAAAGTTAATGGATATGGCGATTCTTTTGGAGGTGCCATTTGCAGTTATGGTGGTTCTTTAACATTTGTAAACTGTACTTTCGCCGAAAATTATGCCACTTTTGGAGGTGCTATTTATATTTCAGGTGATATTTTGGATGTTTCAGATTCAAGGTTTATTTCAAATTCAGCATTCGGCATCGGTGGAGCCATTGCATGTGAAAATAATGTTAATGTAACAATATCAAAATCCAAGTTCTACAATTCATCATCCGTTGCAGGTGATGGCGGTGCAATATATGTGATCGATTCCGACTATTTTAATGGAAGTGATTTGCAAATCGTTAATTCAAGCGGAGCTTTCGGAGGGGCTATAACCACATTAAACTCCAATGTGTATTTAACTGATATCAATTGTTCCGATTGTCGAGCTAGGTGGGATGGCGGTGCAATCTATGCCATGTACTGTGACTTTTCACTGACCAAATCCACTTTTGAAAGTAATTCGGCATTAAACGGAGGAGCATTGTTTATAGATTGCTGTGATTATATTGTCAAAGGCAATGGTTTTTATAATAACAGTGCTTCCTGTGCCGGCGCAATCTATTCTCTTCTGAATGAATTGAACAATACTTTGAAAACAGACAACAATTTCAGGAACAATAAGGCCAACCAACATGATGATGTATATGATACTGATGAAATCAATCTCAATATAGGAAGCGGCAACTATACATTATATAAATTCACACCAAAATCTATTGAAAATTTACCGGCAAGATATAGCTTGATTGATGAGGGTCAGGTTACAAGTGTTAAAGACCAAAAGACCAGCGGAAGCTGCTGGGCTTTTACAGCACTTACCATTCTTGAATCCTGCATTTTAAAAGCAGCTAATGTTACTTATGATTTCTCTGAAGAAAACATGAAAAACCTGATGGCTTTATACTCTCACTACGGATGGAATTTTACTCCAAATGAGGGTGGAAATTTTAGGATGAGTCATGGATACCTTTTAAGCTGGTTGGGTCCTGTTTTGGAAGTTGATGATGAATATGAAGACCCTTCAGTTTTATCTCCTGTTTTAAACAGTGTTGTTCATGTTCACAATGTATTGCAATTGCGCCATGACAACTCAACTGATAATGATGCAATCAAGGAGGCTTTGATGAAATATGGGGCTGTCGGAATAGCCATCAATATGAATCAGGGCAGGTTTTATAATGCCCGGACATACGGTTATTACTGTAATGAGAAATCATCTCAAAATCATGCAGTCACCATTGTCGGATGGGATGACAATTACAGTAAAAATAACTTTAAAAGCACTCCTGAAGACGATGGGGCATGGATTATAAAAAACAGTTGGGGTGATTATTGGGGAGATGACGGTTATTTCTATCTTTCATATTATGATGCTAGCTTTTGGGGTGATGAAATCTGGAGGGCTCCTTATACCTTCATTTTAAATGACACTGTCAAGTTCGATAAGAATTACCAGTATGATGTTCCTGGAGTCACTGACTTTTTCTACAATACCACTTCCAGCGTGATGTATAAAAATGTTTTCACATCCGAGGGCGATGAATTTTTAGCAGGCGTTTCAACCTACTTTAATGAATTGACTGACTGGAGCGTTACTGTCAATGTAAATGATGAATTTAAGGCATTCAAATCCGGAACTTCCAATAGGGGTTATTTTACCATTGATTTGGATGAAATGGTTCTTCTTAAAGCAGGCGATGTGTTTGAAGTGATTTTTAACATTACTGTCGATGGTGATGCTGCTTTTCCAATTTCCGAGATTTATGAGTTAAATCATGAATTTTATTATCCGGGAATCTCTTATGCAAGCTGGGACGGTGAAAACTGGCTGGATTTATATGATTTGAAATCCTCATATCCTGACCATTGGTATGCATCACAAGTTGCCTGTATTAAGGCTTTTACCATTTTAAGAACTCTTGATACGGTTTTAACTTTGGATTTTAATCATAATTTTGAAAATCCGGTAACAATTACCGCCACTGTTGTTGATGAGGACGGCAATCCGGTCAATAAAGGGCATGTGACATTCACTATTGAGGGCATTGATTATGCAATAGATGTCAACAACGGAATTGCCAGCATGAAATACAGCTTTGAAGGCGAGTCCAAATACGTTTCAGCAACTTTTGACGGCGAAGGCTATTCATCTTCATTTGATGAGGGTATCGTTGATTTTTCAAAAACAGATGTCATAATGGATTTGAAAATATCTCAGGCAATGAACAATGCCACATTGGATATAACATGCTTAAACAAAATCAGCGAAGACCTGATAGTTTATATTAATGACAAGCAGATTAAGCCGGTCAGACTGGTTGACGGCAAGGCAAAAATCGATTTGACAAATCTCCAAAATGGCGTCTATAACATAAACATTACTCTTCCCGCATCTTCAATTTATGAATGTGATGCGATTATTGATTCCTTTGCCGTTGATGTCAGTAAAACTCAGATATTTGCATCCGATTTGACTTTCGGCGAAAGGGATGTTAAAATATTAAATGTCACTTTGGTTGATGAAGCTAAAAAACCTCTTTCAAACAGATTAATAAATGTTGATGTGGCAGGATATTCATTTGCAGGTTTCAGCGATGAAAACGGAGTGTTGAGACTTCCATTGCTTTTGGATGTCGGCAAGTATGACTGTCAGATAACATTCGATGGAGACAATTCCCATTTCAAGTCAGACGCCAGCATTAAAATCGAAATCGAGAAGTTCACTAAAAATTCAAGCCAGATTATAATCGACGTAGGAGAGGTCAGCATTGGTGAGGACGTTGATGTGGACATTTATGTTCCTGGAGCTACCGGTGAGGTTATAGCAATATATGACGGCGAAAAAATTGAACTCACATTGGATGAGGACGGCTGCACTGGAATTATTATCAGTGAAATCGGTGCAGGAACACATATTTTAGACGTTTTCTATGCCGGTGATGATAATTATGAGATGGCCAATGCAACCGAGATTATTGAAGTATTGAAATTGTCCAGTAAAATTAATTTGGCTATAAGCGAGCCTAGAATCGGCGTAGCCACTACAATAAATGTCGAAGTTCCCGGCGCAAGCGGAGAAATCCTTGTTGTTGTAGATGGTGTTGACTATATCAGACAGCTATTTGACAGCAAGGCCACACTGACAGTGGATAGTCTTGCGGTCGGAAATCATGATGTTGTGGTTGTCTATTATGGTGATGATATATATGATTCAACTTATGCAAATATGATTGTTGAAGGCACTGCAGTTTCAAGTGAATTTAAACAGCTCACAGTTTCAGGTTCAGGAACAGTTTCAGCCGTTCTGGTTGATGAAAACCAAAAGCCAATAGCAAACGCTAATATAAAATATACTATAAACGGCAAAGCATTCAGCACAAAAACCAGTAACAACGGAGCTGTCAGTATCGAAGTGTCATCCAATTCAGACGTTGTGATTACATATGATGGCAGCGACAGAATATTGCCTGCAAATGTCTCTTTAACTATAAAAGATCTGATAAAACCGAGAGTTGCAACGTCCATCAATGCTCAGGACTACAACACATATTCCATTGACTATTATGCAGGTGAGCGTGGAGGATACTTTGAAGTCAAATTGGTTGACGCCTCAGGTAAGGCCATTAGCGCAAAACCGGTCAAAATAGGATTCAACGGTATGGTATATAATACCACAACCGATAGTGCAGGTTGGGCAAGACTGCAGATTAACCTGGCAAATGAGGGAACATACACTTTTGCAGTCGCATTTTTAGGCGATGACGACTATCAGGGTGCATTCACTGTTAAAAAAATCATCGTAACCAAGAAAACAACAAGCATAAGTGCTCCCGCCAAATCATTCAAGACATCTGCAAAAACAAAATCATATACAGTAACTTTAAAAACCATTCCAGGATCATCCATTGACGGTAAAACTTATCTTAAGGAAGGTAAAAAGGTTACAATAACAGTTGCCGGTAAAACATACTCTGCAAAAACAAATGCCAACGGACAGGCTACTTTCAATTTAAACATCAATAAAAAAGGTACCTACACAGCAAATGTTAACTTTGCAGGTGACAATTCCTACAAGGCTTCAAAAGCAACAACAAAAATAACAATCAACTAGGGAGATTCATTCTCTCTAACTTTTTTTCTTTTAAAAATACGTCTAAAGTATTACTTTTTTAATGAATTTTCCACTTTTTGTATTACTTTTTTTGAAAGTATTACTGATTTTTTCTTTATTTAAGTACTTAGTATTACTTTTTAATCTTAATTTAAATTAGTATTACTTTTTTGGCGATTTTAAGCCATTTGGTATTACTTTTTTTAGAAAACTATATATCTAATTTTATTACAAATTTATTGTATGTAGTAATAATTTATTATAAAATTTTACTACATTCCTTTAAAAATAAAGGTGAATTTTAATGAGTTTTTTTAGAAATAAACAGAATATTGTCCTGATTCTTTTAATAATGCTTTTGTTCAGCATTTCTGTTAACTTTGCATTTGCCGAAGAAAATGCAACAGATAGTGTCAATCAGGATTCTGATATGAATAAATTAAAAGTTTCAGACAATGACGGCTCTAAAAAGATTTCAATTAATAATTTTGATGAGAATTTAACTGATTCTCGTGAAACTACTTTATTTATAATCAGTGATAATCCGGGAGTAAACATTCTGGATAAGGCAAGTGTAGAACTTTTGGATGAAAACTCTCTTCGTGATGTAAATTTAATTATCAGAAGCGGTGATCAAATCAAAACAATGGATGAAAATGAGTTGATTAGCTATTTATCTTCATGTGATGCATTTATCGGTGAATGGGTAAGCAGTGATGTTGATTCAGTTTTAACAAGTGTTTTGGCAAAAAATCCAAGTTTATCCAATAAGAAAGTATTTCTTATTTTGGAACCTCCTTCAGGAAATTTGAATTCAGAATCAAGTTTAATAAACCTGATTAGGAATAATACACTGAATTATAACAAGATATTTTCCGGAATTTCAAATGAGAATTTGATTAATTATTTCAAAAATACAAAAAGGGGTATTGCTTATTCTAATGTATACAATTTTATAAATACAAATGGACGAGACTTTAACTCTTTTTTAAATAATCTGGTTCTCTATAAAGACCTTAATGATAAGGATAATCTGAAAAATCAGATTTTATATGTCTTGAATTATTTGGGCTTTTCTGTAGAATATGAAAATCCAACATTTACAGGCTCCAAAAGCTATGGAATTTACAGGGACAGATGGTATTCTCTGGATGAATACGTTAAAGTATTTTTCAACTCCTCCAATACTCGTACTGTTGGAGTTTTGGAAAGTACAATGTATATTGAATCCCAGCAGTTGCATACCTGCTATTCCATAATTGAATCTCTTGAAGCAAGGGGATACAATGTTATTCCTGTTTTTGCAGCAGGAGGTTCTGCCGAGCAATTGGCTGTGATGGTTGAATCATGGACCAGTGCAGGCACAGATATCTCTGGATTTTTGGCCAATTCTTCTGCATATGACGTTTATGTTGATGCAATCGTTTCAATGGTTGCATATGGTGTGGGAGGCCAAAATTTCACAAAGGCAACAGACTTTTTTGAAAAGGCAGGAGTTCCAATCTTTCGTGCTGTTCACTCAGACTATGTTTCTAATGAGCAGTGGGAATTGGGATCAACCGGTCTTACAACTGAAAAAAGCGATAAATGGTGGCACATCACCATTGCCGAGACTCAGGGAATAATTGACGCCACCTTCATTGGAGGTGCTTCAAGTTATCTGTCTAATTTAACCGGAGCTAGAATTACTACTTATATTCCTCATAAAGGCAATATTGAGCTTTTAGCCGATAGAATCGATTCCTGGGTGGATTTGAAATACACATTAAATGAAGACAAGATGATTTCAATAATATATTATAATTATCCTCCGGGAAAGCAGAATATTGGATCCAGTTATTTGGATACTATTAAAAGTATCTACAATATGCTCTATACTCTGAAAAATGCAGGATATAATGTTGGAAGATTGCCTGAAAACGTGTCTGAACTTGAAAATCTAATCATTAAATGCGGTATCAATGTAGCTAACTGGGCACCTGGTGAGCTTGAAAAGCTGGCCAATCAAAGCGGTGTTGTTCTGCTTCCGGTCAGTGAATATACATCCTGGTTTGACTCTCTTGATGATATTGTAAAAATTCAGGTGACAAACGGAACCGTTGCATACATCGGTGAGCTAACCCGAAGGGCAGTCGAGCTTAACTACACTGTTACAATTTCAGATACTATTGATGACTGGTTCAATCAGGTTGCAGCGCTCCTTCCGGATGAAAAGCAGACAGAATCCAGAAAAGTCTTGGAAAATATTGTGGAGGCATTGAAAAATTATGCCAAAACCCAAAATGAGGATTATTATGAATTATATTTAAAGTATTTTGACGAATTTAAGCAATTAAACGTTTCAGGTTTAAACGGATGGGGAAATGCCCCTGGAGATGTCATGGTGGTAAACAGGAACGGAACTGATTACTTTGTTGTTCCGGGCTTGACATTTGGA
This sequence comes from Methanobrevibacter sp., assembly GCF_017427765.1. Taxonomy (GTDB): domain Archaea; phylum Methanobacteriota; class Methanobacteria; order Methanobacteriales; family Methanobacteriaceae; genus Methanocatella. The sequence continues at coordinate 4,707 of NZ_JAFRSC010000023.1, read as the reverse complement.
AATGTATTCATTGCTCCCGAGCCTCAAAGAGGATGGGAAGCTGATATTGAAAATTTATACCATTGTACTGCAGTTGCTCCAACACATCAGTATCTGGCCGCTTATTACTATATGCAAACCAGATATTCAAATTCAATGATTTTTGTAGGAAGACACGCAACACACGAATGGCTGCCTGGAAAAGAGATACTTTTATCAGCAACTGATTACGGATCTGTTGTTGTTGGTGATGTTCCTCAGCTATACTTCTATATCAGTGATGGTTTGGGAGAAGCAATTCAGGCTAAAAGAAGAGGATTTGCTGTTATAATCTCACATTTAACTTCTCCAATGGCATTTACACATTTATATGCTAATCTTACTGCATTAGCTACCTTTGTCAATGATTATGATAATGCAAAAGAAGATTCTCAAAAACAAGTGATAGCTCAAAAGATAAAAGACATGATTATATCCAATGATTATTCGGCTAATTTGGGTCTCAACAAAAGTGATGTTGAAGCTATTTCAGCCGATTTATTAATCAAAAAGGTAAATGAGTTTCTCAAATCAACTCAGGACACTTTATATCCTTTGGGTCTTCATGCTTTGGGAGAGTATTGGAGTGAAGCCGATTTGGCCAATACCGTTAGTGCAATGATGGCACATGATTTGGTATTGGACAACAATCAGGGAACACTCAATCTGTTTGGTGAACTCTCAAGAATTTACTATTCCAAAGATTACAGTGATTTGTCTGCATTTGAAAGAGAATTTATCATGAACAAATCATATGATATCTGCAAAGCGCTGATTTACTGGAATGTGGATGACGTGGCTTCTGTTCTGATTAATTCAAATGATGAGTTTAACAATACCAATGTGATGGCTTGTCTTGATCTTGCAAAAACCTACATTGAACTTATTAATCAAAGCATATCCGGCGAGCTTGATTCAATGCTTGACGGACTTAATGGCAGATACGTTCCTGTAGGTGAAGGAGGAGAAATTGTTGTAAAGCCGTCTGTGCTTCCTACCGGTAAAAACATGTTCCAGGACCAGTCAAGTGAGCTTCCGACTCAGGATGCCTGGAATTATGCAAAGACTCTTGCATTACTGACACTTGCAGATTTAAACGATACAACAGAAAAGGTTATCATGGGTATCTGGTGTGTCGAAACCGCAAGGGACGATGGGGCACTGGTTTCAGCTGTTCTTTATCTGCTTGGAATGAAGCCTGTCTGGACAGATTCTTCAAGTGCAGGTTATGACGATGAAGGAAATCCTACCGGAAAGAAAGTGGGTGCAATGCCTGAAGTAATAAAACTCGATGATTTGACCCGTCCGGACGGATGGAACAAAAAAAGGATTGACGTGACAGTCATTACAAGCGGACTGTTCAGAGATTTATATTCTTCACAGGCAATTCTTTTAGACAACGCATACAGGGTAACTTTGGCCAGATCCTATCTGACTTTAATCAATAATAAGACATTGATGGAAAGCGAATATGGAAATCAGCTGAAAGAAGCTCTTGAAGGTGTTGTTGGTGGAATCAATTATTACGGAGTTTCAAATGAGCCATTAACTGATAATTACGTGGCTCAACATTGGATTGAAGACTGTCTTTACTATTTAAGTATAGGTTATAATGAGACTTATGCAGGTGAATGTGCGATAACAAGAATTTTTGCACCTCCTAACGGTGACTATGGTGCCGGAATATCCAAACTGGTATCAATGTCATGGACATGGAACAATACCGATGAGCTTGCTCAGTTTTATCTTGGAAGAATGGGAAACATGTATTCCAAAAATTACTGGGGAGATACAAACTCTTTGGTATTCCTTAGAGCATTATCAAATTCCGATACTATAATAACCAGCCGTAATACCAATCAGTACGGTGTTATGGACAATGATGACTTCTTTGATTATTGGGGAGGTTTATCAATGGCTGTTGAAAATGTTTCAGGAAAATCTCCTAAAATGAAGGTTTTGATGTATGCAGACAAGAATAATGCATATATTTCATCCCTTGAAGAAGTGATGTATAAGGAAATTGCCGCAAGATATGACAATCCTAATTGGATTAAAGGAATGATGAATGAAGGTTACAGCGGAGCACGTTACATGTCAAATAAATTTGTAAGCAATTTATACGGCTGGCAGGTAACAAGACCAAGTTCCGTTTCAGATGACTTGTGGAACAGGGTTTATAATACTTATTACAATGACAAATATGGTTTGGGAGTTAAAGATTGGCTGATGAGCGGAAACAATGCATATTCACTTATTTCAATGAGTGGAACAATGCTTACTGCAGCCCATGAAGGATATTGGAATGCCGATGATGCTACATTGCGTGATATTGCAAATACATGGGCTCAGGCTACCGTAAAAAACGGCGTTGCATGCTGTGACTGCAGCTGCGGAAATATTGCGATGATGCAGTGGGCTGTTCAGTATGTAAATCCCGATATTTTGGCACAGCTGCTTCCTAAATTGTATGATGCAACCCAAAATCCTGTATTTTTAAACAATACATATAACGTTCCGCCTGACAGCAGTGCAGATCCTTCCAATAGTGCGCCTTCAACTCCAAATCCAACAAAAGGTTCCTCATCAAGTTCCACTATCGCTTCAAATGCGACCACTACAAACAGTCAGTACTCACAAAGCAATGGAAACTCCAATGGGGATGCGGTTTCTGATGCCGGTGAAAGTTCATCCTCTTCAGAAGTTGGTGCTTCAGCACAGGAAGGTGCTGACGTTAAAAAATCCATTGAGATTAATCCGGTTACACAGCAGTCTGCAAGTGAAGTTGGATTGAGTTTAATTGCAGTTTTAGGAATAATATGTTTAATTCTTATAATTGGAGTCGGTTACTTTAGAGATAAAGACGGAGATAAAAAAACTAACAATTTAGATGAATTATTCAATGAGAAATTATGATTAATTCATTTATTTTTAATTTTTTAAAGAGGGAATATGGATGGAAGTAATTAATTTGTTATGGCAGTTGGGAATATTGTCAGCTGTTTTAATATTCGGAATAAAATTGGGTCTGGCTACCGGACTTGCCAACATGTCCAAGAGATATTTGGCTTTGGTTTCTATCGGTTACGGTGGAGGTGTTTTGGTTTTAACTGAAATATCATCATTTTTCACAACTCAGATTACCGATTTGATTTACACTTATAATTTTGAATTTTTCCTGATAATGGCCGTCATAATGATTCTGGCAGGCATTTTTACAATTAGGGAATATAAGGTATTTGAAAAAAACACTACAGCAGCTACATGTATGGCGGTTGTAGCTCCTTGTCCGTGCTGTTTCGGGTCAATCATAGTAAGTATAATGCTGGTTGCACCTACAGTCGGTTTGGGACTTATGAATTTAAGCGTAATTGTTGCTTTAGCATTGGTTTTAACCATTATTATAACATATTTCGCATCAAATTACCTGGTTAAATTTATCAATAAGCCTTATCCGATTGTATTGGGAAATTTCATGTTCTTTTTAGGAATATATTTCTTGCTTTCTGCCTTGTTTTTGCCAAACATTACCGCTTTGCTTATGAATCCTATGGATGCAATTTCAATAGCATCTCCTGAATATATACTGGCAGTTTTGGCTTTGATGTTGATGATAATGTTTTTAGGCGGATTTTACTTTAAAAATAACAGTTATTTGGATTGATGGTGATAATTTATGACAACAGTAATTCCTGGATCTGAAGTATTGACTTCAGGGTTGAATATGATTGCGCAAAGTTTGCAGATTCCTGTAATCATATTTCTGGTAATCTTTGCATTTTTTGCAATACTTACATTAGGCAGTCTTATTTCAGAATATACTTCTCGAAAAAAAGTAACGCCGGATATGCTTGAGAAATTAATATACTCAATTTCTAAAGCCACTTCCAGTGATGAACTGATGAATATAATTAAAAATGCCAAGCTTTATGAAAATCAGAAAGTGATTTTGGTTAAGGTATTGCGTTCTGAGTCATTAACCTCTGATTCAAGACAGACCCTTGCAAGAAAACTTATTGAATTTGAAGAGACAAAACTTGCAAAGACAATCGAAAGGACAGACATCGTTACCCGTATAGGTCCTACATTAGGTCTGATGGGTACTTTAATTCCGATGGGTCCTGGGCTTGCTGCTTTAGGTGCAGGTGATGTAAATACATTGGCAAGCGCAATCATTGTAGCATTCGATACAACAGTTGTAGGTATTGGTGCAGGTGCTGTCGGTTATTTCGTATCAAAAATCAGACGAAGATGGTATGAAGAGGATTTATCCAACCTGGATGCATTGGTTGATGCTCTTTTGGATAAGTTAAAACATTAACTGGGGTTTTGGCTATGGTTAGACGCAAATGTAAAAAGAGATTCAGCGAAGGTGAAGAGGACCCGATGGCCGGAACCACAAATCTTGTTGATGCAATGCTTGTTATTGCAGTAGGTTTTCTGATTTTTGTTGTAATCAGCTGGAATATGCAAAGCGTGATATTTGCTGATACTTCTAATGAGCAGAGTCAGGCTATTCAGGAGTCGAATGCAAATATTACTGAAGTTACTGAAGGCCAGGAACTTAATGATACTCCCGAGTCATCAGACAGTTCAGGTCAGGGTTATATGGAAATGGGAAAAGTATACAAGGATCCTTCAACGGGCAAGCTGATTATGGTTGAAGGATAATATATATTACATATAAAG